>CALIZL010000036.1 GCA_938028745.1 uncultured Prevotella sp.
ACAAAATCATTTTTAATTTATTGTTCATTGTGCACCTCTCACTCTTTTTTTATTGAAGTTGTCTTGGCTTTTATTATTTCTACAAATTGAGAGGAGTTTATTGTCTTTGTGATGCAAAATCAAGATAAACACTCCGCTCATGTACGAAATACTGGACAAAGATACAATAAATAATGAAACCCTTCACCATTTATCGGTGGTAAAATGCGGTTATGTCTCAGAAAATGATTTGTTGGTGAGTATTCTTTCACTTGGCTTGTATATTATGACTTAAAACAAGGTATCGTTTACGATGTCCTCCTATGTCTCCGGTGTCTCTCGAAGATTTACCGCAATACTTCGCGGCGTGTGAAATCGGGTATCATTACGGGCATCGACCCATGCTCGATAGATAGTTTTGAGAGTTCGGCAATGCAACACCATTCCGCTAAGTCGTACACGTCCATGTCTAGTGGCAAGCCCTGTTGCAGGCATTGCGCCAAACGCACATCCATAAAATAAGACATACCGCCGCGCGAGTCGAGCTGCTTGGCCATACTAATAGTTTGGGCCGAAAAGGGTGGGGCATAGCGATTGAGCAATGTTTCTATTTGCAAAGTACTCAAAGGCGTGTTGTCTTCGGCAATATCAAGGCCCACTTTAGTGGCTGCATTGGGGCTAAGTAGTACTTCGGGGGTGGGGTATTTGGCAACATATCCCTGTGTGCCAACCACTTGAAACATGCGGCTATATGGGCGCGGTGTCATCACGTTATGTTGTATGAGGATTGTTTTGCCCTTCATGGTTCGTATCATTGTAGAGGTTTGGTCGCCGTTGGCAAAGCTGTCGCAGGCTTTCCCCATCACCTCTTTATACACCTCTTTGCCCAGAAAGGGGGCGGTGTGCATGGCGGTGAGGTAGTGTAAGTGGTCGGTGCGGTGGATGTCTAGCAGCTGACAGGCAGGCCCGATGCTGTGTGTGGGATAGACGTCGCCACAGGTAAGGCGGTTATATTCCATGCGCCAGGGTGTCCAACGGTGCCCAATGGGATGTGCATAACCACCTTCGACATGCACCACCTCGCCGAACAACCCCTCACGAACCATCTCGCGCACGGCCATTTCAAAATGGTCGTACACCGCATTTTCAAGCATCATGCAGTGTTGTTGTGTGCGTTCGGCTGTGTCTACCAATTGCCAAATGTCGTCGAGAGTTAAGGCGGCAGGCACTTCCACGGCCACGCATTTGCCGCACTGCATGGCATGGAGGGCTATCGGCACGTGCGAAAGCCAGTCGGTACACACATAAACGAGATTCAATCCCTGTTGTTGGCACAGCTGTCGATAAGCGTTTTCGCCCCAATATGCGGTGGGACGTGGCTGGCCTAGCTGTTCAACGTGTTGCGCAGCCTCTTCTGCGGCTTGCCTAGACACGTCGCACACGGCTACAATCTGCACGTTTGGGATGTGGCACCATCGCGTAACGGCCATTTGTCCGCGTGCACCCACTCCCACAAATGCCACTTGCAAAAGGGGCATGGGCGCGAGGGCTAACGACAAAACGTCGCGCTGACCAGCAGCGCGAGTGGGTGCAGGGGTTTCTAACGGACGTGCCGCAGGCATGGTTTCCATTGATATGACGTTTTAAAAATCACTGCAAATATACAAAAAAATGGGATAGGATGTGAGGTTTTAAGTTTGTGAGTTGATTAGTTTTTGAGTTTGTAAGTTGGTGTGTTTATGAGTTTGTAAGTTGGTGAGGGTTTGAGTTTATGCGGTTGTGAGGGTGTAAGTTTTTGAGTTTTGGTGTTAGTAAATTCGTGAGTTAATGAGTTGGTTAGTTTACGATTAGGTTAGGTCATGAACTTACTACCACCGAAACTCATAAACTCAAAAACTTATAAACTTGCCAATTTACAACCTCACCAACTCAAACCCTCACCAACTTACAGCCTCATAAACTCAAAACTTATAAACTCACCAACTTACAACCTCATAAACTCACCAACTTAAAATCTTATAATATATTTTACAAAACAGGTGTCGTTCTCCACACCATTCTAGCGAAAAACTAGCCTGCAAAACAAGCGATTTGCTGCATTTTGCAGCAAATCGCATTTCTTTTTTAGTCCATTTTTAAGAAGGCTGCCTGCATTTTGCACCATTTAGCCTTTCTAGTTTGGTTGTCAGCTCGTATTTTTTATGCCCAATATGTCACTTTTAGCCCCTAAAACCCCACTTTTTGATGGTTGTTTTGCCCTTTTTGCCATGTTTTTCATGGCTCAAAAAGGGTTTGTTTATACCATTGCAGTGGATATATATGCTTAATCGCCTTGCGTTTAGCACCAAAATGCACTGCGTTTAGCACCAAAATGCACTGCGTTTAGCATCAAAACGCACTGCGTTTAGCGGCATTTTGCACTGCATTTAGCAGCAAAACGCACTACATTTAGCGGCAAATAGCCCCGAAATGGGTGCAAATGATGGTGTTTTGAAATAAATATTCATTTTGCCTGCATTCACATGCTGCCCCTTTTTGCACCAAAAGCAACCCTCGCGAGAATCGATTTTTTGCGGTAGGGTGAGCGGTTGGTGGATAAAAATGGCACTCATAATGTTAAAATCTATGCTGAAAAACGGACAAAGCATGAGGTGGTGAGTAGGTAAGTTGGCGAGTTGACGAGTTTACAAGTTAACGAATTTACAAGTTAACGAGTAGACAAGTAAACAGGTTAACGAGTAAATAAGGTGACAAGTTAACAAGCCCTCTGTAATGCGCCAGCAGTAAGTGTCCAATCTGCCTTTACTTTATCTCTCCTGTTTTATAAAAGTTAAGCAGGTGAATGTTAAGAATGGCCATGTACTTACTTTGCAGCTCGTTTTGCTGAGCGGTAACAAGATTGTTTTTACCTGTCATCAGTTCGATGATGTTTTTTAGTCCGAGGTTGAACTGCTCGTTCAGCAAGTCGTAGCTTTGTTGCGCGCTTTCAACACTCACCTTAGCTGCCTTGTACTTGTTTTGGTTGTTGGTGGCTTGCAACCAACATTCCTCGATATTAGAATAAAGAGCCGTTTGCTTATCTTGCAATTCGAGCATCGAACTCTGCCTCTCGAATTGCGCCCTGTTAACAGCCGTGCGCTTATTGCGATTGTCGAAGAGCGGAATGCTGAGGGTAAGGCCCGCGCCCATGTCGAAGTTGGTTTTTATTTGCGTGCCCCAGGCATTATTGCTCATTGATGTGGTGTTCGTGCCCATGCTTGCGCCAAGGCTTAGCGTGGGCAGATTTTGCGCCTTGGCCACCTTTATGCTTGTTTCGGCACCGTTGATGGCTAGCTGTGCAGCCTTTAATTCGGGTCGCCAACTGATGGCTTGGGCATACACCTCGCTAACCGAAGGAATGGATTGTAGTGCCATGTCGTCGGTGGTAGCAGGCACTGCCACTTCGAAAGGTGCACTGTCGGTGATTTGCAAAAGCTGTTTAAGCTGGCGTTTAAAGTCGGCCAATGTGCTCTGTGCCGAAAGTACGTTGTATTCTTCTTGTGCTCGCTGTGCGGTGAGTTGTGCCAAGTCGGCTTTGCTCATCTTCCCCACGTTCAGCATCTCTTTTCCTCGTTCCTCGTTTCGTGCACTCGTTTCTAAGGCCTGTTTGCTTACGTTGATGGCCTCTGCCGAATATAAAATCTGTACGTAGAGTTGCGCAATGCGTTCTTGTATGGTGGCAGCCGATACCATAGCCTCGGCCTCGGCTTTGCTCATTTGCAGTTGGTTAAGTGCAATGGTGTTTCGGTTGCGGTTTCCGTTCCACAACGTCCATTGGGCATTGATAACGTATGTGCCGTTATAGAACACCTTGTCGACACTCGATTGTACCGAGCCGTTGGCCACTCGCGCCGCTCCTGTTTCGGGCCACGGCCGATAGTTTACGTTTTGCGATGTGGAGGCCGATACCGAAGGCAACAGCTCGGCCTTGCTGTGCAGCATCTCCTCTTCGGCCGACTTAACGGCAATGCGTTGCTTTTGCAGACTGATGTTGTGCTGCATGGCGTGGCTTATGCAGTCTTTCAATGTCCATTGGTGGGTTTGGGCAAAGAGCATGGTGGGCAAGGCAAAGAGTATGCCTAGGCTTAGGGTCCATTTCTTCATTGTATGAATAGTTGATGGGTTTACGAGTTGACGAATTGACAAGTTCACAAGTTTACGAGTTTATGTGTTGGCAAGTTGACGAATTGAGCGGGTGGTGTGCCTGTTTCGCCATAGGGCTACTGTTTAACAAAGCGTTTTCTCGTTGCTCGAAAAGTGCGTTTTGTTGCCAATTAGACACAGAAAGAACTGAAAAAGTTTACAAAGGCGATGGTCTTTAACAATAATTTGTGGTGTTGTGGCCGGGCATTGAAAGCTTGAAAGCATGCCAAAGTGTTGGCAAAACGCATTTGCATTCGTGTCTACACCTCGCTGAAAGGCAAGCGGAATGTGCAACCTGCCTTCCAATTGCTGCATCCGTAAGCCCCTTTGCCCTTGATGATAACTCCTTGTTTGCATTGCGGACAGGGCTTACCCACAATGCTGTCGTTGGCTTGGAGGGCTTGCGGTGCGGTTGGTTCGGGCGTGGCCGAGGCCTTTGTTCCGGTCTGCGCCTTGGCCTTTGGGTTGGCTTGCGTTTTGGCTTTTGGTGCGGATGCCTTCTTCTTGGCGATGGTTTTCTTGAGGTCGTCTTCGGTGGTGATGGTGATGTGGCGGTTGGAGTTGTCGGCCAACACCTCGTTAACGATTTGGGTTATCTGCGCTTTCAGCTCGTTAACAAACTGCTGCGCATCGTAGTTGCGGTGCTCGATGTCGCGCAACTTCTTTTCCCAAATGCCAGTTAGTTCGCAACTTTTCAGCAGTTCTTCGCGAATGATGCCAATCAGTTCGATACCCGTTGGCGTGGGCAAAAGGTTCTTTCGCTCGCGACGGATGTAGTGGCGCTTAAACAAAGTCTCGATGATGCCGGCGCGCGAAGAGGGGCGGCCGATGCCGTTTTCTTTCAGCGCGCTGCGCAATTCTTCGTCGTCAACGAATTTACCAGCCGTTTCCATAGCGCGCAAAAGCGTTGCCTCGGTGTAGAACTTAGGCGGAACAGTCCACTTCTCGCTTAGCGTGGGCGTGTGCGGACCCTTTTCGCCCTTGGTAAAGGTGGGTAGCGTGCGTTCTTCGGCCGTTTGTTTGGCCGAATCGTCATCGTTGTTGGTGTTCGTTTCTTTCGCGTAAAGCACGCGCCAGCCCTGTTCTAATATCTCTTTGCCCGTGGCTTTCAGCTCAATGTCGTCTACTTCGCCCGTCACGGTGGTGGTAGAAAATTTGCAATCGGGATAGAACACGGAGATGAAACGCCGCGTAACGAGGTCGTACACGTTGTTTTCCATATCCGAAAGTGCGCCTGCCGGAACGCCCGTAGGGATGATGGCGTGGTGGTCGGTAACCTTCGACGAGTCGAAAACCTTCTTGCTTTTGTTCAAAGCCTTGCCTAATAGCGGCTGCGTGAAGGTTTCGTAGCCGCGCACACCTTTTAATATAAGGGGACATTTGGGGTAGATGTCGTCACTAAGATATTGCGTATCTACACGCGGATAGGTGGTGAGTTTCTTTTCGTAGAGGCTTTGTATGAGGTTAAGCGTGGTTTCGGCCGAGTAGCCGAACTTGCGGTTGCACTCCACTTGCAGCGAAGTGAGGTCGAAGAGGTGGGGCGGAGCCTCCGTTCCTTTCTTCTTCACAACGCCCGTTATCTCAAAATCTTTGTCGGCGATGGTGGCAAAGGCGCGTTCGCCCTCTTCCTTGTTGGTGAACTTGCCTTTGGTGGCGGTGAACAGCGTGTCGCGATAGATGGTTGAAAGCACCCAATAGGCTTCGGGTTTAAAGTTGTCTATCTCTTTCTGCCTGTTAACGATGAGGGCGAGGGTGGGCGTTTGTACGCGCCCGATGCTTAGCACCTGTCGGTTTTGCCCATACTTCAAGGTGTACAGGCGCGTGGCGTTCATTCCTAAAATCCAATCGCCAATGGCACGGCTAAGTCCTGCTAGGTACAGCGGTTGGTATTCGCTTTGGTCTTTAAGGTTAGCAAAGCCCTGGCGTATGGCCTCTTCGGTGAGCGACGAAATCCACAATCGCTTAACAGGACATTTGGCTTGCGCCTTCTGCATCACCCACCTTTGTATCAGTTCGCCTTCTTGTCCGGCATCGCCGCAGTTCACAATCTCGTCGGCGTTTTGCATGAGCCGTTCAATCACTTGGAACTGTTTTTCGATGCCGCGGTCTTCAATTAGCTTTATGCCGAAGCGTTGGGGTATCATGGGAAGCGCGCCCAAACTCCACCTTTTCCAATTGTCGGTGTAGTCGTTGGGTTCTTTTAGGGTGCAGAGGTGGCCAAAGGTCCACGTCACTTGATACCCGTTGCCCTCCATGTACCCGTCGCGCTGTGTTGTTGCGCCTATTACAGAGGCGATGTCGCGCGCTACGCTGGGTTTCTCGGCTATGCAAACTATCATCTTCTATTATCTAATTAAGACTACAAAGTTAGGAATTTTATTTTTAAAATGGTGCGTGCGGCGGGGCTAACTGGTTTATGGCAGGTTGTAAATGTTCTCTGCAAAGGTGCAAACTTTGGTTCTAAGTGTTGCTTTACGCGGTATTTTTTTTCGGTAGGAGACAGCATTGCTGATGAGCGAGTAAGGCGAAGAAGAGCGGAAATCGTGCTGATGTTTCGGCAGGCAGGTTAAGAACTTGCCTTAGTGACAGACGGTGTTTGTGCACTTTCCGCACATGAAAAAACATAAAAGCTGTGGCAAAATAGCACTTCGTCTCGCAAAAGAATGCTAACTTTGCCACAGTACAACATGTTGAACCCTTAAAAAATAAAGCGAATGGACTTTCTGAATTTGGCAAAAGAACGATTTTCTGCACGTGCTTTCAGTGCACAAGTAGTGGAAGAAGACAAGGTGAACTATCTTTTGGCGTGCGCCCAACGTGCACCCTCGGCCTGCAACAAGCAACCGTGGCATTTCGTGGTGGCGCAAACGGAGGATGCTCGGCAGAAGGTGCAACAGTGCTACAACCGCGAATGGATGAAGGCGGCACCCCTATACATTATTATATATGCAGCCGATGACAGGGCTTGGGTGCGCGAAGACGACGGCAAGAACCACGCCGACATTGACGCAGCCATAGCCATTGAGCACCTTTGCTTGGCTGCAACGGCAGTGGGCTTGGGCAGTTGCTGGGTGTGTAACTTCGATGTTGCGGCACTGCAAGCGGCCTTCCCGCTGGGCAAAGCGTGGCATCCCGTGGCCATTCTGCCCATCGGTTATCCTGCAAACACGCCTTCCAAGCCGTCGCCTCGCAAGGAAATTGACGAAATCGTGTCGCGTTTCTAGTGCTTGAACGCATGCAAAACGCAACCTTAAAAGCGAGAAAAAGCGCGGCGAAGAACCACATAAAGGCTTCACGTCGCGCTTTTTTACAAATTTAAACAGAGTGTCAAAAAGACAATTGACATACGCAAACAACAAGTTGTCGCTATTGGATAATCGTTCTTTTCGTTACTTTTTGCAACATATTTTACAGCTAAGGTTTATTTCATTACAAATCATTCGCGGCGGAGGAGCATGCCAAACGAAAAATATCCACTAAAAAATTTGGCAGGAATAGCAAAAAAAACTATCTTCGCACCATCAACTACCAATTAACGATAAAGGCGGGTTCTAAAAGCCACCTACAATGGGTCGCTGGATTTTAGCTGAACAAGCTTGGCTCATTTCCCCAACGAGGCGTAGCAAGCTATGCAACGTGAAGGAAAAGCAGAAGGCACTAAGCGAGAAACGAAAAGCCATGAAGGGATGCACAACGCCACTAACCCTTGCAGGCCTTAGGACACGCACAAGGATGTCTATATTACTAAAAACATAAACGAATATGAAGAAGTACAATTTTAATGCCGGCCCCTCAATCCTACCTAGAGAAGTTATCGAGAACACGGCGAAGCAGATTTTAGACTTTAATGGTTCTGGACTTTCTCTCATGGAGATTAGCCACAGGGCAAAGGATTTCCAGCCCGTTGTTGACGAGGCCGTTGCCTTAATTAAAGAATTGCTCAGCGTTCCCGAAGGATATTCGGTTATATTCCTCGGTGGCGGTGCTTCGTTGCAGTTTACCCAAGTGCCCTGCAACTTCCTTATTAAGAAGGCTGCCTATCTTAATACGGGCGTATGGGCAAAGAAATCTATGAAAGAGGCTAAACTTTACGGCGAAGTTGTGGAAGTTGCCACATCGGCCGATGCCAATTTCACTTATATCCCAAAGAACTTTGACATCCCCGCGGATGCCGACTACCTGCACGTTACCACCAACAACACCATCTACGGAACGGAAATCCGCAAGGAAATAGACTCGCCAATACCACTTATCGGCGACATGTCGTCGGACATCTTCAGCCGTCCCGTCGACGTTTCCAAGTACGACTGCATCTACGCTGGTGCCCAAAAGAACTTGGCAATGGCCGGTGTTACCGTTATCATCGTGAAGAACGACAAACTGGGACGCGCCCCACGCCAAATCCCAACCATGCTCGACTATCGTACGCATGTTGATAAGGGTTCGATGTTTAACACGCCACCTGTTGTTCCCATCTATTGTGCGCTCGAAACGCTACGTTGGATTAAGAAGAGCGGCGGCGTTGAGGCGATGGACAAGAAGGCCATCGAAAGAGCCAAGATAATTTATGATGAAATAGACCGCAACCGCCTTTTCCGTGGAACGGTGAAAGAAGAAGACCGCTCGCTGATGAACATCTGTTTCGTGATGAACGAAGACTTTGCCGAGTTGGAGAAACCTTTCATGGAGTTTGCAACGCAAAAGGGCATGGTGGGCATCAAGGGCCACCGCGACGTTGGCGGTTTCCGCGCAAGCTGTTACAATGCCATGAGCATCGAAGGTGCAGAGGCTTTGGTGGCTTGCATGAAGGAATTCGAGGCTAAACTTTAGTTTGCAGATAGATTTTTCGTATTCAAGTGGTGGGCCGTGTGCCTCGTTTTAGGCCTCGACCCACCTTTATTTATTCACCTTAAGTATATACAGTTTTCCTTATGAAGGTACTTGTTGCTACTGAGAAACCTTTTGCCGCCAATGCGGTGAAAGCCATTAAAGAAGAGATAGAAAAGGCAGGACACGAACTTGTTTTGCTAGAAAAATATACGGAGAAGACACAATTGCTCGATGCCGTGAAAGATGTTGAGGCCATGATTGTGCGTTCCGACAAAATTACGCCCGACGTAATGGATGCCGCTCCCAAACTTAAAATCATCGTTAGGGCTGGTGCCGGCTACGATTCCATCGATACGGCATACGCCAAAGAGAAAGGCATCATCGTAGAGAACACGCCTGGACAAAACGCCAATGCCGTGGCCGAATTGGTGCTTGGCTTGCTCGTTTATGCCGTTAGAGCGTTCTTCAATGGCAAGTCGGGTTCAGAACTTATCGGCAAAAAGCTGGGATTGTTGGCTTTCGGCAACGTAGGTCGCAACGTGGCTCGCATTGCTAAGGGGTTCGGCATGGACGTTTACGCTTACGATGCTTTCTGTCCTGCCAACGTTATCGAAGAGGCCGGCGTACACGCAGTGGCTAACCAAGAGGCATTGTTCGACCAATGCGACATCGTTAGCTTGCACATCCCTGCTACACCCGAAACAAAACAGAGCATCAACTATGCGCTCGTTAACCGCTTGCCCAAGGGTGGCATATTGGTTAACACTGCCCGCAAGGAAGTGATTAACGAGGCCGAACTGCTCAAACTCATGGCCGAACGCGAAGACTTGAAGTTCGTTACCGACATCAAACCCGATGCCGATGCCGACTTCGCTAAGCTGGAAGGCAGATATTTCAGCACGCCTAAGAAGATGGGCGCACAAACGGCAGAGGCCAATTTCAATGCAGGACTGGCCGCAGCTAAGCAAATCAACGCATACTTCGCTGATGGATGCACCAAGTTCCAAGTAAATAAGTAGTAACACAGACTATGGCAACGATAAGACCATTTAAAGGCATCCGCCCACCCAAAGAACTGGTTGAGAAGGTGGAATCGCGTCCCTACGACGTGCTAAGCTCCGAAGAGGCTCGTGCAGAGGCCGGAGATAACGAGATGAGCTTGTACCATATCATCAAGCCTGAGATTGATTTCTCGCCCGAAACATCGGAGTACGACCCCAAAGTTTACGAGCAAGCTGCACGTAACTTCAAGAAATTCCAAGACAAGGGATGGCTCGTACAAGACGAAAAGCCCGCTTATTACATCTATGCGCAAACCATGAACGGCAAAACGCAGTATGGTTTAGTGGTGGGTGCTTTCGTTGAGGACTACCTCAACGGAACCATCAAGAAACACGAACTGACGCGCAAGGACAAGGAAGAGGACCGTATGAAACACGTTCGCGTGAACGATGCCAACATCGAACCGGTGTTCTTTGCCTATCCAGACAACAAGGTGCTTGACGAACTGATTAACAAGTACGTTAAGAACAACGCACCTGAGTACGACTTCATTGCGCCTATCGACGGTTTCGGACACCAGTTCTGGGTTATTTCCGACGCTAACGACATCGACATCATCACAAAAGAGTTTGCTAAAATGCCTGCTCTTTACATCGCCGATGGCCACCATCGCTCGGCCGCTGCCGCATTGGTTGGTGCCGAAAAGGCCAAAAACAACCCCAACCACAAGGGCGACGAGGAGTATAATTACTTCATGGCTGTTTGTTTCCAAGCATCGCAACTCACCATCCTAGACTATAACCGCGTGGTGAAAGACCTTAACGGACTTACTTCTGCCCAGTTCTTGGAGAAACTGGAAAAGAATTTCGACGTACAAAGGATGGGCAAAGAGATATATCATCCCACTGGGTTGCACAATTTCTCGCTCTATCTCGATGGCGAATGGTATAGCCTTACGGCCAAGAAGGGCACTTACAACGATGCCGACCCCATTGGTGTGCTTGACGTTGACATTTCTAGCCGACTCATTCTCGACGAGATTTTGGGTATTAAAGACCTTCGCACCGACAAGCGTATCGACTTCGTGGGTGGCATTCGTGGCCTAAACGAACTGAAAGAACGCGTAGATAGCGGTGAAATGAAGATGGCTTTGGCCCTCTATCCCGTGTCGATGCAACAGATTATGGACATCGCCGACAGCGGAAAGATTATGCCACCGAAGGCCACTTGGTTCGAACCAAAACTGCGTTCGGGGCTTGTAATCCACAAGTTGAGCGATTAACATACCCCCATATCAAGGCCGTCGGGCATGCTTTTAGAGTGCGCTATTGTGCGTAGAAAGCTGCCCGCGGCTTTTTTTATTGCCATTTTGGGGCTTGGTTGTTGGTAAGCCAAGCCTCGTTTGTCCATCATAAGGCCACTGGGCTTGCTAGTTAGCAAGCTTTCCTGTTTTATAAGTGCCACAAGTTTCACTTGTTAACCAGCTATCCTGTACCAACAAAACTTACCTTTCGCAACTAAGTTCGCTTCTTTAACCACTTACGCCCTGCCTTATCCAACCAAAGGTTAAGCCGAATGAACCATGTTGAGCTTGCTCGAACATTGTCATGGCGAGAAGATGCACTTCTTGCGGAACGAGAAACTAACCGTTTCTTTCGCCTTATCGTTCTTTTTGTGTTAACTTTGCAATAGTCCACAGCTTTCAGCATGGGGCACACCTATTTTATATATAGAAAGGATGAACGACGAATACAAAACCATTGACGGCATAGGGCAGGGCGTTTACACCGAGAAACGAAGTAAGTTTCTGGCGTATGCCCACCCTGTTGAATCGATTGAGCAAATAAAAGACTTGCTGGTCAACTATCGCAAGCAACATTATGATGCGCGGCACGTCTGTTATGCCTATATGTTAGGACCCGAACGACAAGATTTTAGGGCTAACGATGACGGCGAGCCCAGCAGCACGGCAGGAAAGCCCATACTTGGGCAGATAAACAGCCACGAACTAACCAACATCCTCGTTGTGGTGGTTCGCTATTATGGTGGTGTAAACCTTGGTACGGGCGGACTAATTGTGGCCTACCGCACTGCCGCAGCCTTGGCAATCGACAACGCCCCAATGGTAAGCCGGCTGGTAGAAGAAACTGTTTCGTTCGCCTTTCCCTACGTAATGATGAATGGCGTGATGCGTGTGGTGAAAGAGTCGGAGGCACGAATCCTTGCCACCAACTTTGAAAATACCTGCGAGATAAAGCTAAGTATCGTACGTTCGAAAGCCGAAGAACTGCGAAACAAACTTAACAAACTTTCATTCGGCTAAGAGCCTTCCGCCGTCACACCGCAGCTTTTGCCGTTATTTCGTAACGCCAGTGAGTTTTCCACTCCCGAACTCTTCCAAGGTTACAAGCTTGTAAGCGTTTGCCAGTTGGTAGCATACAATAATGTTCTAAAACTCGCGAACTCATAAACTTGCCAACTCAATAACTCTCCAACTTAAATATTATTATATTTCAAACGGCGGTTATTACATGTGTTTTGACTAATTTTGCAGGAAAACAATAACAGGAAATGAAAAGACTAATGATGATAGCCACACTTTTGGCTACCATGTTGTTTGCAGGCGCACCCCAACTTAGTGCCGCTTCGCTCCACAGCAAACGAGAATTTAGGGGAGCATGGATACAAACGGTAAACGGACAGTTCGCAGGAATGAGCACCGCCGCCATGCAACAGACGCTTAGGCAGCAACTCGACGAACTGCAACGCGATGGCGTTAACGCCATCATCTTTCAGGTTCGGCCAGAGTGCGACGCCCTCTACGAAAGCAAAATCGAGCCGTGGAGCCGTTTCCTAACGGGTGTTCAAGGGAAAGCTCCCATGCCTTACTGGGACCCACTCAGATGGATGATTACCCAATGTCATCGTCGTGGCATGGAACTTCACGCCTGGATTAACCCCTATCGCGCAAAGACGGCTGGCACAACAGCCTTAGCGCGCAACCACGTTGCATCGCTATATCCCAATAGGGTGTTCCCCTACAACGGTCAGTTGATACTTAACCCCGGTTTGCCTGAAAACCGCGAGTACATCTGTCGCGTGGTAGACGACATCGTTACGCGCTATGATGTAGACGGAATACACATCGACGACTACTTTTACCCTTACCCTGCCGCTGGCCAAACCATAGCCGACGACAAGGAATTTATGCGCTATAACGGCGGAATAACCAACAAGAACGATTGGCGCAGAAACAATGTGAACGCCTTTGTACAACGCTTGGGCCAAACCATTAAAGACCGCAAACCGTGGGTGAAGTTCGGTGTGTCGCCCTTTGGCATTTATCGCAACAGGAAATCCGACCCTGTTAACGGCAGTGCAACATCCGGGTTGCAAAACTATGACGACCTCTACGCAGACGTTCTGCTATGGGTTAACAACGGATGGGTGGACTATTGCGTGCCGCAGTTGTATTGGAAGATTGGTCATCCCACGGCCGATTATCAAACGCTTGCCATGTGGTGGAACAAGTATGCAGGCAACCGACCGCTCTATATCGGCGAAAGCGTAGAGCGAACGGTTAAGGCTGCCGACCTAACCAACCCCAAAACCAACCAGATGGAGGCCAAGTTTAAGCTGCGCCGAAACCTACCCAACGTGCAAGGGGCTGTGCTATGGTATGCCAAAGCCGTGGCCGACAACATGGGTAACTATGGTTCGGCATTGCGAACATATTATTGGAAAACTCCTGCCCTGCAACCGCTCATGCCCTTTATCGACCATAAACGCCCCAAAAAGCCCAAACATCTTCAAGCGGTTTGGACTAGCGATGGCCTTGTTCTTTTTTGGGAAGAGCCCAAAGGCAAGCGGTGGGGCGACTTTGCACAAAAGTATGTGGTGTACAGATTTGCCCAAGGAGAAGACATTGACATAGACAACCCCGCCAAAATCGTGGCCATCACGCACGACAAATGGATTAAACTGCCTTACGATAAGGGGCAAGTGAAATATAGATATGTGGTTACGGCACTCGACCGAATGAGCAACGAGAGCCGAAAGGCCAAGAAAAAAGTGTGGCTGTAAGGCCCGCGTGGCTGGCAAAAGGTCGCCGTCTATGCCCTGTATCGTGATTGTGAGTAGCCCAATTAGGCTAGGCCAGATAGCGAAAAGCCTAGAATTTAGCTGGGAATAATTCCGAAATCAAGTTTCTAAAGGCCTAGGATTTGCTTGGGATTGACTAAAAATCAAGCAGAGAATGCCCTAAAATTTGGTTCGAATCAGCTTAGACAAGTCTGCCCGTCCCATTTTAGTTTGTGCTTTAACCCAAATCGGTTCATTAAAGGAAATATTGAAAGACGTCCTTTGATGAACCGATTTGGGTTATTTTTTTGCAATAGGTAGTTTAGTTTTGTTTACGTATATCGGTCGTTGAGATACCTCACTACCACGCCGTACTTAGAAATCTTAATGGCCGATTTGGAACAAATGTGTTGACCTAAGCGCATGTGTGCAAGGGCATCCGTAAGAAATTGCTTAGCTAGTGCATTCCTGAAAGCTTAAATTTATTGTTTATATTTTACAAAACACGTTCTGCTCGCCACCCCATTCTAGCGAAAAAATAGGCCGCTAAGCAAGCAATTAGCTGCATTTTTCAGCCTTGCATGTTTCATTTTTAGTCCATTTTTAAGAATACAACCTGCGTTTTGCACCATTTAGCCTTTCTAGTTTGGTTGCCAACTCGTAATTTTTCAAGCCCAATTACTCGCTTTTAGCCCCTAAAACTCCACTTTTTAATGGTTATTTTGCCCCTTTTGAGTCATGTTTTAGTGGTTTGAAGCGGTTTTGTAAATACCATTTCAGTGTATATTTATGCTTATCGTCTTGCATTTAGTAGCATTTTGCCTTGCGTTTAGCACCAAAATGCACTGCATTTAGCACCAAAACGCACTGCGTTTAGCACCAAAATGCCTTGCGTTTAGCATCAAAACGCACTACGTTTAGCACCAAAATGCACTACATTTAGCGTCAAATAGCCCAAAATATGGTGCCAAGTGCGGTTTTATGCAATGTGTATTCATTTTGCTTGCATTAACCACTAACCCCTTTTTGCATCAGAACCAACCTTCGCGAGAATCGTCTTTTTGCGGTCGGATGGGCGTTTGGTGGATTACGAGGGCACTCACAATGTTAAAATTTGTGCTGAAAAATAGACATTTTTCGAGTTGATGAGTTGATGGGAAGATGAGTTGATGGGAGGATGAGTTGATGGAAAGGCGAGTTGATGGAGGACGAGTTGATGGAGTGTGAGTTATAACGTTGAGAGGTGAATCCATCTTTTCACCCTTTCACCCATAGGAGGGCGCAGCCATTTTTTCATCTTTTCATCTTATAGGAGTTATGGAGTTATGGAGTTAAGGAGTTAAGCCAAATGTATAGGTGGCGTTAGCCATCTTTTCACCCTTTCATCTTTCCATCTTTTCACCTTTTCACCCTTTCACCTTTATAAGCCTTTTCACCACCATGTGGCACGGAAAAATCCTAGTTACCCGCTTTGCGTTAAGACAACAAGTGGGCCATACACCCTCCCCGTTACTGGCATTATGCCATTGCAGGGAGTTTGTATGGCCCACATACGTTTTTAGTTTGCCTTGTTGTGTTCTACATATACCTTAGTTAGACCTTGGGTTTTGTTCCAATACGCCGTTATAAGCGTTGATGGCCGACTGTGGAATGAAGTAAATTACTCGGTAGTCGGTGGCAGCAACATCTTGCATAGGTTGGTGAGGCCCAGGGAAACGGCGTGTAAGGGCATCGCCATTGCGGAACACATCATAGCTGCGTTCGGCTTGGAAAGCCAGTTCCAGCTGGCGTTCCTTATCTACTAAGGCTTTTGCCGTGGTGGCGTTAAATTGGGCGGCTGTGTAGCTTCCGCCAACGATGGAACGTTCGCGAATGATGTTAACATCGCCCATTGCCTCGGCAATCTTGCCCAACTTCACGTTCGCTTCTGCACGATTGAGATACATTTCGTCGAGACGCGACACGATGGGCGAGTACAATTGGTTTTCTTTACCACCCTGCCGAGAGCACTTAACCACATAGAACATGGGGTAAACACGATTGAGTGCCATTTCGTAGTCGAGCACGCCGCGATAGGTCTTCCCGTCGTAATTGATGGAGTAGAGGCGTTGCGTGGCATCGATGGGTGTCAAGGGGATGAGGTTTTTCTTCTTCATTCCAGACGAGTCGCATGCCAAGTTGCCGTCTTTTAGGCGCACATAGGGCAGCTGCACATAATTGAAGTTTACCTGAGTGCCACTAGCATCGTACACGTTTTTGATGAAACGGAACATCGGTGTGAACTTAGTGGTATCGTTCTTAACATATTGCGGCTCGATAAACTGGGCGCGGATGTCGGTGTATTTCTTGTTGAACCAATCGTTCTGTCCTGTTTCGTTGAGCAAATCGAGATATTTGGCAGAGGCATACATCTCGCCCCAACCCATGCCGCCGATGTTGGAGTACATGCCGCCGATGGTGTAATAATAGTCCCAACCAGGGAACTCGGCCTCCACTCGTTTCACCACGAAGATGTTTTCGGTGTTGTTTTCTGGTTCTAGCGTGTTGCTCTTTCCATAGTCGTCGCGACTTAGGAGCTTAAATTTGCCAGAGTCGATAACCTTTGTTGCATATTCAACACTCTTCTGCGCGTAAGTGGTGTTCGGGGTTTCGTAAGTGCCGCTCATATAAAGGTAAATTCTGCTAAGCATGGCCCAAGCAGCTTCTTTCGAGGCGAAGATGCACTTTTCGCCTTCGTGTAGCTCTTGCGTCATCAGCGTTGCAGCCTTCTCTAAGTCGTTGATGGCCTGCTCGTAGGTTTCTTTTACGGTAGAGCGTTTGGGCAGAACCGTGTTGGCTGGGTCGGCAGGTGTACCGTTTACGATGGGCAGTCCCAAGTTGGTTTCGGGGCTTTGCGCGTATGGCCTGCCATAGGCACGACAGAGATAGAAGTAAATCATGCCGCGCAGATAATAGCATTCGCCCAACTGCGTGTCGGTAATGGCATTCTTTCCCTCGGGTATTGCCTTGATGATGTTCGACGCTTGGGCAATCACCTTATAGCTATAATCCCAGAAGTTTTGCAGGCGGTAGTTGTTGGGTGTGCGCGAATACGATATAAACTCGTAGAAAGCATCGGTAGAGGTACCGCGAATCATCATGTTGTCGCCAGCATACTCGCCGCAACGGTACATGGGGTCTGACCATGTTTTGAGGTATCCGTAGCAGCCATTGAGCAGAGCGGGGAAACTCTCTTCAATGTTCTTGTTCATCGTTTCTTCTTCCATCATGTATTCGGGACGGCGCTCTACGCTGCACGAAACCAATGCGATAGCTGCCAATAGCAGCAAATATATCTTTTTCATAGGGCTGAATCTTTTTTAGAATGTTACGTTAACGCCGAGCATAAACTTGCGTACAGAAGGATAAACACCTGCGCCCGTGGATATGGAAAGGGCGGTGGAGCGTTCGCCAGAGGCGTCTCTGCCATTGTCGGCAGCAGGCAATTCGGGGTCGACGCCCGAGTAGTCTGTGATGCAGAACAGGTTTTCGCCGCTGACGTAAACGCGCAAAGCCTTTACGATTTGGCTTTTAAGGTCGAAGTTGTAGCCCAAGGTTACGGAGCGTAACTTTAAGAAATCGGCACTTTCCAGATAGCGTGTTGAGGCTTTGTTGGAGTTGGTCGGGTTGTTATAGCTTGGGCGTGGGTGTGTGGCCTTGTCGCCTTTGTTTTGCCATCTGCTCCATCCCTTTTGCAAGCGGAATTGGTTTCGGTCGGTATAGGCACCGTCCGAGTCGTACTCTTGGCGCGAGTAGTTATAGATGTATGCGCCTAAGGAGTAGCCGAACACGGCGTTGAGGTCGAAACCTTTGTAAGTAAGTGTTGTAGAGAAACTACCGAAGACGCTGGGCGTGGCGCGCTTGTCGAGTGCCACTTGGTCGGCCTCGGCATAGTTCTTTGTTACAACGCGGTTGCCGTTGGCGTCGGTGGTGAGCCATTGTGGCGCGCCTGTTTCGGGGTCTACGCCTGCCCATTCGCGTAGGTAATAGGTGTCGGCGCTCAGTCCTGGGCGCAACAACGTGTTGGTAGAACCTGCAATGCCGTCGCCTTCTATTATCTGGTCTCTGCCGCTATACAATTTCTTTATCTTGTTAGAATTGGTAGATAGGTTGGCATCGAAGGTCCATGTAAGGTCTTTGTTCTTGATGATGTCGGCCGAAAGCGTTGTTTCGAATCCCGTGTTGGTTAGTTCGCCAATGTTCTGCCAGATGCTAGTAACGCCCATAACGCCCGAAATGGGTACGGCGAAGAGCAGGTTGCTGGTGCGCTTGTGGTAGAAGTCGAAGGTCATGCGCAGGCGATGGAACATGTTCAGGTCTAGTCCTAAGCCTGTGGTGTAGCTTTTTTCCCAAGTTAGTTTCTTGTTTGCCAACTGTGAAATCACTGCTCCTGGCACTCCGTTGTAGCTTGCGCCCAGGCTATATAGTCCGTATTGGGGATAGAGACTGTTGGGACGGCTACCCACAGAACCGTACGATGCGCGTAGCTTTAAATAGTCTACGTATGGCACTTTGAACCATTCTTCGGCCGTGGCAACCCATCCGCCGCTCACAGAGAAGAACGTTCCGTAGGCTGCATCCGCGCCAAAGTTGCTTGCGCCATCGGTTCTGAGCGACAGTTGCAGAAGGTATTTGTCGGCATAATCGGTGTTGAGGTTGGCGAAGAACGACTGAACGGCCCACTCGTACTTGTTTCCGTTAACCGATTCGGGGGTGGAGGTGACGTCTAATTGGGCGTAACCAGGCACCAATCCTTTGCCATCGCCGCTGTGGAAACGATATTCGCCATCGTTAAATTCGTAGCCCAGCATTAAGAATCCGTGGTATTTGCCGAAGTTGCGAGTGGCTTTAAGCAGTTGACTGGTATAGCGTCGGGTGTTGGTGCTTGTGCTTTCGCTTACGCGTCCTTCATCCTGTGCGCCCGATGTGCGCGGGTCTACGTAGCTTTTGTCGAGATGCGAGGCCCAACGATAGCTGTTAACCGACGAAAAGGTGAGCCAGTCGGTGAGGTACAGGTCGAAGTCGAAGTTGCCGTTAAAGGAGTAAGAGTCGTATTTGCTCCAATTGTATTGCAGCTCGTAGAGGTAGTTTGTTGAGTTGCTGTTCACCCACGACGACGATTTGTTGCCTATGATTTTGCCGTTGGCATCGTAGGGGCTGTCCCAAGGCAACATGGAGTACATGGAGTAAGTGGAGCGTTGTCGGTCGTCGATAACTCCTTTGCTGCCATTTATTGCAGGGCGAATGGCAATCCAAGAATAAGGGCGGAAGTTTAGTTTCACCATCGTGTTGTAACGTGTGTAGTCGTATCCGCGTACGGCTCCGTTTTCCTTATACACGCCACCAGTGAACACGGCACTGAGCTTTTCGCCGCCGCTGTTGATGGTGAGGTCGTAGTTTTGTACGTTGCCAGTGTGTGTGGCTAGTTTCCACCAATCGAAGTTGCTTTCGCGAAGTTTCTCGTTCCAACGTGGGAAAGCTATCTCGGCTGCGTTGCTGAACGATTTGTAGTAGTCGTACAACTCGGCTCCGTTCATCATTTCTACGTTTCCGTTGTTTAGGCTAGAAATACCCGCCTTGGCCGAAAAGTTGATGCTTGTTTTGCCTGCTTGGGCTCCTTTTGTGGTAACAACGATAACGCCGTTGGCTCCTTGCGAGCCGTATATGGCCGTTGAGGCGGCATCTTTGAGTACGGTAAGCGTCTCGATGTCGTTGGGGTTGATGTCTCCTGGGTCTTTACCCACGATAACACCGTCGATAACCCATAGCGGAGCAGTGCTGCCGTTGATGGTAGATTTACCGCGAACGATGATGGCACCGAACGAACCAGGCTTGCCCGAACCAGGCATAACGTTCAGTCCGGGTACTTTTCCTGTAAGCATGTTGGTTACGTTGGCCGTGGTTACGTTGGTTAGTTCCTTACTGCCGATGCTCTGCATAGAACCGGTAAGGCTGTTTCGCTTTTGGGTGTTGTAGCCCACCACCACCGTTTCGTTTAGCGTAGTGGCCGTAGAGGTCATGCTTACGGTAAGGTTGTTGGTGGCTCGCACTTGCATTTTCTCGTAGCCCAGCGACGTAACTACAAGCTGATCGCCAGGCTTGGCATCAATGGTAAACTCGCCATCGAGGTTTGTTACGGCCACTTTTTTCGTGCCGTTAACCGTGATGTAGGCTCCTGTTAGTGGTTCGCCCGTTTGCGAATCAATTACTTTTCCTTTGATTGTGGAGGTTTCTGTCTGCACAGTTGCTGTGTTGTTGGCGTATGCTCTGTGTGTGGCAAATGGGCAACACAACAGAGGCAATGCTAGAAACAGCATCCTCCTAAGGTTCGTTTTTCTCATTGTCTTCACGCTTTTAAAGGTTTTGTTATTGTTAAGAGTATTTTGTAGTAGTGTTAAGTATGGCTTTGTGTGCCGTAGAATGTTAGATGGGTGCAAATTTATAGCATTTTTTTTAATCTACGCTAGTTTTGTTCTATTTAACATAAGGCGGCGTTCGATTTTTCGTTTCAGTGAGAATAGGGCGACTTAAAAGCAGAATAGTTTAGACAGCAGAATAAATGTGGGAAGAGATTGGGTGGTGATGAATGTGTAGTGGGCTATTTACGACTAGCTAAATGAGGTTTACTCGGCGACTGAAAAACCGCGTTGTACCCCTTTGTTAATCGCGGTTTGCGTAATATTGCAATGGCCTTAGCTTAGTTTTTTCCTAATGTTATTTATTTGATTGGTGATGAAAACATTGGTAAGATTACTTCTTTCTGCGTATATTTGCATTAATGTATTACTTAAAGTTTATGAAATGGAATAAGTTTTTAGCTACACTGGCAATGTTAATTGTAAGTGCTACTGCATTTGCAGAGCGCGAACAAAGCTTTTTTATGGAATTATTCGGAGCCTCTACCTCGTTAGGGATTCATTATGATTCGCGTTTTAGTGATAACACTCGGTGGGGAGGAAGAATAGGAATTGCATACACCTATTCTCGTTCACAGGATTTCTTTGAATCGGCTCCAGAGAGAACTCGCGGGTGGAGTTTCCCCATAGCTGTAAATTATCTGATAGGCAATGGTAGGCATCATGGAGAAATTGGCATTGGGATAAGCTATGGACTTTACAGCTGTATGTATCACGACAAAGCGGGAAGAGAAGTTGAATATGATACGTCTGGTTCTTTTGGTTTTATAGATTTGGGCTATCGCTATCAATCGGAGAGGGGAATTATGGTGCGAGTAGGGCTTTGTCCTGGCGTAGCTTTGAAATCGTATGACGAATCAGGGCTAAGAAATAAAGGTGTTAATCGTGCGGCTGTATTCTATCCGTATGTAGGTGTTGGATATAATTTTTAATGAAATAAAAAACGTACGAGAGCGAAAGAGATACTTATTGGCAGCTCTTCTAGGATTATCTGTATGTGCTTGTAGTGCTGAGGATATTGCTGTATGGGTGGAAAAACATCATAAAGGCGTAGCCTAAGATTGCCTTCTCTTGGTTTCTAGAAGGCGCACCTCTTTATTTTAAGCAATTGAAAATGCCACATGTCCTAAAACATGTGGCATTTTATTTATTCTCTTTTAGCCTTGTTGTTAAGCCTTGGTTTGCTATTTGTGTGTTTGCAAGCCAACTAACTAGCCAATGGCTTAGAATCTATATCCTACGGTGAACAGCATCTGGTGGCGTTTGTTGCTGACAGATACGGCAGAGGCTTCGTTTGTTAGGGGCTTTTTGGTAGTTGGGTCTACTGTTGTCAGTCCGTTGGTGAAGGGATAGAACTCTCCATCGGTTGTGCTGTATTGATAAGCTAGGTCGGCCGTCCATTGTTTGCCGATGAAACCCACGCCGAGTGTCATGCGGTTGGTGCTCTTCCAGTTGGTATAGTCGGCAGCCGAGCTGTAATACGAACCTTCCGAGTTGAGTGTGCCATCTTTAAAGGCATCTTTTTTGTAGGCGGGCGATACGTAGTTGTAGCCAGCACGCACAGCAACCTGTGGCAGCACCTTATATTCCATACCCAACTTCAACGTAGCAACGCCGTTAAGCGTGCGCTTGGCATGGTTGTTCATCACCTTATCGCTGGCCGATGTCTCGTGCGTATAGCCATAATAGTCTTGGTATTCGCCATCAATATAGCGGTTGTCCATCGTTGCATAGTCGGCATAGCTAACCGATGCGCCCAATGCCAAGAAGTTGCCAACGGTGTGGCCTAAGCTAGCACCGAAGGTCCAAGGAGTGAAAAGCTTAAAGTTGTAGCTCTCGGTGGAGCGTCCATTGCTGTATCTGCCTTGGTTTTCGCCTTCGTTTAGTATGGTGGTGTAGTTCTCTGTCTTCAAGTCGTACCATGTAGGCGAGTTGATGGAGAAACCAATACGGAAGGGCGACTCTTCTATGGGGCGGAAGATTACGCCTGCACTAAGGTCGAACCCCGTTCCAGTAACCTTGCGTTCGTCGGCTATGGTCGCTGTTCCAATATATTTATCAGATTTGTTTACGAGGCTTTCCACATATTCGGAGTAGCCCTTGTAGCTAACGGTGCGCAAGCCAAGTGTAAGTCCTAGGTACACGCGTTCGTTGAGGTTTCCGCTGATGTTGAAGTCGTAGTTGCCGATATAACCATGTTGCGAGCGATTAAAGTCGTAGCCGTTGGCCGCATCGTACATAGCGTCCCCTGGTTTAGCGGGTATTAAACGTGAGTTCCAATACAGATAGTCTAGCTGGCCATAGTTTCGAGATACGTCGAAGTTTTTGGGATTACTTTCTGCATAGCCGATATACACATCATTATGCTTTGGATCTTGCCTTATGTTGTAGCCTCCATTGTACAACGAACCGCGCAAGCCTTTAAGGTAAGCTTGTTTGCCCAACGAAGCATCGCTTAGCTTGCCGGCCGCGCTAAGGAAGTAATTGAAGTTGGTTCCCTTGCTGAAATTGAAGGCGAAGTTAACGAACGAACGTTCGCCCATGCGCATTGAACGGTAGAAACCTACCTGGTCAAAACTCATTTTTGTGGCGGAATGCCCTAGGCGAGCGTTGGCATCGCCTTGGGATATGAATCCGAACGAGAGGTTTACGCCCGATTTACGGTACAAACCGATGCCCGCGGGGTTGGTTCGGATGGTAGAGAGGTCGGCACCTAATGCCTCCATTGCGCCACCCATGCCCACATATCTAGCAGTTCCGTTGAGGTCGTTGCCTAGTAAGCGGCTGTTCTCGTAGGTTTCTTGGGCCATTGCTGGCAGGGCAAGCAAGGCCGAGCATATCATTAAATATCTTGTGTTCATAAATACTTCTTTTATCGTTTCTCTAAAAGCACGTTTTCTCGCCATGACGATGTTCGAACAAGTTCGACATTGTTCATTTGGCTTAACGAAAAACGTTCTGTTCTCTTTCACTGCATGTTATCTGCAAACGGGCTTATCGTCTGCCGCCAAAGGTTACGCCCCCTGAGGATGAACCGCCGCCAGAGCTGCCGCCACCAAACGAACCGCCGCCCCTCGACGAACCTCCACCGCCGAACGAACCACCACGCGAACCACTGTCGTAACTGCGAGTGGGCGGGTTGTAGTTGCGGTTGTTGTCGTACGAACGGTTGTTATAGAAATCGCCGTTACTGCTGCGTTCGTAGCTGTTGCCATAGCTGCGGCCCGACGAGCGAGTGTTGTCGTTGTATTGGTAACGATAGTCGGTGCGGTCTCTTGCTGCTTGCGAACTCATGCTGCCATGATTGCGCGTGCCAGTTACGCCGCGGTAAGAGTAGTAGCCCGGCGAATAATAGTAGCCGCCATAATTATAGTAGGGGCTGTAATAGCCATAGTATGGGCCGTAGTAGCCGCCATAATAGTAGGGCGAACGCCAACCATAGCCGTAATAGGGATAAGCCCAATCGTTATACCAATAAGAATAATAACCGCGCCAACGGGGGCCATAGCCGTAGTAGAATGGGTCGTACCAATCCCAATCCCAACGTGAGTAGCCGTAGTAGGGCGAGTAGGCATAGTAGCCGAAGAACCACGGATCGTAGAAACGGCTAACGCGACGGCTATAATAATAGTCGTCGTCATCGTAATAGTCGCGCCTGTCGCGCCAGTCTCGTCGCGAGCGGTCGCGGTCCGAATACATGGTGCTAACGTCCTCTTCAACGATGACGTTGCCTAACGAGTCGCGCCTAATCTTTTGGTAACTGCTGCCGTTTCGGTTGCGGCGGTTGTACTCGTCTACATTCCTGTTCGACCCCGAATAATACACATCGGCATCGCGTTCCCCCTTGTCTTGATATTCTTTGTTAATCCTGTCTGATTTTTTAGGTACGAAATACACATCGTCTGTTTGGGCCATTGCCGTGAATGTCCCTAGTGTCAAGCCGATTGCCAATAATCCTAATCTTTTCATGTCAATGTTCCTTTCTGCCAAAGGCAAGTTGTTACGTTGCAAATTTACTAACGATAGTTATGCAAATATAAGGATTTTCCCTAACTAAAAGGGGGATTTTCCCTATTTTTTTAGTATTTTTGCGAGACTGGTTTGGCTGGTTGAATTAGTCGGACTGGTCGGACAAGTCGGACAAGGCGGACAGGTTCGACCGATCGAACAAGTCGGATTGGGAGGCTTGTTCGACATTATTTAAGGATAAAAGCACATCTATATATGGAATATCTCAAAGCAGTCTTCACGCTGAACGTGGCGGCAGAAGACATGGATGCAGCCAAAGACCTGCTTGCCGACCTTGCTGCGGCGGCTGGTTTCGAGGCTTTTGAAGAAACGGATGATAAGTTGGTGGGTTATGTTCAGCCGCAGTTGTTAGACAAAGGGGCATTAGATGAGGCCATCACCGACTTCCCCATTGCCTCGGCAAGCATTGCTTACGAAATGGTTGAGGCAGAAAATCGCAACTGGAACGAGGCGTGGGAGGCCAGCGGTTTTGAGCCCATCTGCATTGATGGGTGTTGCATAATATACGATGCACGCCATTATTCGCCTGCTGATTTGCCCACGCACTTCGACCTGCAAGTGGCTATCGAACCGCGACAGGCCTTTGGAACGGGTGCACACGAAACCACCCGGATGGTTGTGGCCCAGCTGTTGGGCATGCCCTTGCAAGGCAAACGCCTACTAGACTGCGGCTGCGGAACGGGCATATTGGGCATTGTGGCCTCTAAATTGGGGGTGGATAGCGTGTTGGGATACGATGTTGACGAGTGGAGCGTGGACAACAGCCTGCACAATGTCGACCTGAACGGCGTGCAAAACATGGCTGTGCGCAAGGGCGATGCCACGACATTGAACGCCGACGACGGGCAGTTTGATGTGGTTGTGGCCAACATCAACCGCAATATTCTTTTGGCCGACATGCCCCGTTGGGTGCAGATGATGGCGCAAGGCGGAAGGATTGTGTTCAGCGGATTTTACCAAACGGACGTGCCGATGCTTGTTAAGGCGGCTGCCGACTTGGGGTTGCGGCTCACTTCGGAGAGCGAACAGGAGGATTGGGCGTGTTTAACGTTCTGTAAAGGCAGGTTCTGAAAATTACCTTTACTGTATTTTTAGGCTTTATCTGTGCAGATTTCACCTACTTCTTAATGGAGCATAGTGGGCTATGCGACCGAAAAAGTAAGTGAAAGATGCCGGATAAAGGCAAACACGCAGTGAAGAGCGAACTATAAGAAGGAGAAAAGGCATAAGCGTGGAATTTTTAGAACATGCCTAATGGGTAACTAATTGCTGCTGTAAAGGGGCGAATAAAGCACACGATGCTTGGCGTGGGCATCGTGTAGACGTTACGTTTGGTGTTATTTCATCAAGTCTTCCATGAAACTATCAAGGTCTTCGTCAAGGTTTTGTAGCAGCTCTCCCGTGATGATACTCGTATCATCGTCAACGAGATGAAGCTCTGCCACATGGTTCTTCTCATCGTCTTCGAGCACAAAGCTGAATGGTCTGAGAATGCCCATCCTTTCTACCACGTTGTTCAGTCTTCGTAAGCAGCCTTGCAAAATGTGTGTAACGCTGTGGTAAAAGTGTTCGTCCCTGCTTTCAATCCACTGCTCAACCACGCAACGGGTTATCTCCCTGTCGTCGTCGTCGAAGGCAAGCAGCTCGCCTGAGTCTTGCGAAACCCTGATGTGGATGTCGGTGAGGGCGGTGTTGTTTTCTAGGTTTGGAAACTTTTGCGCTATTTTGTTGATGGCGCGTTCCACCTGCATGATGGTTTGTTCCGTAGCTTTCATAATGCAAATTGTTTTAATGGTATTGCAAAGATAGTAAAAAACCGCAAAGGCAAGCGTGTTTGTATAAAAAATGTTCGTCTTTTAAGGATATTTCATCTTGGCGCTAGGGGATGGTGTGCCTGCGTTGTGGGGGTAGAGTCGATGGCTAACGGTCCACAATTTTGCACCGCGGCTCTTTGTTCCTACCACAAAACGGCATGGGCACATGGGGCAAAATCCCCTTAAAAGCAAGTGTCTTGAAGGTGCAAAGGCCTGTTCCATCAGCATAAAACAGAGGGCGGGGCAAAGCGCAGCCCCGCCTTAAAGGCTGTTTTCTAGCGGTACGGGGTGGGGCGATGTTTGCCCCTTACGGGTTTAGTTTTCTCTTCCGCAGCATTTTTTATACTTCTTTCCGCTTCCACAGGGGCAGGGTTCGTTGCGCCCAACCTTAGGTTGCTGCAAGTTTAAATTGCCAAAGGGATTTTTAAAACCGCTGTCAAAGGGGGAGTCTATGTTGAACGTGGGGTTTGCAGCGGCAGAGTGGGCGTTCGGTCGCAGTCGTTTGCTCGCTATCTGTTCTGGCGAAAACCCATTGAAATGCGGCCGAGGAACGTTGTTTACGAATGTGGTGATGATGCTTATGTCTTTGTCGCTGGGTAACTTACTTTGTGGAAATACCTCAATTATTTCGCTTAACAGTTTTCCGTTAGGCATGCGCTCTTCTTGAATGCGGTGGAAAATTTGGGTAAAATGCACAAAGGCTTCATCCTCACTGAACCCCTTTCTCGTTAGTAAGTCGAAGAAATCCTGTTCTTCGGCATTTATGGGACGAATGAAAGGATAGAGACCGCGCAGCATTAAGTCGTCGAAAGAAAGCTCGGGGCGGTCGTCGTCCTCCCACTCGCTTTTGCCTAGGTTGGGCATGTCTTTCAGTCGCGGCGTACACAATGTCCCGCCTTGTTTGTCCCAAGAGGCGGCACAGGTAAAGATTTTCGTCAGTATGCTGTGTTCAAAATAGATGTTCACGAACATACCCATTTCTTTTCCCATCTCTTTCCGCATTCTTTCCGACAATATTTGGATGGCTTTTTTGCGGCTAATCCATCCCACTGTGTTCATCAGTCCCACCAGCAAGGTCTCCAAAGTAAACTCGGCTAACGTCAGCTTAGCGATGATGGTGGGGCGGATTAGTGGTTGCAGAGTCTCTTTAAGGTCGTCGTATATAGCTATATATTCACCCTCCTTGCCGTCTATCGCTGTGTCCATAACGATTCTTAGCCAGTTTAAGGTGGGCGGTGTGTGGCTGTAATCAACCCTCACCAACTTTCCGTTTACCATTTCTTGTAGTAAATACAAGTCGCGCATCGGAAGTCCTAGCAGCCATTCCTCGGGGTGTTGGGTAACAAATTTGTAGATGTCTTGCTGCATTTTCTTCATCGACGATGCCCTAGTCGCCTTAATGGTGCTTGGCGCGCCGAGGAGGAAGGCTTCCTGTTCTAGCATGTTTGGGTTCATTTCGCCCAGTGCCTTTTTGTATGAAGTTGGCTCAAGGTCAGAACCACTGGGCTCGAACAGAAAGTCGTCGGACACAAACAGGTCTAGCAACTCTTGGTACGTGTTTTCTATTTCGATAGTCACCTTGTTCAGCTCTTCATCAATTTCCACATCAAATACGCTGTTTAACAGTGCGGCACAGGCCGGTGCGGCCGTGCTTTGTACGTATGGCGTCAAGTCTTTGGTGGTGCATTCGCCTTGTACCTCCAAGTCTTTGAAGGCTTCGTATAGCATCTTTGTGGGCACATCCATGTTCTTTGTGCTGCCCACTTCGGTGAGGGTGGCTGTTTCGCGTGTTACATTCACCAGTGCGAATAGTTTTTTGCCCCTTCTCAACTTGAATGTATCCAGTTTTTTTAGTGTTTCTTGAAACTCTTTAAATGTCATTGTTCTTGTCGTTGTTGTTTGCGGTTGTATCAGTTTTTGTTGGCTTAGTGCTAACACTAAGCCTTTTTGTGGGTAGCACTGCGGTGCATGCGTGGTGCCATACATGTTAACGGGACATCCCTGTCCGCATCTGCGAAGTTACAAAAAATATCTTTCATAGCCATAAGCTTGTTGCTATGTTTTTTTATCTGTTGAATGGTTCGTTGCCTTGCGACCGATGGTTAAGGCTTATCACTAACTCACCAATTCATCAATTCATCAACTCACCAACTCACCAACTCATCAACTCACCAACTCACCAACTCATCAACTCATCAACTCATCAACTTACCAACTCATCAACTTACCAACTCATCAACTTACCAACTCATCAACTCATCAACTCACAAACTCACCAACTTAAATTATTATTTTTATTTTACAATGCGGCTCTAATTTTAACTCCGTTCTAGCGAAAATTTCGGCTATAAAATAGGCAAATAGCCACTATTTCTAACCTTTCACGCCTTTCGTTCTGTCTATTTTCAGGAGCAAAACCTGCATTTAGCATCATTTAGCCTTTCTATTTTGACTGCTAGCTCGAAATTTTTCACGCCCAATTACGTACTTTTAGCCCCTAAGATGCCACTTCTTAGTGGCTATTTTGCCCTTTTAGTCCTATGTCTAATGCCTCGAAAAGGTTTTGTTTATACTATTGCAGTGTATTTTTATGCTTTTTCGTCTTGCGTTTAGCAGCATTTAGCACTGCGTTTTGCCGCATTTTACCTTGCGTTTAGCACCAAAACGCCTTGCATTTAGCATCAAAACGCACTGCGTTTAGCACCAAAATGCACTCCATTTTGCAGCAAATGGCCCCAAAACAGGTGCAAATGGCGGTTGCTTTAAATATATATTCATTCTCCCGTATCCACATGCTAACCCTTTTTTGCAGCAAAACAAACCTTCGCGAGAATCGATTTTTTGCGGCAAGGCGAGCGATTGGCCATGATTTTCGCAGCCATAGTGTTAAAGGTTGTGCGGAAAATATTACATTGTCGTGCGTGTGCTAAAAGTTTCTGTGATTATGTATTTTCTTCTTTTTAAGCTCGCCCTTCATCGTATTTTTAGAACCTGCCTAAAATAAAATAGCAAAGTCGGCGTTGTTAACAATAAAGAACCATTAAACCTAAACCATGAGTTTTATTGCTACCATGACACTAAGAAAGGCAGGCCGACTGAATGAGGCCTTGCAACAAGCCAACGCCGATTGGCAACACGAGAAAAGCCCACATGCAGGCATGGCCATGTTTTGGGTACAGAAAGACATCTGCGACTGGCTTATCAAAGAGCAGCGATTGGACGAGGCCAATCAGCGCATCGCCCTTTTGGAACAGCTGCTACCCCTGATGAACGACACGGAGGGCATCGCCAGCAAGGCTATCGAACGACTGAAAGAACACGCGCTGCCCTTTTATCCGCAAATACGGCACATCGAACAAATGAGTAAAGACGGCTGCGAAAGGGTGGCATACGAGGCTTTGCTGCCGTTTTTGGGTGAAGACCTGCCGACGGCCTTGCACGAAAGAGTGGGGTGGGTGGTGTATCGCTACCTGAAACGCATGCCGCCCGAATGCCAATCAGCAACGGCGCGAAGGGCTTTACTGCACTATATCACGCTGAAAAACAAACGCCCTTCCTTGCTGCACTCACAAATGTTGCTGATGGCCATCGCGATAAAGGAGCGGTTTGCCGACTTTAAACTGCTGAATTTTATCGCTGCTTGGGACGTGAATACCTTTGCCGAGGCCGACTTCCAGCCCTCGCAACACGAGGAGCAAATGTTCCGTCCACTGGCCGAACGCGTTGTGGAGCATTGTTTCGATTTAGGTTATGGCTTGCAAGAAGTGCTCAATACATTCTTGCCTAACATGCGTTTTACAGACGAAAAGGTGAAAGAACTCTATGCCCGAAGTAGATATTTCGCCATTTTCAACCAGCAAAAGCAAGACGAAACGGCCGCCATCGCACTGGCCGAACATTATGCGCAGACCATAAACGGAACGCCCATGCGCAACGAATACCATTCGGCCATTCTTCATTTCTACCTTCGGCATCTGCCCAAAGCCCATCAGCGACAGGCATTGCGGTTTGTTAAAGGGTGGGGAATGGGCAATTTCAGGGACGAAGACTGGCTGCGCGCCAACAAAGACGACCGCCGACACCCTGCATTAGTAGAGAAAACACTTGTTGCTTTGCTGTCGGCATGCGAGAAACACGAACTGAGAAGGCTGAACGAGCGGCCACCCGCCATCCTGCAAAAGGCTCTTGATGCCTATGCCGACAACGAAAGCTTGATGCGGCTATGGGTGAAAGCTAAGTTGGCTGCGTGTAAGGACCATGAGGCACTTGAAACACTTCGTTGCCTAATACGTAAGCAACAGCGTTTTTACTTATGGAAGGAGCTGGCCGACATTACACCAGACGAACAGCTTAAACTATCGGCTCTGTGTAAGGCCATATTGCTGCAACCCAAGGACGAATTCTTGGGTAAGGTTCATTTTATGCTGGCCTTGTTGCTTAAAGAACAGGGCTTGTTGTCTGAGGCTCAAGCGCAGATTAACGCGTATGTGGAAACCTATCGGCGAAACGGCTGGACGCCAACACCCGAAATGCAGGCCCTAGCCAATGCCATGCCGCCAGGTATCGCGCCTTGTGCCGATGTTTCGGCTTTCTATAACGCCCACTTAGATGCAGCCCACGACTTCTTGTTCCCCGATTTGCATTGGAACCTGCTGGTGGTGATGAACTTCTTTACGCAAACTAATCCCAAAACAGGCAGAAAGACAGACAAGGTGGCCTTGGCCGATACCAACGGCAACACCCTTTCTGTTAATCGCAGGCAATGGCCAAGCGGACATCGTTTGGTGAGGTTTGCTTGTGTTGAGGCCAAGATTGCAGTGGAAGGCAAACGCAAAGACATCGTGGCTATGCGGCCATCTGTTGCCGACGGCAAGGATATTTGGCACTTGGATGCCGCGCAAATCGTTCGGGTGGATGAACAAAAACAACGCTATTTGGCCAAGAACGAGGCTGGGTTAACGCTCGTCATTCCTTATTATATAATAAGGAGTAGGATGGATTGTGGAACAAAGGTGCGTATTTGGTGGGTGGACACCACAACGAAGGAGGGTAAAAGCATGCGCAGAACAATAGCGGTAGAGCTTATTGCTGCCGAAAACCAGCCCCAAGGCATGCCCTGAAAAGAAGGCCTGATGGCACGCCATGTGTTGTGTTGTTTTATCTTTCGCTTGTTAACTTGGCGAACAGCATCTATGGCGAACCAACAACAAGGCGCAAGCTTAATGGGGCATTTGCCCATCCCCCTTAGATGTAATACTCTGCTGCATCTACCATTCCCGCTCGTAAGGCGTATTTTGTTGCTTCATGAATGTTGTTGACATTCAGTTTGCGGAAGATGTTTTTGCGGTGTGTGTTAACGGTATGAAAGCTAGAAAAGCGTTTCTCGGCAATCTCTTTCGTGGTTAGTCCAAGGGCGATGTCGCGTAATATCTCCATTTCTGTCTTTGTAAGTTTCGCACGTTCTACCTCTTGCCGTTGTTCGTCGGCCATTTGCACGAGGGGCGCATAGAGGTATGGCTCTCCGTGTAGCGCATCGTACAGGGCTTGGCGTATTTGGGGGAGCGGTGCGTCTTTGAGGATGAGGCCAAAGTGCGGGCTGCTTGCAACTACCAAGCGTACGAAGTCGTTGGTAAGCGTTTCGCTAAACAAGAGCCATTGCACACTTTGAAATCGCTGTTGCCAAATAAGCAATTCGTCGAAGCTGGCAAAGTCGAACAAAGTGTAGTCTAACACCACTACGGCCTGTTCTTGTCCATCAAGAAGTGTGGCAAGCGCGGCTTTGTCGGCGGCAAAGGCAATGCCGTTATATTTCATTTCGTTGCAAAGCCATTGCAAGCCAACTTGGGTGATGTCTTGATTGTCGCAGAGAATGAGCATAATGAAAAGGGCTTATAAAGGTGAAAGAGCTTATAAAGGTGAAAAAGTGAAAGGGTGAAAAAATGGCTGCGCCTTTTAAAGGTGAAAGGGTGAAAGGGTGAGAAAATGGCTAACGCCTTTAAAGGTGAAAGAGTGAAAAGGTGAAAAAATGGCTAGAGCCACCTATACATTTGGCTTAACTCCTTAACTCCTTAACTCCATAACTCCTAAAGATGAAAAGGTGTAAAGGTGAAAAGATGGCTAACGCCTTTAAAGGTGTCTAGCGGTTTCTAGGTTTCTAGTTCTTTCTAGCTTTTGGACAAGTCAGACAAGTCAGACAAGTCAGACTGGTCGGACAAATCAGACTGGTCAGACTGGTCAGAATTATCCTATTAACCTAACGCCACCTATACATTTGGCTTAACTCCTTAACTCCATAACTCCTAAAGATGAAAAGGTGAAAAAATGGCTGCGCCACTCAACTTGCCTACTTGTTAGCTTGCCTTCTTTTTAGCTTGCCAACTCATCAACTTGCCTTTTTGTCAGCTCGTCAACTCGTAAACTTGTCTTCTTGTCAACTTGTTCACTCGTCAACTCGTCCCCCTTGTTTAGCAAGAAAGCAAAAAGGGACATGCCGTTTTGTGGCATATCCCTCGTTTGTCGTTTGTAAAGCGTTGTGCCTTATGCTTCAGCAGGAGCCTCGTTGGCCTCCTCGGCGGGTGCTTCGGCTGTTGCCTCGGCAGCGTTTTCTACTTCGGCGTTAGCAGCCTCGGCCTCAGCCTTAGCGGCAGCCTCGGCAGCTTTCTTTTCGTTTACTTTCTTGGCGATGGCAGCGTTGATGCTCTTTTCAGCCTCTAGCTTTTTGGCTTCGAGATCTTTCTTGGCCTTAGCCTCGTTGTTACGGATAGCTTCGGTGCCCTTGTTCTTCTCTTCTTTCCAAGCGTCGAACTTCTTTTGTGCTGTTGCCTCGTCGAATGCGCCTTTCTTAACGCCACCACGTAGGTGTTTCATCAAGTAAACGCCTTCGCCTTTAAGGATGTTGCGAACGGTGTCGGTGGGTTGTGCACCACACTCTACCCAATGCAGGGCGCGTTCGAAATTCAAATCTACGGTTGCGGGATTGGTGTTGGGGTTGTACGTACCAATCTTCTCAGTAAATTTACCATCACGTGGTGCTCTTGCGTCGGCGATAATGATACCATAGAAAGCATAGCCCTTACGGCCGCCGCGTTGTAATCTGATTTTTGTTGCCATTGTGCAAATTAAAATGTAATTAGGTTTGAATTTAATGCCGTCAACTCGTGACAGCGGCTGCAAAGGTACGCATATTTTTCTGATAATGAGCAAGGAAGAGGGAGAAAAATTGATTTAAAGGAGGTGAGGAGTAAGGGTGAAAGGGTGAAAAGGTGAAAAGGTGAAAAGGTGAAAAAATGGCTACGCCCATTAACTCGCCAGCTTGTCAACTCACCAACTTGTTAACTTGTTAACCTGTAAACCGCTCAACTCCCTATAAAAAACACAGATTAACACCCAATAAACCCATTCTTGCGCAATTTATTCGTAACTTTGCACATTATCACGTAATTGAATAACATGAAACGAATACTCATCGTTTGGGCCGTTGCACTTGTGGCGTTTGCTGCTTGCACGAACAAGTCTGCTACTTCGGCCAAGATTGAAGGGCTGGATTTCGACAGCATTGTGGTGGATACCACTGCGGCGTTGACTGATTTGAAACTAACGCCGCTATGCCGAATAAGCCTTAACTTGCAGTACGCCAAAGGCAATAACGCCGACAAAATAAACAACGTACTGCTGCATGCTGGCATCTTGATGCCCGATTATCTGGGACTTACCAACCAAAAGCTTAGCATGAAACAGGCGGTTGACTCGTTTGTGACACGTATGTTGAACGACTATTTACACGATTATGCAGCACTTTATCGGCAAGATAGGGAGAACGGCAGCTCCTATAATTATGAATATAAGGTGAAAACCTACACGCGAAACGGTGCTGAGAACATTGTTGTTTACACGGCCAAGATATATACTTACGGCGGTGGAGCGCATGGAATCAATCAAACGTTGGTGCGAAACATCGACGTTACCACAGGGAAAGTGCTGGAACTGCAAGATGTTTTTGTGCCTGGCTACGAGCCTACACTGAAAGAACTGTTGCTAAAAAAGGTGGGCGAACGCTTTAACGCCGATGGATTGGACGAGCTTAATAAGAAGGATGTATTTGCCGATGGGCATGTATATGTGCCAGATAACTTTGCCATCGACGACGATAGTTTCACCTTTATATATTGTGAAGACGAGATAGCACCGCACGCTGTGGGCGAAATAAGTGTTACGTTAAGTCGTAGCGAATTGAGCAGAATATTGAAGTAAGTGGCGGATGAACTTGCACAGCGGCAGAAATGGCCTGATAATGTGAGTTCCGCAACAGACGCAACGAGGCATGAAACCTCGTACAGAAGAGCAAAGACAATGGACGAGATACGTAAATATTTTACCGAACTAACCGGCACGCAGTTTGAACAGCTAACGCAACTGGGCGAATTATACCGCACATGGAACGAACGAATAAACGTGGTTTCGCGAAAAGACATCGACAACTTGTATCTGCACCACGTACTTCACTCGCTGGCCATCGCCAAATATGTGCAGTTTAAGGCTGGCACACGCGTGCTAGACTTTGGTACGGGGGGCGGTTTCCCCGGCATTCCGTTGGCTATCGTGTTTCCCGAATGCCGTTTCAAGCTGATTGATCGCACGGCGAAGAAGATACGCGTAACGCAAGAAATTGCCACAGCCATTGGCTTAACCAATGCCACTGCCGAGCAAAAGGCAGGCGAAGAAGAGCGAGGCGAGTACGATTTTGTGGTGAGCCGAGCCGTGATGCCCTTGCCCGACTTGATGAAAATCGTGAAGAAGAACATCTCGCGCGAACAGCGCAACGCCTTGCCCAACGGTTTGATATGCCTCAAAGGGGGCAATCTTGATGCGGAAACGCGTACGGTGAAGAAGGTTGTCGATATCACACCTGTGGGTAATTGGTTCGAAAACGAGTGGTTTGAAGAGAAAAACGTGGTGTATGTACCTATGTAAAGGGTAGTAGCCGCAAGTGACAAAAGGGTTTGGGAATGGTTGCATGCAGATAGCGCGCGACCACGATGAACCGATAACATAAAATGCAAAACGATTTAGCACAATGCTGAATATACATCATATAATGTGCAACATGTTGCAGGAAAACTGCTATGTTGTGTCTGACGAAACAAAGGAATGCGTGATAATAGATTGCGGCGCATTCTTCGAGAAAGATAAGTCGGCGCTTACGCAGTATATCGCCGACAACGAATTAAAGCCTCGTCGACTGTTGGCTACGCACGGGCATGTGGACCATAACTTGGGAAATGCCTTTGTGTTTGCCACGTATGGCTTGCGCCCTGAGGTGCACGAGGACGACGGTGAGTTGTTGGACCATCTGCCCGAACAGGCTGCTTATCTGCTGAACATGCCGCTAGAAGAGCAGCAACCGCGCGTGGAACGATACCTTACGGAGGCCGATAGCATCGAATGGGGTAACCATCGGTTCACCATCATTCATACGCCGGGCCATACGGAGGGCAGTTGTGTGTTCTATTGCGAGTCCGAAGGTGTTGCTTTTACTGGCGATACGCTTTTTAAAGGTTCGATAGGCAGGGTGGATCTTCCTGGTGGAAGTATGTTTAAGATGATGCAAAGCATACGCCACTTGTCGCAATTGCCCGACACAACCCGCGTGTTTTCGGGGCATGGCCCAGCAACAACAATTGGTTACGAGCTTGCGCATAATCCGTATTTGGATAGATAAGGGGGAGTAGTAAAGGTAGTAAGTAGTAAAGGTAGTAAGTAGTAAAGGTAGTAAAGGTTGTAAGTAGTAAAGGTAGTAAGTAGTAAAGGTAGTAAGTAGTAAAGGTAGTAAGTAGTAAGGGTAGTTAAACCTAGGATAACTAGGAAACCTAGGATAACTAGGAAACCTAGGATAACTAGAACACCTAGGAAAACAAGAACGCCTAGGAAAACTTGAACGCCTAGAAGAGCTAGAAATACTTGTAAACTTACCAACTTACAAATCGATTCATGTGTAAGGAAGAAGCAGAAAAGATAATAATGGGTATCGACCCTGGTACCACGTTGATGGGCTACGGCGTTATCCGTGTGGTGGGGAAAAAGGCGCAGATGGTGGCTATGGGCGTTATCGACTTGCGCAAGATGCCCGACCCTTACTTGCGTTTGGGGCATATCTTCGAGCGCGTTTCGGGCATTATCGATGCCTATCTGCCCGACGAACTGGCTATCGAGGCTCCGTTCTTTGGTAAGAATGTGCAATCGATGTTGAAGTTGGGACGGGCGCAGGGGGTGGCTATCGCTGCTGCCATACAACGCGACATTCCCATACACGAGTATGCGCCATTGAAAATAAAGATGGCCATAACAGGACAAGGGCAGGCCTCGAAAGAGCAGGTGGCTGGCATGTTGAAACGTATGTTGAAACTAAGCGATGACGATATGCCCAAGTTTATGGATGCAACCGATGCCCTTGGCGCAGCCTATTGCCACTTCTTACAGATGGGCAGACCCGAAACCGATACCAAATACCGCGGTTGGAAAGACTTCGTAAGTCGCAACCAAGACCGCGTGGCAGGCAAATAATTTGAGGTTTAAAGCGATTAAGTACGTAATAAATACTCAACCCGAATACTCAAAAACTCACAAACTCAATAAAATTAGAAGTATAAAAAATGAAAGGAACAACAATGAAAAAGATTTTGATTTTGGTGCTGATGGCGTGTGCCACGGCGTTTACGGCGCAAGCACAAGAGGTGTATAAGCGCATATTGAAGGTGTCGAAACAAACGGCAGCCGATAAGAGTAAGAGCATAGACGTGCGCAAGGTGGCTACGTTTAAGGTAGACGAGCTGAACTACATGGCGATGAAGTCGAAAGAACTGATGCCCGACAGCACCGTTCGTATGCTCGATACGCAGGCTTACGCCATGCACGAGTTCATCAACTTGTTCTTCAAGCGCCTGTCTGAGGCAAAGAAAAAAACACAGAAAGAGTTGGTGATGGCTCGCTTTAAAAACGCCTCCATCAACAATAGTCGCTTTAACGACATGGATAAAGAACTGGTGTTGAGCTATTACGACAATGGCAACTATATGACGCAGTTCTCCTTAGACACCGACTGGGTGAAGGCTTTGGCCGAAATTCGCAGTAAAAAGTAATGGCTTTTACCTTGCCTTGCCTCAATCGTACCATTTCTTTTGCGCGTGAAATAAAGGAAAGGGTGGGGTATGCGTGGGTTATTAGATTGGTTAAGGCATTTTGAAAAGCGAACGATATTGTCGCTATAGCTACACATTATATTATATAATAAGGGGCTACGGATATTTCTTCCATAGCCCCTTGTTTGTACAATTCCGTTTGTTGTGGGGCAGCAAATCGTTTGTAGTTGCCCTACAAGCATCTTGTAGCACCTGTACAAGCATCTTGTAGCGTCAGTACAAGCGTCTTGTAGTTCCCGTACAAGCGTCTTGTAGCGTCAGTACAAAGCGTCTTGTAGCCCTTCGGCTCCCCTTATTTATACTCCGACCACGCCTTAATCTCGATGTCCTCAACGCGCATAGTGGTAAAGGCCGTGATGAATGCACTGGCCAAGCGCGTGTTGGTGATAAGCGGAATGTTGAGGTCGATGGCCGCGCGACGTATGCTGTAACCATTGGTAAGTTCGCGTGGGGTTAGGTCTTTGGGGATATTCACCACCATATCTATCTTCTTCTCGCGCAGCACGTCGAGCACTTTGGGCTCCATTCCCTCGTCGGTAGGCCAATACACGGTGGTGTTGGCAATGCCGTTCTCGGTAAGGAAGTGCGATGTGCCGCTAGTAGCATACAGTTCGTAGCCGTTGTTCACCAGTCGTTTGGCGGCATCCAGCATCTCGGCCTTTTGTTTTCCGCCGCCCGTTGAGAGCAAAACAGTTTTCTTTGGGATGCGATGACCCACCGAAAGCATACTTGTAAGCAGGGCAGAGTTGGTGTCGTCGCCCAAACAACCCACTTCGCCCGTAGATGCCATGTCGACACCTAGCACAGGGTCGGCCTTTTGCAGGCGGTTAAACGAGAACTGCGAGGCCTTAATGCCCACATAATCGAGGTCGAAGAGGTTCTTGTTGGGTTTCTCAACTGGTAGGCCCAGCATGACGCGCGTGGCCAGATCGATAAGGTTTAGTTTAAGAACCTTGCTCACAAAGGGGAACGAACGCGAGGCGCGCAGGTTACATTCGATAACCAACAAGTCGTTATCGCGTGCCATAAATTGGATGTTGAATGGCCCCGATATGTGCAACTCTTTGGCTATCTGCCGGCTAACGCGCTTAATTCGGCGTACCGTTTCTATGTAAACCTTTTGCGGGGGGAACTGGATGGTGGCATCGCCAGAGTGAACACCGGCAAACTCGATGTGCTCGCTAATGGCGTAGGCCAGTATTTCGCCGTCTTTGGCCACGGCATCCATCTCTATTTCCTTGGCATGTTCGATGAAACGACTCACCACCACGGGGTGGTCTTCGCTGACATTGGCGGCCAATTGCAAGAAACGTTCAAGCTCTTCGCGGTTTGAACAAACGTTCATGGCCGCGCCCGACAGTACGTAAGAGGGGCGAACCAGCACGGGGAAACCTACGCGAGCGATAAATTCGTTAATCTTATCCATCGATGTTAGCGCGCTCCATTCGGGTTGGTTGATGCCGTTTCGGGTGAGCATGGACGAGAACTTGGCGCGGTCTTCGGCGTTGTCGATGTCTGATGCCGATGTTCCTAGTATGGGTACATGTTGCTCATCGAGTTTCATGGCCAGGTTGTTGGGTATCTGTCCGCCGGTAGACACAATCACGCCGTTGGGCGTTTCGAGGTCGATAACGTCCATCACGCGTTCGAATGTCAACTCGTCGAAGTACAGACGGTCGCACATGTCGTAGTCGGTAGACACCGTTTCGGGGTTATAGTTAATCATAACCGACCGATAACCCTCACGCCTAATGGTGTTGAGGGCTTGCACGCCGCACCAGTCGAACTCTACAGAAGAGCCGATACGATAGGCACCCGAACCAAGAACAACGATGGAACGGCGGTCGTTGTCGAACCGAACATCGCTTGCCACGCCCGAATAGGTGAGGTAAAGATAGTTGGTTTGTGCAGGATATTCGGCTGCGAGCGTGTCTATCTGCTTTACAACGGGCAGAATGCCATACGATTTTCGTAGGTTTCGCACCACCAAAGCGGCCTTGTGCATGTTGCTCATCTCCTTTTCAAGACCCACGGCACGGGCAATTTGGAAGTCGGTAAAGCCATACACCTTTGCCGTTCGCAGCAGTTCCTTGTCTAATACGTTCACGCTGGTGCATCGTTGCAGGGTCTCGTCGATGTCGATGATGTGTTTCAGCTTTTCCAAGAACCACTTGTCAATCTTGGTGAGTTCGTGTATCTGGTCGATGGTATAGCCCTTGTGCATGGCTTTCGAGATGATGAACACACGCTTGTCGGTAGGTTCGCGCAGTGCTGCATCGATGTCGTCGATCTTCAATTCCTTGTTTTCAACAAAGCCGTGCATGCCTTGGCCAATCATGCGCAATCCCTTTTGGATGGCCTCTTCGAAGGTGCGACCGATGGCCATTACCTCGCCAACCGACTTCATCGACGAGCCAAGTTCCTTGTCTACGCCGCGAAATTTGCTTAAGTCCCAACGTGGTATCTTGCAGACAACGTAGTCGAGGGCGGGCTCGAAGAATGCGCTGGTGGTCTTTGTTACCGAGTTTTTCAGTTCGAACAGTCCGTATCCCATGCCCAACTTGGCCGCAACGAAAGCCAGCGGATAGCCTGTGGCTTTTGATGCAAGGGCCGACGAACGGCTAAGGCGCGCGTTTACTTCGATAACGCGATAGTCTTCACTCTTGGGGTCGAAGGCGTATTGTACGTTGCATTCGCCAACGATTCCGATGTGACGGATAATCTTAATGGAGAGTGCGCGCAGCTTGTGGTATTCGCTATTGCTGAGCGTTTGCGAAGGAGCAACAACGATGCTCTCTCCCGTATGTATGCCAAGCGGGTCGAAATTCTCCATATTGCAGACGGTGATGCAGTTGTCGTAGCGGTCGCGCACCACTTCGTATTCAATCTCTTTCCAACCTTTAAGGCTTTTCTCTACCAGCACTTGCGGCGAGAACGAGAATGCTTTCTCGGCCAATTTGTTCAGCTCTTCCTCGTTGTCGCAAAAGCCACTACCCAGTCCGCCAAGGGCATAAGCGGCGCGCAAGATAACGGGATAGCCAAGGCTTGCAGCGGCGCGACGTGCCTGCTCGATGTTGGCGCAGGCCTCGCTCTTGATGGTCTTGACGTTAATCTCGTTCAGTTTCTCAACAAACAGCTCGCGGTCTTCGGTGTTCATGATGGCTTGCACGGGCGTACCCAGCACTTTAACGCCATACTTTTCGAGTACGCCGCTTTGGTAAAGCTCTACGCCGCAGTTAAGCGCTGTTTGTCCGCCAAAGGCCAAGAGAATACCGTCGGGGCGTTCTTTCTCGATAACCCTTTCAACGAAATAAGGCTGAACGGGCAGGAAATATATTTGGTCGGCTACGCCTTCTGAGGTTTGCACCGTGGCGATGTTGGGATTGATAAGTACTGTTTTAACGCCCTCTTCGCGCAGGGCTTTGAGTGCTTGCGAGCCGGAGTAGTCGAACTCACCCGCTTCGCCAATCTTCAATGCGCCGGAACCCAGCAGCAATACTTTCTTTATGCTTTCGTCTTTCATTTTTATGAGGGGGGGTTAAAGGGTGAGTTTTTCTACGAATAGGTCGAACATAAACAGCGTGTCGACTGGTCCTGAGCAGGCCTCAGGGTGAAATTGAGACGTGAACCAAGGGTTGGTGTTATGGCGAACGCCCTCGTTGCTGCCGTCGTTCATGTTCACAAACAGCTCGCTCCAATCCTTATCAAGCGTTGAGGCGTCTACAGCATAGCCGTGGTTCTGGCTCGTAATGTAGCATTTGTCGGTGCCTACCATGCGTACGGGCTGGTTGTGCGAGCGGTGTCCGTACTTTAATTTGTAGATGTTAGCACCGCCAGCCTTGGCCATAAGTTGGTTTCCCATGCAAATTCCGCAGATGGGTTTGCGACTTTTGCTCATCTGTTGGCGCAGAATGTTAACCGCATCTTGGCACAAGTCGGGGTCGCCAGGGCCGTTTCCAAGGAAAAGTCCGTCGAATTCCATTCCTGTATAGTCGTAATTCCAAGGCACGCGCACCACTTCTAGTCCACGTTCAATGAGGTTGCGAATGATGTTGGCCTTTACACCGCAGTCTACAAGCACAACTCGCTTTCCTGCTCCTTCGTTGTAGCGAATAATCTCTTTGCAGCTAACGCGGTCTACAAAGTTCACGCCTTCGTATTGCGCTTGGGGAATGTTTGTGGGGTCGTCGTCGAAGATTATCTGTCCCATCATTACGCCGTGTTCGCGCAGAACCTTGGTGAGTTCGCGCGTATCGATGCCCGTTATGCCGGGAACTTGTTCGCGTTTTAGCCATTCGGCCAAGCTTTCGTTAGCGTTCCAGTGGCTGTATTGCTCGCTATAATCGCTTACAATGATGGCCGAAGCGTGTATGTGGTCGCTTTCCATGAACGTGGGCAGGCCTTCTGCACCGAAGGTGAAGGGCGGAACGCCGTAGTTGCCAACCAAAGGAAAGGTGAGTGTTACCAACTGACCAGCGTAAGAGGGGTCGGTAAGACTTTCGGGATAGCCCATCATGGCTGTGTTAAACACCACTTCGCCTGCCACGGGTGCATCGTAACCAAACGACTTGCCGTGGAACTTGGTGCCGTCTTGCAGAACTAATGTTACATTTCTCATTATATTCTAGAATTTCTGTTCGTTTTGATAAACCTTTTCGATGTAATTAACGAAGGCCTGATTGCATAGTCGCATGCCTCCTGGGGTGGGGTAGTAGCCCGTAAAGTACCAGTCGCCCTTGTGTTGGGGTATGGCCTCGTGCAGTCCTTCGATAGATTGGAACACCAACTCGATGGGCGTCTTCACGCCTTGGGGGCGAAGCATCTGCACAATCTTGCGGTTAATCTCGTCTACCGTAACGGCCTTGTATATTTGTCGCACGCAGTTGTCCATCTCTTCCACGGGCTTTTTCAGCTCACGTCGACAGTTGTCGTAGGTTTGCTTGATAAGCGCGTGCATATTCTTTTCTTTGAGCAATTCGATGGCGGCTCGGAACACGCAGAACTCTTCCAAGCGCGGCATGTCGATGCCGTAATAGTCGGGATAGCGTATCTGTGGTGCGCTACTTACCACGATTATCTTCTTGGGATGCAGCCTGTCGAGAATGCGGAGGATGCTTTTTTGTAGCGTTGTTCCGCGCACGATGCTGTCGTCGATAATCACCAAGTTGTCTTTTCCTGCGCGAATACTCTCGTAAGTAACGTCGTACACGTGCGAGGCCAAGTCGTTGCGCGAGTTTCCTTCGGCGATGAAGGTGCGTAGCTTGATGTCTTTCCACGCCACCTTGTCCAGCCTTACGGTGTTGCTAAGTATCTCTTCTAGTTCTTCGGCCGTGGGTGCATGGTCTAATGCCTGAATCTGAGCCACATGTTGTTGGCGCATGTAGCGTTTAAATCCTGCTACCAAGCCATAGAATGCCACCTCGGCCGTGTTGGGAATATACGACAGGACGGTGTTCTTCGTGTCGTAGTCGATGGCGCGAAGAATGGGATTTGTTAGCTGTTCGCCCAGTTTCTTGCGCTCCTTATATATGCTGGCGTCCGATCCGCGACTGAAATAAATCCTTTCGAACGAGCAAGAACTGTCGGCTTTCTGCTCCATGATGCGCTCGATGCGGCAGTCGCCGTCGCGTTTCACGATAAGGGCAGTGCCGGGTTCCAGCTCTTTCACGTCGTCGCACTCAATGGCGAAGGTGGTTTGCAGCACAGGTCTTTCGCTAGCTACAACGGCAACTTCGTCGTTCTTATAGTAGAAAGCGGGCCTAATGCCCCAAGGGTCGCGCATCGAAAACATCTCGCCGCTGCCCGTAACGCCGCATACAACGTAGCCTCCATCAAAGTGGGGCATGGTGGTTCGCAGCACGTTGGCCACGTTTACGTTGTCTTCGATGTATTGGGTAATGTCGGTGTCGGTCAGTCCTAGTGCTTGTGCCGCCACGAAGTTGCGTTCCACTTCGCGGTCTAGTCGGTGGCCCATCAGTTCAAGCATAATGTAGCTGTCGCTGTAAATGCGTGGACATTGCCCTTGACGGGTTAGGTGTTCGAATATCTCGCCGATGTTGGTCATGTTGAAGTTACCGCACAGACTTAGGTTCTTGGCGCGCCAGTTGTTGCGGCGAAGAAAGGGATGCACATACGAAAGACCGCTCTTACCTGTGGTAGAATAGCGCAGGTGTCCCATGTACAGTTCGCCAGCGAAGGGCAATGAGCGTTCGGCGTAGCGTGCATCGGCAAGGTGTTCGGGCGTTTCTTTGGCGAATCCCTTTTGCACCGTCGAGAATATTTCGGTGATGGCATTGCTGCCTTCGGCACGTTCGCGGAACATGTACTCGTGTCCGGGAGTGGTTTTCAGCTTAACGCACGACATGCCCGCAGCCTCTTGTCCGCGGTTGTGCTGTTTCTCCATCAGCAGATAAAGCTTGTTAAGCCCATACATCCACGTGCCGTATTTTTGTTGATAATATTGTAGCGGTTTAAGCAACCTTATCATGGCCACACCGCATTCATGTTTTAATGGTTCCATCAAATCTTGTTCTTTTTGCCTAAGGTTTAAACAAGTTGAGGGATGTTGGCAAACATCCCTCAACGGCTTATTGTTGTTATCTTACAAGGTTCACTATCAAAGAGCTGAGCGACAGCACGCTGCTTATCACCGAGAACCAGATGGTTGTAGAGGTGCTTGTCTTTGAGTTGGCGGCCTTCGCTTTGTTCGGTTCTACATATATAACGTCGTTTTGTTGCAGATAATAGTAGGGCGAGTTGATGAGGTTGGCGTCGCGCAAGTCAATGCGGTGAGCCTCTTTGCGCCCGTCGGGGTTTTCGCGTAGCAGCATCACGTTGTCACGACGTCCGTAGATAGACAAGTCGCCTGCCTGCGCCAGTGCCTCAACGATGCTCATCTTTTCGCTGGTAACGGGTATTACGGTGGGTTTGTTCACTTCGCCCAGCACCGTTACTTGGTAGCTAGCCATGCGAACCGTCACAATGGGGTTTTCGCTAGCGGCGAGATAGCTCGATATTTTGCTCTTAATAAGGTCTTGGCATTGGTTCTTGTTCAGTCCTCCCACATGTACTTTACCAATTACGGGGAACTCGATGTCGCCGTTGTTGTCTACCAAGTAGTTTTGCAGATTAGAACCTTGTGCCAGCTGGCCTTTCGTGCCAACGCTGTTGCCCACCGTTAAGTTAAACGGCGCGGCTGCGGCGGGGTCGGTTGTAACCACCGTGATAGACAACTGGTCTTTGGGCATAATTTTGGCTTCGTAAAGGCCCGTAGACTGCTCTAAACTAATGTTATCAACGTTTTGGAAATACACAACATCTTTACTTCCACCACAACTCCCTAACAATAAAACGAATGTCAATAAGACAACTGAACTAAGAATTTTATTCATACCAATAATACAATCAATTTATTATGTTTGCAAATTTACGTTGTTTTTTCTGATTTCGCAAGTCTTTAACCTATTATTAACGCCAGTTCGAGGTGTTGTGTTGCGCTTTTCGTCTACCAAGCACTACTTATAGACAAAACGAATAGTATTTTAGAGTTATCGAACTGTCGTTTTAATGCTCCTTTTCTTTTAACAAACTGAGGTCGAAGACGTAGGAAACTGGTGTCTACATTGGCTCTCTATGCTTGTGTAATATGGTTTTTTATGCAATCGGTTGCCTTAAAAAAATACCACTTTTCGCATGTTTTATAGCATAGTGTTGAAAGTGTTTGCGTATCTTTGCAGCCGAAAAGAGAGAGACAGAGTTAGATAAGGTACAGTATAGCATTGGGTTTTAAAGCCCATTTGCACCCACAATACCATAGGTATTAGATTGGCAATAAAAAGATTTATTCAAGGATTAGTTACATGGTAAGACGTTGGATATCGGTTGTTCGATAATAGCATACAAGCTTTTCAGTACATATCGGACGCACAACGTCACTTCGTCAAGACCGTAGAGAGGGTTAGAGTTAGGCCATTTACATTTGGGAATGGAGAGTTGGGAATAGCTTTCAAGTTTCCGCCTATTACCGCGTGATACGGATATTGAACGAAGAAATTTTTTATGTTAGTAGAGAGAACCCGGCTGCATGTGCATGTGGCCGGGCTTTTTTATGCGCCTGTTTTTGGGCCGAACGAAATACAATTGGTAAAAAAAGAAGGCCGCAGAAGTTGTGTAAACGCATTTTTAGTTACCTTTGTATGCAGCTCGCCAAGGTTGCCTACATCATGACATGGCGTATGCTTGGGGCATGGATTGCCGCCCTGTGGCTTTAAAACTAAGGCAAGAGGGTTGCTTGTTTACCTGCAATGGGGGTAGCGAACCCTTTAATCGACTTCTTGAAACAAACATGGTCGCGGCTTGTTGGCTGATGATGCTACGAACCGAAACCGCCAAATAACTTTAATACACAGAGAATGAAGTATTTATTGATTTCAGACATACATGGCTGTTTGCCTGCTTTGGAGCGCGCATTGCACTTTTATAAGGAGCAACAGTGCGACATGCTCTGCATCTTGGGCGACATTATTAACTATGGCCCACGCAATCAGTTGCCGGAAGGACTTAACCCCAAGGGTATTGTGGAGCAACTTAACGCGATGGCCGATGATATTGTGGCCATTCGCGGCAACTGCGATTCGGAGGTAGACCAGATGCTGCTAAACTTCCCCATCATGGCAGATTACCTGCTAATTGTTGATGGCAACAAGCGATTAATGCTTACCCACGGACATGTTTATAATAAGGAGAAACGACCGTTGGGCAAGTGCGATGCCCTATTTTATGGACATACGCACCTTTGGGAACTAACGCGCACATCCCAAGGCGTGGTGTGCAACCTTGGTTCGATAACCTTTCCCAAAGGCGGAAACCCGCCAACGTTCGCCACTTACGAGGATGGTGTGATAAGTGTTTATCGAACCGACGGCTCGCTTTTGCAGACAATGAACCTCAACGAGTAGGGCCGTGGTTCGTAGTAGGCGGGCGGTAACAGGCAAACAAATGTGTAAGCATACGAGAAGAGTAAACCCAACAGCAACAAAAACAAGTGTTTCATGTCGAAAGCAAAGCTGAAAAAGCATCTATTGGCATTGTCCAAGGAAGAGATTATAAGCGTTGTGCTAGATTTGTATGATGCACGTACTGAGGCGAAAGCGTATTTTGAGTTTTATCTTACGCCGGATTGCACTGCCGAATTAGAGAAACTTAGGATGCGTATTGTACACGAATTTTTTCCTGTTCGTGGCTTATCAGAGAATCCTTCGTTTGCTAAATGCAAAAAGATTGTTACAGATTTCGCCAAAATGCAGGCCTCTCCCGACTGTGTGGCCGACCTTATGCTGACTGTGACTGAGCAGGGAAACAACTGGGCAATGACGTACGGCTATTGCGAAGGGGCATATGAAACGGCTTTGGCAAATAGTTTTGCAAGGGCAATGGACTTTATTTTCCGCAATGGCTTGCTGCTGTATTTCTACGAACGGATAGAAAGGATGCTCGCTAGTGCCGCAAACGGGTGGGGAGGCGACTGCTTGCGCGAAATCTATAGGCAATATAGATAGCGTGTTTTCAGTTGACAAGTAGACAAGTGGACGGGTTAGCAGGAAGATAGGTAACTTTCATCATTAGGAGTTAAGGAGTTATGGAGTTAAGGAATTAAGCCAAATGCCTTGTTGGCGTTAGCCATTTTTTCACCTTTTCATCTTTAGGAGTTAAGGAGTTAAGCCAAATGCCTTGTTGGCGCAGCCATCTTTTCACCTTTTCACCTTTTCACCCTTTCACCTTTAAAAGGCGTAGCCATTTTTTCACCTTTTCACCCTTTCACTTTTTCACCTTTAAAAAACTCCTTTTCATGTCGATAGAACGAATTACATCGCTCACTCACCCAGGCGTTGAAGTGTTTAGCGCACTAACCGAAACGCAATTGCGCAATAGACTTCAACCTGATAAGGGTGTGTTCATTGCCGAAAGTCCTAAGGTTATACGTGTGGCACTTGATGCAGGTTACGAACCACTGTCGATGCTGTGCGAAGAACGACATATTGTAGGCGATGCCGCAGACATCATATTGCGCTGTGGCGACATACCTGTATACACGGGCGAACGCACGTTGTTGGCCCAACTAACTGGTTATACGCTAACGCGCGGCGTGTTGTGTGCCATGCGCCGAAAGCCAACGCGCAGTGTGGCCGAAGTGTGCGCTGATGCCACGCGTGTATGCGTGATCGACGGCGTTACCGACACAACCAACATCGGGGCCATATTCCGTTCGGCTGCGGCATTGGGTATTAATGCCGTTGTTTTGGCTAAGAACGCGTGCGACCCGCTTAATCGCCGTGCCGTGCGCGTGTCTATGGGTTCGGTGTTTCTTGTGCCCTGGACGTGGTCTGAACAACCTTTGGCCGAACTTTCTGCCTTAGGATTCCGTACGGCAGCAATGGCTTTAACTCATAATTCCATTTCGTTAGACGATGCCAAGCTGAAAGCCGAGCCGCGTTTGGCCATTGTTATGGGTACGGAAGGCGACGGATTGCCACGCAGCGTGATTGCGCAAGCCGATTATGTGGTGCGTATCCCTATGGCGCATGGCGTCGACTCGCTCAACGTTGCAGCAGCATCGGCCGTGGCCTTTTGGGAATTGCGGGTTGACAAGTAAGCAACTTGAATCAAGTAAACAAATAGACGAAAAAACAGTTGACGAATTAACAGGGCAGCAAATAAACAAAAGGCTGCGCCCTGTTAATTCGTCAACTAGTTGTGTAAAAGCGTATTTTTTCTATTCAATCGTCACTTCATCCACGAACAACCAGCCTGGTTTGCCCGTGTGGGGATGCCATGCAGGCATGCTCTTTTCGGATAGCATCTTGATGCGCACATAGCGAGCTTCCTTCGCCATAGGCAAAAGCACGTTTTCGGTGTCGATATAGTCGGGCTTGTTTGCAGGCATCGGGTCGGCCGGTAGGTCGTAAATGTCCTCGAAGTTCTTGCCGTCTGTACTCACCCAAACGTATAGTCCGCGGTGAGGCATAATCCATTGCGCCGGACTAATCAACGTACGAACACTGATAAGGCGAATGGGTTTCACCTCGCCAAGGTTCAGTGTGAGGTCTAAATCCTTGCCAACGTAGCCCACCCAGCGACCAGAATTGAAGATAACACTACCTTGTAGGCCATTAGTAAGTTCGCGTGGCGATAGGCCAGGGTACTTGGCATCTGGCTCAACGTTGTATTTTACCTCGGCCATCGTGGCCTTACTGATGAGCAAATCTTCCGAGTTCTCGTTGCTCGTGAAGGTGGGATAAACGGCGATGGCGCGCAACTTGCACGACTTTTGCACGGCAATTGGCTGCGTATAGCGAAGCGATTTGGCCGTGGGTACCGTTCCGTCGAGGGTGTAATAGATGGTTGCGCCCTTGCGTGCGGTGAGTGTTGCGATAAGGCTACCAGGCTTTTGGGCCGGTGTCACCGCGATATTAACGTTGAAAAGATGTCGGCCGTAGCGGTATTTGTTCAAGTTATAGATGTTCAGCAGTTGCGGCATGCGGTTGGCAAAGTCGTCGAAGTTCTTCTTTTCGGGCTTTGTCCATTGCACCTCGCTTGCAGCGGCCAGTCGTGGCAGTGCCATATACTGCACGTGGGGGAAGTTATCCATGTGCTCGGTCCAGAGGTTTGCCTGCACGCCGATGATGTGTTTGGCCTCTTCGGTAGTGAGTTTGGGCGACACGGGGTTGAAATCGTAGGTTCTTTCGATGGGTATGAAACCGTTGAAAGCTAGCGGTTCGTGTTCGCGAGCGTTGGTTTGGTAATAGTCTAGATAGAGATGCGACACAGGGCACATAATGGCATCGTGGCCCAAGCGTGCAGCCTCGATGCCGCCTTCCATGCCGCGCCACGACAGCACCGTGGCATTGGGAGCTATTCCGCCTTCCAAAATCTCGTCCCAGCCACCAACCTTGCGACCGCGAGCGGTGATAAAGTTGGCAATGTCGCTCATAAAGTAACTTTGCAAACGCTCTTCGGCCGTGTGCTTGCCGTCGGCTGCCAAGTCTTTCTCCTTGATGAGTGCCTGGCAACGCGGACATTTGGCCCAGCTAACCTTCGGACATTCGTCGCCGCCGATGTACACATACTCGGCAGGGAAGATGTTCATCACCTCCGAAAGCACGTCTTTGGCAAACTGCAAAGTGCGTTCGTTGCCTGCGCACAGCACCTCTTCGGCAATGCCCCACGTGGTGCGAACCTTGTAAGGGCCGCCAGTACAGCCCAATTCCGGGTAAGCTGCCAGTGCTGCAACCATGTGTCCGGGCATGTCTATTTCGGGAATAACCATGATATGGCGGTCGGCTGCGTACTTAACAATGGCTTTTGCCTGTTCTTGGGTATAGAAACCGCCGTGCGGTTTGCCGTCGAACTTGCTTGCATCGTGGCCAACCATCGTTTCGGGACGCATAGACGAAACCTCGGTTAGTCGGGGATACTTCTTTATTTCGATGCGCCAACCTTGGTCGTCGGTAAGGTGCATGTGAAAGCGGTTGATGTTGTGCAGGGCCAATATGTCGATAAACGTCTTCACGTCTTCGAACGAGAAGAAGTGGCGAGCCACGTCGAGCATCGCGCCGCGATAGCCAAAGCGGGGTTGGTCGGCAATGGTTACGCTTGGGAAACTAAGCCTTTGCGCTCCCATTTGCGGTATAGCCTTGCGCAAAGTCTGTATGCCGTAGAACGTTCCTGCGGCCGATGCACCGTTGATGGTAATACGGTCTTTGGTTACTTCTAGGCGATAGGCCTCCTTGTTGTTGTTTTTCAGTGTGGCCGAAAGCACAATGAGGTTGCGCCCTTGTGCTGCGGTGGTTAGGGCAGGGCGCACTTTGGTGGCAGCAAAGAGATATTGCGCCAGCAGTTCGGCATCCTTTTGCAGGGCTGCATTGCCTTTGGGGTAGGCGATACGCGTCTGGGCGTTGAGCGAAAAGGCACCAGCCGATGTGTTGGTTATTTCTTGTGGAAGTGGCACAACGCGATAGTTGGCCTTTGTTGTTGGGGTTTGCGCCTGGGCAACGGTGGCTGTAAGCAGACCTAATGCGCCGAGGATAAATTGTTTAAAGTACATTTTTCTTATTATATTAACAGGTTTGTTTATCGTTTTATGGGTGTGTGCGATGGTTGTTGTGGCTGCCAGCTGTGGGCTGAATGCGCTTTAATGGGGGGCAAGGCGGGCTGTTGGAGGGGGTGGGGGGAGTGTCAGTACGTTTTAAGGATACGTTCGTTCATCTCGCGTTCTTTCTTCGAAGGCCGCCTTGTGCGCTTGTCGAACATCCTAAAAAAGTCGAACCCAAATCCGCCTGGCGCCATACTTGCCCCTATTCTCGCACTTTGTCTAGCGGCCTCTTGCACGTCGAACCCCGGCTTTGGTGCCTTTCCGTATATCACCACCTCGTTAAGCATGGTGGGAAGTAGCAGCACCGTGTCGGTTAATTCCTCCTTATTCATCTTTCGGCGCATATATCCATAAGACACAAACGTGAGCGATTTGAACGTGGCAGGCAAGATGCACGTTCCCGTATAGTCGGTTTCGGTGGTGGCATTGGTGTTGGTTTTCACTTGCACCCCCTTCAAGGGGCGGTGTGTTTCCATGTCGGCCACCACGCATCGGGTTTGTGCCCAGGCAGTGTTCGCCCATGTTATGGCCATCCAACATAATGCAGTTGCACATCTTTTCATCTCTCAACATTGTTTCTTCCGAATGCTTTTTGATGCACCGAATAGCTGTTTTTGAACCACAAAGATAGCAAATTGTTATTTATTTAACAAAAAAGAAGTCAGGTTTTCGTTGCAAAACCCTAATGAGACATATTCTTTTGTATCTCCCTCCTGCCTCTGATAGCAGGGCATCAACTTATGAGGAGCATAAATAGTTGTTGTTGATAGTTGGCGTGTGAAATGGTTTGCGTGGGTCGGGATGGATAAAAACGATGTTTAAGGGTTGTTTTGCAGTTTACAAATGCTTATTATTTGTTAGCCCTTGTGGATTTTCACTCGGTTCTTTTCACGCAAGTAGGTGGTGGCGTCCATTCAACTCTTTTACGACCTAGAAAGGTATCTGCTCGTGTAGACACCACTTTCGTTGGTATTTCTCTTCCAATTCTTATCACCCACGATTTTGTAATGTAGTTTGTTGTGGGCGAGGTGTATGATAATGTCGTGCCTTTTTCAAATGTCTCTAGCGGTTCGGCAAGTCGATTATAAGTGTCGATAACCGCCTTATCTGGTACAATGAACTCCTCCTGTAAGGTTTTTACCAATATAATACGGCCGTTTAGTAGGAAGTACGAGATGGGATAGCTTGTGCCAAGGGTAAATTCTCCACCATCGAAAAGTTGGTCTAACGCTGGCCCGATGCAAAAATAATAGGGTGTTTTGTAATCAAACCATTCTTCTTCTTGTACTTTTCCTTGCGCCATCAAAAACGTTTTATATCGTGGATGCGCCTTGATATAAGCCCTCACCACGACTTTCAGCTCGGGTTTAAGTTTTGCAGTGTCGATGCAGTTAAGTGGTAATTCAGTGCGTTTGTCTGTGCGTTCGGTGCAGCTCATCACAGTTAGTACAAGGCAGCCGATAATCCAAAGGGCGATTGTTTTCATGATGTTGCGTTTTTTTTAATGATGCAAAAGTACGAAAAATACTGATAATAACAATCGTAACATGTGCTGTATCGTTGCTTGTTAGTTAAGAATCATCATCGATTTACTGGATGTTTGGCATTTCAATTCTCCTCTGTCCACTTTCAATAGCTTATCATTCCCACATTTCCTTACACACCGTTTCATTACAAAATTTAAATATCATGAAAATAAATTAAGGCTTATTGCAGGATGTTTATTTATTTCCTAACTTCGCAAATGAGAGCGCTGTGAGTGTGCCATTAGGCTATTTATACGGAAATCGGACATTTTGAGAATAAGAGAGAAACGCCGCATTAGGCGCAAACCAAAGCAGAACAGCGCAACGCAAAACTGTAAGATACTTGTTATTTGATTTGTTTTTACTGGCCAAACACGCCCAAACACATGAGCAAATGGGCGAGTTAGTGGCGTTGGAGTGTTGTGAAAGCGAGTAAAAACGTCTAAGGAGCAATTGCCAACCAGGGCAAACCAAAGGCATATCGCCTTACACACACCATCGTAAAGACCATCTTTCGGCCGTAAGTGTGCGGCCTACGAAAGCCTAAATTATGTGTGTTCATGCTGTATGGGCGGCTCGGAGTGTCGTGGGTTCTCGCATTCAACCCCACCAACTAGCGAACTCGCAAATGCAATAGCGCATGAACTTGCAATTTAAGAACCTAACATTATTGTTTTAACCTAAAAACAAGCTTCGTATGAGGAAAGTAGCATTAGCCTTCGCCGCAGCATTTGCTGTTGGCTGTTGGGCGCAAGTTTTCAACGTCGCAAGCCTTGTCCCTGTGGAACTTCCGTCGGATGTGGGGAGCAAGGTGGTGGCAATTAGTGGGCAAGGGGATTTTCTTTTGCTCACAACCGACAACAACAGCGGACTTACTAAGCTAGACCTGAACACTGGGAAAGCCCAAAACATTACCCGTGCAGCAGGTGCGGGCTACGATGCACGTGTGTCGCCCGACGGCAAACGCGTGGTGTATCGAGAAAATTCGTTCACACCTGGCCATTTAAGGATGGTGTCGTTGCGTAGCATTAACCTAGAATCGGGACAGCATAAAGAACTGGTTGCCCCCACGAGAAGTCTGCAAGGGATGGCACTAAACAATCAGGCTGCCCTGCCCGTTACGCGTGGACAGGTGGCAGCCAAGGGGTTCGAGGGCAAGGTTTCGGCCAAGAATGCCGTGGTGTTGAGCATCAACAACAGGCAACTGATGATTTCGCGCAACGGCAAAACCCGCAATCTCTCGCCCAATGGTAAAGAAAAGAGTTATCTATGGCCATCGCTTTCGCCCGACGGCACCAAGATTTTGTATTACGTGGGTGCCGAAGGGGCATTTGTTTGCAACCTCGATGGCGGCAACGTAAAGCCACTTGGCATGATGCGCGCCCCCCAATGGTGGGACGATGCCACGGTGGTAGGCATGTACGACCAAGACGATGGCGAGTTTGTTTACGCATCGCGTATCGTGGCCACCAACCTCAAAGGCGACAAACAGACGCTTACGCCCGACTCGCTCATAGCAATGTACCCCAAAGTGTCGGCTCAGGCGGGCAAGATTGCATTCTCAACGCCTAGCGGAAAGGCGTATATCATCAACGTAACTAAAAGCCAACAGCCATGAAGAAGATATTACTTTTTATAGCAATGGCCTTTACTGCCCTTGCGCAAGCACAGACAAAAGACGCAAGTAAGCTGCGTATCTACCTCAATCCTGGGCATGGATGCTACGGACCTAACGACCGTCCGATGCCTACCATACCTTATCCCAACCTGCCAGAAACAGGTAGGCCAGATAAGAAAGGCTTCTACGAGTCGTCTACCGTGCTGATGCGAACCCTCCCTATGGTAGACAAGCTGGTGAAGATGGGCGTTAAACGCGATAACATCATGCTTTCGCGAACAGAGAACGGCCCGTATCCCTATGTTACTGGTGACCCAGAGAACGATAAATACGACCGACCATTGTCGGAGATTTGCGAAGAGGTGGATGCCAACAACATGGACTTCTTTATCTCGGTACACTCTAATGCCGCCACCGATGGGGGAAACACCAACTATCCCCTTATCCTTTATCGTGGCAGAGATAAAGAGGGCAACGACCTTGTACCAGGCAGCCGAGACATGGCCATAAAGATGTGGGAACCCCATTATATGGACGAACTAGACCCGCAAAGCTATTACAGCCGAACGGACATGAACGTTCGGGGCGACATTTCGTTTTATCATAGCTCGTCCGTTCGTCACGGAACGCATGGCGATTACGAGGGTTACCTAGGCGTTTTGAAACATGGTGTGCCGGGCTTTCTTATCGAAGGCTATTTCCATACCTACCAGCCTGCTCGGCATCGCGCCTTAAACCCCGACTATTGCAAGCAGGATGCCATCAGGATGTCGCGCGGATTGGCCGAGATATTTAACCTCCCTGGCGAAAAAACGGGCTACATTATGGGTACGGTGAAAGACCTTCACGAGCGTATCGTTAACCCCGTGTTCCACTATGCACCGCGTACCAACGACCAATGGCTGCCCCTGAACGGAGCCACCGTTACGCTCTTTAAGGGCGATAAGGCCGTGAAAACCTATCAGGTAGACACGCTTTACAATGGTATCTTTGTGTTTGAAGACCTAGAACCGGGCGAATACACCGTGCGAGCCGCCCTTAAAGGCTATAAGGAACAAGGCAAATTCACTGCCGATGCCACTTCTACCGAGTATCAAAACCTCGTGGCACAGAGCATGGAAAAGCTGGTGGTAAAGGCAAATCAAACGACTTACACCAAGCTATACCTTGAAGTTGAGGGCTACGAACCGCCCGCCGATACTTATCATAACTATCCCGACCCTGAGCAGCCGGCCTACTTAACCATGCCAGAGGCACTGAACATGAAGGCAGAAGAGCCTGTTACGCTGGCCATTAAGGGCGAAGTTAAACGTGCCATCACGCGCGAAGGCAAGACGGTTATATTGACCAACGACAACGGAACGCCACAGCTTTACTTGGTGAACAACGCCACGAGGAAGGTAGAAAAGCAGTTGAGCACCAACGGACTGCCAGCAGCCGAAACCGATAACAAGGGTTTCCACAGCCGTTTGAACGACATCGCCTTTACTGCCGACGGACAATTGGTGGGCGTAAACAGCGTGGAATGCCAGTTTAACGATGGAGAAGTGGAAACGGACAAAGGTTACAAACGTGGCACGTTGCGCATCTTTAAATGGCAAGACATGGATGCCAACCCCATAGAATGGCTCACAACGCAAAGCTCAGCCAACTTCCTTAACGCCGATATGGGCAAGACGGTGGCCGTAAGCGGTGCTGCCAAGAGCTGCAAAGTGATTGTTGGCGGAACCAACGCCAATGGTGTTGCCAAGGGGGTGAGAAACTTAGTGCTCTACGTTGAGAACAACACCATCACCTCTTCGCTCTTTACCGAGAAAACCATCAACGCCAGCAGCAACTTCACCGAGGTGAAATTGGGTAACAATTACAAGTTGTGCGCATCGCCCTTTGCCGACGATCAATGGATGGTAGACGGCAGCGTAACCTTGCCGATGGAGTTTAAGCCCGCAACAACATCTAATGTAGACAGCGAGATACTTGGCCGTTTGCCTGCCGACATATTGGGTAGCGAGGGCGAAGTGGCTGCTGCATCGGGTGCCGTATTCTTCAAGTATGCCAAGCATACACTCTTGGCCACGCCTTATCTCAAAGATGCGAAGGTGGCCGGACTGCGCTTGTTCGACGTGAGCGAGGGCCTGGCAAAGGCCCAATTGATAAAGGCAAACACGCTAGACCTTGCCAAACCGATAGAAAAGGTGGGCTTTATGGCAGCCGCTGCCGCGGTGAACGGTGCCGACATTACGCTAACACTCGTTGCCGACAGCGTGCTGACCAACTTCACCACCAAGGGCGTAGACCAGCCAGCAGTGAAAGGTGTGTATGCCTACAACCTGCGTTTGGCACAGACCGGCGAACGTTACACCTTCTCGTTCGATGCCAATGACGAACCCACAGCCGCTAAACTGGTGTTTACTGATGCCAAAACAAACGCTGCCGTGGGCGAACTTCCACTCACTGGCGTGAAAGCAGGTCGCAACAGCTTTGACTTTGCCACCGATCAATTGCCTGGCCATTTGCAACAAGAACTGAACTGGGCCGTGAGTCTAACGGGAAATCGCATCGCAAGCATCAACCGCATCAACCCGGAGGTTGCAACGGCTTACAATCGTGCAACAGTGGCCATCGACAAGAGCACCGAGAGCGACTTCTTTGGCCGCATGTATGTGGGCGAAGCCAATAAGAAACAACTTGACGTAACAGGCGTTTACGTGTGCGATGCCAACGGCGCGCGCACCAATGCTGCTCCGTATAAGGGCGGACAAAAGCTGATGGGGAATTACAGAATGAGTGTTGACGCAACAGGTAAGCTTTATATTGCTGAGTTTAGCGACGAAAATCCGGGCGTGTTTATTGCTAACCCTGCCCAGATGGACGGCAAGTTTGAGCAGTTCTTCGTTGGTCAGCCTGATAAAGACGGACTAATCACCAACGATGGACAAAGCGTTGGTTCCTCGGCCTCGATGGTTTTGCCTACGGGTAGCGGCAGCAATGCCAAGCTATACGTTTGCTTAGAAGACATGAAGGCGGCCATTGGCGTGTACAACATCGGGCAACCAGATGGCTCTGTGCTTACATCGTGGAACAAGGCACCTAGCCTGACGCTTAAAGTTAGCGGACTAATTAATCCCGACGACAACCTGGCAGCCGGTCCTGATGGTGGACTTTGGGTGGCGCAATATCGCGGAGCAGGCAACAACACCAAGGGTGTGCCTTCGCTGATGTTCGTAGATAAGGACGGAAAAGTAACCTTTAACTCTGGCAATGCCGATTGGGTAGAGAATCTCAATGGGTCGCGTAGGTCGGGATTTGCCGTTAGCGACGATGGAAAGACCCTCGTTATATGCGATGGCAGCTTGGCATTGCAATTCTTCAACGTTGCATGGAACGGCTCTACGCCCACGCTTACCAAGAAGTATAGCTACGAAGGCTTGGGCAAAGAGATATACCAAATGGCCTTCGACCCCGCAGGCAACTTGGTATGTGCCGGCAACGAGGTTTGCATCTTGAGTATTCCCACCGAGCATAACCAAACGCTTACGCCTGCCAAACGCTCCTTAACGGTGAAACGGCAGCCCACAACGGGCGTTGAACAGCCCGTCGCAGGCAAGCGCGTGGTTAGCGTTCGCTATTACAATGCAGCTGGTTTGCAGTCGGCACAACCCTTCGAGGGCGTGAACATCGTTGTTACTACGTATGCCGATGGTAGCAAGAAAACCGAGAAAGTAATTCGTAAATAGCGACTTGAAACGTTATTATTAATGCCTGTAAGCGTAATAAATATCGCCTAGAAGTGTAATTAATATGGTCTAGAAGCGTAATTAACTTCGCCTATAAGCGTAATAAATTCCATCTAGAAATTTATCATTGTCCCACCCTAGCTCCCTTTCGAGGGTGGCATGGGGTGGGCTTTTTTGTGACTCAAAGCCAATCGGTGAATGGTTAAACCCAATCGGTCGTTAGACCGCTTACCTGTTATTTTTATGTTGTTTCCATCGCTTTCTGTTCATCTTTCGTTTGCTTGTCGGCATATTACCTGTCTTATTCTCTTGACGTAGCCCGCCACGTCTTCAAGAATAAGTCAGACAATATGCTCAACAACACACAAAATCTGCACAGGCTCTAACGACCGACTTGGGTTAAATTGGTAAAAATGTTTTACAAAACATGTTTTTATGGCCGCCACTTCTAGACAAACAAACCTGCCAAAACATATATAAAATGCGCTTACGAGGAGAAAAATGTAGCCGGCATAGCGCCCTTATTCACCCCGATTTTTGCTATTTACTATGCTTTTGCATTTCTCTTTGAAGAAAAATTGCCCCAAATTTGGGTTCGAAACAACATGAAAATTCGGTTGAAACATTTGTGGTTGTAATGTGTTTTGCACCAAAACGCAACGCATTTAGCACCAAAACGCATTGCATTTAGCACCAAAACGCAGTGCATTTAGCAGCAAAACGCTTGTATTTAGCAGCAAATAGCCCCCAAGCAACATACAAATAAATTATAACTACTTGCTAATAAGCCATTTATCCTTTATCGGCTAAAAGCCGCTTGATGACTTTTAGCCGTGCGTATAATTATGCTGAAAACCCTTGTTAAACATTAAAAGAAGGTATATTCTTGCGTTTTTATAGATAAATACCAGTAAATCAGCGTGTTATAAACTTCTGAAATACGCGCGTAAATTCGCCCTATGCCTGGAAATTTCGCACCGATGGCATTCATAATGTTAAATTGCGGTGCAAATATTTTACATTTCATTGGCTTTGTTCTGCGCATGGCGCACCCATGTTCTAGTTTTTTATAGTCAAACAGAAATGGATTTGGAAAGTCATAGGTGCATCGTAAGCAAACAAAAAGTGCTCCTTTTCTTCTGCGTAAAGGTTTATTGATGCTATGTTACACATGCCTTGCATTCTTCTAACAACTATTTTCCAACAGCAATTCTGTTTGACTATAAATAGGTCATTGCACTTAACCCTTTAACCTCGGCATTCCTCTTTGTCCCTTTTTGGGGTTTATTCCTTTTCAACCCGTAACCACGTTTTGCCTCAGGCAAATGGGAGTGGATTTTGGGCTTAACCGTATCTTTCTCCGCTACATTTGTACATGAACGGGGTGTTTGTCTTGGCTTTGTATCGCAAGGACAACAAACGATACAACACGTTTTTCTGAGGCCGTAATTTGATAATTGCTCCTTTAAATCGTTGTAAGTTGGGGTTGTGTAAGTTGTGTCTCAAATTGGCAGGTTCGGGTACGCTTGGCTTGCTCGTGGGTTGTTGGGTTGTGCCGTTGCCGTGTCCCCTAGGTGGGGAGCTGATGTGTAAGATAAGTAGGGCGCACAGAACCTCATCAGGGAATGATGGTGTGTGCACGTCGACGCGTGGGTGGCTTTCAATGTCGTAAACTTGCCTGTTTTCTCTGTGGTTTAGATTTCTTAAGCGTTGGCTTTGTGCTAGAAGATGTTTTGTTTTGTGTTGACACAATGGGGGAAGTGTAGGGCGGCAGTATCTCTTACCGTGGTATGGACTTTGCCGTATTGGGGTACAGCATGTGTGGCATCTTGGGTTCTGGTGACTTCTGGCTAGATGGGGTTACGACTGAACCACAGTAGTTAAAATAAGAGAAAATCGCGGCGCAACTTTGGAGGGAAACAAACAAATTGCTATCTTTGAAAGGATTAATTATGTTTCAAAAAATGGAAATCTTATGAAAAAGTTTATTTATTTGGCATTTGCTGTTTTGGCGTTGCTTGTTTCGTCTTGCAGTAAAGACGATAATGAGGGTAGCACCTCGTTAGACGGAGATTGGTATATTTACGTGGGAAATAACAACAGCAGTAAGAAGGGATATAGATGGTTTCCCCCCAACCAATGTACCCAAAAATCTGTATGGCGCATATCCGGAAACAGAATGCATTTCGATTTGTATGATGGCAGGGATGGTACTTGCAAGCTTAAGTCCATATATTACGAATACACCGCCGATAATGGCGTATTGAATATGATTGTTGCCGCAGACTCGCCTACCGATAGGGGCAAGAGAACCTCCATTAACTATCGCATGATAGGCAAGGAACTAATATTTAGCTGGAAGAACGGCTTATACGGAGACGAGATACAAGTGCTGCATAAAAAGGGAGTTGACTATGGTTACCTAGATCCGCTTGTGGGCTATTGGCGGTTAACTAAGGCAAGCGTGGGCAGCACCACGGTGTTTGTGAAACCTAATGAGTGTTTGTCTGGCTCTGTTGTGGCCAGTGTGCTGGGGCTTACCATATATTTGGATTACCCAGAGAACGGCACGTGCGTTAAGACAACAACGAACTTTACCTGGAAGAATGAAGGGGGTACTTATTCTGGCGTTAGCGATAGGGGAGAACACGTTACATTCGACATGAACTTCGAAAACAACAACCAATCGTTGATTTACAGAGAGAACACTAAAAATGGACTGATGACACTATACTTTGATAAAGTTAGGTGAGACGACTGTTGTTGGATCACCGCCTAGATTGACAAAAGGCGGACCGCACGATGGCGTGGGGTTCGCCTTTTAGCTGTTTATAGAAGATGTGCGCCCTGTTCGGGCCTTGCATGGGATAAGCGATTAGGGCACGCAGATGGGCTATGGCTGCATTCGTTGCAAGTGGGGAATGTCTTGGTGGCCGTGTTGGCCTGCTGTTTTAAGGAGAAAAGATGTTGTGTGCCGTATGGGCAAAGCCGTTCTGCGCCCTGCCACACGTTTAAACCCCAATTGGTGGTTATACCGCTTACCAATTATTTTAGGTTGTCTCCTTCGTTTCCTGTACATCTTTCGCCGTTGTCGGCATCTTGCTCGTTTTATTATCTTGACGTAGTTCGCCATACCTTGAAGGAGACGGACAAGATGCCCTGCAAGACACAAAGCCTGCACAGGTTCTAGCGGCCAATTTAAGGTAAAGGCAACGGCCAATTTGGGATAAAAGCATGTTTGCGTTTGGTGGCGACAGCATCCATCTAGGGTGTGGGCAAAGGGAAAAATAAAGAGCGGAACGGGCTGATGTCCGTTCCGCTTTGATGTTTTTTATGCCATTGTGGGCGCGCAAAGGTAGGGGGGTAATCCTAGTCTTGCTTATCTTTAATGGCTTGCATGATTTTTGCTTCCAGCTCCTCGCACAGTTCGGGGTTGTCTTTGAGCAGGTTCTTGGTGGCATCGCGACCTTGACCTAGCTTGGCCTCGTTGTACGAGAACCACGAACCACTCTTCTTAATGATTTCGTATTCAACGCCGAGGTCGAGAATTTCGCCCACCTTAGATATGCCTTCGCCGAAAGTAATCTCGAATTCGGTTTTGCGGAAAGGTGGTGCAACCTTGTTTTTCACCACTTTTACGCGCACTTGGTTGCCCACGATGTTGTCGCCATCTTTAATGCTGGTTACTTTGCGAATGTCCAAACGAACACTGGCGTAGAACTTCAATGCGTTACCGCCAGTGGTTGTTTCGGGATTGCCGAACATCACGCCGATTTTCTCGCGCAACTGGTTGATGAAGATGCAAGTGGTGTTGGTTTTGCTGATGGTAGACGTTAGCTTGCGCAGGGCTTGGCTCATCAGTCGCGCTTGCAGGCCCACATTGTTGTCGCCCATGTCGCCTTCAATCTCCTTTTTGGGGGTAAGGGCAGCCACAGAATCGACAACAAGGATGTCGATGGCCGACGAACGGATAAGCTGGTCGGCTATTTCGAGAGCCTGTTCGCCATTGTCGGGTTGCGAAATCCAAAGGTTGGCCACGTCTACGCCAAGCTTTTCGGCATAGAAACGGTCGAAGGCGTGCTCGGCATCGATAAAGGCGGCAATGCCACCAGCCTTTTGTGCCTCGGCAATGGCGTGGATGGCGAGCGTGGTTTTACCCGACGATTCGGGGCCATAAATCTCGATGATGCGGCCGCGGGGATAGCCTCCCACGCCTAAGGCCACGTCTAGGCCGATGCTGCCCGTGGGTATCACCTCTACATTCTCTATCTGCTCGTCGCCCATTTTCATTATCGAGCCTTTGCCAAAGTCTTTTTCTATCTTGCTCATCGCCGCTTGCAGGGCTTTGAGTTTGGCCTCATCGGGCGAAAGTTGTTTGCTTTCTTCTTTTGCCATTTGTTGTTGTTTTAGGTATGATGGGAGTGGTTTAAGGGTTACAATTCAAGGTCGCCACCGAACTCTTCGTGCCAGGGCAGTCCTTGTATGTTGAGCTGTTCCATGAATGGATCGGGGTCGAACTCTTCTACGTTCCATACGCCCGGCTTGCGCCAAAGGCCCTTGAAGAACATCATTGCGCCAATCATGGCGGGTACGCCCGTGGTGTAGCTAACGCCTTGCATGCCCGTTTCTTTGTAGGCTTCTTGGTGTTTGCAGTTGTTGTAAACGTAGTATGTAAGTTCCTTACCGTCTTTTACGCCACGAATGCGACAGCCAATGGATGTTTCGCCATCGTAGTTGGCACCCAAGTCTTGTGGGTTGGGCAGCACGGCTTTAAGGAATTGAAGGGGAACGATGTTCACTTTTACGCGCTTACCCGACCCATCGGCTAGCGGAGCCTCGTATTCTATCTCGTCGATACGCGACATGCCGAGGTTTTGTATCACGTCGAGATAGGTGAGATATTGTTGTCCGAAGGTCATCCAGAAGCGTGCTTGGCGAATGGTGGGGTAGTTTTTCACCAAGCTTTCAAGCTCTTCGTGGTGCATTAGGTAACTTTCGCGCGGACCAATATTGGGGTAGGTGATGGGCTGATGTACGGCCAGCGGTTCGGTTTCGAGCCACTCTCCGTCTTTGTAGTACAAGCCCTTTTGGGTTATCTCGCGTATGTTAATCTCTGGATTGAAGTTGGTTGCGAAGGCCTTGTGGTGGTTTCCGGCGTTGCAGTCAACGATGTCGAGATAGTGAATTTCGTCGAAGTGGTGCTTGGCGGCGTACGCCGTATAGATGCCACTTACGCCTGGGTCGAACCCACAGCCCAGAATGGCTGTGAGCCCAGCCTCTTCAAAGCGTTGCTTGTAGGCCCATTGCCACGAGTATTCAAAGTGTGCCTCGTCTTTGGGTTCGTAGTTGGCGGTGTCTAGATAGTTGCAACCGCAGGCCAAACAAGCCTCCATGATGGTGAGGTCTTGGTAGGGTAGGGCCAGGTTGATAACCAATTCGGGCTTAAAGTCGTTGAACAGGGCTTTCAGTTGTTCAACGTCGTCGGCGTCTACTTGTGCCGTTTTGATGTCCATATCATAGCCTTTGGCATGTATGGCATCTACTATTTCGTCGCATTTTTCCTTTCGGCGGCTGGCAATCATAAACTCGCCGAAGTGCGTTTTGTTTTGTGCGATTTTAAATGCGGCCACGGTAGCAACGCCACCTGCGCCAATCATAAGAACTTTTCCCATATCGTTTTGTTGTTTCTGTTTGCTGTGTTTGTGTTGCCGCAGGGTGTTGCGGAGGGGCTGTTCGGGGCGAACGCCGCGTGAGCTTATTGGGCGTTTATCTCGTCGCTCCTTATGCCGAGGGCGTTCATGAGCGAGTAGCCCAGTATCTCTTGGCGGAAGTTTCCGCCAGGGAGGGGCTGCATGGCGAAGATGGTTACGCGCTTGGTGTCGTCGTCTAAGCGGTGCATCTGATGGCGAAGGCCCTCGTATAGTTCGGCGTTTTCGGCGTTTGGCACAACCATCACGCGCTTAACTTCGGACTGGGCGCAGACTGTTTGCACCACATCGAGAAAAAAGTCGGTGGCGTTTACCAAGTCTTCCACGGGATATGTGCCGATGGCGAACTCGCCCAAGCCGTCTTTGAAGGCCTTGCCGTTTAGTTCGTCGGCAAAGTTGGCGGGCGAAAAGTTCTCCATTTGGTTTTTCGCCTTGCTATGAACCATCACCACTTGCAGGTTGTTTTCGCCGTTGCGCACGCCTCCATCGAGGGCAATGCAGTCGAGCCAGCGTGCCAAGTCGGCCTGCGGAATGCGTCGGCCGATGATGCGTTCGAAGTTAACGATGAGGTTGAATGCCACGTTGTCTACGTAGTCGGCATCAACTACGATGACGTTTTCGCTCCAATTGTTTTTTACGGCTTGTTCCATTGTTGCAAAGATAACAAGAACTTACGTAAAAAAGGCAGGGCGGGAGGATTATTTTTTAGTTTGGGGAGGTGAAGTTTTTGCTTTACGGGTTTACCCTCCGTCCTAAAGAGTACAAAATACTTGATGCCGTTAGTCTCCACCCTTTGCGATCCGCTTAGGGTGGGGATGTCATTAATAGAGCGCGAAGCATCTGTTTGCATGAATGTACTACTGGTCGCTGTGCTTGGTGATGGTTTCAACAATCTCCCTCAGTCATGAGCCGCAATCTCATATGGGCATGCGGATGTGAATGTTATACGCCCCAAAACGGCTGTATAAGTGCTCCATGGCATCCTGCTGGTGGGGCGCACATAGCCATACGATGAACTGCTAAGGCTAAAGTTCCTGCCCATAACAAGACCGGTGGCTGACTCAATTCTCTCCATATGAAAATATATCCATCAAAGGAGTGGCTTTCTCGGATTTTATTTGTATCTTTGCCATGTCAGTCGTTGAATTCGCCCTGATTGTTTGTAACACAAAGGTTCATGAATTTTTCAATATTGCAAAATTATGAACAACACATTGTAGTTCAAATACTTAAGATAATCGTTTAATCAAAAAGTCGTCGGATTAAGAAAAATATGAAGAAAATAGCGATTTTTAATCATAAAGGTGGAGTAAGTAAAACCACAACTGCATTTAATATTGGTTGGAAACTTGCTCAAAAAGGTAAGAAGGTTCTTTTGGTTGATGCCGATAGCCAGTGCAATCTTAGCTTATATTCTTTGGGTACTAAAGAGTTCAATCGGTTCTATTTGTCAGAGAATAAAAATAATATAAAGGATGCACTTGAGCCTGCTTTTAAGGCTAAGCCAAGACTGATTGAAGCAATAGATTGTATTCAGATTCCCCAAAATAGTAATTTGTATTTGCTGCCAGGTAGTTTGGATTTATCTGAATGTGAAGTACAGCTTGGTCTATCTTTTCAACTTACAGAATCTGTAGGGGCTTTAGAAAATCTTCCAGGGTCTTTCAATTATTTGTTTGATAAAGTTGCAAGTCGATACAGTATAGAATATGTAATTATAGATATGAATCCTAGTCTTAGTGCTATCAATCAAGATTTATTGATAACATCAGACTTTTTCTTTGTTCCAACTTCACCAGACATCTTCTCTTATATGGCAATAAAGTCTCTTTCTCGAATTCTACCGACTTGGGAAAGATGGGCTAAAAATGCGAGGATCCTTTTCAAGGATGCAGAATACTCACTTCCAATGAATACTCCAAAGTTTCTTGGTTATACAATAAATGATTTTAATCTTTCAAAAGGCAAGGCCACAAAGGCTTTTGTGGAATTTATGGATAAAATAACAGATGTTGTAAATCAAGAATTAGCCCATAATTTGGAAAGTGAAGGTATGCTTCTGTCTAGCGACAAATATTTAGATGCTCAAAAATTGAACAACAGACTAAGGAGTCAATATAGAGAACTGCAAAAGTATTGTATTGCAGAAATCTCTAATTTCAACAAGCTTATTGCGATGTCTAATGACCAGTCAATACCGATTTTTGAATTGAGCGATAAAGGTATGCAAGAGGGGCAAAGGAAGACATTAAATTGGTTTAAAACGTTGTTTGATCTCATTGCTGATAAAATTATAATAATGACGTCTGATGAGAAATCCTAAAACAACTTGGGAAAACAATCGCAAAAATATAGATGAAATGCATTGGTTACACCAACAATTAGAAAAGATGGTTCCAGCATTAGATTTAAGTGATATCTTACGGTCGGAATATGTTCTAATTGTAAGTGCATTTGATTGTTACTTACATGATGTCGTGTTACAAGGAATGTCTGATATGTTTTCTGGTACCCGGGCGGAGGGTAACAATTTTAAAGACTTCTGCGTCCCCATGTCCACTGTAAAACAATTATTGGCAACATCTGATATCTCAGTAAGAGAGGATATATACAATGCTTCAGTAAAGAAAATATTATCCAAAGATAGCTACCAATCCCCCAAAAGTGTAGAGTCTGCTTTGGGTATGGTCAACTTAACGAAAGCGTGGAGTAAAATTGGGAAAGAAATTGGGATGAAAGCAGAAGATGTTAAAACGAAATTGGGACTAATTATTTTACGCAGAAACAAGATAGCTCATGAAGCAGACATAGAGAACTTAATATCTATGAAGAAAACAGAAATAGAAAGGACGGATGTGGAAGATGTTATAAATTTCTTAAATAAAATTGTACTGGCAATAGATCAAATTCTCGTTTAAAACATCTTATTTTTTCGTTCACTCGCGAGTTAATGGGGAGCAGCACTTAACCTTTTGCTAAGTGTCGCTATCGGTACTGTTACGTGCCACTGCCAGCTCGGAATTACAAAAACTAACTAAATATCCTTTCTGGTGAGACTTTTTACATGCAACCACAGGCGAGAATCAATTCTTTCCAATCCGATGAACAATTGATGTCGAGAGAGGGGTAGTTATAATGTTAAAAGTCGCGCTGAATGTTTTATACGTCGGGAGCTATAACTCGACGAAGCCTCCTGGAAGCGGACAGGCACCAAACAGCTTGTGCTAAGACACAGAAATATATGATAAGACGACTAAAGCGTAATTTAAATCGTATCTTATTTTTGAGCGCCGATTAAACCATGAGGATAATTGTTTACCTCATTAACACAACATTCAATAGCATTTGATGCGATACATCAGGCCAAGTTCTAGCTTGTTGGTGTGGTAATCGGACAGGCCGCAGGCGTGGTTGTAGTCTACTTTCTGACCCATGTAGGCCAAGAAAAGGCGTAGGTTTTGCCCTTTTACGGGGAAATATTCTAGGCTGGCCACGTAGCTGTAATACTTGCGATAGTTTTTTAACGCCTCGTATTGGGGAATGCTCGTGGTTTCGTAACTGCCCCGAAGTTTGAGGTTGCATCGCGGTGCAAACTGCCAATTGGCCTCGGTGACGAGGGCGTTGTAGTGCACGTTGCCGAAGAATACGCCTTTATCGTTGTTTACCAGGCTGGTTAATTCGCCCGATGCGATGCGCAAGCGGTCTAGTTCGTCAACGGCTCCATAATAGTCTATGTACCATTGCAGCTTAGGCAAGTTGAGCCTTTGCCCAAGACTAAGCATGCGCGAATATTTGCCCTTGGCCTGCGTTTGTAGTCCCCATGCCCATCGGGTTTGTAGTCGGTCGTTGAAGAAATTGCCGTTCCAATTGGCGATATAGGTGAGGGGGATGTTGCTGGGCGTGAGTTGTTCGCGGTCGGTGGCAAAGTTCGGACCAGCCATTTTGGCATCCTTGGCATACTCTTGCTCGAACGTGCCATTGTGCGAGTCGGTTATTTGTAGGCCAAACTCTTGGGTTGGTATGGGCTTGAACGTTACTTGCGCACCCGCAACGAAACATTCCATGTGCGCCACGAAGTCGCAGTATTGGTATATAAAGAGCGGATTTTCGTCGTATTCGTAGCCTCCCCATATCTGGCCGATCTTTCCTGCTTGCACTTCCCACTTGGGGTTGAAGGTGTAACCCACCATCATCATGTCGGTGGCCTTGGCGAAATTGTCTTCGCCTTGCGGTTCGTAGCCGCTGTTGAGGTGCTGTCTGAGGCGATAGAAGAGCTTGTCCGTGACGTGTCCTTTAATCTCCAAACGCAACTGACGGTTGACAAACGCCCCCTTCCACGTGCTGTTATGTTCGGTGGCGCGTGCTGCTGCGGCGAAGTTGAGGTAGAGGTTAAAGGCGTCGGTCTTCTTTTCCAGTTTCAGCACCCGTTCGGCAATCGAAGGTGTGTCGTCGTCTTCGCCGCCCATACCCGTGTTGTTTCCCTGCGCCAAAGCCGTTAGGGGCAGGCATAGGAACAGGGACATGGCGGCAAGTAGATTGTTTACTTTCATGATGTTTGTTAGTGAGTATTTAAAGTTTGTGAGTGTTTGGGTTTGTTAGTTGGTGAACTTGTGGGGTTCGTTGATTTATGCGCTTATGGGGCTTTGGCTTTCATTCGGATGCCAACGAAGATGAGCGTGAACACGCTTACGAGTTGCAAAAGAACGATTACCGCGCCCATAGGCAGATTGTTTGATGGTTGTGTCGCACCCGTCCATCATTCGTTAGTATATGGTAGTTGTGCGTATCAATGTGCAAATATAGGAAAGTTTGCGCTAGTATGGTGCATAGATGGTGTGTTTTTTGAGAATAAGGGGAGAAAAGTTGGCGTTGTTGCTATTGCGGAATGTTTGTGTTTTGATTGTGTAGTGTGGTTTTGGGTGAAGATAAAGGGGCTTTTCAGAGTAGGTGAGGCGTGTAAAAGACAGGCAAACATGTAACGCCTCAATAGCTTTTGTGGGCTATTGAGGCGTTATATGCTTGTTTATTGCATCACTTCTTCAAAGATAGCATATACTGATTATCAATGGTTTATATTTGTATGGTGCAAAATGTTTCCTCAATTTGAGTAGTGTTGATTAGGAAACATCTTGGATGTTATCACTTAAGAAGCATTTTATTCCTCTTTATCTATTTTAAACCATTCTTCATTTATAATACAATTGTCGCTATTGGGGTGTGGGTTCGCTTCTATTACTTTTACAAGTAATGGCATTGGTACAAAATTTCCAAACACTAAGGCTTCGCCTGGAACTAACTGCCTTATTTTCATTGGATAATCTTCGGAATAGTATGGTAGAACAGAATATATGTATTTCATATCCAAATCATTTTGTATCCTGTGAATTATATAATTTCCACATTGACTTAGCACAGTACTAGATAATTCTGAAGGTCTTTGTGAAGAAACGATTAAGTAAATTGCATATTTACGTCCTTCTCTTGCAATTCGTTCAAAAATATTGTGTCTCAAAATGTACTGTCCGTCTCTTTTGATATACCGATGTGCTTCATCCAAAATCAGATGAATAGGCTGCTTACGTCTATATTCTTCATTCTGTTTTTTACGAAAATCAAATAACATTCTACTAATGACACTTGTCGTTAATTCAAGCGTATCAGATTCAAGTTCACTTGTGTCTATAATTATAAGTTGTTTCCTTTTCTCTCCATTTCTAATTCCAAAAATCTTGTATATATAGTCTTCCGTATCTATATATATAGTATCTCCGCATTCTCTCATGAAGCTACATTCTGGGTTATTTAAGAAAAAATCTAAACGAGAAAGTAGTGTTGATGCAAACTCTCTTATTCTTAAGTTTCCTCGCGCCTCCTCTTCCATTAAGACAATATCCACAGCAGCTTTAAGAAAGTGGTAATCGTAAAATTCCCCAGATTTTAATTTCTTCTCATTAATCTCTATAGCCTTTGTATTATCTATAAGATCGCTTTGATCAGAAATAAATGTTGCTAGACTCCCTTTGTTATCACCATATTCTATCCAGCAGTTATTATCAGCTTCGTTCAGAAAACTAATTAAATCGTTTGAAACCTCATCTTCGGATAACACCTTCTTTTGCAATTCTAAAGTCTGTAATACGACCTCTTTACATCTTAAGATAATCCCTCGAGCAGCAGTTATCTTTGATGTATCACTATTTACTGTAGAATTGACCATATTAAGGATTGATAGTATCTTCCACTTGAAATAGTTTAGATAACTCTTACTTGCATCATTGCTACTTACTTGTGAAAATATAGAATGAAATTTGTAAGTTTCTTGTAACACATTACTCCAAAATGGTTTTTGTGATCTTTCAGAAGCCATTAGAAAAGCTAACCACTCATCTAAATTCATTAAATAGTGTGGCAACTTAAACCTATGATAAATGGCATCTTCTGCTATATTAGGTTTCAAGAAAACTTTTTCCACATTTGAATTGAGGTTGGCTGTAGTATCAAAAGCGTTTGTGTATTCACCATTAACATCGAATAATACCGTTTTAGCACCGATGGCATAATTATCTTCTTTACGATAAATTTCTTGTAAAATATGTGCTATAGTGTTGGATTTTCCACTTCCACTATTCCCTAATACAGCAGTGTGGATATTAAAGAGTTTATTGATATTCAATTGGACTTTATAATTGATCATACTTTTACTATATCCTAACAATAATGAAGGGTGGACACCATCATTTATGTTCATATCTTCAGAAAGGATAGAGTCGATGTCTTCTATTGTTACAATCTCTACATCGCTGTATAATGAGGGGAATATTCCAATTCCCAAACTAAATCCTTTCTCCTTATCTAAAACTCCTATTGGTTTAACCATTAGTTCTCTTGAACTATCTAGATTAAATCTTGAATATTCCGTATTTGTTACATTGTAATCCAAAATAGCAATCACTTCACACAAGATACTCTCTCCTATAGAGTTTGTAGTCTTTAAATAACTCCCAATATTGCCATAATAATAAACATGCCCTTTTATTGATACAGTAGAGGTCTTTGCATCATTATAAAGACGTATTTTGAATCTATCATATTCAACAGATATGATCTTACCTATCTTCATCTTTCTCTTTCTTTTGTTGATTAAGATAACTAACAAACTTTTCCAAATCCGATGTACTATCACGGAAGGCGTCAAGGTTTGGTAACAGGTCATTTACAATATAGTCAAAATAATGAATTTTGATTCCATTTAGTAAATTTCCCCATAATCGATATATTCGATTATCCTCAATCTTTGATATTACAGAGCCCTCCACGTTATTTAATATCACTAGATTGAATGTTGTATTTGTCGCTAATGCGCGATAGATTATATCATTTACATGTTCATCACTAAAACTGTATCCTATCACAAATAAAACGCCATTAGGCTCTAGCAATTTATGTTGAAATTCTCTGAATAAATCTACATAAGGGCTCCCAAGGCTCTTATTTTGCTTCATTGGCGTTGGATAGATTAGAACATTATTCTCTCCTTTCTGTATCATATCTGCAGGAAGTTCTTTAACTTTGAAAAAAGAATTAATATTCGTGTCATCTTCTATCCAATTAATTGAGCCATGTATTTTATATAGATAGACGAGATTTTCTACAGGTTCGTATTTGCTGATGCTGGAATCCAACCTCTTTGAATAGGTATAATTAAACAATGCAGGATTAAAGAAACGTCCAAGTCCACCACCAAAACCATTGATATAATGAATATTCAGATTATCTAATGCACGTTCATTGAACAAATCATTATTTGTAGTGAACACATTTATCCTTGACATATCCCTACTTCTAAGAGCCAACTTCTGATAGAACTTCTGATAATTCTTCAAATCCTTTTTGTAATTTTCGTGTGAAGGGCCTACATTAATACTATTAAATATATGGTTTTCTATAAATTCAATGAGTTTAGCTGTTTCTTTGACTCCTTTCCCCATACCTTTAAGAGCTTCTCTCTGCGAATATAAAACACTCAAAATTTGTTCTAAATTATTATTATTAGTCTTTTTGAGTTGTTCAAAAAGTCCTAACATATCTTTTGAAACTTCTAATGGAATCTTTTTACTAAGTGTTTCAAGTAACCCAGCCATTGTTGGAATTGAATGACTGCTTGTTCCCGATCCAAACAAGAAATGGATATTTTTAAGATTAAAGAACTCATTGAATTTTGGTTTTATAATCTTATCTATTATGTCTTTATATTCAGTATCTGTGTTCGCTTTAGGCTTTGATATTAAATCTGTATTCCCTTGAAAGAAATGAATTTTACTTTCAATGTCATGTTCTACCTTAAGTCCATTATATTGATTTTCCATACATTTTTACTATATACTAAATTTAACATTTACTTCTTTGTCGTTTGCAATATTATCAATTGCTGTATTTAGGATCTCATTAAGCATCTTTGCTGTTTTATCTAATTCATAAATACCCGCTTCTTCATTATAAGCGTTATCTAACTCTAAGAAATTATTTAGAGTAAAGTTATCTGCATCATAATTAGCTTGTAAATTATGATAGAGCCTGACTATTTCATCTTGTTTCTTTTTAGGAAATTTGGGAAATAAAATAACATCCCAATATTTTTGGGCAAGACTTCCCCCATTACCTCCAACAGCATAGAGATCAATGATACCCTTATTTCTTAGATAATCTAGAAAGCATTTTACAAATATCGCTTTATTTATATCGTACGCTTCCTGTTTAAAAGTAATGCCATGTATATTAGTGATAACATTATCTTCTTCTTCAAGTACAACGATAGAACGCCCTTTCTCAAAGCCCTCTGCACCAAATATCAGATCTCCTCGCTTTAACGTTTTTAAACTATTTGGATTGCCCAAGTATTCAACTTTCTCTATTGTTCCATATTTTGATAAGAATTTAGGCAGCACCAATGTGTAAAAGTCTCTATGATGAGTTTTACAATAAATACTACCCCCAATATTGGAAACCTGAAGATTCTGTCCTCTTGAAAGTTTAAAGCCTAGTTCATAAATTGTTTGAGCCCCTTTATTGTAATTTTTCACAATATATTCATTTTCCTTAAACTCCTTTGTGTAAGTTTTGGTATCTAGCCGGCCAGATAAAACTAATTCATCAAAAAAAGGAAAATCATATATAAATTTATCTAATTTCTGATTATTGTAGAGTTCTTGATCGATTAGATCCAATATGTGATTATATCTTTCTTTTATTCTTCTTTCTTTATTGATAATAGCACTTGTTAAGAACTCTATAAACTTTATCGTATTCTCCTTATTTTTATTTGGCAACGGTATTTTACAGTTAAGAAACAACTTCTTGGCATGTCGGATGGTGGCACCTTTGGGAACCATAACATCAAGTTGTTCACGAAAAAGCGAATGCTTGATGAAAGCCAGTAAATAATATTTATTGCAGTTTATAGGCAGTTTATAAAGAGCACTCGAAAGCATTACATTCGGATAATCTCTATCTAAAATTACAATTTCTCCGATATTACTGTCCTTTGAAATTATTAAATCTCCTTCTTTTAAATTCATCTGAACAAAACTCTGCGGCATTATGGGAAGCATTGTCTCTTTTGTTATATCAGGCAAAAGAGAATGTTCTTGCAAGGCCTTTGTTCGTAAGAAATAATGTGTAGATTGATTTATATAGTTTAAACTGCCAACCTCAACACCTAAATCTTTCCTTTGAAGTGGACGGCTAAGGAAATCCCTCACGGTAAGAGTATTTGTATTTAGCATTGATAAATGCTTATATTGCGAAGCTGACAGAGTGTAATCAACATTGCCTATATCTTTATAAGAAATGGAAGACGGAGTCTTAATATACTTGTTACTATCCATTGTTTACTTCAATTTTATAAAAATATCCTGTAATTGTTTCTCTTGTCTTAAACACCACTGTTTGAAATCGGCTACTGTCTGGGTAAAATCTTCATCAAGCATAGCCCTACCATCCTCATCTATTTCTACTTCAAAATTGTCATAGTTAATTTTATATACTGGCGAAAAGAATTTCACGCGTTTACTTGTTTTTACCTCATAGCCTATATTCTGTATATCTCGTGCGAAAACCTGATAGTTTTGCTCTTTAAGCTTCACCAATTCACTTTTCTTTGGCTTATATGCAACAATGATAGATGTATTAACTCCAGTTTCAGCAAATACATTTGCAGGTAAGTCAAATATAGCAACAATGCGCATATTGTCAATTAGCCACTTGCGAACAATTTTATGAGAATCAATACTTGCGATGGAATTAGACAATACGATGCCCATTCTACCATTCTCATTGAGAATACGATAAGCATTTTCTAAAAAGATAACACCGAGATCAATTTTATTTGCTTGTTTCTTTGTTTTTTTTCCACCTTTACTATTATTACTGTATAAATCCCACAATTCATAACATTGTATCATCTCCAAGTCCTTATTATCTTTAGGGACAAAGGCTCTATCTTCGCCAAATGGTGGATTGGTCAGTACGACATCAAATTTTTTGAGTTTGTTCATGTCTGGTCTATTATCCCAATTACCATTCTTATTCATTGATGGGATAAGGTCTATAATGTCCCCTTTAGTATCAAACTTAGATAACAATGAGCCATATCCTGCTTTAGCCTTAATCTTAGCATTACCATCTCCGTTGAGCAGCATGTTAAGAGTAGCAAGCATCACCATTTGATCGTCAATATCCATACCATAGATATTGTTATCATCCAATTTGCTATTTGAGTTTACATAAGAAACTGACAGGAAATCAGCTATTCCTACAGTTGGATCTATTACGGTTTCACCATTTCTTGGATTTACAATATTGACCAAAAAGTCTATGAGTGGGAGAGGTGTTACAAATTGGGCATTATTGTCTTTAGAGAAAGGGGTTGCAAATTTATAAAATACCAACTGGTAAAGGTCGGTTTTATGTGAACGGACAAAAGAATAGTCCTGAAACTGGTAAATAACTTCTATAAGTATCTTTACATGATTCTCATTCTTTACATTTAAAGGGTTATCTTTCAATATTCTATGATATGTGCCAGACGCATCCTCTCTTAATGAGTTTATTCGTTTTATAAATATCTGCAAAGACTCATCGGCGAGTGTTTTAAAGTTCTTTTCACTATCTGTTATATAAAAATCAAGAAAGCGACTAGGATTTTTTTCATTTCTCTTTTCATCAAAGATTTTCAAAGATAAAATTTGAATCAGAATCTCAAAACCAATCTGGTCAACTTTACCTACCCAATCCATAGTCCTTAAAATGCTACTCATAGCATCATTTATCTGAGTAGAATGTACACCTGAGATAATATCTAAATCCTCTATTTTTCTTTTAGAGCGATCAAGCGATTTTGTAGCAGACCAATCTAAAAGACTTTCAAAATTTGGTAAATTAAAATAAGGATCAGGAAGATGTAATGAAAGTTCTTTAGTTTTACTATTATTTCCCTTTGCATTGAATTCTTCACTATATCTCAAGAACATTCCATTGGATTTACGGAATAGATAGAGCCTTTCTGTATCATACAAAACACCCAAACAAAAAGAACGACGACTCTCATTCAGATATGCCTTTAACTGTTTATCCCAAACATCTGCAATATTTTTGTTATCCTCTTTTTTGAACTCCAAAGCAGCTAACAGGTGCTCACGAAGCCAATCTAAACTTTCATTATTGCCGTTGTTATAGTAATCTTTATACTTTTCAAACCACGAAATATCATCAAAAATTGCAGCATCAAGTTTGATAGGAGCCGATGATTTATTTCCTTTTGGAAATTGAACTTCGGTTCCGATATAATCTTTAATGAATAGTCCAGATTGTACAATCGAATAGAGGAATTGCCATTTATAGTATTGCTCATTATGTTCACCATTTTTCTTTTGAAAATTGGTTTTTCTACCCACTGTTAGATGTTCTGGTAGAAAGCATATGTATTCTTTTATAAACTGATATTTACTATCAAATTCATTTTTTGCTTCTGTAAAAGTCATATTTTAAACTTATTGCTTTTTAATTTAATTTTTATCTATTTCCTTTATCGCTATAAGACAGTCTAATGCTATTGTTCTCGTTTGAAGGCTCACTCATTTTGTTCATAATAATATGAATAATCAATACCTTTCATAAACATTTCTCTGTCATTAATCTTGGTTGTGAGAGCTGGCAGCACCAAAGACTTGATGTGCGTACTATCAGAAACACTCTCGCGCATTGCTGACAAATATTCGTTTTTGTTTATCTGGCTCCAATCCACACAACGCTTTAGAGAACGTTTCAGCATAAGGTCGAGCCAAATGCGAGTGCTGCGACCATTACCCTCCATAAAAGGATGGGCTACGTTCATCTCTACATACTTATCCATAATCTCATCAAAGGTTGTTTCGGGCATTCGCTCTATTGTTTGCAGGGTTTCAGGGAAGTGCATACAATTAGCAAAGGTAAAACCTCCTTTGGATATGTTCTTAGTTCGGATTTGTCCTGCAAAGTCGTACAATCCACCAAAAAGATAAGCATGAATCTGTTGCAGGCACTTTAAACTACCAGGCTCTGCCGTCTGCAAGATTCCACTTTCAAAGAGTTGGTAGGCTTTCTTCTTGCTCTGTCCATCAATGGTGTTGTCGCTGTAGGTAAACCAGTCAAGAAACTCATTAGCACGATTGTTGGGATAGTTCTTCGCCAATAATACAACACCTTCGCTATTGAGAACATCTGCCACACGTAGTTTTCCATCAGGTGCTTCAAATTTGAAGCCGTGAGTGGCACTCACGAGTTCAACATCTTTTTGCTTCAACTTCTTTTTCAACCATCGCCAATAGTTACCAGCTTTAGTATAGTCTGGCTCGTCATTGATGGCACGAACAATGTCTGTTGCTGAAAACCACCAACAGTTTTGTTTCTCATCCCATACTGCCCTCACTTCACGGTCGTTGAAAAAGCGGATAGATTTTTTATTTTGTTCTTTATGTTCTGCCATAATGAAAAAGTTATTCATCTGGAATGTTAATCACATCTTTTGGACTCACCAATAAAATCTCAGCTATTAGGAATAACAATTTAAGACTTGGTTGGCAACGATTGCAAACGTATGGGTTCACGATAGTGTAGCCTTTCCGTTTTTTGCAAGTTAAGCCAGCCTATTCTCATTCTTGGTTAAGCCCCATTTTGTTCTACTTATGAAACGCTTTATGAGTGTTATGTAGTTATTTGCAAATATAGTAAATATTTTTGAGTAGGAGGTTAAGAAAGAAATGTTTTGTGCAAAGAAAAAGAGGAAGTGCCAAAATAGGTACTTCCTCTTTACGTTATTTGTTGTGACTTCTTTACTTCACTTCCTCAAAATCTGCGTCTTGCACATTGTCGCCAGTGCTACCGCCTTGTGCTTGCTCACCGCCTGCACCTTGGAAACCAGCGTTGGGATCGGGTTGAGCACCGCCTGCACCTTGGTACATCTGTGCGCTAGCAGCTTGCATCACGCTGTTAAGGTTGTTGATGGCAGCGTCTATTGCGGCAACATCGGCAGCCTTGTGGGCGTCTTTAAGCTGTTGCAGTGCGCTTTCTATGCCTGGCTTTTGGTCGGCAGGGATTTTGTCACCGTTGTCTTTCAAGAAGTTTTCGGTGGTGAAAATCATCGAGTCGGCTTGGTTAAGCTTGTCTACCTTCTCACGCTCGGCCTTGTCGGCAGCTGCGTTTTGTTCAGCCTCAGCCTTCATGCGCTCAATCTCTTCCTTGCTCAATCCGCTGCTAGCCTCGATGCGTATTTTCTGTTCCTTGCCCGTGGCCTTATCTTTGGCAGACACGTTGAGGATACCGTTGGCGTCGATGTCGAACGTTACTTCAATCTGTGGAACACCGCGACGAGCGGGAGCGATACCTTCGAGGTTGAACTGTCCGATGCTCTTGTTCTGCGAAGCCATAGGACGTTCGCCCTGCAAAACGTGGATGGTAACAGCCGTTTGGTTGTCTACTGCTGTAGAGAACGTTTCGCTCTTCTTGTGCGGAATGGTGGTGTTGGCCTCGATAAGCTTGGTCATTACGCCACCCATTGTCTCGATACCCAGCGTAAGAGGCGTAACGTCGAGCAATACGATGTCGCCCACACCGCTCTCCTTGTTGAGGATAGCACCCTGAATGGCGGCACCCACGGCTACCACTTCATCGGGGTTAACGCCCTTCGAAGGCTCTTTGCCGAAGTAGTTCTTTACCAATGTCTGCACGGCGGGGATGCGGCTCGAACCTCCAACGAGGATAACTTCGTCGATATCCGATGTAGACAGCTTGGCATCCTTTATGGCGTTTTGGCAGGGGATGAGGCAAGCCTGTATCAAGTCGTGTGCCAATTGCTCGAACTGAGCACGCGTCAAGGTCTTCACCAAGTGTTTGGGTACGCCGCCCTCTGCCGAGATATAAGGCAGGTTAATTTCGGTTGAAGTGGTGCTCGACAGTTCAATCTTAGCTTTCTCGGCAGCCTCTTTCAGGCGTTGCATAGCCATGGGATCCTTTGTTAGGTCGATTCCCTCGTCGGCCTTAAAGCCATCGGCCAGCCATTTGATTATCACTTGGTCGAAGTCGTCGCCGCCCAAGTGGGTGTCGCCGTTGGTAGAAAGCACTTCGAATACGCCACCACCAAATTCGAGGATGGAGATGTCGAACGTACCGCCACCAAGGTCGAACACGGCAATCTTCATGTCCTTGTTGCCCTTGTCTACACCGTATGCCAGAGCGGCAGCTGTTGGCTCGTTAACGATACGTTGTACGTTAAGGCCAGCTATTTGTCCGGCTTCCTTGGTTGCTTGACGTTGCGAGTCGGAGAAGTATGCAGGAACCGTAATGACGGCATCGGTTACTTCTTGTCCGAGGTAGTCTTCGGCGGTTTTCTTCATCTTTTGAAGTATCATCGCCGATATTTCTTGCGGCGTGTATTTGCGACCTTCGATGTCCACACGAGGCAGTCCGTTTTCGTTCACAACGGTGTAAGGCATGGCCTCAGCCTCTTTGCGGCTCTGCTCGTAGGTCTCTCCCATAAATCGTTTAATCGAGTAAACGGTGTTCTTGGGGTTGGTGATGGCCTGACGTTTGGCGGGGTCGCCCACCTTGCGTTCGCCGTCTTTAACGAAACCCACCACAGAAGGCGTGGTGCGTTTGCCTTCGCTGTTGGCGATTACCACTGGCTCGTTGCCTTCGAAAACGGCAACACAGCTGTTAGTTGTTCCTAAGTCTATTCCAATAATTTTTCCCATAAGAATATTTTGTTTTATATTTTTGTTCGATGTTATATTATTTGTGGCTCTCCATTTGTGGTTTGCCAGTCCCTATATATAATAAGGTGTGTTGGGCTTGTTTGTTTTTAGCTGCCCAACTGCTTACTTATTAACAAAGCCTATGCCATAGCGATAGAAAAGGCAAAAGGGTGTCAGTGGTGCGACAATTTGTCATTCTGTCTTGTCGTTTTTATATGCAAAAACCCGTCTTGACAGCATAGTGTAGTCAAGACGGGTTGGTTTAGTCTGCGGTTTCTATGTTATTCGGTGTATTTAGGAAACCATTTCATTTGCCTTACGGCCTCTTGTGCGTTGTTTATTTTCTTTTTCGTGATGCCTTGCTGTATGGCGTTTTGAGCCACAACGATGGCAAGGTGCTCCGAAAATTCTGTTAGCTTATCTACAGGTGGAAGTACCGCAGCGCCGGGTTGGTCGGGGTTTACAATGCCACCCAGGGCGTGAGCGGCTGCCGAAAGCAGTGTTTGGTTCACCACCTTAGCTGTTGAAGCGATAACGCCCAGTCCTAGTCCTGGGTACATTAGTGCATTGTTGGCTTGTCCGATATTGTAGGTTACGCCCTTATATTCAACTGGTGCGCTTGGTATACCAGTTGCAATAAGCGCACGCCCGTCGGTCCATCGTATAAGATCTTCGGCTTTAGCTTCAGCTAGTTCGGTGGGGTTAGACAGTGGAAATATGATGGGACGTTTTACTGCCGTTGCCATTTCTTTAACCACCTCCTCACTGAATTTTCCTGGTTGGGTAGATGTTCCGATGAGAACTGATGGATGAACGGCCTTAACAGCGTTGTAAAGAGCTGAAAGCGATGAGCTGTCTTCAAATTCAGAGCGTTGCCTTACGAAAGGTTTCTGAGCCTCTGTTAAGTCGTTCGTATCTTCAAATAGCAAACCTTGTTTGTCTACTAGGTAGATATGTTTACGGGCATCTTCTTCCGAAAGACCTTGTTGCATAAACTCTTCGAAGATTTGATGAGCAATGCCAGCACCAGCAGTCCCAGCTCCGAATATCATAACTTTTTGGTCGGTATATTTCTCCTTCGAGATGTTCAGAGCGCCTAATATGCCAGCTAATGCAACAATGCCCGTCCCTTGAATGTCGTCGTTAAAGGTGGTAATCTTTTCTTGATACTTCTCTAGTATGGCTGCAGCGTTAGGTCGGCCGAAGTCTTCCCAGTGCAAATATAAGTGTGGAAATAGTTTTTCGGCTGTTGTTACGAATTTGTCAACGAAGTCGTAATAGGCTTGTCCTCTAACTCGTTCGTGCCTGTTGCCAAGGTAAAGCGGGTTGTCAAGCAGTTGTTTGTTATTTGTTCCCACGTCGAGAACCAGTGGCAGCACATTGTCTGGATTAATGCCAGCGGCGGCCGTGTATACCATTAGTTTGCCAATAGATATGGCAACGCCATTCACGCCCCAGTCTCCGATACCTAAGATAGCTTCGGCATCGGTAACCACGATCAGGCGAATGTCGCGTCCGCCAGCAGCGTTTATGAGAGATGTTTCGATGTCTTCGGGATGGTCTATTGACAAAAATCCGGCGTCTTGTGGTTTCATGAACAGCTCGTCGTATTGGCGAATGGCATCCGCCACAATGGGGTCGTAGACGATAGGCATAAATTCTACCACGTGTTGTGCCATTAGGGCGTAGAAAAGAATGCGGTTGGTGTTGAAAAGTGTCATCAGGTAGATGCGCTTTTCTTGGTCGTTTGCCTTTTTGCAGCATTGGTTGTAAGTGCGTTCTACCTGCTCTTCTAGTGTCTGCACGATAGGTGGAAGTGTACCTGTTAGATTCAAAGCCTTGCGCTCTTCCATTGTGAACGCCGTACCCTTATTAAGAAAAGGGTTGTTTAGGATTTCTTGGGCTGTCTTCATAAAGCATTGTTTTACTTGTTAATTGATATGTTGGAGTATGTCCTGTAAATACTTCTTTGTGTATGTGGTCTTACGGTCCTTCCCTTCTTCATTTTCATTACTCCTTTTTCTCGGCTTACATTTTTTGTTGTCATCCTATATCTTCTTGTCCAGTGAACAATATTATGTCTAGGGCGTAAATATATATTGGGGGGGTAAACTGCATTTGTTATCGCTGCATCGTTTCCAAAACGTAATTGCAAAAATAGTGTTTTTTTGCTATGTAGATGTTGCTTTTACAACAATTAATACGACGATAATGTTAGAAATCTAACTTTCTTTGAAATAGATGTGACAAAATCGGGTGTACGTTTTCTATTATCAATATAATTGCTAACTTTGCAAATTATAAATGTTATATCTAAAAACAATAGTAGGGAAATGACTTCATTGACATTGGCAATCGTCGTTGTCTTCATTATGGGCTATCTTTGCATTGCCCTCGAAAGCTTGACGAAGGTGAACAAGGCGCCTGTGGCGCTCTTGATGTGTGTGGCTTGCTGGACGCTTTTCATGGTTAATCCATCCGAATTTGTGTTGCCTGGCATGCCCGAATTGACTGGTAACGCCGCTGGCATACTGGCGCATGTGGGCGAAAGCCTAAGAGAACATTTGGGCGAAACGGCCGAAACGCTGTTCTTCCTCATGGGTGCGATGACCATCGTGGAGGTTGTTGACACCAATGGCGGGTTCAACTTCGTGCGCGATTCCATACAGACGCACAGCAAGCGCGGACTGTTGTGGCGCATTGCCTTTATGACTTTCTTCCTGTCGGCCATCCTCGACAACCTTACAACGAGCATCGTGATGATTATGGTGTTGCGCAAACTCGTGGCCGACAAGCAAGACCGCATGGTGTATGCCGCATTGGTGATTATCGCTGCCAATTCGGGAGGTGCTTTCTCGCCCATCGGCGACGTAACCACCATCATGCTTTGGATTGCTGGCTCTATCACCACGGTTGGCGTAATAACCGAGATTTTGGTGCCTTCGTTGGTGTCGATGTTGGTTCCCGCTTTCATCATGCAGTATATGTTGAAAGGCAAACTGCCAGCAATGGCCGCATCGGCAGAAGACAGCACGTTGGCCTTTACACGCGTGCAACGCCGCATTATTTTCTTCCTTGGTGTTGGCGGACTGATGTTTGTTCCCATCTTCCGCTACCTTACCGACCTGCCCCCCTACATGGGTATATTGCTTGTGCTGGGCGTTTTGTGGACTGCCACTGAGATTTTCCACCGCAGAATGCATTTGGGCGAAGACTCGATGTCGGCTCGCGTCATCGCCTTGCTGCGCAAGATAGACATGGGCACCATCCTTTTCTTCCTGGGTATCTTGATGGCGGTGGGCTGCTTGGCAGAGATTGGCGTGCTTACGGCTATGGGACGTGGATTGGAAAGCATCAGCGGTGGCAACCATTACTTGGTAACGGGCATCATCGGTGTGCTTTCTAGCATTGTAGATAACGTTCCGCTCGTGGCAGGATGTATGGGTATGTACCCCATTGCACCAACCGGCGACATGGCCGTAGACGGCATTTTCTGGCAGCTGTTGGCCTATTGTGCTGGCGTTGGTGGCTCGATGCTCATCATTGGCAGTGCGGCTGGCGTTGTGGTGATGGGCTTAGAGAAGATTACCTTTGGCTGGTACATGAAACGTATTACGTGGGTGGCTTTCGTTGGATACCTTGCCGGCATCTTAGTTTATTGGGTAGAACGCATGTTGTTCTTCGATTGATAGAAACCTAAGCCAATAGATAAACGGGCCAATCGGGTTGGTTTGATTGGTCTGATAGGGGTCCGACTAGTCCGAATATTAATCCGACTAGTCGGGCTTTTCTTTGATACATAACAAATTCTCTCACAGATGATAACAATAGAACAAGCGCAAGTAAGTCAAGCCTCAGACATCGCACGCCTTATCATGGAGGCGATGAACCACGAATGTTGCCTGTATTTTGCAGGCGAAGAGCATGGGCTGTCGGGTTTTCATCAGCTGATGACCGATTTGGTGTGTCGCGCTGACAGCCAATATAGCTACCTCAACACGCTTGTGGCCCTCAACGCTCAACGCGAAGTGATTGGCGTTTGCACGTCTTACGATGGTGCCGAGTTGCATCAACGGCGTACGGCCTTTGTACAAGGTTGCCTAGCGCGCTTTAATCGCGACTTCGGCAATATGGACGACGAGACGGCAGCAGGCGAATTGTATGTAGACAGTTTGGCAGTAGATGTGCGTTATCGGGGTAAGGGCATTGCCAAGGCACTGTTAAGGGCTACCATAGAAAAGGGCAAGCAACTGCAATTGCCTGCCGTTGGTCTGCTTGTTGACAAAGGGAACCCCAAGGCCGAAAGGCTATACACTAGCGTTGGCTTTCAATATGTGGATGATAACCAGTGGGGAGGGCATGGCATGAGGCATTTGCAGTATGTTTTAGGGTAGAGTAGTAAGTAGTAAAGGTAGTAAGTAGTAAGTAGTAAGTAGTAAGTAGTAAGTGGTAAGTAGTTAAGTAGTAAGGAGTTCTTTTTAGGAGTTAAGGAGTTAAGGAGTTAAGGAGTTAAGGAGTTAAGCCAATAGCTTTGGGATTAACGGCAGCATTTTATACTTCTTGTCAACTTGTCAATTCATCAACTCATCAACTTGTCAACTTGTCAACAACTCATCAACTCATCAACTCGTCAACTGGTCAACTGGTTAACTCGTTAACTTGTCCACTCATTAGCTCGTCACCTGTTTTTCACTCTTCTCTAAAAACTCCTCCACGTCTTTCTTTATTTGTAGGAATGGAACAGCATCCACATACACCTTACTCTTCTTCAACATTGGCGCCATGTCTGCCACACTATGGGCATAAGATGCCAGCTCGTTTCGCATCTGTGTGGAATGCACGCTTTGCTGACGGATTTCTATTTCGCGTTCGCGCACAAGATATTCGCACACGCGCATAAGCATAGGGATTACAAGCGTGTCGGCCAGATGATGACCTTGTATATATAAATAGGTAGTGTCGGGTGTAACGCCCAACCTAAGCAAGTCGGCTTTCACCTCGTTCCAGCTAGCTTTGGCGTTGGGATGACGTTGGCGCAGTTGTCGCAGCTTGTGGTCAACCCTGCTTTGCAGTTTACCTAACTGTTCTTCGGTACGATGAAACGAAAACCTGCCGAAGTCTATCATTCTGTTAAAGTCGGTGATTGTAAATTCGCCATAACGCCCCATGCGATAGTGCCAAATGTTCCAAACAAAGAGTGGGAACACAATACGCGAGTAACGCGCAAAGAAGTCGGGGAAGTCGAAAACAAAATGGTCGTTCAGTGTGGCGGCTACGCACACTTCGTGCAATCCGCCTGCGAAACATTGCAGGTTCTCGATGGAGTAGGCGTAGGTGTGGAACACGAAGGGGTTGTTCAGTATGGCTTTCGAAAGTGGCGATGCCCCTTGCAGCAGGTAGTCGTAGTCGGCATCCACACAGGCTATCATGTCGTTGCCCACTTTTTCGCCAATCAAACTCATCAGCGCGGCTTTCTTTCCCCGCTCCAACTTGTTTTCTTTCGAAGGCAACATCACTTCGAAATATCGGTTAGCGTTTTCAAAACTGCTCAACACCGTGCGCCAAAAGAATATGTCGTCGTAGCTTTCAACATAGGCCACGATGCGCCTGCGCGCCCTTTTGGGCGTCATTCTGTTGGCTGCCTCGAAGTACGAAGACGATAAGTGTTCTTTTAGGCCTTTGGGCATGGAGAAGTATGTTTTAAAGGTGAAAAAGTGAAAGGGTGAAAAGGTGAAAAGATGGCTTCGCCTCTTAACTTGTTAGTTCGCAACCTTATCAGCTTGTTAACTTGCCAACTTGCCAACTTGTGAACTTGCCAACTTGTTAACTTGTGAACTCATTAACCAGTCAACTCGTCAACTTGTGAACTCGTCAACTCGTCCGTTTGTCCATCCGCCAGCTTTCTATTCCACCGTAATATCGCTTACTTCAGTCACCCTGTCCATCCATCCGTCCATTATTACGGCCGGACTATGCGTAGTGAGGATTATCTGCACATTGGGGTTAAGCTGCAAAATAAGGTCGATAAGCTGTTTTTGCCATTCGATGTGCATGCTCACTTCGGGTTCGTCCATAAACAGAACGAAAGGTAGGCGGTCTTCAACCAACACCGTAAGCAGCACCACCAACAACTGTTTTTCGCCACTAGACAGTTGGTAAGGTTGCAGCGTTTCGCCAATCTGCGAGAAACGCACTTCGTTCTCGGTGCGTATGATGGTCTTTCCCGTTTCGGCAAACAAGCGGTCAATCATGTCTTGAAATATGCGCTTGGGCTCGTTGTGAGCTTGAGCCACACGTGCCGCATCGGGCGCACCACTTTGTAGGGCTTGTATGATGCGGTTGCCGATGTCTACCTGGTAATCCAAATATCGGCGTTGCAGCTGATAGAGTTGAAAGTCCAGTTCGGTAGTGATGCTCAGCCCCAATTTGGCGATAATCTCGGCGTTGAGCAACGGGCGGTCGAACGAGCGGATGATGTCGTAGCGTATGCACGTGGCATCTTCGGGCTCCATCGTTATGTGCACGCCCTTTACATGGCATTGGTTGGCGTCTCCTCCCTTGGGCAAACACTTCACCACTCGGTTTAGAATAGTACTCTTACCCATGCCGTTCACACCGCTCAGTACGTTCACTTGCTTGTGCAGTCGCCACACAATGTGCCGCGTTCCGCTCCATAGCGAGTCTATCTCTATCTCTTTGATGTAGTCAGCATATTTCTCCATGTGGGCTTGTTGTTATGGCCTTCGTCCGTATCGCTTGTGCGGTGGCAGACTTGCGGCCTGTTGAACTTTTACGCTTCTCTATCAGTGCGAGTTCAGAAGAATGGCTATGCCACTTGAAAACGGCGACAAAACTATTCGTAAGAACCTGCCTTACAAATGTACGCATTTTATTCTAAATTTGAGTAACTTTGCACCATAAAAACTAAAAGAAGATATGGATAAAGCACACATCGGCGAAAGTTCGTCCACTTCGCCTAGTGAACAAACGCACAGCGTGATGCAGGATAACGCACAAAAAGACATTGGCCAACCCCCTAGCAGCAACGGTGGCGCACCGCCTTTGCAGGCTCATGCGGCCATGTTCCTAGCCTGTTTGTTTTGGGGATTGATGGCTCCTTTGGGCAAAGATGCCATGAACCACGGCATCGATGGCATCACGATGGTGTCGTTTAGGGTGGCAGGGGGGACGGCATTGTTTTGGCTTACGTCGCTTTTCACCCGTAAAGAGCATGTGCCGCGCAAAGATGTGTTGCGCTTTGCGGGTGCGGCCGTCTTCGGATTGGTATGCAACCAATGTTGTTTCACCATCGGACTTAGCCTCACTTCGCCCATCAATGCCAGCATCGTAACCACCTCGATGCCTATCTTTGCGATGGTTTTCTCGGCCATCATCCTAAAAGAACCCATCACGGGGAAGAAGGCCACGGGCGTGTTGATGGGTTGTAGTGGTGCATTGATACTTATCCTTACTAGCGCGGCAGCCACAAACCGCGTGCAAGGCGACATTCGTGGCGACCTGCTTTGCCTTGCGGCGCAGTTTTCTTACTCCTTTTATCTCTCGCTTTTCAATCCCCTTGTGCGTCGCTATTCGGTGATAACGGTCAGCAAGTGGATGTTCTTTTGGGCCACGTTGTTGCTCTTGCCTTTTACCGGAGCGCATGTTGCTGCTCTGCCTTGGGCACAAATAGGGGGCATTACGTGGCTCGAAACCGCCTACGTGGTGGTGATTTGCACCTTTGTTTGCTATTGCCTCATCATGGTTGGGCAGAAAACACTTCGCCCCACGGTGGTTAGTATCTACAATTATGTGCAGCCCATCGTGTCGGTATCGGTTAGTGTGCTGATGGGTATCGGCGTGTTGAAGTGGGCGCAGGGCTTGGCTATCATCTTGGTGTTTGGTGGTGTGTGGCTTGTAACCAAGTCGAAGAGCAAGCGAGACATGGAGAAAGGAGGTTAATGGCCTCGCCCCCATCCCCCTCTCTAAGGGGAGAGGGGAGTGGTAGGTCTGGTGGATTGAGAGCAGATAGGCAGCATATCTGCATAGCAGTCTTTAACTTAACACCAAAGAACTTATTCCTTTAATGATGTCGTCAAGCTGGCCTTTATAAATTAGTCCGTCAACATATTCCGTAGGAATAGTGCCATATCCAAACTTAGCACCCAGAATGGCGCAAGCCACAGCCGCGTTCGTGTCGGCATCTCCGCCTGCCCTTACGATGGCTAAAAGTCCATCTGCAAACGATTTGGCGTGCCAATACGCCCATAGGCCTGCGGCTAAACAGCGTAAGGTGTACCCAACAGAGCTTTTATCTTGTAGTTCTAACACTCGAATGTCGATGTCCATCGATAGGTCTACGTACTCGATAATCCTATTGTCGTATTTCCTGGCCAAGTCTATTATTTGGTGATAAGACAGGCCTTTGCCTTCGTAAACCAAGCTATGTATCAGCAAAGACACGATAACGCACGAACCAACGCAGCGCAGGTCGTAGTGTGTTAGCCTGCAAATATTTGCTGCACACACTTCTACTTCCTTGGGAAACAAGCCAACAACCGATGTTCGCATCAGTCCTCCGTTAGCTGCCGCACTGCAATGGCTCATCTCCCAAATTTTCTTAGACACCTCAAAAGGTTTTTCTACGTAGTCTCCAAAGAGTAAAACCTTATGTGTGGTTTCGCCAATGCCCATCGGACAGCCATCCGCCCAATGCTTAAAGTTTTGGGCAATAGTTGTCAGATTAACTCCTTCATCCTTGACAACGGCATTGGCAATGCACAGCATCATGTCGGTGTCGTCGGTCCAATCGCCTATTTTCCACCTTTTACGATGATGGTCTTGAAAGATGTCACTATAATGGGTAATGCCATTGGGATATTTCAAGGCCATTTCTTCGTCTGTCATTCCCTCTGTACCCAAGCCCAGTGCGTCGCCAATGGCTTGACCATAGATGGTTCCTTCTAATCTATCAACAAGCGTTTCATTATTGTTGGCTTGCTCTAAACCATGATTTTTCATTATTTGTTCGAGTTTTATAAATTATGAATGTCACTAGTGTCGAATTGTTTTTCATCACCGACACGTGCTTTTGGTGTTTGAATCTTACTACTTGCATTATCATGCGGAGTGCAGACCTTGTGCAAAAGAACACTGCAAATGTACGAAAAGTTGAGGTTATTTGTGGGCTGCATCACGTTTCTGCACGCAAATAAATGCTTATCTTTGTTAGTTCTTCACAACTTTAAATGACTTAGATATAGCAATAATATCAATTCAACTCACAACCTCACCAACCTCACAACCTCATCAACTCACCAACTCATCAACTTACGATAAATTTTACAAATTGCACTCTGCTTGCCACCCCATTCTAGCGAAAAAAATGGCTTCAAAGCAGGCAAATCGATGCTATTTCAGCCTTTTACGTTTCTTCTTTTTGTCCTTTTTTGCGAACATTACGTGCATTTAGTATCACTTTGCCTTTCTAGATGGTTGCCTAATTGTTGTTTTTCACTCCCCCAATAACGCACTTTTAGCCCCTAAAACTCCACTTTTTAATGTGTATTTTGCTCTTTTTAGCCATGTTTTTAATGGTTCGAAATGGTTTTGTCTATACAATTGCGGTGAATATTTATGCTTATCGACTCGCATTTATCAGCATTTTGCCTTGCGTTTAGCACCAAAATGCCTTGCGTTTAGCACCAAAACACACTGCGTTTAGCGGCATATTGCACTGCGTTTAGCACCAAAATGCACTACATTTAGCAGCAAATAGCCCAATAACTGGTGTAAATCGCGGTTTTATGCAATGTACATTCATTTTGTATGCACTCACAACTACCCCCTTTTCGCCTCGAAACCAACTTTCACGAGAATTGGATTTTTGCGGTCGGGTGGGCGGTTGGTGGCTGAAAATGGCACTCATAATGTTAAAAAATGTGCTGAAATTTTTACATGGGATGGGAGAAAGTACTGCCTTCACGCATTTCTGTACCCCTATTCTCTCTTGTGTTAGGCAAATATACCACACTTATGCGATTGTGTGCTTTTGTGTTTCTTCGTAACTTTGCACCGTGAAAAGAATATTAATCGCAAAAGAAAATAGAACGTATGGCACGTATTGCAAAACGGCTGACCGAGCTAATCGGAGGCACCCCGTTGTTGGAACTTGGTAAGTTTTCGGTTTCTAACAACCTTGAAACGCCCATCGTGGCAAAGATAGAGAGTTTTAATCCTGGCGGAAGTGTGAAAGATCGCATTGCGCTGGCTATGATTGAGGATGCCGAACGCAGTGGCGTGCTGAAACCCGGAGCAACCATTATCGAACCTACTAGTGGCAATACGGGTGTGGGTTTGGCGCTTGTGGCTGCCGTGAAGGGCTACCAACTCATACTTACCATGCCCGAAACGATGAGCGTTGAACGACGAAACTTGGTGAAGGCATACGGTGCGCAGGTGAAACTTACGCCTGGAAAGGATGGTATGAAAGGGGCAATAGAAATGGCGCAACAACTAAGGGAGGAAATTCCTGGGGCAGTAATATTGCAACAATTTGAGAACCTAGCCAACCCCGAACGGCATTACGAAACCACGGCACGCGAAATTTGGGCCGATACGAGCGGACAAGTAGATGTGTTTGTGGCTGGTGTTGGTACAGGCGGAACGGTATCAGGTGTTGGAAAATACTTGAAAGAGAAAAATCCCAACGTGCGTATCGTGGCTGTTGAACCTGCTGATTCGCCCGTGCTGAGTGGCGGTAAGCCAGGGCCGCACAAGATACAAGGCATCGGTGCTGGGTTCATTCCCAAAACGTATAATGGCAATGTGGTAGACGAAGTGGTGCAGGTGAGCAACGACGATGCGATACGTACGGGTAGGCAATTGGCTCAACAAGAGGGTGTGCTGGCTGGTATTTCGTCGGGAGCAGCCGCCTTTGCCGCGGCACAACTGGCTAAACGCCCCGAAAACGCGGGCAAACGCATCGTTACTTTGTTGCCCGACACGGGCGAACGCTATCTCTCAACGGTGCTGTATGCCTTTGAGGAATATCCTTTGTGAGAAGTTAAGGAGTTAAGAAGTTAAGGAGTTAAGCCAATAGTTTTGTTGCGTTGGCCATTCCATCATCTTTTAACCCATTCAAGTTAGGAGTTAAGGAGTTATGGAGTTAAGGAGTTAAGCCAATAGCTTTGCGATGAGGGGCAAACTAACCAAGGGTATTTGTTCATGACAGCAAGGCATTTGGCTTAACTCCTTAACTCCATAACTCCTTAACTCCTTCAAGTAATTGGCTTAACTCCTTAACTCCATAACTCCTTAACTCCTCTTTTTACAGGTCATCCGCAAACACAGGGTCGTCGTACGACAGCATGATTGGCGTTTGTGCGGCCATCTTTAGTATGTCGGCCGACACATATTGCTTGTCTACCACCAAACGGAAGAAGAAGTCATTGAACCAATTGTTCGACATAATCAGGTAGCCCTTGTGTCCGTTGTCGTCTCCCCAGCTGTTTTCAACCTCCCATTTCAATGCCTTACCTTGGCTATCCAGGTCAACAGCCGTTAAGGTCATGGCGTGTGTAGAGCCGCTGTCGAAGGTGGCAATGCGGTCTGCTTTGTTCATGGGGAACGTTGTTCCGAAGAGTGGTCCGTAGTCAAAGTTGTTGACATCAAGATAGCCCTTGCTGCGGTCTAGCTGCTTGCCCACATCGTAAGAGCTGTACATCTTATGCCCAGCTTTAAGCGATGCGATGGCCATCTTATGTATTTCTTCCATAGGAAGGTTTAGATAACGCCAGTTATGTCCGTCGTAGGTATGGCGGTCGTGTTTCACTTCGTACACTTTATAATAGGCGTTGCGGGGATCGTTCATCACCATAATGATGTTTTCGTTAAGCGAACGGCCCACTGTTTTGTCGTAAAATTGTTTCGGCGTATAGGTCTCAACGGGCGTAATGGCCTTGCCCTCCTTGTTCTTAAAGGCGTATTGGAACGACTTAACGGGTTCGCCCAAGGTCAAGGCAAGCATTTTATACACCGTGGCAAGCATCTGTGTCTTGCGTTCTTGTATCTGCGTAGGCTTCGCTTTGGCAGCAACCATTTTGCGAAGTTCAAGTCCAAACTCGCGCAACTTCGACGAAATCAACTTCGACATGCGGCTAGAGTTCTCGCTCGAATATGTTTCGGGCATCACGCTTTTGGGCACAAGACCATATTTTTCGGCCAAGTCGGCCACGCCACAGAACGTTCCACCATCGTTAAGCGGATGCTTAAAGAAGAATTGCACTTCGGGATCGTTGATGGGTTTCTTAGCACAGTCTACCACACTTTGCAGCATGAGGTTTGCTTTTTCTAGCTGGTCGTAGAAAAAGAGGTAAGCATGCGAATACTCAACCGTTAGCGAATCGCTGCGTAAGGCAAAGTCGGCCCTGAGCACATTCAGGCCAGTAAACATCCAGCATCTACCCGAACTCTTTTGGTTGTGAATGTTTTGTTTGGGCGTTTCCACGCTAAAATACGCGTCAACGTCGGCGCGACTTTGTGGCGTACGTGCCAACTCGTCGATAGAATTGGTGGCAATGGCATTAGCGATGGCTCTTTCGGCCGTGGTTTGTTTACCGTTTTGCTGTATCTGTTGCAGCATTTGCAAGGATATTCCACCATCCTTGGTTTGGGCGTTAAGGCTGCCTACTACTGCCAGGCAAGCCCCCACAATCAGCGTTTTGTTGTTCATAAGTTGTTTGGGTTTGTATTTTTGCACAAAGTTAGCAATAAAAACCATCATGAGCAAACTGCTTACGCCCTATTTGTTGGTGCGGGATGGATTAGTGGGGGCGCTTATTGGGGGAGGGGAGTAGTTCTTTTGGTCTGGCTAGTTCATGTTGTTTATCTAGTTGTTTTAGTGAGGATAGGCCGATAAGCCCAACTAGGCTAACTATTATGGGCAGCTAAAACCAATCTTGTTGCTATCGTTAATTAGTGTTGTTAGTCAATGCTGCGTTTCCTTTTTTCTTCTATTTTGATTATATTTGCAAAGGCTATGGTTTTGGAAAATAACCTTATCGTTTGTTCATTAATTTCAAAGGCATGATGGAGAATATGGTTCATAGATTGTTGTTGGGGAGAAAATGTTGGCGCCTGTTTTTGCTTTCTCTCCTTTTGGCACCAGTAAATATGCGCGCACATGTGGCTACACCAACAGAGAACGCAGACAGTGTGGCGAGCGAAAAGACTTTGGCGGAGGTGAACGTAATTGCAAAACACCTTACACGCGAGGCCAATCGCATCGTGGCTATGCCCACAACCGAACAACGTAAGCATGCACACACGGGCTACGACCTTGTGCGAAACCTTATGATACCTGGAGTTAGCGTAGACCGGAAAACCTTTAAGGTGAACACACCCGCAGGTGGGGCTACACTTTATATAGATGGGCGCGAGGTGGATGTTCGCGAAGTGCGAGCCTTACGGCCGAGAGATGTGGTTAAGGTGGAGTATATCGACATGCCAACGGGTAAGTATGCCAAGGATGTTGCCGCCTTAAACTTCGTTACCAAGCGCTTAACGCATGGCGGATACACGCAGATTGATGCGCTGCAAGGCCTTGGCTTTTTGCAAGGCGACTATAACGCCGTGTCTAAATACTCGGTGAAGAACACCAATTTCAACGCTTGGGCAGGCTATGCCATACAACAACCGCAAAACCACATCACGGAGAGCGAACACTTTTCGCTTACAAGTGGCGATGTTGATAGAATGGGCGTGTTGCCCGAACGCTCTACTTTAAGCATTAACAAGTATGTCCAATGCAGTGTGAGCAGAATGAAAGACCGAGCCACTTGGATGATTAAGGGAGGGCTGAACTACATACGAACATTTGAGAATAAGGAGGGCGAATGGTATTATACTGGGCCGATAACAGGGCGATTGGCTACTTTACAAAGCGGTGGCGAGCGTAGTCTGCGCCCCGAATTGTTTCTCTATGGAACATGGAAAATAGGCGAAAACCAATCAATAGAAACGGTTTACGATGGTTATTATTCGCGAAACCATTATCTTAATAATAACGTGGAGGGTGGAGATACGTACAAGTCGGACGTTACGGAGAACTATCTGTACTCGCGATTGGGCGTGTATTACAATCTTAAATTAAAGCATGGCAACAGCTTGTCGTTCAGTTTGTCTGAATATTTAAGGCTTAGTAAGTCGCACTATCACAACCTTTTGCCTGCGTGGCAACGCTTGCGCTCGTCTGAAACAATCTTGTTTGTTGACTATACGCAACGTGTCGGACGATTGCTTTTCGACTTCAAGCCTGGCCTTTCGTACCTAAACTATCGGTTAAAAGGTTACGATGGCATAACGCATGTTACGCCTCGCTTGGGCTTTTCGGTGGCTAACCGCCTGTCGGATGTGCAACTATTGCGCGCCGAACTTAAACTAGGAAACACTTATCCCACTTTAAACACGGTGAATTATGTAACCCAACAAGTGGATAGGGTGATGCTTAGGCGCGGTAATCCCGACATGCACAACTCCATATTATATTCTCCCCGACTAACTTATGGCTTAACTTTCTCGCGTTTGGCTATGAATGTATCGGCTAGCTATCTGTTTGCCAATCATATTATAACCAATGATTACCATGCCGAGGGCGATAACATGGTGAATACTTTTAGAAGCGACACGCGCTATCATGCCCCTTCTTGCTCGTTTTCTACTACTTATCGGCCTTCAAAAATGTTTAATGTAAAGGTGGATGCCAATTGGGAAAGGAATGTGCTGAGGGGCGGAACACAATTGCAACACACAAAGTGGAGTGCTGCACTTGAAGCCAATTGTTACGTAAACGATTTCGCTTTTTCGGCATCAGTCAAAACGCCCGAACGCCAATTGGTTGATAATCATAAGCTGGTAAAAACGGGATGGCTCTACGATATTGCTTTGTCTTGGAACCATAATAATATTGGTGTAGAGATGAATTGCTCTAACCTCTTCATCAAACGCAATGTAACTACCACCGATTTGCTCGCAGGCGTGTATGCCTATCATGGTGAAAGGCAAAGCGATTGGCATAACCAATATGCCACATTGAAGATGATTTGGAGTGTGGACTATGGTAAAAAGACACCCAAATCTGTGCGAAATGTCCGCAAAGAGGCCGAAAGTGCCATCTTGAAAGCTGAGTGAGGTGGGGGTTACAGGCTTTCTTTGCCCATCTTAAACAAACTAAAATTGACACTGCCGTATGCCCGATGTTCCACGAAATGGGCATGTTGGGAGAAGTCGTTGCCTTTTCCGTGTTCGAAAACAAATACGCCGTCGGGTTTAAGTAATTGGTGTTGGAAAATCAAATCGGGTATTTTCTCCAATTCGGGTAAGGCGTATGGCGGGTCGGCAAAGATAAAATCGAACTGTTGGCGGCAGCTTTTGATGAACCGAAACACGTCGCCACGGATAAGCAAACTCTTGTCTGTACCCAGTTTTGTGGTGCATTGGCGAATGAAGTTGGCGTGTTCGCGGTCGGTTTCCACGCTCACCACGTTGGCACATCCCCTTGAAAGCAGTTCCAGCGAGATGCTGCCCGTGCCTGCAAAGAGGTCTAATGCCGTGGCATCCTCAAAATCTACGTATGCGTTTAGCACGTTAAAGATGTTCTCTTTGGCGAAATCGGTTGTGGGTCGGGCCTTAAACGAGCGAGGAATGTCGAAGTGCCTGCCTTTATATAGTCCGGTAATGATGCGCATGATGGGTGGGTTTGTTTGGGTGATTGGGGCGTGGTTGTTGGGGAAAGCTTATCTTACGCCCTCTTTAACGCCCCTAACGAAGATGGTCATAAGGTCGTAGGGCAGCCCTTCAATGGCTGTGATGGATGCCCGATTGAAGTCGGCCACGGGGTTGGCCACGTATGTTTTCTTCACAAACTCCAGCAGTGCGGTCTTCGTCCACTCCTTGTCGGGGATGTCGCCCGAAAGGTGCAGCTCGTCTTGCATGCTGTCGAACCCCAGCTGTTTCCACACATAAAGGATGAAATATACGGCATCGCGCGAGCTGTTGGTGTCGAAAGCGTTGCTAAATTTAAATCTGTTCTTGCCAAACGAGAACACTTCTAGGCGCTTGTCATGGAAGTAAGCGTATAGCTTGCGCCTACTTCCCGTAAAGCTACGGCGGTGTAAATGCGTCCACACACCTTTCATCAGCGGCGTTATGCGCACGTCGGCAAAGTGGTCGTCAACCACTAATTTAAGGTCTTTGTTCACGGCGAAGGCTGCCACCGCATTGAGATCGGGCAGCACATGGTGCATCATGGTGTCGGCATCGGCCAAAACCATGGTGCGATGGTATAGTTGTCGCACGTCTTCCTCTTGGAACTCGTCGATGGGAACAAGCATAACGGGTGTGTCTACCAATAGGTTTGCACGCTTGTAGCCACGAAGTAGCAAGGTGGATGTCTTGAAAGCCTCGCGTAAGTTGGCCGCAACAGAGATGCCGCTACGAACGGTATAGGGTTCGAAAAACAAGTTTGTCTGCACCGTAGGGTCAACTGCGGCGAAGGAAAGCGTGTTGCGTGTGGCGCGTATCACCAGTCGCGTTTGCTGTATATGTAGGTCGGGGGCAGTCTCCTGCATGGCTTTGGGTGGGGTTTAAGCGGCGGCGCGGACGATGCTTAGCACGCATAGGGCCAGCAATACTACTGCGCAAAACGCCAAGATGTAATTAATGTTTACTTTCATTCGGTGTTCGGGATACTTTTCCTAACTTTGCATTCCGTTGTGTTGGGTACGCCGTAACAAGGACAAACCTTGCACAACGCTCCTGCAAAATTACAAAAATGTTTGCAAACTTGGTGTTTAAGAAATCAAAAAACAATGATAACCGATGAGATAAGCCTTCGCCTGACCCAATGTTTCGGCCATAAGCCAACAGCCGAACAGACGTCTGCCATACGCCTGTTCGCCCGTTTTCTGGCGCACAGAAATCCCCATTCGCTGATGCTGATGCGCGGAAGTGCGGGTACGGGAAAGAGTTCTTTGGCCGGTGCTTTTGTGCGAGCGTTGGCGTTGTTGGGACAAAAAACGGTGCTGATGGCACCCACGGGGCGTGCAGCCAAGGTGTTTTCGCTAAACAGTGGCGGGCATGCGGCCTTTACCATCCATCGTAAGATTTACCGGTTGCGTGCCTTTGCTGGCGTTGGGGGAGAGTATAACCTGAACGATAACCTGCATGCCGACACGTTGTTTATGGTGGACGAGGCCTCGATGGTGGCCAACGGAGGTGGGGCAGAGGCCGCTTTTGGCAGCGGACGACTGCTCGACGACCTTGTGCGGTATGTATATGCTGGGCGCAATTGCCGTCTTATGCTCATCGGCGACCAAGCTCAGCTGCCGCCAGTGGGCGAAGAACAGAGTCCTGCACTCGACACACCGTTTATGCAAGGCTATGGCATGGAGGTGTTTGCATGCGACTTAAACGAGGTGGTAAGGCAGCAATCGGCTAGCGGCATCTTGTTTAACGCCACTTGTTTGCGCCAACTGATGGGGCGCGATGAAGACACGCTGTTGCCACGAATACGCTTGGAGGGGTTCGCCGACTTGCAAATTGTTCCTGGCGACGAACTTATCGAGACACTCAACACCAGCTATGCTGAGGTGGGAATGGACGAAACCATCGTGGTGACACGCAGCAACAAGCGGGCGAACGTTTTTAACCAAGGCATCAGAAACACGGTGCTAGGTCGCGAAGAACTGCTTACCACGGGCGATTTGCTGATGGTGGTGAAGAACAATTACCATTGGACGGAGAAAGAACGGAGCACTATTGGCTTTCTTGCCAATGGCGACAGGGCGCGCGTGCTGCGTGTAAGAAACGAACAAACGGCTCACGGCTTGCGCTTTGCCGATGTGTGGTTGCAGCTTACCGACTACGAGAACGAAGAATTGCAAGTAACGGTTGTGCTAGACAGTTTGCTTTCTGAGTCGCCTGCGCTCACGGCTCAGCAAAACGAGGCACTATATAATAATGTGTTGAACGATTACGCTGATATTCCTTTGAAAGCCGATAGAATGAAGATGGTAAAAGGTGATGCCTTCTTCAATGCTTTGCAGGTGAAGTTCGCTTACGCCGTTACTTGCCATAAGGCGCAGGGTGGACAATGGGAACATGTGTTTCTTGATCAAGGCTATGTGCCAGAAGACACGTCGCGTTCTGATTACTTACATTGGCTGTACACGGCTTTTACGCGTGCCAAAAGCAAATTGTTTTTGGTGAATTGGCCGAAGAATCAGGTGGAATAAAGAGCCTCAACGCAGTCCATAACGGGCTTTATACCCAACCTCTCTCCAAAGGGAAAGGGGAATGATGTGCTTTTCCAATTGCGTTGTAAGGCACAGATTGAAGGGTGGTTTGAGGGTTTCACTGCCGTGTTTGGTAAGTATGGTGGCTGTTGTAATTATACTTGTTCAATACGTTTTTTGCAACCAATGCAGTACAAGCTATCTTGTACTGCGAGTACAAGTGGCTTGTAGTCACACTACAGACTACTTGTAGCCACGCTACAAGCCGCTTGTAGTCGCACTACAAACCGCTTGTAGTCGCACTACAAACCGCTTATAGTGTCAGTCTTTATTGCTAGTAGCCTCACAAACAAAGTTGGTAGTGACGAAAGTTGATGCTGACTGGTTAATAATTTAAGGAGTTCATTTTAGGAGTTAAGGAGTTTATTTTAGGAGTTAAGGAGTTCATTTTAGGAGTTAAGGAGTTATGGAGTTAAGGAGTTAAGCCAAATGCCTTGATGCGGGGTGGTCGCTATTTTTAGGAGTTAAGGAGTTAAGCCAAATGCCTTGATGCGGAGTGATTGCTATTTTTAGGAGTTAAGCCAAATGCCTTGTTGTGGAGTGGTTGTTATTTTTAGGAGTTAAGGAGTTTGGAGTTGAGGAGTTAAGCCAAATGCCTTGATGGCGTTAGCCATTTTTTCACCTTTTCACCCT
>CALIZL010000037.1 GCA_938028745.1 uncultured Prevotella sp.
TGAAAGGGTGAAAGGGTGAAAGGGTGAAAAGGTGAAAAGGTGAAAAGGTGAAAAGATGGCTAACGCCCTATAAAGGTGAAAGAGTGAAAAGGTGAAAGGGGAAAATATGAAAGGTGAAAAGATGGCTAACGCCACATAGGCATTTGGCTAAACTCCCTAGCTCTTTAACTTTTAAAGGTGGAAGGGTGAAAAAGTGGAAAGGTGAAAAGATGGCTAACGCCACCTAGGCATTTGGCTTAACTTCTTAACTTCTAAAGATGAAAAGGTGAAATAATGGCTGCGTCTGCTGATGAGAAAGGATTTTGGTTTTACTAGAAAACCTAGAAAACAAGAAAACCTAGGAGAGCTAGGAGTCCTTGAAATTCAAGAAATCCTAGAAACACTAGAATAGCTAGAAAGCCTCGTATAAAGAGGGTATAGCCCTCCCTAGCGAGCGAAACGAAAGCTTGTTTTCTAACCCATTTGCGCCCTATCGCCAGCCAACTTCTATCCCAACACATTTGTTTTCCTCAATTCTTTTGCGTAATTTCGCCGTTGTTTACGGCTTAGCGGCCGCCAAAATTTAGTATCACATCATCATTAACATATCACAATGAGCAAATTAGTTGTTAACTCTTATGAAGAGTTTGCCGCCCATTTGGGCGAAGAGCTGGGCGTTTCGCCGTGGCTGGAAATAGACCAAGAGCGCATTAACCTCTTTGCCGATGCCACACTAGACCATCAATGGATACATGTTGACGTGGAGCGCGCCAAGCAAGAGAGCCAGTTTAAGAGCACTATTGCACACGGATATCTTACGCTTTCGCTGCTGCCCCACTTATGGGAACAGATTATTGAGGTGAACAATATCAAAATGTTGGTGAACTATGGCATGGACAAGATGCGCTTTGGACAGGCCGTGGTGACGGGAAGTCGTGTGCGACTGGCCACTAAACTGCATGCCATCAGCAACATTCGCGGCATCTGCAAAACCGAAATCGAGTTTAAGATTGAAATCGAAGGACAGCGCAAGCCTGCACTCGAAGGCATCGCCACCTTCTTGTATTATTTTGAGTAAAGTCTTATTGTAGTCCATTCCGTACCCAACAAAAAACTGTTTGTTGGCTTTCGGAATGCGCTTTCTATTGCATCGCTACACTGTTAGTCTTCTTGGGGCGTGGTTCCAAGCGGCTGGCAGTGTAGCTCCATCAGTCTTGTGCTGTTGTTTCAAGTTGCTGATGCCGGGTGTATCTGGCGTTGATATGCGGCGAGTTGGTGGCTAGCGGCACAACAAACAGCCTTTCCTTTTTGGTTAAAACGTGTTAATGCACGTAACATCCTTTGTGCCCAATCGTCATTTATTACAGAGACAGAGATGAACAAAATAAGCTTTCGCAATGACATTCTGCCCTTAAAGGACAAACTATACAGGTTGGCGTTGCGCATTACGCTTAATGCTCGCGATGCCGAAGACATTGTGCAAGACACGCTCATCAAGGTTTGGAACAGGCGCGATCGCTGGGACGAGCTAGACTCTATCGAGGCATTCAGCCTTACGGTGTGCAGAAATCTGGCGCTAGACAGCATCAAACGAAAAGGACATAACAACCCCTCGATTGAAGATGCACATGCCGACAGACCCGACCTAACGGCAAATCCTTACGAGGAAATGTTGCATAACGACCGCGTAAAGCTTGTGAGAGACATCATCAATGCCTTACCCGAGAAACAAAAGACGAGCATGCAGCTCCGAGAATTCGAGGGGAAAAGCTATCGCGAGATTGCCCAGATAATGGAAGTGACCGAAGAACAGGTTAAGATAAACATCTTCAGGGCAAGGCAAGCGATAAAACAAAAGTTCAAAAATGCAGATGATTATGGATTATAAATATATCAACCAGCTATTGGAGCGCTATTGGAACTGCGAAACTTCATTAGAAGAAGAAGGTATCCTGCGTGCGTTTTTCAGTCAGAAAGACGTTCCTGCTGAGTTGCGCCAGTACCAATCGCTCTTTGCCTACCAGCAAATGGAGAGCAAGGCGAAACATCTGGGTGTCGATTTCGACAGCAAGCTGTTGGCCATAATCAACGAGGAAGAGCCCGTTAAGGTGAAGGCACGCACCATCACGCTTACCCAACGCCTCATGCCGCTGTTCAAAGCAGCAGCCGTTGTGGCCATCTTCCTCACGTTGGGCAATGCCGCGCAAGAGTCGTTCCAAACGAAACCCACTTCGCCCGCAGGCATGGCAGGATATAATAAGGTGGAGAAAGGGGCGTCCGTTGCCCTAGGCGACTCGGCCGTTATCGACACCTTGAAGAAGTCGGGCGAACCCGCCGCCTCGCTCAACATCATTAAATAAGAAATTTTTCTATGCTTTCTCAATAACAATGTTTAGTAAAACAACATCGAAGCTGTGAAGCTTCTTTCTCTCAAATTTTTCATTATACTAACGTAAGGTCAACGGCCGCAGATACCCAAAAGGTGCTGCGGCCTTTACTTTTAGCCGATGAAAGTTTGTTATCCTCTCAAGAACAAATGGCCATTAAAACAATAATCTGTATGACACAGGCGCCCCATTGTTAGCGCGCTTACCCGCATGATCCTAGCCTCATGTAATATAATTGCCTTCTAATGATACCGCCATTATTTGTTCAATGTCATAATTTGTTCTTTCTATCGTTTTCAGAACGCTATCGTACACCCAAAAGAAATGAAACATCTCTTTCTCGTCTAGTGATGCTCCCCCTTCTTTAAAAAAACTTATAAGCCTATTCAGGACAAAGACCAGATAGTAGCGCACATTACTTGTAACACTTGCAATGTCTTGTTTAATTGCAGCTTCGTGTACCAGCTCGTTTCTTAGCCGATATATTCTTATAAGATGTCGCTCAATGTTTGTATGGTGTCGTCTTAAATATTCTTTTATCTTGTCGCTGTGATGAAGATGTGATTTTATCTTTCTCAGGCGATATTTCGTCAGTATGTCCACATCAGTTTCTAGTTTCTTTCGTTCTTCTTCGGTCAAAGATAGCAACGATTGTCCATTGCATAGCTTCTTTTTACACCGCAACCAGTTCTCCATGTATAATATATTCCTCTTTATATAACAGCACTCCAATATTTTAGGAAGAAACGCCTTAATTCGTTCAAAAGTACTTTCCCCACTGTGCACAGAAGCAAATATAAATTCTATTGCTATCCAATAATTAATAAATCTCTGTTCCACCTCCGTTTGTTGGTCACCAATCCGCAAATGCCTTAAAGCAGAAAAGAATCTGTCTAAGGCATCCTTAGACACGCCATTCGCTTGCCTCAGGCCACTTACAACATCTCCAAGCTTATGGGTAGCCGAGAACACGGGGCTTTCACATGCGTCCATATAATACACTTTCTCTAAGTGCACGTTTGAACCATCAACGACTAATGCAGTAGATGGCATTTTAACATCATGAACACTTTCTAAGTTGAAGTCTGAATCATTAGATAAATTCTCGTAACACTTACGCACCGCGCTTCCTGGATCTAAGGCTTTTTTCTCACCGATGTAGTATCGCACGTACTCATTCACCACCTTATATCTTTTCTGTACATTCTTATTACGTTGTAGACTTTGCGGGATGGTTTCTTGAAGTTGGCTCATGTTGGCTGTTGCGCATTTAGAATAACTCTTATTCAAAAAATCAAGTCGGAATATAACCTGATATTTTCTCAGTTTCTTATTTAGAAGAATCCCCCTTATCTGTTGAAAAGTGGCATCAAACGTTTCTTTTCCCTTCCCTTGTTTGATCTCTTTAAAAAACTTGTATAAGTGTGCCTTTGAATAGCCGATACGCAAAAGCTCACAACAAAATGATGTAATATAGAAATCCAATTCATCTAGTTTTGGAATGAAATTCTCATCATTAAGAGTTTCATTCTTCTTTATAATATTTTCAATGCGGCTAACACAAGCCTCCAAGTATGAGCTGTCATTGGTGCAAAAAACCTGATTGACAAGGAAAAGCATTTGTTGTGTTTTCTCCACACTCAAACCTTTGTCTTTTCTCACACTAGAAACATAATCATTTAATTCCTCAACAAACATGCCCTTGTCCAGTATAGGGTAGGTATATTGCAAACAGTCGTCTGAGTATATTAACCCCTTTGCCTCTGAGATACAGCTTTCCACCGTTTCAAATCTCTTGATATTTCCTCCTATCCATGCCTTCAAGAGCAGCGAAAGTTCGTCAAGTATAGTTAAAGCGTTATTGGCTCTTACCCTAAAACTATCCAAAGTATCTTTGTGTAAGGCCTCAACCATCCTTAATCTAAAGAAATCGTATAGATCTTCCATTTCGTGTTTTTTATGTTAAAATATTTGTTTCTCAGTGTAATATTTGGTATTTTTGCAGCATAAACAAGATAGAAAGGGGGAGCGTCTATATCAATAGAGACATCGTTCCATGATGTAGACCAACCTCCCTACATATATTGGGCATCTTTTTGATGCCCTTTTTCTTTTTCTAATAATGCAAAATTATAGATTTCTGCAAAGAAAACAAAAAGAAACAACAAAATTATTTTCTTTATTGTATTTCTTCTAATATTGTATTTATTATCGAAACCATCTCGGCTTTTAATCTTTCTATAAATTGAGAGGAGTTTCTTGTCTTTGTGATGCCAACTCAAGATAAACACTCCACTCACATACGAAGGGTGGGGCAAGTCGGCTCACTGGCCTATAAACTCACGAAAACCCAACAACTCCCGAATACATCAACTAAAAAACTCACTAACTTCTCAACCTACAAACTTGCCAACTCACACCCTCATAAACTTATCAACTAAAAAACTTACACCCTCATACCCTCACCAACTTACAAAACTCCTCAACTCAAAAACTGACCTACTCACAAACTTATAAACTCACACCCTCACCAACTTACAAACCTCCTCAATTCACAAACTCACCTACTCACAAACTTATAAACTCAAAACCTCCCCAACTTACAAACCTTATCAACTCACAAACTGGCCCACTCAAGAACTTATAAACTCAAAACCTCCCCAACTCAAAAACTTAAATCCCTGCCTTTTACTTTACAGTCTTGCTCAAATTTTCACTCCGTTCTAGGCGAAATGTTGGTTAAAAAGTAGGTAAATTGCCACTTTTTCCATCCTTCCCATCCTCTTGTTCTGTCCGTTTTTAAGAACAGAACCTGCATTTTGCACCATTTTGCCTTTCTAGTTTGGTCGCAGGCCCGTCATTTTTCAAGTCCAAAAACTCGCTTTTAGCCCCCAAAACACCCCTTTTTAATGGTCATTTTGCCCTTTTTTGCCATGTTTTTAATGGCTCTAAAAGGTTATATTTATACCTTTACGGTGGATGTTTATACTTTTCTGCTCGCATTTAGCAGCATTTTGTCCCGCATTTTGCAGCAAAACACCCTGCATTTTGCACCATTTTACCTTGCGTTTAGCACCAAAACGCACTGCATTTTGCACCAAAACGCACTGCGTTTAGCGGCATATTGCACTACTTTTAGCAGCAAATAGCCCAAAAGCGGGTGCAAATGATGGTTTCTTTAAATAAAAATTCATTTTGCAGCATTCGCATACTACCCCCTTTTGGCACCAAAAATAACCTTCGCGAGAATCGATTTTTTGCGGCAAGGAGGACGATTGGTGGACAAAAAGGGCACTCATAATGTTAAAATCTGCGCTGAAAAGTTGACAAAATATCAAATTAGCGAGTTGACAAGTTAACGAGTTAACGAGCGTGTCGGTTTGTGAGTGTATGGGGTTGCGAGTTGGGGAGTGGGGTGGTTTACGAGTTTGTTAGTTAACAAGGATTGTCGTCCACTCCGTACAAGTCATTTGGCTTAACGCATTAACTCCGTCATCCCTCTTTGACAAGTTAATGAGTTCATTCCTTTTTCAGGGCATAGCGCACTTTGCCACAGACCAAAGGGGCATAATTTCTGCTTTTATCGTATCTTAGTCCGCTACTTTGTATCTGAAATAAGTGCATCTCTTGGTTTTACAGCACAAAGATAACAAACTCCTCTCAATGTATAGAAATATTTAAAGTAAAGACGACTTCTGGCTATGGCGTATAACAATTGCTTCTCGTTTAACCTTGAACCGCCGCCCGTAGATATGTAACCATAGCCCACTTCGTCCGCTCACCCTTGTTTCAATCACGCCCCAACGAAAAAGAGGAACCACCTTTCGGCAGTTCCTCTTCCGTTCTTTTTAACCTCAAATTTCATTCCTTATGAAAAGTTCGTGGGCCATCTAGGGCTTGAACCTAGGACCTCCAGATTATGAGTCTGTTGCTCTAACCAACTGAGCTAAAAGCCCGAACCACCCTCATGGGGTATGTTTGCAAGTGCAAAGGTAGTAGTTTTGCACCAAATATCCAAACAATTAAGACAAAAAGACGTAAAAATGAGGTGGGCAACATCAAGTTCAAGCACTTTTATGTATCTTTGCATACTTGGGGAATTGTGCCCCATACACAACTATATAGACGTATCAATGAGTATAGAAACGACATCAGAGAAGTTCGACAACAAAGGATTGACCGACGAACAGGTTGCGAAAAGCCGTGAACAACACGGATACAACGTGCTAACACCCCCGAAACGAGCATCGCTTTGGGCACTTTACATAGACAAGTACCGCGACCCCATCATCCAAATCCTACTTGTGGCCGTTGCCGTTTCGCTCGTTTTCTCGTTCATCAACGGCGAGTTTCTCGAAACCATAGGCATATTCTTGGCCATCATCCTAGCCACCACCATCGGCTTTTACTTTGAAAGAGACGCCGCAAAGAAGTTCGACGTGCTCACTACCTTGGGCGAAGAGCAGCCCGTAAAGGTGCGCCGAAACGGACAAACCACCACTGTGGCGCGCAAAGACGTGGTGCCTGGCGACCTGATGGTGATTGAAGTGGGCGACGAAATACCTGCCGACGGACTGCTGCTGCAATCGTCTGACTTGCAGATCGACGAGTCTTCGCTCACCGGCGAACCCATCATCAACAAGCATGCAACGCCCGAAGTGGCCGAAGAAGAGGCCACTTACCCCACCAATGTGGTGCTGCGCTCTACGATGGTGATGAATGGTAGCGGCCTGGCAAGGGTAACAGCCATTGGCGATAACACAGAGATTGGCAAGGTGGCACGTAAGGCCACCGAACTGACGGCGGTGAAAACGCCCCTCAATCAGCAGCTCGACCACCTGGCCAAGCTTATCAGCAGGGTGGGGTCTGCCGTGGCCGTCACAGCTTTTGCCGTGTTCCTTGCCCACGATGTGTTTACCAATCCCCTTTGGCAAGGTCAAGACTACATGCGCATGGCCGAGATTGTGTTGCGCTATTTCATGATGGCCGTAACGCTATTGGTGATGACGGTGCCCGAAGGATTGCCTATGGCCGTTACGTTGAGCCTTGCATTGAACATGCGCCGAATGCTTAAAAGCAACAACCTTGTGCGCAAATTGCACGCTTGCGAAACGATGGGGGCAGTCACCGTGATATGTACCGACAAGACGGGAACGCTTACCGAGAACAAGATGCAGGTGGCAGAACTGCGCGTTTTTGCGCCCGAAACGCCACTGGTAGATGCTATCGCGCTGAACACCACCGCCCATCTGGAAACCAAAGACAACGTTACATCGGGCATAGGAAACCCAACCGAGATTGCCCTACTGCTGTGGTTAACGTCTAACGGGCACAATTATCGTGAACTGCGCACCGTTGGCAAGGTAGAAAACCAACTGCCTTTTTCCACCGAACGCAAGTATATGGCCACCGTTGCCAGCCTAAACGGTCAGCGGTTTCTCTTTGTAAAGGGTGCTCCCGAAACCATCATGGGCCTTTGTTCGCTAACCGACGAGGAGCGAAACGACACAACCCACCTGCTGAGAAGTTACCAAAGCAAGGCCATGCGCACCTTGGCCTTTGCCTATAAACCATTGCCCGGCGAGGTGGAAGTCAATTTTGCCGATGCCAATCTCATGCAGGGACTTACCCTTCAAGGTGTAGCAGCCATTAGCGACCCTATTCGTCAGGACGTTCCCGCAGCCGTAAAAGAATGTCTTGATGCAGGTATCGAGGTGAAAATTGTTACCGGCGACACCGCTGCAACGGCCATCGAGATTGCCCGACAGATAGGAATATGGCACAAAGACACGCCCATCGAGGCGCAAATAACAGGTCCCGACTTTGCCGCACTGAGCGATGAGGCCGCCTACGAACGGGTGAGAGTGCTGCGAGTGATGTCTCGTGCACGTCCCACCGACAAGCAACGACTGGTTAACCTGCTGCAACAACGTGGCGAGGTGGTGGCCGTTACGGGCGACGGAACCAACGATGCCCCTGCACTGAACCACGCCCACGTGGGGCTTTCGCTAGGCAGTGGCACCAATGTAGCCAAAGAGGCATCGGACATGACCCTGCTCGACGACTCCTTCCGCTCCATCGAACGCGCCGTGATGTGGGGACGTTCGCTCTACAACAACATACGCCGTTTCCTGTTTTTCCAGCTAGTGGTAAACCTCACCGCCCTGCTTTTGGTGCTGGGCGGTGCCATTATCGGCACCCAAATGCCGTTAACCGTTACGCAGATACTTTGGGTAAACCTCATTATGGACACCTTTGCGGCAATGGCTTTGGCCTCGTTGCCGCCCACACGCGAAGTGATGAGCGAGCGTCCGCGCAAGCAAACCGCGCCCATCATTTCTCCGTCAATGACTCGCGGCATCGTTTTCTGCAGCTTGATGTTCTTCGCCATGCTCTTTGCCCTGCTCATATACTTCCGCAACGAAAGCGGGGGGCAGCTAGATACGCACCAGCTAACCATCTTCTTCACGGCCTTTGTGATGCTGCAATTCTGGAACTTGTTCAACGCTAAGGTGCTCAATTCGCACCATAGCACCTTCCGTCGTCTTTATGCCGACCGCGGATTGCTGCTCGTTCTGCTGCTCATCTTGGCCGGGCAATGGCTCATTGTAACCTTCGGCGGACGTATGTTCCGCACCGTTCCGCTGTCGTTCACAGAGTGGGCGGCAATCATCGGCGCAACGTCTGTCGTGATGTGGGTGGGCGAAGTGTGGCGCAGACTGAAACCCAAAGCCCCATCAACCAACCCCGCCTAACGCCATGCACACATACAACACCCCTCCTTGCGTGGCCACCATCGGCTTTTTCGATGGCGTGCATCTAGGCCATCGCTACCTGATAAGCCATGTTCGGCAGTTGGCTCAGGGGCAAGGCATGCCCTCGATGGTTGTTACCTTTGGCACACATCCGCGCCAAGTGGTGCAAACATCGTTTGTTCCTAAGCTGCTTTCAACGCCCGAAGAGAAACAGAAACTGCTGTGCGAAACGGGCATTGACCATACGATGGTGCTGAATTTCGACCAGAACATGGCCACACTTACGGCGCGCGAGTTTATGCAGCGGGTGCTGAAAGAACGGCTCAACGTGGGCCAACTGGTTATCGGCTACGACAATAAGTTTGGCCATAACCGCGAAGAAGGTTTCGAAGACTATTGCCGATATGGAGAAATGTTGGGCATCCAGGTGGTAGCGGCACCGCAATTTGAACCCGATGGGGTGCACGTCAGCTCGTCGGCCATACGCACTCATCTGCTCGAAGGGCGTGTAAGGCAGGCCAATGCGCTGTTGGGCTATGCCTATTCGCTAGGTGGAAAGGTGGTGCCAGGTTTTCAAGAGGGGCGCAAAATGGGCTTTCCCACGGCCAACCTGCTGGTAGAAAACCCTCAGAAACTGCTTCCTCAAAACGGTGTTTACGCCACATGGGTGGAGGTTGAAGGCCACGAACACCCACTGATGGGCATGACCAATATCGGCAATCGCCCCACTTTCAACGGCAAGGGCGTAACCATCGAAACCAACATCCTCGACTTCTCGGCCGACATCTACGGCCAAAACATGCGCATCGCATTCGTGGACCGCATTCGTGCCGAAGTGAAATTCGACACGATAGACCAGCTGAAAGCGAAGATGAAAGAAGATGAAGAGGTGGCAAGAAGGCTCGTTCAAAACGTGTGATGGGCTTTACGTCTGCCCCTTGTCAAAAGGAAACAAGGCAAGGATGAGGCTTTTATGCCATTTAAACGGCTGGTAGACAAACATTGATAAATTAAAACAAACACAATATATGGAAAAGAACAACAGGCTTATTCTCAACGTGCTAGGCTACCTTGTGGCATTCATCGCCGTGCAGTTTGTGGTTTCGCTCGTGGCACTCTACCTCGGCGACTCGATAAAATACCCACCATCTGCCAGTGGCAAAGCCCTAACGCTGAGCAGTGGTGCCAAAGCCCTAACGCTGAGCAGTGTAGTGAGCAGTGTCATCCTTATCGCCCTCTTTGTGTGGTGCAAGTGGGCGCCCATATCGCGCTATTACCTTCAACAAAAGCCGTGGGGCGCGTTAGTTTGGGCCATCCTTGCGGGTTTGGGCGCCATACTTCCCCTGCAATGGCTGTACGAACAGCTGAACATCACCATGAGCGAAGACGTTAAACATCTTTTCGAAAGCATCATGGGCAGCAGTTGGGGCTATCTTGCATTGGGCATTTTAGCCCCTGTGGCCGAAGAGTTGGTGTTTCGCGGAGCCATCTTGCGCAGTCTGATGGCCTACTTCAACTATCGTTTGCCTTGGATACCCATCGTTGTTTCGGCCCTGCTTTTCGGTGCCGTGCACGGCAATGTGGCCCAGTTTGCCAATGCCTTTGTTATGGGCCTGCTATTGGGGTGGCTCTACTGTCGCACCCACAGCATCGTGCTTGGGGTGGCCTTGCATTGGGTTAACAACACGGTGGCCTACACTATGTACAAGTTGATGCCAGAAATGAACGACGGACAGCTTATCGACTTGTTTCACGGCGACAACAAACTGATGTACATGGGCTTGTTCTGCTCGCTCCTTGTGCTGCTACCTTCGCTGTTCCAGCTTAACAAACGGATGACTGCGGGTGGCTAAACGCCATCGGACAGGCCTAAAACCGAGGGGCATACTCCGCTTGTCGTGTCGCTTAAACAATGCCCCACCGCATGTTTAGTCACCGCCCAAGCCGCCAATGGCCCTTTACAAACCTCGCCTTTCGCCAAGTGCAGTCCTCAGCTATGCGCTTGGCGAAAGCAGAAAAAGCTTCTCCCCAAAGCGGTCAACCTTAAAAGTCCACCCCGCCTTTAATGCTAAATAGCTAACAACTTAAATACCATATCATCATGAAAACAACCTTATTTACATGCCTACTGGCACTATGTGTGGCCTGTGCAGCACCTCGTCGCGAGCGTTTGAAAGACGTTGCGGAGAAAACGGAAGTGAGTTTCTTTCTAGATGAGAGCCAAAGAAAACTGGTAGATGGTAGCAATGAATTTGGTATTCGTCTCTTCCAGGTCATGGCGCAGGCGCATCCTGATAGCAGCATGGTGTTTTCGCCTATGGGCGTTGTTTATAGTTTGAACATGCTAAACAACGGAACCGATGGCGAAACACTAGCAGAAATTTGTAAGGCCTTGGGCTATGGGGAAGGCGATTTGCAGCGCGTGAATGAGCTTAACCGAACCTTTCTCATCGCTCAACGCAAGCAACAACATACAGACACCGAGCAAGAGTTGAGCTATATGCACACGGTGAACCTCCTTGCAACTATTGACGATGACTCGATAAAAGACGCTTTTAAAGATACTTTGGCACATAGTTATTTCGCAAAAGACATCTCCGAGACTTCCATCACGGCTCTGCAACAATGCGCCAACCAATGGATAAACGAACAAACAGAAGGGGTTGTAAAGCAGATACCCTTGCATTTGTCGGCCGATGCACCAGCCTGCCTTGTCAATACCATTGTTTTCCGTGCCCGATGGACAAAGAGTTTCGATGCCAAGCATACCCGTAAAGTTCCGTTTTATTGTGAAGATGGGCGTGTAGATAGTGTATGGATGATGTCTCAATACGCCAATCAAGAAACTTTTAGAGGAATGCACGGCACGTCTTTTAGTGCATTATGTTTACCATATAGTGGGCAATTCCGCATCACGCTGTTGCTCCCGTCCAAGGGAAACACTCTTGCCAGTCTGATAAAATGTCTTAATGTTCGAACATTGCATCAGATTAACCGCGATATGGAAAGTTTCGGCGAGTTTCATATACGCATTCCGCGCATCTATCTTAAATACTCAGTCTCCCTTAAACCCTTGCTAACACAAGTAGGAATCAAGCAGGCGTTCTCGCATAAAGCCAATTTAAGCAAGATGAGTGGCAAACCATTGATGTTGGATGATGTGTTGCAACAAACAGAATTAAAGGTGGACGAGAAAGAAACAACTGCTGTGTCGACCACAACAACGCGGTTTCTTGTAAAAGGCGAGGACGAAATTGCTACCCAGTTTCACTTCACTGCCGACCGTCCTTTCCTTTATTACATCTCCGATGCCTTTGGCAATGTCTGTTTCATCGGGCAATATTGTGGTCCCAAGCGGTGAGATAAACGGTGGCAAGCGACTCTTCGCTACTTTCATTACAACTAAACCAATTAACAATTTAAATATCAAACCATCATGAAAACAACCTTATTTACATGTCTACTGGCACTATGCGTGGCCTGTGCAGCACCTCGTCGCGAACGTTTGAAAGACGTTGCGGAAGTAACCGACGTGGATTTTAAATTGGATGATACAGAGAAACAGCTGGTTACAGGTAGCAACCAGTTTGGTATTCGCCTATTCCAAGCAATGGTGCAGGCGCATCCTGATAGCAGTATGGTGTTTTCGCCTATGGGCGTTGTTTATAGTTTGAACATGCTAAGCAACGGAACTGATGGCGAAACACTAGCAGAAATTTGTAAAGCCTTGGGCTATGTGGAAGGCGATTTGCAGCGCGTGAATGAGCTTTACCGAACCTTTCTTGTTGCACAGCGCAAAAAATATCGTATAAAGGGGCAACAAACCGACGATTATATGCATACGGCTAACTTACTTGCTACCATTGGGGAGGATGTTGTTAAGGGGTCATTCAAAGAAGTCTTGGCAAGCAATTATTTCGCCGATGTCATCTCGGCGACTTCTGTAAATCAACTTCAACAGCAGGCTGACCAATGGATAAGCGAACAAACAGAAGGAAAGGTAAAGCAATTGCCCTTGAAACTATCGGCCGATGCGCAGGCCTGCCTTGCCAACACGATTGTCTTTCAGGGCGGATGGGCACAATGTTTCGATGAAGAATCTACACGTAAAGCCCCCTTTTATTGCGAAGATGGGAGCATAGACAGTGTGTGGATGATGTCAAGGCATCTTAATGACGATACGTTTAAAGGAAGGTACGACGAGCATTTCATAGCCTTACGCATGCCTTACAGAGGACAATTCAACATAACGATGTTGCTCCCCGTTGAGGGACAACCCTTAATAAACTTGGTTAAGCAGCTAGATGCACGCATGTTACAGGAGATAAACAATAGATTGGTGACGTTCGACGAAGTTCATGTATGTATTCCACGCATGCGCTTAAACACTTCTGTTGCCCTTAAACCCTTACTTGCGAAGGTTGGTATCAAACAAACGTTCTCTCAAACAGCCCACTTGAGCAAAATGAGTTCAGGGGATTTGCGGGTTAACGACATCGTACAACAAACCCAATTTAGCTTAGACGAGCGAGGGACGACGGCCATATCGTCTACTGCCTCTGAGTTAAGCGCGCTAAGTGATATATTACAACCGCGCGAGCTTCACTTCACCGCCAATCGTCCTTTCCTTTATTACATCTCCGATGGCTTTGGCAATGTCTGTTTCATCGGGCAATTTTGTGGCCCTAAGCGGTGAGGTAAGATGTGGCACGCAGAGGGGTTAGGCCACGAGAAGATGGGTGTGTTTGTAGGTAGGGCAAGGGAAAGTATAAGCTTGATGTCGCCCTCCTTTGTGCAATGTGCATTTAAAAGTTTGGCTGCAACTCCCTATACACCTTATTATATATATAGGCGCATGGTTGCATAAGACCTTTAAAATAGGTTTTATGGAACCATGCGCCAACTGCTGTATGTGTGTAAGATGTGTCCGAATGTTGCTATGTTGTCGGGGCAGGCCTACTTGCTTTTTGTGATGTTCTTTCTGATAAGGGACATAGGTACAAGTGGCAAAATGACGTTTTGTAAGTCTGTGCCGTGCAAGTTCTTTACCAGCATGCCCCTAGCGGCTCCTATCGCAACGCTCACAAACGTGTCGATGAGTGCCGGTTGGCTCACCTTTATCTCGTTTTCGTTGGCTTCTTGCACAAAGTCGTTAAAGGGTGTGACATTAAATGTGGCTCTTACGCCTTGGCAAACCAGCTCTTCATTGGCCATGATATACGCGTTTAAGTCAACCACAATCTCTTCTCGTTCGGGATAAATCTTGATGTCGTGCCCCATTTCGATGGAGACACGCTCTTTTTCTATCGACGAATAGTCGAAGTTGTAGTTAAATCTGTATTGGCTTTCCACCATATTTAAGATGCTATATTGCAGTTCCATCGTTAGCCCACTTTCAGTTTCATATTCGTTACAACTTGCATTTCGCCCATTAAGGCTACTCGTTCGGCAGACGTGCGCACCATTGTTGGCGAAGAAAGTGTACTAGTCTTTACTGCGTTTCTCGGCACTTGGCAAACGTTCATGCTTTGCGTGTTGAGAAGAGAAAGTCCCAGTGCTTGTTCTATCTCTGTGAGTGTGTCTACCGTAAAGTTGCGTTCGTCCGATAACCAATCTGATATTTCAGATTCTGTTTTACCCATCATCTCTGCAAACGCCTTTTGCGTAATACCCTTACTGCGCAAGGCTGCGCACAGCTTTGCGGCTAAGAGCATTTTGTTTCTGGTCTTCGAGAGGTCTTTCCCCTTGTTTTGAGAAAGCAGCTCGGCGAGTTTCCCTCGCGCTTTTATTAGTCTAGTCATATTGCTCAAAGTCTTCGGTGTCTAATGTCCCATCGTCGTTAACTCTGATAGTTCGTTCGCGGATGGCTTTGCTTATCTCGGAAGCGATGCGTTTCATCTGTTCTGCTCGTGCGTTTAGGTGTGGGTCGTCTTGGTAAACCCTTACATCTTTATATCCGCCAGCCCCAAACAGCACAACCATATTGTTGAAATACATCCCATATAGTCGCAGTTTACCTGCCGCAAGAGCCACAACTCCGTCTGCCAATACGCCTTCTCCCTCCTTAAAGAAGTCTTTTTTACAACCCGTTTGGTTGGCCATAACCATCATTTTGTCTAAAATCTTGGTTAGATCCTCTTCGTACATCTTGTTTTCTTCAAAGAATTGTTCCAGCAGGGTGTAGGTTTCGCCTTCAATTCGTACAGTGTAGATATGCGTTTCACTTCCCGACAAGTCTTCAATCTCTGTTATTTCAAAACGCATATATTATTAATGTCTGTTGCAAAAATACGAATAAGTTCAGATAAACCCAAATTTTAGAGGGCATTGTTTAGGTTTAAGGAGAAAAGATGGCTGCGACTTTTAAAGTGGATAGGGTGAAAGACTGAAGGGGTGAGAAGATGGTTGCGCCTACAAACTTGTTTGCTTGTTCCCTTAATAACTTAAAAACCACTCGTTAACTTGTCAACTCGTCCACTCATTGATCATTCGCATACATTCTCCTCATACGTCCCAATAAACATTGTCCCGTATGTTGCTCACGCAATATACGGGACGTTTCTTGTAGTGAAAAAGATTTTTATGAATGGGCAATTAACCATTTTTGCAGCCATTCCTCAGCTTGTCTTAGGATAGAAGAAGTGAGAAAACGGCGCGCGGTGTAACGCCAAATATGAAGTTTATAATTCTAATTACAAAAATACACATTATAACTGAAAGTACCAAATTTTAGTTGGACTTTTTTAAATAAGCTGAAAACTTCTTTACAAATGTGGCATATTACCTGGCCTAAAAACTCGCCTTGTTGTTACATTGGCTTACCTTTATGTTAGGGTTATTGGCCTGTTTTGCAGGTTATGTGCAAATAAATGGTCCGACGACATCGCTGTCGCCGGACCTACGGAAAACTAAATCTACCAAATAAAAACTAAATATCAATCAAACTAAAATTACGAGTTTTCTGTTTCTTGTCGACGAGTTAACGAATCTGCACGTTAACATGTCGAAGAGTTAGCCATACACCGCGCTCTCTACGTATTAGCCATTGGCTAAGCGAAAACGTTTTGTGCTGTGGCGCAAGCTTAGTCTACTTGTATCGAACGGAACAGCTTTTGTTCCTCCTTCTGCACTTTAGGCAGGTCTACCGTTAGCACACCATCGTTTACACGAGCGGCGATAGCCTCGCGGTTTACGTCTTCGGGCAAGAGCAAGGTCTGCTCGTACTTCGAGTAACTGAACTCGCGGCGCAGGTAATGCGTCTTTTCGTTTTGGTCGGTCGACTCGCTTTTCTGCTCCATCTTGATGGAGAGGTTGCCGTCTTCGTTCACGTTTACGCTGAAATCTTCCTTCTTCAAACCAGGAGCGGCAAGCTCAACGGTATATTGTTTGTCGTTCTCCAATACGTTGATGGCGGGAGCCGTGGCGTTAGCGCGTGGCATAAGGTTGCTGTTCAAAAAGTCGTCGAACACTTCGGGCAACCAAGAATTCCTTTTCATTACTGGTAACATAATCATATCTCCTATATTTATAAGTTGTTTCTGTTTATTGTTTATCTCTTTGCTTTGGCTTTCGCCTTGGCTTACACCCGATTATACACAAGTTCTGTACCAATGGGAAAGGTGTGCCAAAACGGCATAATGGTATGCCAAATTGGCAATAAGCTTGGTTTGGAACTGCTTCCAAGAGATAAGGAGTGAAGGAACTAAACCCTCTGCCTTTAAGTGAATGACCGAGAGTATTGCTTACTCATCAACGCATCGCCATAAGCTTACCAACTCACCAGCTCATAAACTTACCACCTCATAAACTGATAAACTTACCCACTTACTTGCCTTTAAATCGAAAAATATCCTTATCTTTGTGCACGATAATTAAAAACAAGGTTTTGTATATAACCATTGTCGTGAGACAACGAGCAGGCAAACCAAATACATGAAATCACGCCCAAGCAATCAGAAAGTTTCTAAACGAACACATTATTATATATAAAGACGTATGTTAATAAGCACAACCCCCACTATCGAAGGACGCCCCATACAAGCGTATAAGGGCGTAGTGACAGGCGAAACCATTATCGGTGCCAACCTTTTTAAAGACTTCATGGCTGGCATCCGCGACATTATCGGCGGACGCAGCAGCTCGTACGAGAGAGTTTTGCGCGAGGCCAAAGACACTTCGCTAGCCGAAATGCAACGGCGCGCCCAAGAAATGGGAGCCAACGCCATTGTTGGCGTAGACATAGATTACGAAACCGTTGGTCAAAACGGCTCCATGCTCATGGTGGCCGTTAGCGGAACGGCTGTGGTTATCTAGATTGTGAGTTTATGAGGTTTTAAGTTCGTAAGTTGATGAGTTGCTAAGGTAGTGCGTTTTTGAGTTCATGTTCTTTTCAGTTCATAACTTTAAGAGTTGCCAGTGTTTGGAATTAGCGAGAGAAGGAGACAGCTAGTTTACTTTTAAACTCACGAACTTACAAACTAAAACCTCACCAACTCATAAACTTATAAACTAAAAAACCTCACCAACTCACCAACTTATAAACTCAGAAACTCAGAACCTCACCAACTTATAAACTAAAAGACCTCACCAACTCACCAACTTATAAACTAAAAAACTCAGAACCTCACCAACTAAAATGTTATAACTAAAGACAAAGGAACCTAGAATGAATTGTTTACTACAAAACGACCGAACGAAGCTGCTCGCCTGTTGTCGAAGCGCTTCGTGCCTAACCCTGATGTGGGCTTTGGGCTGCCTTTGCTTGCTTAACCCAGCAGGCGCAATGGCCGAAAACAATCGCTTGCCACATAACAACGGCAAACCCGAGACTAGTTTACAAAGCAACAACGCCACCGTAACAGGTACGGTGAACGATGCCAACGGCGAACCGCTGGTGGGGGCAACCATCACAGCCAAGGGGTCGAGCGAGAAAGCAGTGACCGACATCGACGGGCGCTTCTCGATTAACGTGCCAGTGGGAACATCGCTTACGGTGTCGTTCATTGGGATGAAAGACAAAGAGGTGGTGGCTCAGCGAAACATGACCGTTACGCTAGATGATAATGTGAAGATGCTCGACGACCTCGTTGTGGTGGGCTACGGCGTGATGAAGAAGAAAGACCTTACCGGAAGTATCGCCTCGGTTGGTGCAACAGACATCGCCAACGCACATGCCACCAACCTTTCTACGGCCTTGCAGGGAGCGGCAGCGGGTCTTACCGTTACGCGCGACAACGGAACGCCCGACGGCAAGCCCTCTTTGCTGGTGCGCGGCGTTACAACCATCAGCGACACAAGTCCGCTAGTAATTATTGATGGCGTGCCTGGCGACATCGCCAACGTAAACCCCGACGACGTGGAGACGCTTTCTGTGCTTAAAGATGCGGCATCGGCTGCCATCTATGGTTCGCGTGCAGCAGCTGGCGTTATACTTATCACCACCAAAAGAGCAAAGAACAATGAGGTAAGTCTGAACTATTCGTTCGAGCAGGCTTTCACCAAGCCCACCGTTTTGCCCAAGTATGTGGGATGGAAACGCTTTATGCAGATGGTAAACGAAACGCATTACAACGACAATCCTACGGGAGGCGAATACCAAACATACGCAAAGGACTTGATAGACAATTACGAACGCAACAACGCCACCGACCCCGACAAGTATCCCATCACGCAATGGGAAGACTATCTGTTTAAAAACACGGCCTCGCAGCAAACCCACTCGCTCAATATTATGGGTGGCGGCAAGAACGTTCGCACCAAACTGTCGCTGCGTTACGACAAGAACACGGGCCTATATGCCAACCGCAACTTTGAAAGGTACATCGCCCGATTGAACAACGACCTTGACATCAACCCCTATTTGGAGGCACATGTAGATGCCAACTTTGCATACGGCAAGGTTACAACGCCCCATAACAACCCCTTTGAAAGTGGTGCACGCAACATTCCGCCCATTTACGCCGCCTATTGGCGCAACGGAAACTATGGCGATGTGAAGGACGGCGAGAACATTTTGGCCAAGATTAACGAGGGCGGAACGATAAAGACGTCCGATTATAGCATTGCTGCCAAGGGCGAATTGGTGGTGAAACCGCTCAAAGGACTGCGCATTTCGCTGGTGGCAGCACCCAATTTCACCTTCCATAACGTGAAAGACTTTAATAAGGAGGTGACTTACACGCGTGCCGACGACCCACTAACGCCGGCAGGACATGTGGGCGGATTTCGCACTACCTCGCTAACCGAGACGCGAAACACACACTACGACATCACCACACAGGCCTTGGCCAACTACACACACGACTTTGGACTGCACAGCCTCACCGCAATGGCTGGTTTCGAATACTATTATATGCGCGACGAAAACCTGTGGGCCAGTGGCGATAAGTTCCAACTCTCGGCCTTTCCCTACCTAGATCTCTCGCCACGAGACGGCAGAAACAACGGCGGTAACGCCCTTGAATACTCCTATCGTTCGGCATTTGCACGCGTAAACTATGCTTACGCCAATCGTTACTTGCTCGAAGCCAACATACGTTACGATGGCTCGTCGCGTTTCCATAAGGATTATCGCTGGGCAACCTTCCCTTCGGTGTCGGCCGGTTGGGTTATTTCTGAAGAGAATTTCTTTAAAGACAACGTGCGGTGGATGGACCATTTCAAGCTGCGCGCCTCTTATGGTCAGTTGGGTAACGAACGTATAGGCAGCTATTACCCCTATCAATCGTCCATCAGGTTTGGTTCGGCTCTGCTGCTTAACGGCACAACGCCCGTAACCGTACCCTCTGCGGCACAAGTGAAGTATGCCGTTAAGGACATCACTTGGGAAACAACCGAAACGTGGGACGTGGGTATTGATGCCCGTTTGCTTGATGCTCGCCTCGGCATAAACTTCGATTACTATCGCAAGAAAACACGCGACATGCTCTTGCCTGTGCAAATCCCCATCTTCTTGGGGTACGAAAATCCCGACGTTAACGCAGGCGACATGCACACCAACGGCTTCGACCTGGAACTAAGATGGCGCGATAGAATGGGAAAAGTGGACTATTGGGCCGCACTTAACCTATCGGACTATACCTCGAAGATGGGTAACATGCGCGGAACTGAGTTTACGGGCGTGAAGATAAACCGCGAAGGCAGCGAGTTTATGAACTGGTACGGCTACGTTAGCGATGGCATTTACCAAACGCAAGAAGAGGTTGACAACTCGCCGAAGCTTAACAACAACGTAACGGTGGGCGACTTGAAGTATCGCGACATATCAGGTCCCGACGGAAAGCCCGACGGAAAGATTTCGGCAGAGTACGACCGCGTGCCGCTTAAAGGTTCGTTGCCCCACTTTATCTACGGCGTTAACCTCGGCGCAGCCTATAATGGGTTCGACTTTAACGTAAGTTTCCAAGGTGTGGGCAAGCAATGGAGCCGCAAAACACCGGTGATGGTAGAGGGATTGGTGAACAACTGGACCAACTTCCCCGAACTAATCGACGGCCGTTATTGGAGCAAATACAACACGCCAGAGCAAAACGTGGCGGCCGAATATCCTCGACTAACCGACACAAGCCGTGCTAACAACTATACGATGAGCGACTTTTGGCTGTTCAATGGTTGGTATCTGCGCTGCAAAAACATTACGCTGGGCTACACCCTGCCCAAGAACATCACGCAGAAGGCATTGCTAAAACAAGTGCGCGTGTACCTCTCGGCCAACGATCTCTTCGCCATCAGCAACTATCCAAAGGGCTGGGATCCCGAAGTTACCGACAACGGCTATCCCATCATGCGCTCGCTGATGTTCGGACTTAATGTAAACTTCTAAACAATCGACAGAAAAATGAAACGCAATTTCATCAGAAACATATTCGCGGCAGCACTTGTCTTCGCTGCCACCGCTTGCCACGACCTCGACCTCAACCCGCTTTCGTCGGCCGCTTCGGGCAACTGGTATCGCGACCTACAGCAGATAGAAATGGCCCTTAACGCCCTCGATTCGGCCAAATTCTGGCGTCCCGATGGCGATAACCAAACCGATTGGAGCGACGATGCCGTGTATCGCAACGCGCTTACCGAGATGGAGAACGCCACGCTGACCAGTAGTTACCACCTGGTTCAAACCTACTGGCGGCTCAACTACCAAATGATTTCGTACGCCAACACCATCCTTAACCGCTACGAAACGGCTTTGCACAATGGCGCCAACAAGGAAAAGCTGATGCAATACGTGGGCGAGGCCCACTTTTACAGGGCTGTTGCCTACGGCCGTTTGCTGTGTAAGTATGGCGATGTGCCCTATGTAACCAGCGAAATAAGCATAGACGAGGCCTTAAATAAAACGCGCGACAGCAAGGAAGTGGTGCTGAAGCATGCCTACGAAGACTTCGATAAGGCTGCCGAGCTGCTGCCCAACTCGTATTCGGGCTTGCAACGCATCACCAAAGGGGCGGCTTTGGCCCTTAAAGCGCGCACCGCACTCTATCTGGCCGACTACAAAACGGCGGCCGAAGCGGCTAAGGCGGTGATGGAACTTGGGGTGTACAAACTGCATCCAAGCTATTCCGACCTCTTCTTGCAGAAGACCCGCACCTCCACGGAGTTCATTTTTACGCTCTCCCGTTCGCTCTCGCTCGACTATAATGTGCTTAAAGGCAATGGCGTTTACCACAGGTTGCCCCGTAATGCGGGCGGTTGGGCTGGTCGCGAACCTTCTTGGCAATTGCTGGCTGCCTACACCTGCACCGACGGATTGCCCATAGACAAGTCGCCGTTGTTCAATCCGCGCAAGCCATTCCTCAATCGCGACCCGCGTTGTATGGCCACCATCGTGCCCTTCGACTCTGTTTTCCTGGGCTATGTATATAGTCCTTCGCCTGCCGACTCGCTGGTATTGAACGTTAGCGCGGGCAAAATGGTTCGCAATCAAGATACGCGCATCGTTGCAACCCATGCTCCCTACAATGGTTTGGTTTGGAAAAAAGGCATCGACGAGAGCTGGATTGCCAACAAATACATCGTTGAAAGTCCGCAAATCATCGTGCGCTATGCCGATGTGTTGTTGATGTACGCCGAAGCAAAGATTGAGTTGGGCAAGATAGACCAAAGCGTTCTTGATGCCATGAACGCCGTTAGGGCTCGCGCCTATGGCGTATCGGCTGCCGAAACAACCAAATATCCCGCCTTTACCATTAAGGGAAAAGACGAGATGCGCCTAGACTTGCGCACCGAAAGGCGCATGGAACTGGCTGGCGAAGACCTGCGATTTGCCGACCTTGTGCGGTGGAGATTGGCCGAAGTGGCCCTTAACCGCAAGCAATACGGCATACTCGACCCCGCCAAAGAGTGCCTTGAAAAGCTGGTGCATGCCAACAAATGGTTCTGGCCCACAACGCCAAAGATAGACCAATACGGCCTGCCCGACTTTGCTGAGATGGAAGCCACGGGCTTAATACGCGTGCTTTCGGAACGCAAGTGGGACAACAGGCAGTATCTTTGGCCGCTCCCCGAGAAGGAAGTGAAGATTGGAAAGGTTACCCAAAACCCTGGATATTAAGGGGGAGTCTATATTAGTATGAACGAATGGGTAATGTAAGCCAATGCCTTTGTGCTGCAAATAGCAATGCTGCATGCGCACAAGCAACAGTAAAATGCAGCATGTTGTGCCCCTACAAGATACTTTGTAGCCACACTACAAAAGGCTTGTAGCCGCACTACAAGATACTTGTAGCCCCGCTACAAACGGCCTTGTACTGCTTATGTGGCTATCAACTTGTTGGCAAAGGGCTTCCTAAAAACCAATTCTTTAATTACTATATGCTTTGAGTTTGTTTGTTCTGCTAGTGTCTAACGTTTCTAGTGTTGTAGGTAACAAACGCTTGTCCTGTGGATTGTAAATGAAAGGCGGCGGGACAAACAAACTCATCAACTCGCCAACTGACGAGCACATAAGCTGACGAACTCATTAACAGACGAGCGTATTAGCAGATGAACTCACCAACTCATCAACTGAAGAACTCATCGACTGATGAACTTATCAACTCACAAACTGACGGACTCATAAGCTGATGAACTCACGAGCTCATAAACTCACCAACTCATAAACTCAAATAAATATGAGAACAACACGAACTTTTGCCGTTGTGCTACTCGCCATAGCATGGTTGGCCCAGCCCCTTGCCGCTGCTAACATTTGGATTGAGGCCGAAAGCTTCCAAGAAAAGGGCGGATGGCTGGTAGATCAGCAAATGATTGAGGGGATGGGGTCGCCTTACCTCATCGCCCACGGACTGGGAACGCCCGTTAAAGATGCGCTTACGAAGGTGCGAATAGATACCGCGGCAACCTACAACGTGTATGTTCGAACCTACAATTGGACCGCGCCGTGGCACCCCGCAGCGGGTCCTGGCGGGTTTAAGGTGGCCATCAATGGCAAACGTCTGCCTGTAATCGTTGGTCAAACTGGCAACCGCTGGCAATGGCAAAAGGCGGGAACGGTGAACCTTAAACAAGGAACGGCAACGCTGGCGCTATGCGACCTTAGCGGCTTTGATGGGCGGTGCGATGCCATTTGCCTGAGTACATCGGCCGTTGCGCCACCCGAAGACTACGAAGCACTAAAACGATACCGCGACAAGATGTTGCGAAGAGGCCCGAATGTGCGTTCGGCAGGGGTGTTCGACCTCGTTGTTGTTGGTGGCGGTGTGGCCGGAATGAGTGCCGCTGTGGCCGCAGCTAGGCTGGGTTTGAAGGTGGCTTTGGTGCAAAATCGCCCCGTGTTGGGAGGCAACAACAGCTCGGAAGTGCGCGTACATCTTGGTGGGCGCATCAACACGGGTAAGTATCCGCGGCTGGGCGACCTGCAAAAAGAGTTCGGCCCAACGCAGGAAGGAAACGCCATGCCTGCCGAAAACTATGCCGACGACCGCAAGTTGAAGTTTGTGAAGGCCGAACCCAACGTGTCGCTTTTCCTCAATCATCACGTCTGTGGCGTACAAATGCAGGGGCAACACATACCCATGACCAGGCTTTTGCCTGCCTTACAGCCTTCGGCCATGCCACATGGGGTTCGCGCCAAAGCTTCGTGCACCTCTGATGAAGGCGCAAATGCAACTGCAAATGGTGCAAAATGCGAGGGAGAGGGGCCGTTAGTAGCATCTGGCGAAACGGGAAAGACCGAAGGCACTGGCCTTATTAACCGCGACAACGCCATCGCTTCTGTAATTGCGATGAACGTACTTACGGGCGAAGAACTACGTTTCGAGGCTCCGCTCTTTGCCGATTGCACAGGCGATGCCACGCTGGGTGTGCTGGCCGGAGCGATGTATTCCATCGGTCGCGATCCGCAATCGGCCTTCGGAGAAGACCTTGCACCGCAGCAAGCAGACGACATGACGATGGGTGTTTCTATGCAATGGTATGCAAAGAAGCGAGACAAACCAACACCGTTCCCCCTCTTTGAATACGGCATCAGCTTTAACGAGCAGACGGCCGAGAAACGTTTGAGGGGCGAATGGACCTGGGAAACGGGATTGAACAGCCGCATTGTAGATAATTTGGAGCGTGTGCGCGACTATGGCATGCTGGTGGTTTACTCCAATTGGAGCTTCCTAAAGAACCGCAGTAAAGACCGCCGACGTTACGAACGGCAACAGCTAGACTGGCTGGCATACGTGGCTGGCAAGCGCGAGTCGCGCCGATTGCTGGGCGATTACGTGCTGAGCGAACAAGACATCGTGAAGAACATGCCGCACGAAGACGGTACTTTTACCACCACTTGGAGCATTGACTTGCACTATCCCGATACGCTGAACGCCCGAAACTTCGCCACTGGTCCTTTCAAAGCCATTTCGCGGCAGCGCGTTATCTATCCTTACGCCGTGCCTTACCGCTGCCTTTACTCGCGTAATATTAGTAACTTGTTCATGGCAGGGCGCAACATCAGCGTTACACACGTGGCTCTTGGTTCGGTGCGCGTTATGCGAACAACGGGCATGATGGGCGAGGTGGTGGGTATGGCTGCGGCAGTTTGTCGTGCAAACAGGGCATACCCACGGCAGGTTTACACCCATTTCTTGCCCCAACTGCAAGCTCTTATGGAGCGTGGAGTGGGGGATGCCAACCTGCCTAACAACCAAACCTACAACGAAGGGTGGGTGCTTGAAAAGCCGCCTCGGCTCGAAAGCAAACACGTAGACCAAGAACAGGATGAATAATGCCTCAGCCCCAACTCCGCTGCAAAGGGCGAGGGGAGTGATGTGACTTGGGGAATTGAAGCTAAATCTTCATCTTATTAGGAGTTAAAGGAGTTAAGGAGTTAAGGAGTTAAGCCAAATGTATAGGTGGCGTTGGCAATCTTTTCACCTTTCCACATTTAGGAGTTAAAGGAGTTAAGGAGTTAAGGAGTTAAGCCGAATGTATAGGTGGCGTTAGCCATCTTTTCACCTTTCCACCTTTTCACTCTTTCACCTTTAAAAGGCGTTAGCCATCTTTTCACCCTTTCCCCTTTTCACTCTTTCACCTTTAAAAGGCGCAGCCATCTTTTCACCCTTTCACCTTTTCACTCTTTCACCTTTAAATTATAATAGCAACTCAACATTAATTACATAATGCAATGAAAAAACTAGTTATTGGTTTGCTGTTGGCCGCCTTTGCCTGCACGGCAACAGCACAAAAGAATGCGCAAGGCGCAGCTAAGCGGGCAGTTCAGTTCACGGTTCTGCAATGGAACATCTGGCAAGAAGGAACGCTCATACCTGGCGGTTTCGAGGCTATTGTCGGCGAAATACAAAATTTGCAGCCCGACTTCGTTACGCTGAGCGAGGTGCGCAACTACGATGACGTTGACTTTACCCATCGTCTTTGTCAGGCATTGAAAGAAAAAGGCCTAATCTATTATTCCTTCCGCAGCAAGGATTCGGGGCTGCTTAGCAAGCATCCCATTATGGATTGGCGGCCCGTCTTCCCCGAAAACCGCGACCACGGCAGTATATATAAGCTGGTGGCAAAGGTTCAAGGCGTTGAGGTGGCTGTGTATACAGGCCACTTAGACTATCTGGATTGTGCCTATTACAACGTTCGCGGTTACGACGGCAACACGTTTAAAGAAACAACTAAGCCCGAAAGCATCGAAGAAGTGCTGCGTCTTAACGACTTGTCGTGGCGCGACAACGCCGTGCAAATCTTCCTTAACGAGGCTCGCCACGACATTGCTGCTGGTCGTTGCGTGGTATTTGGCGGCGATTTCAACGAGCCGTCCCACCTCGATTGGATACATGCCACGGCCAATCTGTACGATCACAACGGCATGGCCATACCTTGGACGGTGTCTACAATGCTACAACGCGCGGGCTTTAAGGATAGCTATCGCGTGTTGTACCCCAACCCCGTAACCCATCCGGGCTTTACCTACCCTTGTTTCAACATCGCGGCAGAAATGTCGAAGCTTACTTGGGCACCAAAAGCCGACGAACGCGAACGCATAGACCTTATATATTATAAGGGTCGTGGCATGGAGGTGGATAAGGCCCAGATATTTGGTCCAAACGTATGTGTATGCCGTTCGCAGCCTGCACAAGATAAATGGGACGACCCCATCTTGCTGCCCAAAGGTGGAACGTGGCCCACAGATCACCGCGGACTATTGGTTAAGTTCGTTGTGAAATAAGCTTGTCTTTTGCTGTTGGTGCTGGTGGGCGCACCTTGCTTGTGCTTTGGTTATCAAAGCACAAGCAGGGTGCGGTGTGGCTTGTTTATGGCTATTGTACTGCAATGAAAATCGTTTTACAGCGATGGGAACGCGCTTTCACAGCAACGGAAACCATCTTTTGCAGCAACGGAAACTATCCTTTGCAGCAACGGAAACCATTCTTTGCAGCAGCGGAAACCATTCTTTGCAACCATGATAAACTATTTTTCAACCATGATAAACCATTATTACAGTTATGACACAATCATTTTTACAGCAAAGGGGCGGTTATCGCAAGCTTCGAGTTTATCAGGTGGCAACCATAATATATGATGTCACTTACTATTTTGTGTCGCATTTTCTCAACTCGCGCGACCGCACAACCGACCAGATGGTTCAGGCTGCGCGGTCGGGCAAGCAGAATATTGCCGAAGGAAGTGAGGCCGCAACTACTTCGGCAGAGACTGAAATAAAGCTAACCAATGTGGCAAAGGCTAGCTTAGAAGAACTTCTTATTGATTATGAAGACTATCTTCGCGTGCGGGGAAAGGCGCAATGGACCTCTGAACATCCGCGATTTGAACGGATGAGGCGTTACGCAAGCAGTGACCGCATAGGGCGTGAGTACACTAAACTTCTGCCAAAGCTGACCGATGAGGAATTGGCTAACCTCTGTATAACACTTATCAACCAAGCAACCTATATGCTCCGACATTTGATTGACAAGCAACAAAAGATGTTTTTACAGAATGGTGGAGTAAGGGAACAGATGATGAAAGCAAGGTTGAAGTGGAGGAAAGAGAGTGGGGATGATAGGGGATGACTTGCCCCACTCTCCTATTTCCCTACTTCTGCATTCTCGTCTCGAAGATAGTACAAGTCGCCAGATAGTATCTGCTTAACCCTTGCAAACAGCTCGATACCCATCAGTGTGAACGAAATAACCTTGCCGTCGGGTGAGATAAGGATGCACTTAGGTATGTCGCGGATGCCGAACAGCTTGGCGGCAGGCGACACTTCGTTTTGCGAGTCGTAGGCTTGTAGCCATCCCTCGCGGTTAATGCCCAGAGCTTTAACCGAACGTTTCCATGTTTCCTTGTCCTTGTCGATAGAAAGATTCACCATAACAAACTTATCGGCGGCGTTACGCGTTTCGTCGTATATGCGTTTAATGTTTTGCATCTCGTCAAGGCAGCCCGGAGCCCACGATGCCCAAAAGGTTAGCAACACGTGTTTGCCGCGCAAGTCGTAGAGTTGTATCGCATGCCCGTCTTCTAGCGGCAAGCGTATGTCGGGCACTTCCTTTCCTTTCCCCAGGTTTAAAGCCTTAATGTTGTTGCTTAGCGAACGCGTATAGGGATGTTTGCTCAGCTTAGGCGAAAAGGCTTGCAGCAGTTGGTCTAGACCTTCTCGGTCAAGTGTAGAGAGCAAGTCGCGTTGTACCAGCAGCGGAGCCAGTGGCAGGTCTTTATGGTCTAGCACGAATTGTCGGCGGTTGGCCAGCCACTGCTTTTCGATCGATGCTCGCAAGGACTGTCGAGCATCTCTGCCCGCATTGGTTGCCATGAAGTCGTTGCCCTTGCTGCGTTGCAGAGCTGCTACCGAGTCGTTATAATCGCGGTCGCGCTGGTTAGCAAGGGCGAAATAGGCTTGGTATAGCGTGTTGGTTGTTGGCCCCGACACCTTGGCGTTGGCCCCTTGGCTGGCTGTTGGCACAACGATATTCACCTCGCCTGGTTCTACCCAAAAGGGTATGCCCTCCTTTCCAAGCCCCGTTATGTAATAGAGCATGGAAGGATGTGCGGGCGTTATGTCGCGATTAAAACGAAAGCGGCCTTTGTTGGTGACGGTTGAGGCCACTTGCACCAGGTTGCCGTCGCCATAGTCTACGCATAGCGACACGCTTTTTACTTTCGCCTTGGCGCCTGCTGCCACCAGCGACGTTATCTGTCCGCGTATGATACAGGTTTCCTTCTCTGGGATAAGCGTGGGCGTGGGCAGTTGTGCCACAACTTTTGTGCTTGCCAGTGTGCAAGCAAGGGCTAATGTTACGTGCCGCACAAAGCTAAACCCGTTTGGGCTTGTAGTGTGCGATGTGCGAAGCTGTGCAAAACAAATGTTACAAAGGTTTTGCAAAATGGGGCGTATGTTGTTCATCATGGTTTTATTCTCCATTCTTTTCTTTATGCTGTTTTACGATGTGCGATGGCTCTTTACCTGCAAGGCTGAAAGCCACAATAAGATTACCTTTGGGGCTGATGGGCATGGTATGCGCAAGGGCTGTTTGCTTGTTGCTGAGGCAAGTCGAACCTGCTGCCACTTCTTTGCTGCTTGCAAGGTGTGTTAGGTACACCTTCTTCATCTAGCTTCTTGCGAAGCGAAGGGGTTCGTTTACCAGCGTTCCCTTTGTAGCAAACAGCCCTTGTGCATTGCCTGGGCTTGTTACGGCTAAGGGTAATATTGTTAAAGCATATCTGATGTTCATGGTACTTAATTTTTTAAGTGGTTATATCTTTTGTTTCACCGCTGCTTTTCGTTGTCCTTATAGTATGTTGCTTAGTTGTGCTTGGCGATGCAGTGGCGGTGTTTTCTGTTGTGTTGTATTTACGAGAGGTTTAACCCAAATCGGCCGTTAGAGCCTGTGCGGATTTTGTGTATTGTTGAGCATGTTACCTGTCTTATTCTTGAAGGCGTAGCGGGCTACGTCGAGAGAATAAGACGGGCAAGATGCCGACAAGCAAACGAAAGATGAACAGGAAGCGATGGAAAAGAACTAAAATGATTGATAAGCGTTCTAACGACCGATTGGGGCTTAAAATATCCCCATTCCATCGCCCTTTCCTGCCGCAACCAAGCGATTGTTGAGGATGGGGCAAGGGCACACGAGTATAGCCCTTGGCGGCAGATGCAGCCAATGTTACGCATGGTGTTATGGGCTTGCGCTTTTTCATGGTTTTATTTTGGTTCGGTTTCTAATTCTCTTTGTCTATGTCTTGCACGCCTATATATAATATGGTGTCGTTTTAAATAACGGCAGGTAAGGGTACAAGTGATTTCTAGTTAAGCCGTGTGTTGTTGCTTGTAGGCTTTCGCCACGGGCTTATGACGTGACTTCGCTTTGGCACTTCGTAGATGTTGTATAGAGCCTTTACTACTTGTTACCTGCCATCTATCTTATGGGTTAATGCGCACAAAGGCGGTGGGAGGTTTTAGAGGATACGACCCTGCATTTGGTTTTTGTCGCTGTAAAGTTACAAAAAGAATTCTTTGTGTAATAGAAATAGAAGATTAAAAAAGATTAATTTGTTTGTTTTTCTCTCATTATTAGCTGATTATGCGTTTATTGTAGTCGCTATTTCGGGCATGTACGGCATCCATAGCGATGGATTGGGCGAACCGCTAGGTTTTCAATGATGACCAAACAGCACTGCGTTTGGAATGTTTTAGTAGGGTATAGGCAAGGCCGTCTGGTGGTTAATGCCTGCAACTGCTCGCGCTGGCGATCGTAAGCGTGCGTGCTTTTCCTTCCGTTGCCCATGCGAGCGTACACGGCAGAGTTGTTTTTTTTGTCTAACTTTCAGTACGAAATTTAACATTATGAGTGCCCTTTTCGTCCACCAAACGCGCATCTTGCCGCAAAAAATCGATTCTCGCGAAGGTTTGTTTTGATGCAAATCGGGGTTATGTGTAAATGTCAGCAAAATGAATATTTATTTGAAAGCGCCACCATTTGCACCCGTTTTAGGGCTGTTTGCAGCAAAATGCGGTGCATTTAGCACCAAAATGGAGTGCGTTTTGGTGCTAAATAGAGTGCGTTTTGGTGCTAAACGGAAGGCGTTTTGGTGCTAAATGCAGTGCAAAATGCTGCTAAATGGAAGGCGAAAAGGCATAAGAATACACCGAAATAGCATAAACATAACCTTTTAGCACCACAAAACACATGACTGAAAAGGGCAAAATGGACATAAAAAGTGGGGTTTTAGGGGCTAAAAGCGGTTTTTTGGAGTTGAAAAAATACGGGTTGGCAACCAAACTAGAAAGGCAAAATGGTGCAAAAAGCAGGTTCTAGGCTTAAAAACAGACAAACTCCAAGACATGAAAACGTATAAAAAGCGGTTGTTTATCATCTTTTAGCCAATATCTTCGCTAGGACGGGGCAAAAGATAGAGCTGTTTTGTAAAATAAAGGACAGGGGTTTAAGTTTTTAGTTGACGTTTTTTGAGCTTATAAGTTTGTGGATTTTTGAGTTTGTAAGTTGATGAGTTTGTAAGTTGATGAGTTGATGAGTTTTTGAGTTTGTAAGTTGATGAGTTGGTGAGTTTGTAAGTTGATGAGTTGATAGGTTTTTGAGTTGATAAGTTGATAAGTTTGTAAGTTGATGAGTTTGTAAGTTGATGAGTTGATGAGTTTTTAAGTTGATGAGTTTTTGGGTTTGTAAGTTGATGAGTTGGTGAGTTTTTAAGTTGATGAGTGGATAGGCTTTTGAGTTGATGAGTTTATAAGTTGATGAGTTGGTGAGTTGATGTATTCGCGAGTAGTTTGGTTTTCGTGAGTTTATAAGGCAGTGAGTTAATTTGTCCTGTCCTTCGTATATAATAGGAGTGTTTATCCTTCGTTGGTAGCACAAAGATAACAAGCTCTCCTCAATTTATTTAAATTACTGAAGTCAAGATGGCTTCAATAGCAAACAATATGTTCCTTATGTTCTTCTGTCAAAAGTGAATGCTTTTCTGACGAAGGTGAGTATCCTTCTGCCAAATTACTGAAGTCAAGATGGCTTTGATGACAAATGATATGTTCCTTATGTTCTTCTGTCAAAAGTGATTATCCTTCTGTGAAAGGCCCATGAAATTATGCCAAAGGCGCAAGTTCTCCTTTTAAAGCCCTATGCCTATTTGTTAAAGCAATGTGCGCTTAGGTTATGATTTCTTTTTTGTTTTGATGCGGCTCTTGATAGAACGCACGCTGCCAGGACTGATGCCCAGGATGTCGCCGGCTTCGGTTTCGCTCTTGCCCAACTTACTCGTTACGATGAGGAAGAGATATTGTCGGGTAGAAAGGTTGTTGTAAGCGTTGTCTAACGAGGTCATGAATGTTGGGTCGGCAAACTTAAAATACTCGATGAAATCGGAGAAATCGTTCGTACTCCAATGTACTGTGGAATGGTTTTGCAGTATGCTTTCGTACAGCAGTTTGCCGTTGCTCAGCACTTTCAGCTCTTTATCTTTAAGGTTGTTCACCCTTTGCCTGAGCGAGTTCAGTTCTTTGTTGGCTTCGGTTTGCGACACTTTAAATTGGTCAATGCGGTCGCTGTATTCGCTAATGAGCAGTCGTTTCTCCAAAATGCTGCGCTTAGCTCTGCTTACCTTGTACTTATGATATAGCACCAAGGTTATGATAGAGAGCACAAGCACTAAGATCAAGCTTGTGATGTAAAGGCGGTACGAGCGTATTTCGCGCTCGCTAGCCTCGATGTCGAATCTGTTTTGTATTTCGTAGACGTTGTTGGCCTGCCATTCTTTTTGTTGTTTTTCTTTGAAAATGAGCAGCGAGTCGGCCGTGTTGGCGGCTCCCACGTAGTCGCCCATTTTCTGTTTCAGCTTGAAAAGGTTGTAAAGGGCTTTCTCGCGGGTGTACACGTCGTCGCTTGCCAGGGCTTTTTGCAGCAGGTCGAATGCCTTTTGATATTGTCCTTGCCGGATATATAGGTCGGTAAGAATGGTGTAAGTGTAGCTGTCGGGTCGCTCTTTTAGTGCGCGAAGTATGAATTTGGCCGATTTCACCGTGTCTCCCTTCTGGCTGTACACGTCGCTGATGTTGGCCAGGAGCACGGTTTGGCTTTCGGTGTCGAGGTGTTTGTACAGCTTTAGTGCTTTCAGCAGGTAGTTCAGGTTGCTGTCGGGAACGCCCAAACCGCTATACGCATTGGCGATGTAAGAGAGGCTGTATGCCATCCACAGGTCGTTGTTGGCCCGTGTAGCCATGCCGCGCGCCTTTTCGGCATAGTTTAGTGCCGTGTTGTAATTCTTTGTGGTGAGGTTGACGTAGCTTAAAGTAGAGAATATTTTGTGCATCAAGGCCAATCCGCCATGCCCTTTGGCGGTGTTTTCGGCTCTTTTTAGCAGTTTTATGGCGGCAGTGACGTTATTGCGGTTGAAGAAAAGAATACATGCCTTATAGTAATATGCACGCGCTAACTGTTCCTTGGGTCCATGCTGCTCGTAGTAAAAAACGGAGATGTCTATCGAATCGTTGTCTACGGGAATCATGTTTCGGTAGGTAGCTTCGGTTTTAAGCAACGTAAAATAGGCCATTTCATCGCTGTTTTCCATTTCGTGTATGGGTGTGGCCTGCACAAGTGTGTAGGCTTTCTCCACGTTGTCTTGGCTTAACAACGAGTCTATCTGCTCCAATCTCGAGAGTGTGCGGTTATGGCAAGCGCACATCAGTAAGGTTAGGGCAAACAACGTGATAATGGGGTGTTGTTTCTCGGCGCACATCATTGTTTGTGATTTCGTTGATAGCTGTCCGCTTTCATGGCGCATGCAAGGTTGTTTGACAGTTCTGTTAAATCTCCGTTGTAGCTTGTTGGCCTGGGCTGGATGGGAAATCTTTGTTTATCAAGGGTGAGTTTTGCTTGTGCGACAGGTGTAGCGGCTCATTGGCAAAATTATGAAAAATAGTTCGTATTGCAGAATTTTTTCTTCTTAAATGCTGATAATTGGCTGTATTTTGTTGTTTTTAAGGGCTGTGTTACGTGTTTTGCGTGCTATAAAACAGCGATTTTATGTGCGGATGGGTGTGGTAGATGGGCTACAAAAGGCGGTAAGACCTACTAGTCCAGTTAGTGTTGTTAAGGCAATGGGGTAAGTGCAATGGTTCACTTTACTTAGAAAAGCGTTGCAAGGTGGATTTTATCGCTGTTGGTTTCGATGGATTGTGGCGGTGCTGTAAGCGTGGATTTTTATTCTTAAAACCGCACGTTTGTTGTATTCGTGCACTGGCATATAGGCCAATTTGTTTCTAAAAGTTGGAATATTCTCGAACTTTTTCGTTGCAAATTATGCTATTCCCTTCTTTTTGTAAGCTCTCGAAACCCCTTTGTTCATCGGGATGTTGCAGTGCAACACTTCATGTTGTAATCGAATTTTCCATTTTGTTGGTATAAATAAAAGGTGTATATTTGCGAAAAGTTGTTTTGCTACACTTTTCAGATAGCTGCAATCAACCCAGCGTTACCTATCTGCCACCGCACTACTCCTATTTATATATAGGTATGAAAAAATAGCGGCAGCGGAAAAGAAACCTTAACAATGAAACCTGAACGTCTTAATGTTCCATCGAATAACTAACACTAAACATGAAATAAAAGGGTTAAATAACAGATTTACAAACTCGAAAATTGTAATACCTATGCGTAGAAACTTATCAAGACCAGCGAACGTGATGTTCTGGCTCATGGCATTATTGCTGTGTTGGAGCCAGGCGCATGCACAAGGCCCGGGCTCAACGGGCAACATTACGATTGAAGGCATAGTAATCGACAACAACACGAACGAACCTGTTGTGGGTGCAACGGTGAAACTTAAAGACGGAACCAAGGGCACGGTTACATCGGCCGACGGAAAGTTCGTGATGACAGGCTTGTCGGTTGGCAATGTGGTTCACGTTAGTTTTATCGGTTTCAAGCCACGTCAGTTTACTGTGGGCAAGAAACGATTTGTAACCGTCTATCTGGAAGACGATGCCAACCAACTGGACCAGGTGGTGGTTACAGGGTTTCAAAAACTGAAGAAAAACAGTTTTACGGGTACGGCCACGGTGGTGACTGGCGACGAGTTGAGGAAGGTAAACGTAAAGGATGCCGTGAAGGCTTTGGAGACATTCGACCCTTCTTTCCGTATTATCGACCGTGGCGGATTTGGTTCGGACCCCAACCACATCAACGAAATCAACATCCGCGGCGCATCGAACATCCAACGCCAAGACTTCGATGCCAACGGCCAAGCGCTGGAACGGCGCACCAACCTTTTGGGAAACCCAAACATGCCCATCTTCATGCTCGACGGATTCGAAGTGCCAGTACAGAAAATCTACGACATGGATATCAACCGTATCCAAAGTATGACCATTCTCAAAGATGCCGCTGCCACGGCACTGTACGGATCGCGCGCGGCAAACGGCGTGGTGGTGGTAACGTCGGTACCCCCGAAAGTAGGCGAGATACGCATCGATTACAGCTCTACCCTGGAACTAACCTTCCCCGACCTGTCGGACTATAACCTGACTAATGCTGCTGAAAAACTGCAAGTGGAGAAGGATGCGGGTATTTATACGGCATCCAACAAAGTGGATCAGGTGGAAAAAGACATTGAGTTTAACAACAAGTTGAACGAAGTGCGCCGTGGCGTTAACACCGATTGGCTATCACGGCCATTACGCAATACGGCAAACTGGCGTAACTCATTGAGTGTTTCGGGTGGTGTAAACTCCATTCGTTATGGCATAGACTTGAACTATGATAAGAACGGCGGTGTAATGAAAGGCTCGTATCGTAACCGTTGGGGTGCAGGCATGAAGCTCGATTATCGTTTGCACGAATGGCTTCAGATACAAAACCAGGCAACGATAAACCGCACAACATACGAAGACTCACCCTATGGAAGTTTCGGTACCTATTCAACTTACATGCCCTATGAGGCAATTTATGGAGAAGATGGAGAACTGTTGAAGAACTTACCGATGTCGAAGAAGGCCAATCCGCTTTGGCAGCAACAAAACCTAGCGAACTATTCGGGTAGAGGAGGTATAACCGACTTTACCGACAATTTTGCAATGAATGTGTATTTTACTCCCTCGCTTTACTTCCGTGGCTCGTTCAGTGTAACTCAGAGAACAACTGAGAAGAATGCTTTCATAGATCCTAAGGATGCCATGTTTAAATCGTCAAGTGCCAACAAGAAAGGTCAGCTGAACACTTCGGAACAAGAAGAGTTGAGCTGGAGTAGCAAAGGCGAAGTGCATTTCAACCAGCGGCTAGATAAGCATTTCATCAATTTAACAGGAGCCGTAGATTTGCAAGAGCAAATAGCCAGAAGTAGGGCCCACCGCTACGAGGGATTTAGTCTAGGACAGTTGAACACACCCATTTATGCAGCGCAACAAGAGGGTAAAGCCGACGACTCAAAAACGACGATTAGAACTGTGGGTTGGCTGGGCGCCTTGAACTATACTTATAATGAGATATACCTATTGGATGCCTCTTTCCGTTTCGATGGTTCCTCGCAATTCAGCTCGAAGAAACGTTTTGCGCCATTCGCTTCCATTGGTTTGGGTGTCAATGTGCACAATTATCCCTTCATGAAAAAGTTCCCATGGGTTAACTCTCTTCGTTTCAGGGGTACTTATGGAAGTACAGGTAAGGTGACATTCTCGCGTTTCGACGTGATAAGCAGCTATAATGTGGATACGAAATCGTGGTATTACACGGGGCCCGCAGTTACCTTAGCCACTATGGGTAACCCGGATTTGACATGGGAATTGAACAAGACACTAGACTTGGGTTTCTCTTTCGAACTATTTAAGAGGCGACTTTTCTTTGAGGCCACCTACTATCATAAGGCCACCGACAGAACCATCGACCAGATAAAAATTCGTCCTTCGTCTGGATTTAGCAGTTATAGCGGCAATGCCGGCGGCGTGCTGAACGAAGGAATTGAGCTGAAAACCAATGTTACAGTTTACCGCAGCCGCGATTTGTCTGTGGTGTTTAACGCAAACCTAGCATCGAACAAGAACCGCATAACCAAGCTTAACCCCTCGATAGAAGACTATAACAAGCGCATACGCGAGAATAACAAGAGCGAAAATGGCGGTAGGGGCGGCTCACTCCCACCCATACTGTATTATGTAGGCGCATCCACCACAGCCATCTACGCCGTTCCTTCGTTGGGAATAGACCCCGCAACGGGTGTGGAACTGTTCCGTAAGAAAGACGGGACAATAACCAAAGAGTGGAATCAAGACGACATGCAGGTTTGTGGCGACCTTAATCCCGATGTGCAAGGATCGTTCGGTGTGAATGTGGCCTACAAGGGGTTTTACCTAAACACCTCGTTTAAGTACGCCTATGGCGGGCAGGCCTATAACCATACGCTTGTTTCGAAAGTGGAAAATGCCAAGATAAAGGATGAGAATGTAGACCGCCGCATCCTTACCGAGCGATGGCGTAAAGTGGGCGATGTGTCCGCCTTCTATGGCATCAGAGAGAACTCAGTGACTAATGCCACATCGCGTTTTATCCAAAACGACAATTACGTTTATTTCAACAGCTTGACTTTGGGCTATGATTTCCCCAAGACTATTATCTCGAAATTAAAGCTGAATGCCCTGTCGTTAAATTTCAACGCCTCGGATTTGGCCAGATGGAGCACGGTGCGGGTAGAACGCGGACTCTCTTACCCATACGCGCACACCTATAGTATCGGCTTGCGCGCCAGTTACTAACAACGTATCAATATTAAAAGACAAAACGTATGAAACGTTCGATATATTTTCTGATTACATCGGCAATGCTAAGCCTTGTGTTTAGCAGTTGTAACGATTGGCTCACAGTGCCAGTAGACGGTAAGTCTACATCGACCGAACTTTACACGGGTTCGGATGGATATAGGTCGTCGCTCAACGGCATTTACAAGGGATTGGCAGTGGATGAACTGTATGGTCTGCAACTGCAATACGGCGTTATCGACTTTTTCTCTAACCAATACCGCAACGACCTGCGAGAAGACGAGCAGAGCAGCACCATATTCATTGCTGCTGGTAAGCGCGAATTTAAAAATGTGGCCTTGCAACCAGTACTTAACAGCATGTGGATGACGGCCTATAACAGAATAGCCGCCGCCAATGACCTTATCGACAACGTGTCGAAAGCAAGCGATTCGAAGTTTAAGCAAGGTGAGATGGAACGCAAAATGATATATGGTGAGGCTTTGGCCATAAGGGCATTGCTGCACTTTGACATGCTCAGGCTCTTTGCTCCCGCACCTGTTAACGACGATGGACAGACTTACATACCTTACATCACCACCTTCCCCGAGGTTCTAGGTGCGCATGTTCCCGTGAAGGTGTCTTTGGACATGGTGATCAAAGATTTGGAAGACGCACGCGAACTAGTGAGACTTTACGACTTTTCACCCATGGGCATAAGTGCTAATGCTTCGGGGAAAGCCCGCTTTTATAATAATCTTGAGTATGGAATGGAAGGCTATGGAAAGACTGAAGGCCTTGACGAGTTTTTCTTAGGTCGTGGCTACCGCTTCTCCTATTGGGCCATAACGGGACTATTGGCAAGGGCTTACCAGTATAAAGCAGCCTACAATGCCTCGTTCTACGAGAAGGCAAAGACACTTGCACAAGAAGTACTTGATGCCAAGTGCACAGATGATAAAGGCGAAACCAGTTATAGTCCTTTCAAAAATGAGGACTTTAATGGGTTTGCCTATGCACAAGACCCCGAACAAATGAGAGATGTCCGCATGGTTGGCAACCTCTTATTGGGAATTTACAGGGACAACGAAGCCGAGGCGAAACTTTCGGGAATAGAGGCTAGTTTCCCTCGTGAGAAGATGTCGCCGGCACAATATAGTTTCTGTGCGGTAGATGTAGATGGGCAAGACATCTTTAAGACAGCAGGTGGAGTTGATGAGTCGAAAGATGACATACGCTGTTTAAGGTTGCTCTACAAACCCATAAACTCTTACAACATCTCGCTTTCCACCAAATGGTATGTCAAGACAAGAGATGCGGACGAACGCAAACGCACGCTAAATATCTTCCCGATTTTGCGTACGTCTGAAATGCGATTCATCATTGCCGAGACGCTGGCTAGGAACAGCGAGTTTGACAAGGCCTACGAAATCCTTAATGAGATGCGTAGAAACAGAGGCTTACGTAATGGCGACTTGCCTACGCAGGCATCGTTGGAAGGTTTCTTGAAGGACCTCGTGCGCGAGGGACAACGCGAATGGATTAGCGAAGGCCAATTGTTCTACCTATACAAAAGGCTAAACTTTGCAGTGAAACGGGACGACGGCACATTTGCTCCCTTTAAGAAAGAAGAGTGTGTGGTGCCATTGCCCATTGAGGAATTAAAATAACCCTTAACATTTTGTTTATGAAAAGATTATTTTATTATATCCCTTTGGCCATCTTGGCCTTGTTGGTGGGCTGTAAGGAGGATGCGCTACTAACATTCGGGGACGACAGATACGTCTATTTCGAGAAGTTCTATCGAGATGCGGTGGCTCCTGGTACAGAGAAAGCCGACTCTACTATGGCATCGTTCTTTTTCTACAACGACGATGTTAACAGCATAGACGCCCTATTGGAAGTACATATCGCTGGGCGAGACCTAACGCACGATGAAACCTTTAAGCTGCGTGTGGTGCCAAAAGAAACCACAGCCAAGCCCGAAGAATATGAAATTCAGGATACCTACACCTTCCGTGCACGTGCGGCCGCACCTAATGCGACCAATAGAAACGACACCATTGCCATCAAGATGAAACGCTCGGCCCGATTGAAAGATTTCCCACATGGATTAAGACTGATGGTGGAATTGGTTCCACAAGGCGAACTGCAATTGGGACAAAGCGAAAGGACTAAGGCCTTAGTGGTACTCACTCGCGATGCCATCAAACCCAAATGGTGGAAAGACGAAGTGGAGGCAAATCTTTTGGGTACTTATTCGAGCAAGAAGTACAAACTCTTTGTGACACATATCGACACCAAGTTAATCTTCAATGACGAATTGGTGAAGAGAAATCCTGCAAAGGCAATACGACTAGTGAGGGACTTTAAAAGGTGGTTGGCCGAGCATCCGAAAGAAGCTGTTGAGGAAGATGGCGTAACGCCGATAACAGTAAACGTATAGTTGCACTTAAAAAACAAAAATGTGTTATGAAAAGGATTAAATATTTCATGATATGGCTGAGCGTTCCCCTTTTGTTGGGAGCTTGTTTCAGCGACGAGGGAAACTACGAATACGAGTCGCTCAAACCTCCAACGTGGACACGTGATTACATGAGTAGCCCAATACAGATTTCCGTTAGGGAAGGAAGACCCATAAGAATAGACGGAACGAAGTGCTTTAATTGGGGTAAACTCGACTCGTTGCAACGCAGTGGGGAAGTGCGCTACGAATGGCGCTACTATGGAAAAGTCTTCTGTACAGACTTGAAAGCCGAAATTCCCTACGAAGAGTTTATGAAACGGTGTGGGTTGGAAGAAATGCCCATCTCTGATTATGAGCGCGGCGACTTCGCCATTATCGAGAAATCCACAGGCGTTAGCTTTAAGGTGAAAACAACCTTTTATTTCCATGCGCAGATAGACGAGGCCGACTTCCTTGTTTATTCGGCGAAATCGCCTAACGAACCTAATGTGGGAAAGGTTAACGTTATACGCCTAGATTATTCGCGCGACCCGAAGACGGGTGGATACGTTTCCGATTTTGTATTGAGCGACCGCCATTTCTCTCAGGATTTGCCTGGTACGCCCAAGCAACTAGACCTTTCAGCAGCAAAGAACGTGAGCCTGGTTGGGTCGGCAACGGCCATCACCGAAGAAGGCGATGCGTATGTGCTCAATGCGGCCAACTTGCAAAAGGTTTGGGACATGAGTTCGCAATTCGATGAGGGAACCCCCGCTGACTTTAAGGTTAGTTCGCGTAAGGACCAAGATGGAGGCGGAACAGACTCGTACGCCTTTTCATGGGTAGCAACAAAAGACGGACGTGTGTTTACTAGACAGTTTGGAAGGAACTACCTAGGAGGTAAATTCATAACGGAACCTTACTACCTAGACTCGTTGGGATATAAGATTACACAGTTTGGACATACCTGTTGGGGGATAACGAATATCCCTTGTTACGATGAGAAGAACAAGCGTGTGCTTATTGCAACAAGTTTACAGAACGGAGCATACGGCTCTTACCGGAGTTATATGACCACCCTCTATAAAGATGGATGGAAAGGTGTACCCGTAATGAAGATGCCCGACGACACAAAAGTGTACTATCTAACGTTAATGAACGGCGACCAATATTGGGACAACAATGCAAATAGCTGGTTCCAAATATACTATAATACGGGTGGTAAGTCGATGGTTGGCACATTTGCAGTAGACAATCGTGGACGACGACTAAATGAACCTAACTCGTACTTATTCCCATATGAGGTGAAGGGCCATTTGTTTAATAAGGAAACAGTTTTCCTCGTTGCAGCAGGAACGCGCCTTACTAATTCAAGCTCGAAGGCTTATATCGACCTTTTCTCCGAAGGAAACGAGGTGTATGGAATTAAGCGTAGTGGTTTGGGCTGGCCTGGTCAATTTGATTACGAGATAATCAAACTTCCACTTAAGGGTATAACATCGAAGATTACGAGTATGACTTACAACCGCGATGACCTATTAAGTGGCTCGAATTATCACGATTTGGTGATTGGTTGTGAGAATGGCGACATCTTGGTTTACGAGGCAGAAGAATTGTTGAACCCTTCATTCAGAAAGAAACTAAACGTGGGTGGTAAGGTGGTTGCCATCAAACAACTTGGACTTATCCGCGCCACAGTAGACATGTATTAATACAACAACACGGCCACCCCTTACCCAAGGTGGTGGGGGTGGCCGCAAAACAAAAACAGATAAAATGCAGAACATGATGGTTTTAAAGAGAAGTGCCGGCGCACTGATGATGCTGTTGGCTGGCGCGTTTGCCGTGCAGGCGCAAAGTGTAGATAAGGTAAGCCTTAACGTTAGCGTGGCCAACAAGGGTGGCGCGCCAACAGTTACGCTCAAAAAGTCGGCCGAATGCCAAGCGTATTGTCTTGCGCTGTTCACGTCAGACATTGCCGGCATCATCAAAGACGAGGTTGTTGACGGATATTTCACCGGTCAGAAGAAACCCCGATACACCGACAACGTCAAAGATAAGAAACTGGTAGACTACGGATTGGTGGTTGTTCCGGAGAAAGAATACACCCTCATCGCCCTTGGTTATGGCAAAGACGGCAAGCCCGGCAAGGTGTCTCGCACGCAGTTTACCGCTCCTCGCAGACAAGGTTTCGCCTCGGCGCAGGTGCTGGCACAGGTTATGAACATCGGACCCGACAGCGTTACGGTGAAGTTTACGCCCAATACCGACGTGGCTGGCTACGCCTTATGCCAGTTTGAGGGCGGAACCATCGAACAAACCGTGAAAGAACACGGCCCCATGATGGGTTTCTCTAACGCTTACGACATGATTAAGCAGTTCAGCGGCAAAGACTACACCACCGAAAAGCAACACACTTGGCGCGAGATGGTGCCCGATGCCAATTACGAAATCTGCGTGTTGCCATGGGATAAGAATGGCGTTTTCCAAGAGATAACCAAGGTTCCCGTTACCACGAAAAAGCTTGGCGGACCTGGTGAAGCCACAGTCGACATAAAGATTGGCGAGTTTGGCGGAAGTAAGAAAGGCGGCTACTATCAAGATGTAGTGTACTCGCCCAACGACCAAGCATCGTTGCACCGCGACATCATCATCACCGAAGAGGCCTTCAACAAGCCCGATATGGGCAATATCGGTGTTATCAAGATGCTGCAAACCGACCATCCCAAAGACATTTACTGGAACCAATACCGCGTGGACAGGGCAAGATGGAACGCTACACCGCTCACCACTTACTACGCTTGCTCGATGGCTAAGAACGTAGACGGCAAGTGGGGCGAACTTAAAAAGGTGAAGTTCACTACGCCTGCCGCAAAAGAATAACGCGAAATCTATAAACCGCTCTTGATGGAACCTTGATTTTAGCTGGCATACTTTGCTCATTGCTAGGTGGTTCATGGCAAACCATGTACCTCTAGCGTGAGCAAATGGTGCCCGCCTAGGCAAGGTATGGAATAAATGGGCGGCAACGAACAATCGCAAGGGGGCATTTCGGGGTAGCTTAAAGCCGGTTCTAAAAAGCCAATAAAGTTTATTTCAGGAGCCAGCCTTTGTAAATAACGGCAGCTCTATTCGATAACAGAGCATATCCAGAACATGCCTTAACCCCAAACTAAATAGCAGGTAGGACGAACCGCCCTCGGCGCATTCCTCCTCCATCTCAGCATCTCGCGCTATCCAACTATACATAACCTAGGGGCATTTCCTAACACTTTCGCCCCCATAACCTTGTGAATGCCGAACGAGATACAGCCGAGGCGGGCCTGCCGTGCTACGCTTATCGCGAGCAAACCGATGGCTTTGCACCGCTAACAAGTAACCGAATTATTGAAACAAGAATGAGTAACCTAAAAACAATCCTGAGGGGCTGGGCGCTCTTAGCCCTGCTTGTCCCCACTAACTTGCGTGGACAAGGCGTTAACCAGGCCCCACCCATCCCCGTGGACACTGCCGTAAGGATAGGCAAACTGCCCAACGGACTGACATATTACATACGCCATAACAACTGGCCAGAACATCGTGCCGACTTCTATATCGCACAGAAGGTGGGCTCGATACAAGAAGAAGAGAGCCAACGCGGACTGGCCCACTTCCTTGAACACATGTGTTTTAATGGAACAAAGCATTTCCCCGGCAACGAACTTATCCGTTACTTGGAAACGCTTGGCGTGAAGTTTGGCGGCGACCTCAATGCCTACACCTCCATCGACCAAACCGTTTACAACATATCCAACGTGCCTACCATGCGCCAGACGGCACTCGACTCGTGCTTGCTGATACTCAGCGACTGGGCAAATGCGCTCACACTCGACCCAACTGAGATTGACAAAGAGCGCGGAGTGATACACGAAGAGTGGCGCGAGCGCACAGGGCCTAACATGAGAATGCTCGAACGCAACCTACCTAAACTCTATTCGGGAACGAAGTACGGCGCGCGTTTCCCCATCGGACTGATGAGTGTGGTGGACAACTTCAAGCCCAAAGAGCTACGCGACTACTACGAAAAGTGGTATCATCCATCAAATCAGGGCATTATTGTGGTGGGCGACATCGACGTAGCCCACACCGAGGCCATGATTAAAAAGCTTTTCGGCCCATTGAAGAACCCCGACAACCAAGCGAAAGTGGTGGATGTGCCCGTACCCGACAACGAAGAACCCATCATCGTTGTGGATAAGGATAAGGAACAGGCCAACAGCTCGGTAGAAGTGTCGTTCAAACACGAGGCATGGCCCGACTCGCTCAAACGCAACGTAGACTATCTTTTGGCCAATTATGCCAAGAACATGGCCCTAGGCATGCTCAACGACCGCTATGCCGAGGCTGTACAAAACTCAACCAACTGTCCTTACTTGGGCGCATCGGCTGCCGATGGCACTTACATCTTCGCCAAAACAAAGGGTGCTTTCACCATTAGTGCAACGCCACGCGACATGGCTGGTACTGCCGCCGCATTGCAAGCCGCACTTGTCGAGGCTCATCGCGCCGCCAAGTTCGGTTTCACCCAAAGCGAGTACGACCGCGCCAAGGCCAACTTGCTCAGTGCATTGGAAAAGGCATACAATGGTCGCGACAAGCGTGGCAACGCCTCTTTTGCCGACGATTACAAAGGCCATTTCCTCTCGCAAGAGCCCATCCCAGCCTTCGAAGACTATTACGAGATAATGAAACAGCTGGTGCCCAACATCCCGTTAACCGACATCAACGCCATTCTGCCGCAGCTGTTGCCCGAAACCGACCGTAATATGGTTATCATCAACTTCAACAACGAGAAGGAAGGCAACGTATATCCTACGCCCGAATCCTTGTTGCAAGCTGTGCACGCCGCACGCCAAACCAAGGTAGAACCCTACGTTGATACGGTGAAGGAGGTTCCATTGATGACCAAGTTACCCCGTCCCGGCAAGATTGTAAAGGAGAAAAAGAATGCCGAACTGGGTTACACCGAGTTGAAACTGGCCAACGGCGTGACCGTTATCTTGAAGAAAACCGACTTTAAGAAAGACCAAGTGAACTTTGCCGCAAGCGCACATGGTGGCAAGTCGCTTTATGGTCCGAAAGACTACACCAACTTGGCCGTATTCAACGACATTGTGTCCATTAGTGGCTTAGGTGGATTCCGCAGTATGGAACTACCCAAAATACTTGCAGGCAAGATTGCAAGCGCAGGCCTTTCCATTGGCGATAAGTATATGGGCATGTCGGGTGGTTCGTCTAAGCGCGATGTCGAAACAATGTTGCAGCTGGCCCACCTCTATCTGTCGGGTGGCATCACCAAAGACGAACAAGCGTTTGCCACCCTGATGGACTCGTGGCGCACGGCACTTAAAAACCGCGCCCTCAACCACGACATTGCCTTCAACGACTCGCTCGTGGCCACAGTCTACGGCCATAACCCACGTCTTCGCCCCGTGTTGGAAGCCGACCTGCCCGACATCAACTACGACCGCATACTGCAAATAGCACGCGAACGCACGAACAATGCCGCTGCATGGACGTTTAGTTTCATTGGCGACTTCGACGAACCGCAGCTCCGCAAGCTTATCTGTCGTTATCTCGGCTCGCTGCCCACTAAGGGAAAGGTGGTTAAAGGTCATCTCACCAGTTCGTTTGCCAAAGGTAAGATAGAGAATGTGTTCCGTCGTAAGATGGAAACACCCAAAGCAATGGCTTGCGTTATGTGGCACACCACCGACGTACCTTATTCGGTGGAGAATGCCGTACGTATGAACATGATTGGTCAAATTCTCTCTATGGTTTACATCAAGACTATCCGCGAAGACGCATCGGCAGCCTATTCGGTGTCGGCAGAAGGCGGGGCAACCATCGAAGGCGACTACCACGACTACTCCGTGTTGGTTACTTGTCCTGTGAAACCAGAGAAACGCGACACGGCTATGGCCATCATCTATCGCGAGGCAGAGAACATGACGCGCACTTGCGATGCTGCCATGCTCGACAAGGTGAAAGAGTATATGCTTAAAAATGTGGCTAGTGCCGAGAAAACCAATGCTTATTGGAGTGGCGTCATCAACATGTATCGCCGCCACGGCATCAACATGCACACCCGCTATCGGGACATGATTAAGCAACAAACACCCGAAAAGCTGTGTGCGCTGATGAAACAAATCTTGCAAAGCGGAAACCGCGTCACCGTGGAAATGCTACCGCAAGAGTAGAAAGGCGTTTAAAGGTGAAAGAGGGAAAGAGTGAAAAGAGTGAAAAGGTGAAAAGGTGAAAAGATGGCTTCGCCCTTTAAAGGTGAAAAGGTGAAAGGGTGAAAAGATGGCTTCGCCATTTAAACAGCTTGCCTAGTAAGCCTAGCAAACCTAGAAAGCCTAGAATATCTAGAAAGCCTAGAATATCTAGAAAACCTAGTGTATCTAGAATGCCTAGTGTGCCTAGAAAGTCTAGTGTATCTAGAAAACCTAGTACAACTAGAAATCCTAGCCCCACCAGCAAGCTAAACCAAATTCTTGTTAGCTCATCCTCTCATTCCCCTTTAAGCACAGATAAACGCCAAGAAATCATAGAGTGATGATAAAATGTTTGTGATTTTAATGGTTTGATGAATTAATGGAGAAACAAACTGGTTCGTAGAAGAATAGGTTTATCAGAGAAGTCGCGGAGAAATAGTTGGTCTTCATGTCCCATTTGGGCAGAATTCTCTTACGCTTCTTTGCTCCATTAATTCTTTTCTGGCCTTTCCTTTGGGCATCTGCCATACAGCAAAAGAGGGGAACAGCCAAACCCCCAGCCATACGCAAAACACAAATGGGCGTTAGCAATTTATCCCTATGTTGGGTAAAGGGCGTTGAAAGCAACGATTGTCTATGTTAAGGGTTGGCAATCGCTCGTTCAATGGTCTTCCTGGCATAGGGACTTTTTATTTGTGCTTGTTAAAGGTTAAAGCCCAAGTGGGCATTAAAATGTTTTATTGTCAAACAGAATTGCTGTTGGGAAATAGTTGTTAGAAGAATGCAAGGCGTGTGTAGCATAGCATCAATAAACCTTTACGCAGAAGAAAAGGAGTACTTTTTGTTTGCTTACGACGCGCCTATGACTTTCCAAATCCATTTCTGTTTGACTATAAACCAAAGCGTTACGATAATCTTCCTCTCGTGCCTGAAATACCAATGACCAACTAACCATTCGCCCATATTCAGTGTTTCCTTTGGAAAAAAGGAAGCGAATGTTTTTAACTCCATCGGTTCATTAGGCCGCTCATCAAATCTTTTAAGTTGTTTTCATCGTTTCCTGTTCCTCCTTCGTTTGTTTGTCGGCATCCTGTCTGTCTTTTCCTAGAAAGCGTGCAGGCTACATCAAGAGAAAAAGGCAGACAAGATACTCAACTATACGCAAAATCTGTACAGGCCGATTTGGGCTTAATGCCCGATTGTGTGTTAAGCCCAAATCATTTTTTTGCCCAGCACTTTTCGCCTTTTCACCTTTAAAGGGCGAAGCCATCTTTTCACTTTTTCACCTTTAAATGCCTTTTCACTCTTTCACTTTTATTGCAATTGTACCGAACAACAGTGCCGCATTCCCCCATAGCACCCTCTTTCCTCGTTGCGCCCTAAAACAAATAAGCCCCTCCGAAGAGGGGCAATAGGGACTAAGCCCTTCGGCATATAGCCTTATTGTGATAAGATGTAGAATAAATCTTATGGCTGCAAAATTAACAAAAACATTTTGCCCTACCAAATAATTAATGTAATTTTACACCTAAATCCTAATGGGATAGTAAATAGCAAGAAACAAACAACACCCTAACTAACGATTATGATTACACGAATATTGGGCCTTGATACTGGTACAAACAGCCTTGCTTGGGCTGTGGTAGACAGAAATGCCAACGGAAACTACACGTTGGTGAAACGCGGCGATGTTATCTTCAGCGAAGGCGTAAAGATAGAAAAAGGCAAAGAATCGTCTAAAGCAGCCGAAAGAACAGGACACAAGTCTTTGCGCGTGCAGTATGCTAGGCGGCGTCTACGTAAGATTGATACGCTGAAAGTGCTTGTAAGTCTCGACCTGTGCCCTTATCTTTCCGACGAACAACTCAGCCTTTGGAAAGCCAAGAAAACATATCCGCTCACCGATGACTTTATGCTTTGGCAGCGTTCGGGTAGTGCCGAAGAGAACAACCCTTACTATTGCCGCTACCGTTGCCTAACGCAAAAGCTCGATCTTACCGACCAAAGCCAGCGTTTTCTTCTGGGTCGGGCATTCTATCACTTGGCGCAACGTCGTGGGTTTCTTAGCAACAGGCTCGACACCACGGCCGATTCCGTCGAGTCGGGCAAGGTCAAATCGGGCATTGCCCAGCTTTCTGTAGAGATGGAAAAGGCTGGTTGCACGTTTCTAGGCGAGTATTTCTATCAACTCTACAAACAACATGGCAACACCGTCAGGCTAAGGAGCCGATATACCGACAGGGAAGAACATTATATAAAGGAGTTCTTGGCCATCTGCGAAAAACAAGGACTGGATGCCCAATGGGTTGAAAAACTGCAAAGTGCCTTGTATTTCCAACGCCCGTTAAAGTCGCAACGTAAGGGTGTAGGCAAATGTACATTCGAGCCAAAGAAGCCGCGTTGCGCCGAATCGCACCCCGATTACGAAGCGTTCAGAATGCTCTGCATTCTCAATAACATTAAGATAAAAACGCCAAACGACACTTCGTTACGACCGCTAAACACACAAGAACGCGAAAAGATTTGGCCGCTGTTCTTCAGAAAGTCTAAGCCCAACTTCGATTTCGAGGACATCGCAAAGGCGTTGGCAGGCAAAAACAACTACGCTTGGATTAAGGAAGCAGACGAAAAGCCATACAGGTTTAACTACCGCATGCACCAAGGCGTGTCGGGCTGTCCCGTAACAGCACAGCTGATAGACATCTTTGGCCCTGATTGGAAGGCAGGCATTGCCGAGACATACACGGCCGCTGGAAAGAAGAACGGCACAAAAACCATCGACGAAATGGCGGATGATGTATGGAATGTGCTTTATTCATTCTCGTCGAAAGACAAGTTAAAGGCTTTCGCCACCGAGAAGTTGCAACTCGATGAGGCCAGTGCTACGAAGTTTGCCAATGAAAAGCTGCCGCATGGCTTTGCCGCGTTAAGCCTTAAAGCCATTCGCAACATCCTGCCTTTCTTGCGCCAAGGCTTCATCTACGCCCACGCCGTACTCTTGGCCAAGATACCCGACATTGTTACAAACGCCGTTTGGGATGATGCTCACAAACGCGAGCAGATACTTTCGGGGCTGCTGGAGATTATCGAAAACTATAACCCCAAAGACCGTGGCGTTGAGGGTACGATAGACTTCTGCATCAAAAGTCACTTGCAAGACGTGGTCGACCTGCGCCCAGGTGCTGCCGATGCGCTTTACCATCCCTCGATGATAGAGGCCTATCCCGATGCAAAGCTTAACAAGATGGGCGTGTTTCAGTTGGGCAGTCCCCGCACCAACGCCATCCGCAACCCTATGGCCATGCGCTCGTTGCACATATTGCGAAGCGTGGTTAACCAGCTTCTGCGCGATGGCACAATAGACCGCGACACGGAGGTGCATGTGGAATATGCACGCGAACTGAACGATGCCAACAAACGCAAGGCCATAGCCGATTATCAAAAGGATATCGAACGCAAGCGTGCGGATTATCGCAAACGCATTGTTGAAGAGTATAAAAACAAATGTCACAAAGAGATAGAACCCACAGAAACTGACATTCTTAAATATCAACTGTGGGAAGAACAAAACCACAGGTGCCTATACACAAACGGCGAGATTGGCATCTGCGATTTTCTAGGTGACAATCCGAAGTTCGACATCGAGCATACCATTCCCCGAAGTGTTGGTGGAGACAGCACGCAAATGAACCTAACGCTCTGCGATGCGATGTTCAATAGGCAGGTGAAAGGTGCGAAACTACCCACCCAGCTATCTAACCATGCAGACATATTGAAAAGAATTGCTCCCTGGAAAAGCAAGTGCGAAGACCTACGAAAACAGCTAGACAAGATACGCACGTATGGTGGTATGGAGAAAGCTATGAAAGACCGGCTGATACAAAAACGCCATCGCCTGAAGATGGAACTAGATTATTGGCAGGGCAAATACAGCCGATTTACGATGACCGAAGTACCCGAAGGGTTCAGTCGTCGTCAAGGAGCGGGCATCGGTTTGGTTTCAAAGTATGCGGGGTTGTTCTTAAAGTCGCTCTTCCACAACGAACAAAATCCCAACAAGAGCAACGTCTACGTGGTGAAAGGCGTAACCACAGCCGAGTTCAGGCGTATGTGGGGGCTACAAGGCGAGTACGAAAAGAAATCGCGACTTAACCATTGCCACCATTGCATCGATGCCATAACCATAGCCTGCATCGGTAAGGCCGAATACGATAAGATGGCGCAATACTATCACGACGAAGAAGTGTCGCGCTGGCATGGTTCTGCCAGCAAGCCCCATTTCAAGAAGCCTTGGCGCACCTTTACCGAAGATGTGTTGGCCTTAGAGCAGTCGCTCTTGGTGAAACACCTCACCAAAGACAACATGCCCAAACAGACCAAAAAGCACGTGCGTACAGCTAAGGGTAAATATCTTGCCCAGGGCGATGCCGCCAGAGGTTCACTACATAAGGACACTTATTATGGTGCTATCCAGCAAGAGGGCGAGATACGCTATGTGTTGCGTAAGTCTTTAAGCGACTTTAATAGTGAATCGGAACTCGAAAATATAGTAGACCAAGCCGTTAAGGAGAAGATAAAGGCGGCCGTTGCCGGTAAAAACTTTAAGACAGCCATTGCCGAACCCATATTTATGAATAAGGAAAAGGGTATAAGGATAAATAAGGTGAGGTGCTATGCTGACAGCGTTAAGAATCCGCTACATATACGTCAACAACGTGATTTGTCGGATAAAGAATATAAGCAACAGTTTCACGTGGTTAACGATAGCAACTATATGTTGGCGATTTATGAAGGGGAAGTTAAGGGTAAGGTGAAACGCGATTTCGCGCTTGTTAATAATATCACTGCGGCATCGTTCTTCAAACGGAGTAATCGTAGAAAGAATGCTGAACCGCTTGTACCTAGAACAAGCCCGAAAGGCAATTTGGCTTTACTTGTTACGTTGAAAATAGGTATGCAAGTTCTTCTTTATGAGAAATCGCCTGAAGAGATAAAGTTTGACAAACCACACGATTTGGTAAAACGTTTGTATAAAGTTGTCGGACTTAGCATAGACGGTAGTTGTATTATGATTGATCTAAGATACAATCAAGAAGCTAGGCAAGCCAAAGATGTAAAACCCAAGAAAGGTGCGTATATGGAAAACGAACAGTTTAGACCTTGCATAAGACTTAGGCACACGCAGTTTAAGGCACTTGTTGAGGGCGTCGACTTTGAGTTTAACATCCTTGGCGAGATTAAAAGGAAAGATCGTCATGCTTAAAAGAAGCCTCGTTTTTACTTCGCCCGCAGCCCTGTCGTTGAAGAACGCACAACTGGTGATAACTTTAAAGGAACAGCCCGATGCTTGTCGGACTGTTCCCATTGAAGAACTAGGAGTTGTGTTGGTGGATAACCCAATGGTAAGCCTAACCATACCCTTGATAAACGCTTTGGCCGAGGAGAATGTTGCCCTTATCTTTTGCGACCAGAAAGGTATGCCTAACGCACTTACGCTTAGCCTACATGCCAACGCCAGTCAAGGCGAAAGCTATCGCGAACAAGTATCTGCAAGCGAAACGTTGAAGAAAGCACTATGGAAACAACTCATTGAGGCGAAGATTAGAAATCAAGCGCGTTTGCTTAGCAAACAAGGCAAGCGGGGAGAACTGTTAAAGCCACTTTATATGAACGTGAAAAGTGGTGATGTGGATAATAAGGAAGGTGTGGCTGCTAAACTGTATTGGACCGAATTGTTTGGTAAAGACTTCCGGCGCGACCGCGAGTTGTGATTTGATGTAGAGAAACGATATAATACAACTCCGTGCGCATAAACTTGCCTTGCCAATAAGTTGTGGTTTGATGTAGAGAAACGATATAATACAACGCTTTCAGCGTGTCGTTGAACAGCCTTGCGTTGTGGTTTGATGTAGAGAAACGATATATTACAACTGCGGATTGGCAGAAGATATTGCGCAAGGAGTTGTGGTTTGGTGTAGAGAAACGATATAATACAACAACGCCACGGCACCAGACACGTTAGGCACGGTTGTGGTTTGATGTAGAGAAACGATATAATACAACGAATTAGATGCAAAGCACATAGAGTGTAAGTTGTGGTTTGATGTAGAGAAACGATATAATACAACGCACCCACATTTCAGGCACTTGACACGGCTGTTGTGGTTTGATATAGAGAAACGATATAATACAACCGACTTTATTGCGTATTATAAGGGGGGCAGTTGTGCTTTGATGTAGAGAAACGATATAATACAACTGAATTGTTTTACATTGGGAGGTAGCCTAAGTTGTGGTTTGATGTAGAGAAACGATATAATACAACCCATATTTGTAAGATAAAGGCGGAGCGCAGTTGTGGTTTGATGTAGAGAAACGATATAATACAACTCATCAGTCAATGGAACTCCATTTTGGTCAGTTGTGGTTTGATGTAGAGAAACGATATAATACAACTAGAACTCTCGCTCATCGTGCGAGTAAGAGTTGTGGTTTGATGTAGAGAAACGATATAATACAACCGCTAGACGTCGAGGCGGCCAAGCAGTTCAGTTGTGGTTTGATGTAGAGAAACGATATAATACGACTCGAAAGTGATAACGCCACTTTCGTTGTTTGTTGTGGTTTGATGTAGAGAAACGATATAATACAACTGGCGTATTGCATGGGTATCGTCCACGCGGTTGTGGTTTGATGTAGAGAAACGATATAATACAACTTCACGCCGTACATCTATATGGGCGCATAGGTTGTGGTTTGGTATAGAAACCGTCTTGACTTTAATATTTCTATAAATTGAGTGGGGCTTGTTGTTTTTGTGTTGCCAACACTATACAGACACACCTCTCATATACGGCGTGCAGAACAAATCTACTCGCTGGCTTACAAACTTACGAAAAACCAACAACTCCCAAATACTCCAACTCACAATCTCACTAACTCATCAACTTACCAACTCACCAACTCACCAACTCGTCAACTCATCAACTCAAAATCTTAAATATTTAATTTTTATTTTACAAAACCGCTCTAATTTTCGCTCCGTTCTAGCGAAAATACGGGTTAAAAAGTAGGTAAAAAGCCACTATTTCTAGCTTTTCACACCTTGGAGTTTGTCTGTTTTTAAGCCTCGAACCTGCATTTTGCACCATTTTGCCTCTCTAGTTTGGTTGCCAGCTCGTATTTTTTCAACTCCATAAACCCGCTTTTAGCTCCTAAAACCCCACTTTTTATGTCCATTTTGCCCTTTTCATCCATGTGTTTTATGGTGCTAAAAGGTTATGTTTATGCTATTGCGGTGTATTCTTATGTCTTTTCGTCTTCCATTTAGCGGCATTTTGCACGGCATTTAGCATCAAAACGGCTTGCGTTTAGCATCAAAACGCATTGCATTTAGCATCAAAACGCACTGCATTTTGCAGCATATTGCCCTTCATTTCGTAGTAAATAGCCCCGAAATGGGTGCAAATGGCGGTGTTTTCAAATAAATATTCATTTTGTCGCATTCACATCCTAGCCCCTTTTTGCATCAAAACAAACCCTCGCGAGAATCGATTTTTTGCGGCAAGGTGAGTGGTTGATGGACAAAAACGGCACTGATAGTGTTAAAATACTTGCTGAAAAACAGACAAAAGGAGGGTGGTTGAGGAGTTGACAAGCGGGCCAGTTGACAAGTTAAGGAGCGAGTAAGTTGAAAGGCGAAGCATCTTTCTTATCATCTTCCATACTCATCAACTCATCAGCTCGTCAACTAGAGTTGATAGCTGAAGCTTCTTTCTCATCATGTTTTATAGTCAAACAGAATTGCTGTTGGAAAATAGTTGTTAGAAGAATGTAAGGCGTGCATAGCATAGCATCAATAAACCTTTACGCAGAAGATAAGGATCACTTTTTGTTTGCTTACGATGCGCCTATGACTTTCCAAATCCATTTCTGTTTGACTATAAATACCCCCAAAGGGTAGTTTATACGGCTTATCAATTGTTTTAGATTGTTTGCATCGTTTCCTGTTCATCTTTCGTTTGCTTGTCGGCATCTTGCCTGCCTTGTCCTTTTGACGTAACACGCTACGCCTTCAAGAATAATATAGGAAAGATGCTCCACAATACACAAGGGCTGAGCAGGCTCTAACGGCCGATTGGGATAAGGCAATTGGGGGCTGCGCAATAACGAAAAGGGGATGGCAGAAACCAATCTGCCATCCCCTTTGGGGATTTCTGCCACTAGGCAAATGTGTGAGGTTTATTTCACCATTACCTTGGCAACCTTATTGTTTACGGTAACAACGTATGCGCCTTTGGCCAGCGAGAAGCTTTGGCTTGTGGCGTTCATCTTAGCCTTTTGTACCAAACCGCCGTTTATGCCATACACGTTAACGGTGCTTCCTGTTGCGGCTTCTACCACGATACCGCCCTCAACAACCTTGATAAAGGTGTCGGCGTTGTCGGCATTAACGCCCTCGATGCCTGTTGCATCGGGAATGAAGCGGATATGTTTGGTGTGTAGCAGCAGCTTGGGGAACTTGGCGTTGGTCATAACGCAAACCAAGTCTTCGTAGCGTTTGGTAAGTTTCAGCGTGGTAACGCCGTTGGTTACGGTGTATTCGGCATCAACGTCAAACTCTTCGCCTTGTAGGTTCCCGTTCTTATCTACGTTCACATTTCCGGTAAACCAGCGGTAAACGGTGGGTGTTCCGTCGACAACAGCCTCTGAGCTGAGGTCTACCTTGTTGCCGTTGGCACTAACCTCAACGGGGTTTTGCCTTTGATAGGCATAGGATGTGCGGTAAGTGCCGTTGGTTGGAGGCAGCGCGGAGAAGCGCAGGTTGTTGCCAACAAGGTTGAGCGCACGCAAGTTGGCGTTGTTACGCACATTGATAGACGTGAGTTTGTTGTTGCTGACGAAGAGCTGTCCCAGGTTGGGTAGACGGCTACAATCGAGCGACGTCATCGAGTTGGCTGTTAGGTCGAGGCTCTCCAACGCTGTCAGTCCACGGAAATTAACCTCAGTGAGGTTGTTTCGGCTAAGGCTTACCACAATCAGCTCTTTGTTCTTAGAGAGGTCGAGCTTGGTAAGTTTGTTGTCGGACATTGATAGATACTCGAGGTTGGGATACTTCGAGAGGTCTATGTCAGAGATGTTGTTGCGGCTAAGGTCTAGCTGTTTAAGTGCTGTGCTAGGCGCGAAGTCGAACTTGGAAAGGCCAACGTTGTCTAACGTGATGGCCCGGGTGTCGGCCAACTTGCTGATGTCTATTGACGACATCTTAGCGTTGGTAATGCTGAATACGGAAAGTTTCTCTTCGGGTTTCGACACCAATACGCGCACTTTCACGCCTTTGTTGGTAAGGGCGGTAAAGCGTGTGTAGGTGTTGGCCTTCAAAACGTATTGGCTCATGGCTCCATCGCCGCGCCAATCGAAGTAAACAGACATGCCCTCGATGTTGCCACGTAGTGATAGCTGAACGCTGTCTTTGTTGTTTGTGGTGGTAAACGAAGCCAGTTCGTTAGTTGGTACGGGGATGGGTTGCACCAAGGTGGTCTTTAAGATGTTCTTACCCGTGAATGCGGGATAGGCAGGGTGTGATATTTCGCAATACACTTTGCCTTTGGTTAGGGTCTTAAACCTGGTAGAACCCTTGTCGTCCAGGTAGTCGGTTCCCAGCACGTAGGGTTGTCCGCCTTCGGTTTTCCAAACGAAGTTGGTGGTTTTGTTGTTGATGGTTACGTATTGCTCGGTGAGGTCGATACCAGGCGATGTGGTGGCAATCACCACTTCGCGTTGCGGAGCGTACGTAAAGTGAGCCTCGTCTAGGCCAAACCTGTTGGGCATGTTGGCCAGTGTGAAGTAGTTGTTGCTGATGTCGAGTTTGGAAACTGGTGCTAGGGGGATAATGCCCAGCAAGGTAAGCTCGTTGTTAGAAACGTTTAGTTCTTTGAGCTGTTCGCTGTGGTCGAGAATCAGTCTTGTAAGCTTGTTGTGCGAGAGGTTTCCTCTTACCAGTGCATCGGCACGTCGCAGGTCGAGGTTAGCTAAGTTGTTGTGGCTTAGGTCGAAGTCGGTAATGGTGAAGTAATCGTCTACCGTGATTGTTTCAAGCTGGTTATGGCTGAGGTTCACGTTGGTGAGCAGACTCTTGTATTGCGACTTAGACTTGCCTTTCAGCGAGATGGTTTTGAGCTGGTTGTGCGACAAGTCGAGCTTTTCGAGCTGGTTGTTGCGTCCCAAGTCGATGGTGGTAAGCCCCGTATTTACGAGCGACAGCACGCGCAGGTCTGTTAGTTCGGTAACATCTATGCTTGTGATGTTCAGGTCTTTCACTTCAAGTGCCGTCACATAGTTGTCTTGCGGTACGGTCACCACGATGTTTCCGTTACCTGCTCGCTGGCCGGTGATGTTGGCGGCAGTAGGCTTCTCGGCGGTGATGTTTACTTCTTTTAGTTGTCCGTTTCCAAAGTCTACCTTAACTTTTACGGGTTTCTGTGGCGTTGCGCCCTTCATTCCCACGGTTAGGTTGATGGTTTGTCCAGCCGTTGCGGTGGTGGCAAAGTCTATTGCCCTTACGTCCTTACCAAATTCGCTATCGTCTTTAACGGTGAAAGGTTCGGTAAATAGGGGATATTCGTTGAAAATGGTGTTGGTAAATATAAGCACCACCTTGCCGTCTACGGGCCTAAGCAGCGTTACCTTTCCGTTTTCGTAGTAATAGTAGCTGGCATCCAGCTCGGTACGTTTGGCCAGTGTGTCTTTATCCAGCTTGTAGAGTTTGCCCAATGTGGTTGTTCCGTCGCGCAAAACTTGTTTAGAGAAGTCGAGCACGGTGCCCACCTTGTAGGTGTCGTCCAGCACCAGGTCGCGTTGGTCGTAGTAATACTCGCGCCAGGTGTTCTGCGGTTTGGGCAGCGAGGCGAAGGTCATCAGGTTTTTGCGTATGTTGAAGATGTACAAGTCGGGACATTTGCTCACGTCTATAGAGGTGAGTTTGTTGTGGTTTGCTCCCAACGTAACCAGCTTAGGCACTTTGCTCAGGTTAAGCGAACGCAGGTTGTTGCCCGCACAATAAAAGTGGCGCAGGTCTGGACAGTGGGTCAGGTCGATGTCATCGAACTTCACATCGGTGTTAATCGTACCCGAAGCATGCTCTATGTAGAGTTCGTTCAGCTTGGCGTTTTTGCTGATGTCTAGCTTGTTTACTCGCGTGTCGCTAACGTTCAGTACATTCAGGTTGGCGTTGTGCGAAACGTCGATGGTGCTGATGTCGGTCATGTCGAGGCTCAAGCGGCGCAGCGTGGTGCAGCCTTTGGTGTCTACCTCTGTGATGGTGCGGCAGTGGTAGGCATCGAAAGAAACCAGCTTGGGGAAGTTCTTTAACTCGAACTTAGACTGTACGTATGCACATTGTGCAATTTCCAGTTCCAGAAGTTCGGGCATGTTGCCCAGCCTAAGCGGCGTTTGTGCCGAGAAGGGGTTGTCGCGCAGGTAGAGGAACTGCAACGATTTGAGGTTGGAAAGGTCTATCTGCTTAATGGAGTTGTAGGCCAATCGCAGGTAAGACAGTTTCAAATCCTTATGAAAGGTGATTTGGTCTATCTTACAACCCGTAGCGTTGAAGAAGTCGATCTTGTTCGGGTCGCCGTAAATCTTTACGATTCCGTCCTTGGTAACCGTTCCCGAGTAGTCTGTACCTGTGGGCACTTCTGCGCCTTGTTGGAGCTTGGCAACGCCAACAGACAGTTCTTCGCGTCCGTTACCGCAGTCTATTTCTACGTATTCGTTGCCTTGTGTGCTACCAAGCGAGAAGGTTACGATAGGCGATTCGCCTTTATTTTCCTCATACACGGTGGTATGGAATGTGATGATGGGTTGCTGATCTTTGTTCTGTGCGAACGCCGGCAGACCCACCACTGCCATCAATGCCAACAGCAAAGATGCAAGTAAGTTTTGTTTGTAATTCATACGCTGCTAGTATATAATAATTTTTTTCGCTGATTTTCCGTTCACTTGGATAAGGTAAACGCCTTTGCTCCATGCGCTGGCGTCTATGGTTGTTTCGTCTCCCACGGCCGATAGGGCGTGTGCAAGTTGTCCTGCCATAGTGAAAACGCGCACTTCCAATTGCTTCTCGCCAGCCCTAAACACGTTAAAGCGCCTTGGCCCAGCCGGGGTGATGATGGTTTTGTTGTCGGCTTCGGCAGTGTTGATGCCTGTTGAGCCGGCCTTGCGGCGTAGCACTTCTTTCAGTCCGGCGTAGGCATCGAACTTTCCTGCGCCCCATTGTACGGGGTCTCCTTCTTTCACATCATTGTCTACAACAGCCGTTTTGCGGATGATGTCGGCAACGTCTGCGGCTTTAAGCGTTGGATCGGCTTCGAGCCAAAGGGCGATAGAGCCGGCCACAACAGGTGTTGCCATCGATGTGCCAAGCGTTTGGTGCCAGTAATAGCTCTTGCCGTTGACGGTGTGTTTGGCTTGCAAGCCCACATCAGAGTAGCCGTTCTTGGGGTCTTCAACGGTGTAGGTGTTGACCGATGAAATGACCACTGCACCGGGAGCGCAAACTAATGGCAGGTTGCGACCATCTAGCAAGGTGCCGAACGACGAGAAGCGCGAGCTCTTACCTTTGGGAAATTCGTTCTTGTTGTAGCCATACACAAATCCGTCCATAGCTGCCCAGTGGTCGCGAACGTTATAGCTTCCCACGGTAATCATACCCGCTGCACAGGCCATGTCGTTGATGGTGCCGTTGCGTGAGCCCTTCGTCCAAATTCCACTTCCATTGGCATTGTTGTAGACCCCATCGTAGTCGTCGAAGTAAACAAACTGCGCATCGCCGTACAGGTCTACGCGTTTGCCGTCCTTCCCTTCTACAAGTATGCCTAGTTTGAATTTCCCATCGGCGTTGGTCTTTTGGTTGTCGCTGGTTAGGAAACGGGCGATGGCGTAGTAGCGACCCGTTTCAGGGTCTCTGGTTCCGCCTACCATCACGTATCCTTCAAAGGCTTTGTTGAAGACCGAATTGCTGGTTATCGCTCCTTCTTCGGCATATTCGCCGCCAGATGAATACATGGTTAGCTTACCGTTGGGACTGGGTTCTACGGTGATGCGTGTGGCTATGCGGCCGCGTTCCTCGTTGAACACAACCACTTGCATTTTAAACTCGGTGGCATCCGAGCTGTAAGCGTATACCTGCCCATTGCGAAGGTTGTAGTAATCTTTCTTTCCTACGGTTTGTTTTCCTGCTGCCATCGGTCGGATGAAGGTTTGCAGCATGTTGTCGGTTTGGGTGAAAGTCTTGTTCAGTGCCACGGGATAGTCGGCCTCGTTGCCTGCTGCCACGCAGATGATGGCACTGTCTGTGCAGCTGGCTAAGAAGCGGTTCATCACGCTAGTGCTGTCGTGCGAACCCAGGTTGCTGCCTAACGAGAGGTTGATGACGCATGGCTTGGCCTGCGGCCCTGATAGGCGGGCGTATTGATAAACGTCGTCTATGCCCAGAGCGATGAACATGTCGCGCAGGTCTCCGCACGAAGCCACCAACTCCGATTCTGTTGCTATTCCGTAATAGGGATTGGGCATTTCGACGTTTTTCGACGTCTTATTGTCCTTGGTAACGGCAACGGTGGTCTTTCCCTTATACCCTCCGGCCATAATTCCGGTGGTGTGGGTGCCATGAAACTGCCCTCTGTTGTCGGTTTCAAAGTCTTCAATGGCAAACACGTTGTCCATCGATTTCCTGTGTTTGGCTATTTCGGGCAATTGCTCTTTGGGGAAATAGCTTTCCCAGATGTACCCGTCTTTACCTGCACTGCTGGTGTAAAGCCTGCTTAGGTAACCATATCGTGTGCTTCCGTCGGGTTTCATGAAGTTGATGTTGTTGGGGTCGATGCCTCCGTCTACGATGCCCGTAACCACCCCTTTGCCCGTATAGGCTTGTGGCAAGCCAACGCCTTGGTGTATTTTGTTTACGCCAACGGCCTCTCTAACGCGGTCCATTTTCTGTGCAACAGGCCGCGAGAGTTGTATTCTGCGTACGCATTTCAGGTCGGCTATCCGCTCAACGCCATTTAGCGGCATGCTAACGATGGCGATGTTGCCTTTTACCCGAAGTACGCTCACATTGTTTTCGGCAAGAGTTCCAAGAGCCTCCTTCCCGTCAAACTCAATCATGCCAATCGTTCGTTGGGGGTTAGCGTTGCCCTTACCGATGCTTCTGGTTTGTGGGTTGTAACGTGGAATTTTAAAATTAAGCTCTTCTTTCAACGTAACTTGGCTTTGCAAGTCGATTTTCGACTGTGCATAGCCTCCCAATAGGAGGCCAGCACAAATGGTGGTGAGAAATGTTCGCTTCATTACTTGTTGATAAAAATTTTCTTTCCGTTAATGATATATAGTCCTTTTGGAAGGTTCTTTTGTTCATCAACGCGCGTTCCGTCGAGTCGGTAAACCACGCGCTTGTTGGTTTTGTTGGCTGCGGCTGGGTTGGCAATGGCGTTGGTGGAAATCCCGTTGAACCATATTTCAAGGCGGTCGCCGTTAGCAAATTCAAGTTCGTAGGTGTGTCCTCCTCCGCCCGTTGCTTCAACTTCTTTTCCGTTGAGCCGCACTTTAAGTTTGCTCAGGTCGGTTCCGTCGAAGGCCAGCGTGAAGGGGTTGTCGTCTTCACCGAATTTGATGGTGTTCTCTCCGTTGTTCAGTTGCACTTCCGTTCGGTCTTGTCGGTTGAAGTAGAAGAAGCGGTCGGCCAGTTGTTTGCTGTCTACAAACACCGTAGCCGTTTTGTCGCGCTTTGGTGCCGAAGTTTCAACGCCGATGTTCATTCCGTTTTTCAGCGTTATTTCGTACACGCCGTCGATGTTGTTCGTATATTGTTTGCCGTTCAGCCTTAGCACTTTAATCTTGCATCCGTTCTTTGCCCTGACCTTAACCACGCAGTTCGTTTCGGGCAGTTCGATGGTGTTCATGCCGTCTTGTAGGGCAATGTGGTTTTGGTTGTAGTCCCATCCTTGGTATAGGATGATGTTTTCGGCATGGTCTACATAGAACATGGCCTTCACCTTTCCAAGCTTATGTGCGGCTATGTCGATGTTCATGTCGTCGGTAATCGTGAGGTTCAGGCTGCCGTATATGGTGTTTGGCGTTCCGTTAACCTTCACTGCATCGATGGCGTGGGTGGTGGTGTTGAACGTGATGGAGAGCCTTGAGCCGGCCTTTACCGAGAAATTGGGGTCGGTGTAGTTAGTTACGGGCTTTCCGTCTACGGTAACACTGCTTACAACGCCCTTGGCTTCTTCGGTGTTGAATGCGAATTTAACGCGGCAGTCTTTGTCGGGATAGTTTGCGGTGATGTCGATCAGTCCGCCGTCTTTGGGCTTAACGGTGTAGGAAGTGTTGCCTTTGGGCAGTTGCAATCCGTCTACCACGATGCTGTAAAGCGGTGCGGCCGTGTATGATACTGTGCTGATGACAATTTCTTTCTCCACGTCGGGAATCCAATGAATGGTGTTGTCGCCATTTTTTAGCACCACGTCCGTAAATGTTCCAGAGCGTTGCATCTTCACTTTTGCCGCATTGTCTACCTTAACGGTGCACGAAGCCGTGCGTAATTTGGCGAAGGTGTTGGTGGTGATGTTGATGGTAGAGCCATTGTCGTCGGGCAGGTTGATGTAGACATAGCAGCTGGTCATGCTGTAAATGTTCTGTTTTGTGTCTCCCTTGGCAGTTTTCTTTACCACGTCTACCAAGCAATTCCCGTCTGTTGCCTTCACCTCAAACGAGCCACTTGCGGTTAGAGGGATGTTGTTTTCACCGTTAACAAGGTTGTTTATCGCAACGCCGTTAACCTTAATACTCACTCGGCTGGCATCATCAACGTTTATCTTGATGTTGCTGTCGGCATAAGCGGCCGACGAAACCATAGTTAAAATTGTTCCTAAAAGAAACGAGTAGAACTTCTTCATAGGCTGAAAAAAAATAAAAAACACAGCAATTGTAGCTGTTTGGTTGATACGAAATTTGGGATAGGTGGGCGGTTGGTTCGCCCGACTCCGTCTGTGTTATGGTTACATCTTTTGGAGGGTACGCTGCTTCAATTTTCCAAAATAGCTTCTAACACGGTGTAAAGTTAGTGAATAATGGATAGAAGGAACGTTTAAAACTAAACTTTTTTGCTTTTTTGTTGCTGATACGCCTTTTTCTGTTTGATATTTGTTTGAAACGTATTCAAAATGTTACATTTTAGCGTTTTTTGTTCGTCTTATGGCGAAAGAGCAGAGCCTTCTGGAATTTGGATTGATGTTATAATGCCTTTTTACACCTTTTGTAGCGTGGTAAGTTTTGCAAACGTTGAATTATAAGTGCCTTGTTGCGTAGTAAACCTATATGCCAGGGCAATATCATTCGTAGTCTTTAAACCCCTACCTGCGGTTATACCGAACATCAGGTGTTTTAAGTTGTTTCCATCGTTTCCTGTTCGTCTTTCGTTTGCTTGTCGGCATCTTGCCTGTCTTATTTTCTTGATGCAGCCCGTTACGCCTTCAAGAATAAGAAAAGCAAGATGCTCAACAATACATAAAATCTAAGCGGCTTTAATCAACCGATTTGGGTTAAATTAGCACTTTACATTCTTTACCAGCAGTAAAAGAAGGGGATATACAAGTGCAGATCTGAGCATATCTGTTGATAGTTGGCCATAAACGCTGTCATTTCAAATTGCGGATGAGCCTTATTTCTTAATGAAAGTGGGGTAGAAGAATGTTGCGAACACCTCTTTGAAACCACTGTTGTTCTTGGGTAAACCTGTTGGCGGCAAGTTGTCGAACGACATTAAGCTTATGCGCGAAATGGCTTGGCCTTTGTTTCCAAAGATAAAGCCAGTTGGCCTGATGCTTAGCTTACCGGCAGCGTTTGGTAAAATCTTACCCGACATGGTGGAACCCGTGCTTAGTGCGGAAGAAGAATTGCCCTCATCGGAAATGAAAACCAGCAACGTGGAGTGGCCATTAAGTATGCCGCCGCACCTAACCGTTCCGTCAAGATGGAACGTTGCAGGGATTGACTTTTGTAGTCTGAACGGAATGGCAACGTCTCCGTACTGGTTTGAGTGTATTCTGATAGAGTCTTTGTCGAACGTACAAGGAAATGTTTTGCGCGTTAGTCCGGTGGAGTCTCGTTTTGTGAAATAGGTTATTTCCCACTCGCCATTCATCAGCTCGTCTACATTCCAGTTTTGTTGTATGCTGATGCGTACGGGTTGTCTTTTTCCAGAGGAAATGTCCACATAGCCTTCCCTCACGGCATTGGCGGTGTTGGCCGTTATGGTGAGGTTTACTTTACCCTTCTCGACCATGGCCCTTATCCACGAATTAGGCGTAATGGCGCGAACGTTAACCCCTTCTATGTGGCGATAAGTGAGGGTTATGGTGGTGTCGTTGTTGTTAAGGGTGTACTTGGTGTTCTCTTCAATGGTGAAGGCAGATAGCCCTTGCTGGTGCACGGGCACTACAACACTGTCGGTTCCAGCCCAAATGGTAAGGTTGGCCACCCTAGATGTTAGGGACGTGTTTTGCCCTACCTCTACGGTAACAACGTTTCCGCTAAACGAACTCTTGCACCAGTCGTTAGAAACCGTAGTTTTGCTAATGGGGCTAGCAGCCGTTACGGTAACCTTTCCCGTTGAGGGAGCATCGGTGAAGTTAACAGCCGAACTGTCGATGGTGATGTTCTTGTTGCCGAATGTGCGCCCCACATTGTCGTCCTGACTGCAAGCCAGTGTTGCGGCCATCAGGGTAGCAGCTACAAAAAGTATGTTGGTAATCTTTTTCATTGCTATTTCTTTTTGCGTGATGTATTAGTCTTTCCTTAGTCTCAACAGTTGGTCCAGCTTCTCGTAGGCGCGTGAGAAGTAATATGTGTTAGGCAAGCCGTTCTGCTTTACGCTGCCCTTAAATCCGCCTCTGCTGTCGAGCACGGCCAAGAACCATCCCGTTGAAGGTTTGTCCCATGTGCCCCGCTGTTCAAAAACGAAAGCCTTATCGGCATCGTTCCACCTTAGTGCGAACTGCGATTTGGGCGAAGGACTAAGATAACCGCTTTCCATATCGTAAGTGCAGAGGTACAGCGCAGTTGAGCCAGACAATGGCGTGAGTGACTGCGGGGCGACGGTTATCACGTGTTCCTTTCGGTCGAACGTTGTGCGAATGGCCAAGTCCTTTATCGCATTCTTGATGAGATATCCCTTGTAGTTGGGCATGAGTTCCAGTTCCACGTCTATTTCAACGGGGTAAGAGACGCCACCGCTGATGTAGTTTGCTTCCAACACGTACTCGCCGGCGTTGGCAACGTATTTGGCGAACCATTGCGGTTGGGCTGCTTTAAACTTCACTTGGCCCTCGTTTCCCGTCTTAGCCGTAAACGTTGAGTCGGCGGCGTTGAAGGTAAGTTCGTTTATGGTGGTGTTTCCAACTTGCAAGGGGCTATACGTTCTGATGCCCTTGTCGGTAAAGGTAATGGCCGTGTTGGTTGTTTTCCCACCGCTGGTGAAAGCCAATTGCAGGTCGGAGGCATCCAGTTCGGCCTCGACCTCTGCGCCGTTGACATTGCCCTTAAAGCTCCAAAGCCCCGTGGGGGTAAAGGCCGAGCTGAAACTGTCTACCTTATTAATATAGGTTGCCGCAGGCATATCCAGCTTTCGTAGGTACATAACATTCTTCGAACGGTAGCCATGTACCTTTATGAGATTGTCTGATATGCTGTCTACTACAAACAGGAAATCGCCTTCCAAGGCCTGATAGCTTTGCTGAGAAGGATTGGAGAAGTGGTGCATTAGTGGGTTGTAGGTGTCGAAAGAGATGGCAGGCCCCACCTCGGCAGTCATTTTATAGTACGACACGTCTGCTCTCGAAGCGTCTATGACGCTTCTCACCTCACACTTCTCCTTGTCGAATTTCAGCGTGAATGCGTATCCGCCATAGGCCTGGTCGCTCTTGGGGTAGACGTCAAAGGCCCATCCGTACGGCGCATTAATCAGTGTGGCTTGTGCCTTATCCAGGTATTCTTCTTCGCGTAGGGAAGAAGACTTGTCGAACACGTCGGCCTGTTCTTTCAGGCACGATTGTAGTCCTAGTGTGCCAAGAAACAACACTAAGGCAGCGACAACGTTGCGATAATATATTTTATTCATTTTTGTAAGCGTTGGTTGTTATAGGGAAATGTCTGATAGTACGACCTTTCCAGTTACGATGTCGTTTTCTCTTCTAAGGTAAACCTCACGAAGTTTATCAATGTCGATGTTCCACGAAGTGCGCATGTAGTTCTTAACGTATTCCAATTTGCTGTCGATTTTTTCCCTTTGGCCTTTGGCTTCGGCTATTTGCATCCACTTTTCCCATTTCTCGGGCGCGCTGGTTACATAGATAGAGAACATTTCGGCGAAATCTTCTACGTCTGAGTGTTGGGCATAGGCCGAGATGAAACCATGCTCGAAACAATAGTTGGTTGTGGCGTATGGCACCTCGCTCCACTTGTCGGCGACGTACCCCGTGCCCGTAACCAGTTTGAAGTCGGCCGAGTAGGGTTTTGTTTGGTTCAGGATGTGGGTGAACTCGTGATAAACCGTTTTGAGATAATAGGTGTTGATGGCCTCGGCACTGGTTAGGAAACGGTCGATGAAGTTCGTTCCGGCCAGTAGGATCTTCCTTCCACCCTCAGCCGTTCCTAAGATAAACGTTCCGTTGTTGCGGTACTCCCAGTTGCCTGTGATGTAGATAAGCTTGGGGAAATTGGCTCTGGTGAAATGGATGCCTGCCACTTCGTCGAAAGCTTCGAGGCATGAGTACCTTACCAGATTGGCCATTTTAACAGCCATGTTATAATCTGCGGGTACGGTGTAATAGTTAAAGTTGCTTTCTATGTCCTCATAACGGTACTTAAAGCTGATGTTGTAGGTTGCTTCGTAGTAGCGTTCCAGCCATAGGTCTAGCGGCGTGGGCGGAATGGTATGTTTACGTTTGTCGATGGTTATCACGCTTTCCGGCGAAAGTTTCTCGTCTGCGCATCCCGCCAATGTCGCTCCACAGATGCCCAGTACGAGCGCATATATTAATGTTATCTTCTTCATTGTTGTGCTGTTTAGCGTTATTATAATGATGTAAGCCTGAATGTGAAAGGGTGAGGGAGTGGCTTTGCGTTGCCGTTTGTTGGGCTACGTGTGCACGCCTCCTAGCCCTTAGTTTCTTGGGTTCATCGGTACGCCGGCGTCTCTTGGGTCTTGTGGAACCTGCACGGCTCGCCTTGGGTCGTCCTCTTTAAGTATGTCGGTAACTTTCATCGGTGCTCCGCTGTCGTTGATAACTCGGCGCACGATGGTGATGTTGTAGCGTTTGATGTCGAACCATCTCATGCCAGTTTGTAGAGACTCAATGCGCTTAAAGCCCAATACGCATTGCAGCATGCACTCTTGTAAGCTGCCTTCGGCATCGATGGCGAACTTGGGCTTCAGGTGCTTTTTGATGGTAGACTGCAAGTGCTGTGCATCGCTGTAGCTGTAATCAACTGCCTTATAGAACGCTTCGATGCGCGACGGCGTGAGCACCATGCTGGTTCTCACGATGTTTTGCATCCATAGCGTGAGGTCTTCCGCAGCCAAGTCGTATTTTTTCAACATCACGTAGGCCTCGGCTCTGTTGAGTAAGGCCTCGTCGGCTGTTAGTATGGGAAGGATAGACGATGAGTAGCCAGTGCCCGACACGGGGTTCACTATTTGGAAAAGAGCGGGTATGCGGTAGGTGATGTCGTACGAGATGGAGCCTCCTACGGTATAGGTAAACGGACTTTGGTCCCAATATCCGCCACTTCCCCAGATGTTATTGGCTCTTAGTGTCTCGTTCGCGTCGAGGTATGGGCCATGAGTGTACTTCTTACCTGTAAGGTAGCTGTCGTTGCCAAATGCGCGTCCGGCATCAGTGAATGCCTTTTGCATCAGCAGGTTGCATTTGTTGTCGGTGTTGGTGTACTTCAACGTGTACGACTCTTCCGTCTTGGGTTGCGTTTGATAACTCTGCCAGTCTCTCAACATGGTTTTGGGCGAGCTTCCCAAACAAGCCGTTGCATATTTAACGGCCTTGTCCCATTCTTCGTGGAAAAGATAGAAACGTGCGGCAAAGGCGTAGGCGGCTTGCTTGTTAAAGTGGAACTTGGGCACTTTAAGATGGCCGTCGCCCACCAGTTGAAGTCCTTCCTCTAAGTCTTTCTCTATCTTCTGATACACTTCTGCCACGGTTCCGCGCGGATTGATTTGGCCGATGCGTGTATCGGTGTCGTACATATAGTATATGCCCATGTCGTTATTGCTGTTGGGCATGCCATAATTCATGCAAAAGATGTTTACCAGCATAAAGTGGGCGTACGCGCGGCAAAGCAAGGCCTCTCCCTTGCATAGCCTTAACAACTCTGTTGTAGGGCCGCCCAATTTCTCGATGGCTTGAAGTGCCTCGTTGGCGTTGGCGATAGACGAGTAATAGGTTCCCCACAACCTGTTGGGCGTGTCGTTGGTTACCTGCGTAGCATCTTTCCACCTGTACATCTCGTCGATGGCGATGGTCGAGTAGGTGTTCTGGTACTCGTCCACATTGTCCGACATGTATTCTCCCATCAGTGCGAATGAATTTTCGGGATAGGCCGATACCAGCACCTGCCTCACTTTCTCGGGCGTGTCTATCTGTGTACGGTTGTCGGGGTTTACGTTTAGGAAGTCGTTGCACGAGCTAAGCAGGCCCATTGTTGCCAGCAGTGCCGTGCATAATATATGTTGTTTTCTCATCATTTAGTTCCTTTCGTGGGTTTTAAAGTCCAACTTTAAGCGTAAATGTAAACTGCTTGGCCATAGGAACGGCCACGCCGCCAGTGTTGAAGAACTCTGGGTCTTGCCCATTAAGTCTCTTGTCGGCATAAATCAAGAATAGATTTGTACCTTGCAGTTTTACCGAAGCATTGCGCAAGCCGATGTGTCCGATGAGCTTTTGTGGCAGGTCGTAGTTCACCGAAAGCTCTTTCATGCGGATGAAATCGCCTTTGGCGATGCGCACGTCCGAATTGTTATAGGCGTTATATGCCCTAAGCAGGTACGTGTCTTCGAATACTTGGCGGTACGTGGCGATGGTGGGAATGTTGGTGTGTGCCTCATCGCCGGGCTGACGCCAGCGGTTACGAAACTCCTTTGGGGTGGCCGAGAGGTCCGAGTAACGCGACCTGAATGCGGGATACAGGCGCACCACGTTACCAAACGAGTAGGTGATGAAGACGTTAAGCGTTAGCCCCTTGTACGTAAGCACGTTGCCCAAGCTTCCTGTATTTGTGGGATCGGTGGGGCCTTCGTACTTCAAGAAGTTCAGCTTGTCGGGGTCCGACTCTTGGAAATTAACGCCCGTAATGCTTATGTTCCCGTCTTGGTCGCGGAATGTGGGCAAGCCTTCACTCGTCAGTCCCATGAACGGAACTGAGAAAAGTGCGCGCGAGGGGTATCCTTGGCGGGCATAACCCACGCCGCTGATAAGGCTTATCATGTTGTTGCGGGTGCGCAGCTCGGTAATCTCGTTATGAACATACGAGTAGATGAAGTTTGTTTTCCAGCTGAAATCCTTTGTTTGGATGTTGGTCGTAGAAAGACTTAGCTCCACACCGTGGCTCTTCATTGCGGCCACGTTGCCTGCCTTGCTTAGGAAACCGTCTTCGCCGCCACTCGATATAGGCCCAACCAAGTCGTAATTGTTACGCTTGTACCAGTCTACCGACAGGTTCACGCGGTTCTTTAAGAAGCCTGCGTCAAGGCCGAGGTTCAGCTCGTGCTTCTTCTCATAGGTAAGGTCGGGATTGGCCGGACTTGTTCTGCTAAGTCCCGTTTCGGTATTGCCCGTTAGGTATCGCCAAGGCGTGTTGGCCTGAATGATGGCAAGGGCGTTGGTAACGGGTGGGCGGTCGGCTGTTAGCGAATACGAAGCTTTGAGCGTAAGGTGCGACAATATCTTGCCCACCTTCTTGTCGAACCACTCTTCTTCGTGGGCGTTCCATGCGCCCGACACGTTCCATGTAGGAAGCCAACGCGACTGTCGGGACAGTCCCAGCCCGTTTGTTCCTTCGTATCTCAGCGTGCCGTTTATCGTATATCGGCCTTTCCACGAGTAGGTTACGTTTCCAAAGAAGGCTGCACTGCGGGTGTTGTTATTGCCCATGCCATAATAGTTTCCGCCAGCTTCTTGCATTTTCTTGAAGTTGTGGTAGTCCCAGTTTGCCTCTTCGCCCAAGTCGTATTGCATGCCGAAGCCCTTAAACGAAGTGCCGTGGCGGGTGTACGAATTGGTTTCCATTCCCGCATAGGTGTTCAGGATGTGGTCTTTGTTAAACACGTCGTTGTAGCTAACCGATGCGCGGAAGTCCCAACCAAACATCCTATTGTCTTGTCGGGTGAATATACCACCATAGGGCATTACCGAGAAGGGTAGTGCAAAGATGTTGTCGGGGTCGCGATACAGGTAGGTGTTGTTTTCTCTTATAACCGAAGTCTGCATGGCCCTATACGCTTCGGCTTGGTTCGAGTATTCGGTAACATGGTGTTCGCGCGAGGTTCCTGCGTATTTCACTGCGCCCAAAACGCTGATGTCTACCTTGGTAATGGGCTTGTAGCTCAGCTTGGCCTGTGCTCTGAAGTCGCTAACGTTCAGGTCCATGTAGTTGTTGGCCAGCTCATGAAAGATGTTGAATGGCGAGTAGTTGCGGGTATAGAAGGTGTTAGCGTCGAGCGTGCGCGAAGTGTTCACCGCAAACGAATAGGGGTTGATGTCGAACTCGCGGCTTACTGCGCCCGTAACCACGTCTGTTCCTGCGCTCAGTGTTCCCGGTGCTTGCTGCTTACGGTAGCTTGCCGTGCTGATAAGGTTCAGTTGTAGTTGCTTGCTAAGCTTGTATGTGGCGTTAAGGTTGGCCGTGTAGCGTTCCACATTGCTGCGGCGTGTCCATCCTGGGTCGTACATGGCGCTTAGCGATGCGTAGTATTGTGCCTTCTCTGTGCCGGCAGATATGCTCACCGAGTGGTTGTGCATGATGGCGTTAGAGAAGAGGGCGTCAAACCAGTTGGTGTTGCGGTATTCGGCATCGCGCAGGTATGCGGCTTTTCCTTCTGGCGTGTTGGGCACGGTGAAGGTTCCTGTAACGGGATTGTATTCACTCATCAGTTGGTACATCTTGCCATAGACACCCGAATTGGCGGCGTTCGCCGTTTCTGCATATTTAAGCCATCCCTTCTGTTCCATGTCTTGGTACACGTCCATTTGCTCTTGCGAGTTCATGAGGTTCAGTTGCGCATAGGATGGGATGAGGCGCATGGTGTATTCGCCCGTGTAGCTGATGTGTGCTTGTCCGGCTTGTCCTTTCTTGGTTGTGATAACGATAACGCCCGCCATTGCGCGCGCACCATAGATAGACGTTGCCGAGCCGTCTTTCAATATCTGAAAGCTCTCGATGTCGTCTGAGTTAAGTCCGGCGATGGCCGAGGATATGAGTGTAACGGCATCGCCCGACGACAGTGCGTCGGCACTGATGCCCACCACATCTTCCATGATAACGCCGTCAACCACCCATAGTGGCTTGCTGGAACCATAGATAGACGTGGCACCGCGCACGCGTATCTTCGGTGCGGTGCCGAATGTTCCGCTAACATTCTGAACACTAACGCCTGCTGCCCGCCCTTCCAGCGAACGGCTCACGTCGGCCATTCCGCTAATCTTGGCACTAGCGGCGTCGATCTTTGTGGTAGAGCCTGTAAAGAGCCGTTTATCCGTTACGGTCATACCTGTAACCACCACCTCTTTCAATGTTTGGTTGGGGCTCATGTGTACAACCATGCCGTTTTTAGCCTTTACGGTTTGGGCGGCCATGCCCACGTAAGTAACTGTGATACTTGTGCCTTCTGCAATGTTAAGTGTGAAGGCGCCGTTGATGTCTGTCACCGTTCGGTCTTTTCCGCCCGTTACGCTAACGGTGGCACCGATGATGGGTTCATCGTCTTCTGCCGATATGACAGTTCCTGTGACTTTACTCTGGGCCATTGCCGTTCCAAGTTGTAGGAACAGGAAGGCCCATAAAACGCTGAGTAGCTTTCTATTCATATTGGGTCCTCATGTTAAGTTAAGCATAAATGAATACGTGATATAGCGTTCGCAAAAATATAAAACAAATCTCTATTATGCAAGAAAAAATGTACTTAATATTTCTTTTTTGTGCAAAAAATACCACGATGTGTTATTTGATATGGCTAAATCGAATAAAAAAGGTGTAGTTTTGTAGCAAAATGTTATAATGGGGTTGCAGTTCATGCAGGCTCTTGCCTTTGGGGCTTGTTGGTGTTTTTATGTGGCATGATGGGACCCCGCGCCGTATGGAAATGCCCACCTGCCTGCAAAAATCAACTCTCGCGGGGGGCTTGTTGTGGTGCAAATTGTGGCTTAGCATACAAGCCAAGCGAACTTGTTTGATGTTGGCTTAAAGGGTAATTTGTATATCAAAATGTGTTATTATTTGTAGAATTATAGACTTTGTGTTACATAATGCAAGGTTAAACATGGCAAAATGTAAATCTAGGCATTGCGTAATTCAAGGCGTTTTTGCACTTAACCGCATGGTTAGTTGGCTCTGTGTGTTTTTGTTTATTAGAAACAGGTGCAAAAAAATAAGGCGCGCTATTGCTGTTTGGAAAGCGTATTGTTGCTCCTTGAAGACGTTTTCTGCAAAAGTGAAACTTTTTTGGGATGTAAAAGCAGCTAAAACTGGCGCATTGGTAGTTGTGCTGAATGCCAACATGATGTGTCGTTAATCCTCGGTTGTGGCTGTTGTTTGCGTGGCTAGGCTATCGTTTTTGCCTTCTTCGGGTGCGCAGATAAAGCTTTGATAGGGCGGTGTGCCTTTGTAGAGGGCGTGGGGTAAAGGGATGTGTTATTTCCTTGAAGAATAGAATTGCATTAAAGACATCCGTGTGGAATCAAGCTGTTGGCCGCATGTTGTAGCCGTTTTGCTTTCGGTGGACAACAGGGTGCGTGCCGTGGCGTTGAAGTTTGTTGTGGTGTATGTATAAGCTTCCCGTAGTGTGGGTGCAAGCATCTTGCGGTGGGGCCACAAACGTTTGTAGCCATGTGGCTTGTGGTTTAACCCCAACAAATGGGGGTGTAGGGTTGCGCCGTCGCTTTCTCGCCCGCTTATTCTGCTTTCTCTCCCTTCCTAAAAGGCAGGCAGCTTTTCCATTTCACGGGTTCGCCCTTACTCTCGGCTTTCTTTGCCTCCACGCATTTAAGAAACTCGTAAAGGCCTTGGCGAACAGAGCGCAGGCCGAATTCTTCGGTGTGGATGTCTTCGGGAGAGAGCCAGAAACACTCGGCGGCATCGTCCATAGCTTGCAGTTGGCTCTCGTCTTCCACTTCGCAACGGAAGAAAAGGTCGAGCGTATGCACGTCAAATTCAGAGTAGCGGTAAACGTTTGGTTGGCTAAACAGGTATTGGCAATTGGTTACGGTGAGCCCCGTTTCTTCTTTCACCTCGCGGCGCACGCCTTCTTCGGCCGTTTCGCTGATGTCCGAAAAGCCGCCGGGTAGGTCGAGTGTGCCTTTGCCTGGGTTTTCTTTACGGCGTTCAACAAGCAGTTCGCCTTTGGCGTTAACGATGAAAGCCACGTTGGCACTGCTGGGATTGAGGAAATATTCAAAGCCGCAACTCTTGCAAACCTTACTTTTCTCGGTGTTTTCTTCAAAGCGCGAGCTGCCGCAGCAGGGGCAATATCTAAACTTCTCTAATGGGTGCATATCCTTCAAACGTTTTGTTATTCGGTTGCAATATTACGAAAAAGTTGTGAATTTGGCAAGCCTTCGTGTGTTTTTTGATTTCTGTCAATTGCTAAAACATTCGTTCCGAAAAGGCGTTCTCAACTTTTATTGCTAACTTTGCAGTATAAAGCAAACACAGTGTAAACAAAAGATATGAGAACCAAGAGATTTCTGTTGGCTGCGGCCCTGATGCTTACTGCGGCAACATCGGCCTTTGCCCAAAAGAGTTTTACCCTTAACTTGTGGCCGTCGAAACCTGCCGTTGTGGGCAGCGACGATAAGGATACGGCCTTGGTGCAGGTGTTTTTGCCGCGCGAAAAGGTTGCCACGGGCAGGGCGGTGGTTATTTGTCCGGGTGGCGGATACCAAACATTGGCGATGGACAGCGAAGGGCGCGACTGGGCTCCGTTCTTCAACGACATGGGCATTGCGGCCATTGTGTTGAAGTATCGCATGCCCAACGGCGACAAGCAGGTGCCCATCTCTGATGCCGAAGAGGCCATGAAACTAGTGCGGCGACATGCGGCCGAATGGCGCATTAAGCCTAACGAGGTGGGCATTATGGGCGCATCGGCTGGCGGACACCTGGCCTCGGTGCTGGCAACAAAGGCAACGGGCGATGCCCGACCCGACTTCCAAATTCTGCTTTACCCCGTAATAACCATGCAACCGGGGATTACCCATCGCGGTTCGCGCGAACGTTTCCTTGGCAAGTACCCCAGTAAGGCCGACGAACGCGAGTACAGCACCGACCAACAAGTTACGCGTTCAACGCCGCGGGCATGGATTGCGTTGAGCGACGACGACCGTACCGTGATGCCCATCAATGGCGTTAACTATTATGCGGAGCTTTATCGGCACGATGTTCCGGCCTCGTTACACGTCTTCCCTGGTGGCAGACACGGCTGGGGGCGCAAGCAAACCTTTAAGTATAACTTAGAGATGGAACTCGAACTTAAAGCTTGGTTGCAGTCGTTTTAGGCTTTTAGGCGCAGCCCAATTCTTTTTGGTGCGGCCCAAATTGTCATTCTTCATGGCTACCCGTGTGGGGGAGCATGGCTATCACATAAAAGATAGCCACGCTCCCTCTTGCAGGTAGCCATGTTGCGTGTTGGTGGTGGCGCAAGGCTTGCGGCCTGTTTGTTCCTTAACAAGGCGGTAAGCAAAGGGCGTTATCGCCGTTTTTTACCTACAAATGTAGCCTATTCAAGTCCGAAAAGCCCATGTTGTTAACCCTGTTTTTGGGCCATATTGTGGGCGTTATACCGTGAAACATGGCGGTGTGTACATGCAAATTCTTTTCTAAAAGTTTTCGTAACCCATTTATTTTCATTACCTTTGCACCGTTCAAACACGAATGTTGTCTATTATGGCTGGGGGCAACGGTTGGTTGGACAAGTAATAATAGACAAGGTTTCTAGGTTCGTGGGTTGATGAATTCATGATATTTGGATAACGATTAGCAACGATGAAGTCATCAGCAATCAAGGTTTCGTTTTTTGTAAACCCGCTTGTGGTGCGCTCTTAGGCTTGCCAAGGCCTGCATCTGCTTTCGCGGCATGCCCCAAAGTGGGCGGTGTTGGCGAGTAGATGGGTTGTTTGTGGCGTTATCTTTGTTTTGATACGGCCCTACCGCGAAACCATTTTAACAACAAGAAGAATTGAAGACATTTAAAGAATTGGGCGTGAGCGAGCCTATATGCCGCGCCATCCAAGAGCTGGGTTTCGAGCAACCCATGCCTGTACAAGAAGAAGTGATACCCTACCTGCTGGGCAATGGCAACGACGTTATTGCCTTGGCACAGACGGGAACGGGAAAAACAGCAGCCTACGGCATACCCGTACTGCAAAAGGTAAACCCCGAAGAGAAACATACGCAGGCCCTTATACTTAGTCCTACGCGCGAACTTTGCTTGCAAATAGCCGACGATTTGGCCGACTTTTCTAAGTACGTGCAAGGTTTGCACGTGGTGCCCGTGTATGGCGGAGCCTCTATCGAGATGCAAATTCGCCAACTACGCAAGGGCGCACAGATAATCGTGGCCACGCCAGGCCGACTTATCGACCTGATGAAACGTGGTGTTGCACAACTAGACAACGTGAACAACGTGGTGCTAGACGAGGCCGACGAGATGCTGAACATGGGCTTTACCGAGAGCATCAACGCCATATTCGAGGGCGTTCCTGCCGATCGTAACACGCTGCTCTTTTCGGCAACGATGAGCAGGGAGATTGAAAAGATAGCCAAAAACTACCTGAACGACTACAAGGAAATTGTGGTAGGAAGTCGTAACGAGGGTGCCGAAAAGGTGAACCACATATATTATATGGTGAATGCCAAAGACAAATACCTGGCACTTAAACGTCTGGTTGATTTCTATCCGCGCATCTTCGCCATCATTTTTTGCCGTACTAAGCTCGAAACGCAAGAAATAGCCGACAAGCTTATTCGCGACGGATACAATGCCGAGGCTTTGCACGGCGACCTAAGTCAGCAGCAGCGCGACCTCACCATGCAGAAGTTCCGCAACCACAACGTGCAGTTCTTGGTGGCCACCGATGTGGCCGCACGTGGTTTGGACGTTGACGACCTGACACACGTTATTAACTACGGACTGCCTGACGACATCGAAAGCTACACCCACCGCAGTGGACGAACAGGGCGTGCCGGCAAAAAAGGAACGTCAATCAGCATCATCCACACGCGCGAACGCTCCAAGGTGCGTGCCATCGAGAAGATTATCCAAAAGGAATTTGTAGACGGAACGCTGCCCACAGCTAAGGAAATATGCAGCAAGCAGCTGTACAAGGCTATGGATGCCATATCTAAGGTAGACGTGAACGAGGAAGAAATTGCCCCATTCCTCGAAGAGATTAACCGCCACTTCGAGTACATCGACAAAGAAGACCTTATCAAGAAGATTGTAAGCATGACCTTCGGCCGTTTCTTAGACTACTATGCCAACGCGCCCGAAATAGAGAAACCATCGATGAAACGCAACGAACGCGAGGGCAAAAGGGCCGAACGCGGGGGCGGTCGCGATGCACAGCGCGGCGCACGCGGCAAGCGAACGGAGCGCGGCGCACGTGGTACACGCAAGGCCGAGGCCGGTTATCGCCGCCTGTTTGTTAACTTAGGTAAGGACGATGGTTTCTATCCTGGCGAGGTAATGCAGTTTATCAACCGCAATGTTCAAGGTCGTGTGGCCGTGGGTCACATTGATTTGCTGGGCAAATTCTCGTACATCGAGGTTCCCGAAGGCGATGCCTCGCGCGTTATGCAAGGCCTTTCGGGTGCTAGCTATAAAGGTCGCGACGTGCGATGCAACGATGCCGACGAGAGCGGACACGGACGTTCGGCCGCGGCTAAGGGCGGCCGAAAGGGGCAACGCTATGCCGACTCGGCTCCCGCAACGGGCGGAAAGCGTGGAAAAAAGGCGCAACGCAGCTTTAACGACGATAACGAAACGGGCGATTGGCGGCAGTTTTTCCAGCAGCCTGCGCCCAAACTAAAAGGCGCAGAACCCGATTTCTCGGAAGAAGGTTGGGCTAGGCGCAGGCCGAAAGGCTAGGCCAATCGGAAAAATTGGACTAGTCCGACCAGTCCGACTAGTCCGACTGGTCTGACTGGTCTGACAGGTCCGATTAATTAAAAACAAAGGTAAAAACGAAAAATAGCGCATTGATTATTCGTCATTTCCTTTTTTATTACCTACCTTTGTGCCAATTTATTTTTAGATGTTTTAAAACAATAAGTTTTTAGATGAACGTAATAACGAAAACAATTTCATTGCCTGATGGCAGAACCATCAGCATTGAGACCGGGAAAGTGGCAAAGCAGGCCGATGGTTCGGCTGTCGTTCGTATGGGCAACACCGTGCTACTTGCTACTGTTTGTGCCGCAAAAGATGCAGTTCCCGGAACAGATTTTATGCCTTTGCAAGTTGATTACAGAGAGCAGTATTCTGCCGCAGGGCGTTTCCCTGGTGGCTTTACCAAACGCGAAGGCAAGCCTGGCGACAACGAGATACTTACCTCGCGCCTAGTAGACCGCGTTTTGCGGCCCTTATTCCCATCAAACTACCATGCAGAAGTTTTTGTAAACGTGATGCTGTTGTCGGCAGATGGTGTTGACCAACCCGACGCTTTGGCCGGCTTGGCCGCGTCTTCGGCAATGGCATGTTCAGATATACCCTTCGATTTCTACATCAGCGAGGTTCGCGTTGCTAGGGTTAACGGCGAGTATGTTGTTAATCCCACCTTCGAACAAATGAAGGAGGCCGACATGGATATCATGGTGGGCGCAACCAAAGATAACATCATGATGGTGGAAGGCGAAATGGACGAAGTTACCGAACAAGACCTTATCCAAGCCCTCAAAGTGGCTCACGAGGCCATCAAGCCCATGTGCACCATGCAAGAAGAACTGGCTAAGGAACTGGGTAAAGACGTTAAGCGCGAATACGACCACGAGGTGAACGACGAAGATTTGCGCAAGCAGATGAACGACGAGCTGTATCAGCCTGTGTACGACGTTACCAAGCAGGCTTTGGCTAAGCAAGAACGTCATGATGCTTTCGACAAAATCGTTACCGACTTCTTGGAGAAGTACGATGCCGAAAACACCGAAAAGCTTACCGCCGAAGAGCTGGAAGAGAAGCACGCTTTGGCTGCACGCTACTACGACGATGTGTTGCGCGATGCCATGCGCCGTTGCATCCTCGATGAGGGCAAGCGCCTTGATGGTCGTAAGACCGACGAAATTCGCCCCATCTGGTGCGAAGTAAGCCCGTTGCCCATGCCTCACGGCAGTGCCATCTTTACTCGTGGGGAAACGCAAAGCCTTTCAACATGTACCTTGGGCACAAAACTTGATGAGAAAATGGTAGACGATGTGCTCGACAAGAGCTACATGCGTTTCCTTTTGCACTATAACTTCCCCCCATTCTCAACAGGCGAGGCCAAGGCACAACGTGGCGTTGGACGTCGCGAAATTGGCCACGGCCACTTGGCTTGGCGTGGTTTGAAGGGTCAGATACCCGAAGACTATCCCTACACCGTACGTGTGGTAAGTCAGATTTTGGAGAGCAACGGTTCTTCGTCTATGGCCACCGTATGTGCCGGAACGCTTGCTTTGATGGATGCAGGTGTGCCTCTTAAAAAGCCAGTTAGCGGTATTGCTATGGGTCTTATCAAGAATCCGGGCGAAGAGAAGTACGCTATCCTCAGCGACATCCTTGGTGATGAGGACCACTTGGGCGACATGGACTTCAAAACAACGGGTACGAAAGACGGACTTACGGCCACGCAGATGGACATTAAGTGCGACGGCTTGAGTTTTGAAATTCTTGAAAAGGCCCTGATGCAAGCTAAGGCAGGCCGCGAGCACATCCTTGGCAAGCTTACCGAAACGATTGCAGAGCCACGTCCCGAACTTAAACCCCAAGTTCCACGTATCGTGCAAATAGAAATTCCCAAAGAGTTTATCGGTGCCGTTATTGGCCCTGGTGGAAAGATTATCCAGCAGATGCAAGAAGACACGGGCACGACGATTACCATCGACGAAGTGGATGGTAAGGGTAAGGTTCAGGTTAGCGCACCCGACAAAGCCAGCATCGATGCAGCCCTTTCTAAGATACGTGCCATTGTGGCCGTGCCCGAAGTGGGCGAAATTTACGAGGGAACGGTTCGTTCGGTTATGCCTTATGGCTGCTTCGTAGAGATTATGCCAGGCAAAGACGGACTGCTACACATCTCGGAAATAGATTGGAAACGCCTTGAAACAGTTGAAGAGGCTGGCATTAAGGAAGGCGACAAGATGCAGGTGAAACTGCTCGACATCGACCCCAAGACGGGCAAGTACAAGCTGTCGCGCCGTGTGTTGATGGAGAAACCCGAAGGATATGTAGAGCGCGAACGCCGCCCACGTGGCGACAGACCCGAAAGAGGTGAACGCCGCGGCCGTCGCGACGATCGTCACGACCGCGACTAATGTAAGGCGCCGCATGCCTTTGTCGGTCTATCGCGCCGACAACATGCGCTGCAACAAGCTAGCGTTCGGGCGTACATTGCGCCCTCTACACAAGCATAACTTTTAATTGGTGAGCCGCCTTTATCGTAAAGGTGGCTCACTTTTTTTGTTTATAGAGGGAAATAGTAAGCCATAAACCAATAAGCTTACGGCTTTATGGATGCAAAAACTCACCACCTGATGAGTTAGTACAACTAAAAGGAATTATTGCTGTGCGCTAAACCTCAAATCGGCTCGGCTTTTCTATCCGCGTTGGCCATCAAATAGGCGTTGCGGATTTCGTTTTCGAAAAGTAAGCTCCCCCTTTCAGACAATCATTCATCCCAAAAGTTCTTCCGTGTAAGTGCTCTTTTACTGGCACAAGGATTAAATTCAACACTGGCAGGCAATGGCGCGGAATAACAATCGTAAGATTGTAAAACATTTGTACCGAAATTTAACATTATGAGTGCCCTCGCCGTAAAATTTCCAGGCATCGGTCGGATTTTCGCGCGTATTTTTAAAGTTTGTAACTGTTTGATTTATCGGTATTTACGAGAAATATGGCACAAAATCATGTTTTTTAGCACGTATTAGGGCTGCAAAACAACATGAAGTGCTCAACCAAACGCCACCAAGCAGTTTTTCATCCCAAGTGGTCAAAATGCCTATAAATAACGCTTAAAATGCTGCTTTTTATGGGTTTTGGCTGCATTTTGCTGCATTTTACCTTGCATTTTGGTGCATATTGCGCTGCGTTTTGGTGCATATTGCAGTGCGTTTTGGTGCATATTACGCTGCATTTTGGTGCATATTGCAGTGCGTTTTGGTGCATATTGCGATGTGTTTTGCTGCAAAACGCGTTGCAACAACTAGCGATTAGACTCTATTTTCTTGTCCTTGCGGATGCAAATTTGGGAGAATTTTTCTTCAAAGAGAAATGCAAAAGCATAGTAAATGGCCAAAAATGGAGGGGATAAGCACTCAACATTTGCCGAAATTTCATCGCTTGGGCGCATTTTATATGGCTTTTAGCGGTTATTTTCTTCTAGAATGGTTCGGCTGAAGAACGCAGTTTGTAAAACATACTTACCGCTTTAACAAATCGCAAATAGGCACTTTCCGAGATAAGGACACCATTTGCTGTTTTCAAATATTTTAGCGGACGGCAATAAATAAGGAATTGATTTTAGAGAGTTGTTTGCATATATCCCACTTTGCCGCCAACACATCAACACAATATGTACATGCAGTGATGCTACACAAGGTGCTGTGTACTGATGCTTGCGCCCGAATGTGCAAACTCGCCCATAAGGCAACCAATTGCAAAAGCCAGTTCTTCTTGATGATAAAGAACCTCAACATCCTCACTCGCTATCGTAAACTTGCCGTAGCACATCAAACGATTTTAGTTCGGGAAAGTCGGGGATGTGCAGGCGATAGAAGTTGATGGCTAGTTGCGTACAGCGGTTCCGCTCGTTGTGCGATAGGGCGAAACGGTGCATCGTTTGGGGCGTTATGCGCATAAGCGTGGCCATTTGGGCGGCATCGGCCGAGGAGAGATAATCGTTGTGCATGGGAATGGCCGGTACGAAACAGCCACTTCGTAGGTCGAAAAGGCAACCGGGCGAGTAGTTTTCCAAGTTAGGATAGAAACCTAAGAACCGCGAAAGCCTTATCATAAAGGCCAGGTGGAAGTTGGCGAACAGCTGTTGCGCGCCGTCGAGCCAGCGAACACTCATTTCCACGTAGCGGTATAGCGGCACGTTTTGCTGCTCGCTACGTGTGGCGTGGCAAAGAAACTCGGCCAAGAAAAGCGTTATGGCCAATTTAGCCTCGCTATATGGTATGGACGTGAAAGGGTAGGCCATGCGCGCATCGCGTAGCCGTTGCAGTCGCGCGTTGGGACGGTGGTCTAGTTCAATCTCCAAAATCGTAAGCGGTTGAAACAGCTGTTTCTTAATCTTCGCTTTCTGCGTGCGTGGAATGTTGCTCACAAACGAAACTCGCCCGAACGTCTCCGTGAGCATGTCGGTTATCAGTTGGCTGTCTCCGTATTTGATGGAGCGTAGCACGATGGCATGAGTTTTTACGAGCATGAACCTGATGATATTATGTAATGAGTGGGTGGCAAAAACATGCCTTAAAGCGACTTTACCCTTGCAAAAATACGAAAAATCAGCCTTTTAGAGAAAAATATCACGTGAAAGTTTGGTAGAAAGGATAAAAGTGTGTACCTTTGCAACCGCAAATAAGCAATGGTCCCTTCGTCTATCGGTTAGGACGAGAGATTTTCATTCTCTAAAGAGGAGTTCGACTCTCCTAGGGACTACTAAAAAATAAAAAGGAAATAAGAGATGGCAAATCACAAATCATCATTAAAGAGAATACGCCAAACAAAGGTGCGGACTCTGCATAACAAGTATTATGCGAAGACAATGCGTAATGCCGTTCGTAAGCTGCGCGCTCTTACCAATAAGGACGAGGCTGTTAAGCTTTATCCCACCGTTCAGAAGATGCTGGACAAACTTGCAAAGACCAACATTATACACAAGAACAAGGCAGCCAACTTGAAGTCGAGCTTGGCTCTGCATATCAATAAGCTGGGCTGATAGCTCGGTTTTGAGTCGACTTTTACAAATCCGCAGTTCTAAAATAAGGAGCTGCGGATTCTTGTTTTTTAGCCTTATGTGTACCTTTCTCCTTTTAATTCCAGGTATTGATTGAGAGAATGGCATCACCACCAAAAGTAAGTTGAACTCGAAGGATGAAAAGCTGATTTCACGATTAATGATGGTGAACAACTATTTTGATGGGGGCATACGTTTGATAAAATGTCATCGAGGAAAGATGGCGAAGTACACTGTGTATGGGTGCGGAGAAAAATAGTTATAAGACAATTAAATGTTAAGGAGGATGAGAAAATTATTGATATTGGCAGCGCTGTTCTTAACTAGCATTGCAGCTTTTGCTCAAGGTGCAGCGGAGAGAAACCCTGAATGGGCAAAGGTAAGTTTGTTTCTGGAAGATTTAGAGAAACATAAAGGCGACTATATAGGAAAGCCAGCCAAGGTTTTATACGATACGCTAAGGGCGAGTGTGTTTAGGATAAGGGATGTTGGCTTGATGGAAACAAGCATGCCATCCCATCCGAAAAACAAAAGCTTTCTAACGGGTTTATACTTATACGATGTGCGTTCAGATGCGTCTCTTAAAGAACGGAAAAGCTTTATCATTGACGTAAGTTTAAACTGCCATGTCGATAGTGATGAGTTTTGGGGTAAATTGCCAGAAGGTAATGCCTGGATGGAACATGCCATATTGCAGACAATGAACTACATCGTAACGGACATCAGTTGCTCTTGGTTTGACATGGGCGTCACAATAAGACCTGAATAATATGCAACAAGTTGTAGGGTGTGGGAACAAACAAACGCGCATTCTGCAACTTTAAACGGTAAATAACATTTCTTGTGTACGTCAAAATGCAGTTAAACCTTTCTGTTTCTCGCTGATTTTTAGTATCTTTGCATATTAAAATTCCTAATCAAGACAATGGTAGAAAATCAAAACAACGAGAACAACTACTCGGCCAGTAACATCCAAGTGCTTGAAGGCTTGGAAGCGGTGCGCAAACGCCCCGCGATGTACATCGGAGACATCAGCGAAAAGGGACTGCACCACCTCGTTAACGAAACTGTGGATAACTCTATCGACGAGGCTATGGCCGGTTATTGTAGCAACATCGAAGTAACGATTAACGAAGATAACTCCATAACCGTGCAAGACGACGGGCGAGGCATACCCGTAGACGAACACGAAAAGCTGCACAAATCGGCACTGGAAGTGGTGATGACCGTACTGCACGCCGGCGGTAAGTTCGACAAAGGCTCGTATAAGGTGAGCGGCGGACTGCATGGCGTGGGCGTTAGCTGCGTAAACGCATTGTCTTCGAGAATGCTCTCGCAAGTGTTCCGCGATGGAAAAATTTACCAACAAGAGTACGAAACGGGTAAGCCGCTTTATCCGGTAAAGGTTGTTGGCGAGACGGACAAGCGCGGAACGCGCCAACAGTTTTGGCCCGACCCCAGCATTTTCACCACAACGGTGTACCGTTGGGACATCATTGCATCGCGCATGCGCGAATTGGCGTACCTCAATGCCGGCGTTAAGATAACCCTGACCGACCTTCGCCCCGATGAAAACGGCAAGACACGTACGGAAACGTTCCATGCCAAAGATGGTCTGAAAGAGTTCGTGCGTTACGTTGACCGTCACCGTACGCACCTCTTCGACGATGTTATCTACCTTAAAACAGAGAAACAAAACATCCCCATCGAGGTGGCTGTGATGTACAACACCGATTACAGCGAGAACATACACTCGTATGTGAACAACATCAACACCATTGAAGGCGGTACCCACCTTACGGGTTTCCGCATGGCCCTTACGCGTACGCTGAAAGCATACGCCGACAACGATCCCGTTATATCCAAGCAGATAGAGAAGTCGAAGATTGAAATAGCAGGCGAAGACTTCCGCGAAGGACTTACCGCCGTTATCTCCATCAAGGTGGCCGAGCCGCAGTTTGAAGGCCAAACCAAAACCAAGCTGGGCAACAGCGAAGTGTCGGGTGCCGTTCAGCAAGCCGTAGGCGAGGCCCTTGGCTATTATTTGGAAGAGCATCCCAAGGAGGCCAAACTTATTTGCGATAAGGTGATATTGGCCGCCACTGCGCGTATTGCCGCCCGCAAGGCACGCGAGAGTGTTCAGAGAAAGAACCCCATGTCGGGTGGCGGACTGCCCGGTAAGCTGGCCGACTGCTCTAACAAAGACCCCAAAACGTCTGAAATATTCCTCGTGGAGGGCGACTCGGCAGGTGGTTCGGCCAAGCAAGGGCGCGACCGCTACACGCAAGCCATACTTCCGCTGAAAGGAAAGATATTGAATGTGGAGAAGGTGCAATGGCATAAGGTGTTCGAGGCCGAGTCGGTAATGAACATCATACAGAGCATCGGCGTGCGTTTTGGCGTTGAAGGCGAAGACGATAAGGAGGCCAACATCGACAAGTTGCGCTACGATAAGATTATCATCATGACCGACGCCGATGTCGATGGTTCGCACATCGACACGCTTATCATGACCCTTTTCTATCGTTTCATGCCCCGCATCATACAAGAAGGTCACCTGTATATCGCTACACCGCCCCTGTACCTCTGCACCTATAAGAACAAGGTGCGCGAATATTGCTACAACGAGCAGCAACGCCAGGCCTTCATCGACAAGTATGGCGAAGGGCAAGAAGACAACAAGAGCATACACGTGCAACGCTATAAAGGTTTGGGAGAGATGAACCCCGAACAGCTTTGGGAAACGACGATGGACCCCTCAACGCGCCTGCTTAAACAAGTGACCATCCAAAATGCCGCCGATGCCGATGAGATTTTCTCCATGCTTATGGGCGACGACGTGGAGCCACGCCGCGAGTTTATCGAGCAAAACGCCACTTACGCCAACATCGACGCATAAGGGCAACCGCGTATGTGGTAAAGTTTCTGAGTTCGTTAGCTGGTGTGTCCTTCGGCCTTCAAACGCTTTCGGCTGAATAAAGCAGTAGGCTTTCGGCTGGATGGAGCACACGATGGCAAACAGCAAGCTAAGAACTGGCAAGCTTACATGTATATATAATAAGGAGAGACTGCCTTTCGGGTGCAGCCTCTCTTTGTTATTAGGCAGGTTCTAAAAAACAAACTGGACATATTAGAACATGCCATTAGCAAGTATTATCAGCGAAAACTGCCACGCCCGCCGCCTAAACGCTTGTGCATGCAGCTCTGCACTGCCTGCTGTGCCTGATGGCGTTGGCAAATAGAAAACGGGTGCTAGGCGATAACGTTTGCCCCATATGTTTCCCCCACAAACAACAAACGACAAATGAGAAAGACTATCTTAACAACAGCAACACTACTTTTTTCGGGCCTTACATCGTTCGGGCAAGGTCTGCCCCTGCGCATTTGGGACAATCGCCCAGGCTCTTTCTTCGAGAACAGCATGCCCATTGGCAACGGAAAACTCGGTGCAATAGTAGACGGAAACCCGCATTGCGACTATCTTAAACTGAACGACATCACGCTGTGGAGCGGCAAACCCATCGACCCAAACGAGGATGCTGGCGCGCACAAGTGGATTCCACAGATACGAAAAGCCCTGTTTGAAGAGAACTATGCGCTGGCCGACTCGCTGCAACTGCGCGTGCAAGGGCATAATTCGGCTTGGTATCAGCCGCTTTCCACCCTGTGCATCCGCGATGTGAAAGCGGCTGCAAACGCCGATGCGCCTTTGAAGAACTATCGCCGAGAGCTCGACTTGGATAGTAGCTTGGTAAAGGTGAGTTATGAAAGTGAGGGCGTGAGCTATCGTCGAGAGTACTTCGCCTCGCATCCCGACCGCGCCATCATGGTGCGCCTTACGGCCAACAAGCCCCACGCCATCAGCCTGCAACTGTCGCTTACCTCGTTGCTCAACCATCAAACACGTGTGGAAGGCAACACCATCAGGCTCATGGGGCATGCCGAAGGCCACCCCGACAGCACTGTTCACTTTTGCAACCTGCTGCAAGCGAAGGCCACAGGCGGCACCATAACGGCACAGGATAGCACGCTCTTGATAAGCAACGCCACACAAGTGGTGCTGTATATCGTTAACGAAACAAGCTATAACGGCTTTGACAAGCACCCCGTAACGCAGGGCGCACCCTATGTGCAACTGGCAGAAACCGACTTGAAGAACCTGCAAAACTGCACGTTCGAACAGCTAAAACAAAACCATACGGACGATTATCAGGCTCTTTTCGGTCGCCTTGCCCTGCATTTGGATGGCGCAAGACTAGATACGCTCCGAACAACCGAGCAGCAACTGCTAGACTACACCAAGCGGGGAGAAACCAATCCTTATCTCGAAACGCTTTACTTTCAGTTTGGTCGCTACCTGCTCATCAGCTCATCGCGCACACCTGGCGTGCCTGCCAACCTGCAAGGGCTTTGGAATCCGCACGTTAGGGCATCTTGGCGAAGCAACTATACGGTTAACATCAACCTTGAAGAGAACTATTGGCCTGCGCAAGTGGCTAACCTTGCCGAGCTGACCACGCCTTTGGTTGGCATGGTGAAGGCTCTATCCGTGAACGGTCGTTACGCTGCACGAAACTATTACGGCATTAACGAAGGCTGGTGTTCGAGCCATAACACCGACCTGTGGGCCATGACGAACCCCGTGGGAGAGAAACGAGAAAGTCCTGAATGGGCCAACTGGAACCTCGGAGGTGCATGGTTGTTGAGCAACCTTTGGGAACAGTACGACTTTACACGCGACCGCCATTATCTTCGCCACACACTATTCCCGCTGATGAAAGGCGCGTGCGACTTTATGTTGCAATGGCTCGTGGAGAACCCCAAGAAGCCGGGCGAGCTGATTACTGCGCCCAGCACATCGCCCGAAAACGAATATGTTACGCCCAATGGCTACCACGGCACAACGGTGTATGGCGGTACAGCAGACCTCGCCATATTGCGCGAACTGTTCGCCAACACGGCTACCGCCGACGAAATTCTGAACGGACGGCCAACGGCTTACAGCAAAAAACTGCGCCAAACGATAGGCCGCCTGCATCCATACACCATCGGTAAGGAGGGCGACTTGAACGAATGGTACTACGATTGGAACGATTTCGATCCGCAACATCGCCACCAAACTCACCTCATCGGGTTGTATCCGGGGCATCACATCGCGCCCGAAACAACGCCCGAACTGGCCGAGGCCGCCCGAAAGACGTTGGTGCAGAAGGGCGACATCTCTACGGGATGGAGCACGGGATGGCGCATCAACCTGTGGGCTAGGCTCTACAATGGCGAGAAGGCCTACCAAATATACCGTAAACTGCTGACTTATGTGGCACCCGATGCCATCAGGAAGAGCGATGCAGGCCCTGGTGGCGGCACCTATCCCAACCTTTTCGATGCCCATCCGCCTTTCCAGATAGATGGTAACTTTGGCGGAACGGCTGGCGTTTGCGAGATGCTGATGCAAAGCGCACGCGGCATTAGGCTCTTGCCTGCGTTGCCCTCGGCGTGGCCTTCGGGCAGTGTTAAGGGCCTTTGTGCGCGCGGTGGCTTCGTTGTCGACTTCTCTTGGCGCAATGGTAGCGTAACCCAAGTGCGCATTAAGAGCAACGCGGGCGGACAAACCACGCTGTACTATAATGGAAAGGCGCACAAAGTGAAGTTAAAAGCGGGTAAGGAGGCCGTGTTGCGATGAAGTGCAGGGCGTGCATGATGGGCGTTGTCGGCGTCCTTGTTGCGTGGGTTGTGTCGGTGCCTGTTCGTGGTGCAAAGGCCATGTTTGCAGGCACGAATATGGCTTGCGCGCATAACGGCGATGATTTTTCGTACACCGAAGGCGATGATATGCGGCGTGCCGATACCGCTTTGGCTGTTGTTCCCACGTCGCACGCCCTGTCTTCCTCCACCACTCCTATTATATATAAGGAGTACCACGGACAAGATAGTGCTGCTTTTCGCGCAGTTGGCGAAAGAGTTGTTGCGGCATGTTCCGATACTCCTATTATATATAAGGGGTGCCAACGTTGGGATAATGCCGCTTTTCGCACCGTTGGCGACAGAGTTGAAGCGGCGTGTGCGGATACTCCTATTATATATATGGGCTCGCAGATGCAGAGTAGGGACTTGGCAGTGGGTGGTGAAGGCGGTCTGGTTGCGCCGCGTTCTTTGCCTGAATTGGGTCTTTCCAAACGCGTTGAAAACGAGAAAGCAACGCGCAATTCCGCCCGCGTGCCAACGCCTTCCACACGACTAACCCCTTACCATGCGCCTTGGATAAGCGCGCCGCAGCCAGACTCCACTGCGATGCAGTGGTTTCTGCGAACATATAGGCACAACGGCCGACCGCGTAAGGCCTACGTTAGCGTGGCCACCACAGGTAAAACGCAACTGCTGGTGAACGGAATGAACGTAAGCCGAAACCTCTTTGAGCCCCATCGCGCACAAGGCGACACGTCGGTTGTTAACATCGTCTACGACGTTACGCCTTTCCTATCCCGCAACGCCAACACCATCTCGCTGTGGTATTGCCCTACAATGCCCCATGTGGGTCGCCGTCAAGTGGCCGTTTGCTATTGGGGCGAAAACGCGGACGGTAGTCCTTTCGCCTTCCAAAGCGATGAAAATTGGGCTTGCAGGCGAGCAAACCGAGGACTGCAACCACCCGAAAGCGAATGGCAAGACGGCAGCGACAAGGCCTTGCCCTGGCAAATTAACCTTGCCGACACCATCTCTTGGCAATCGCCCGTGCGCTATGCGCATCCCGAAACGCTGCCTCCCGCCACACCCTTGCGGCTCGTTCGCGCTCCGCGGGTGGTCAAAGTGTTCGGCCCAAGCTATGTAGACGTGCGCAACGACACCCTTACATACGTCTTCCCCCATCATTTTCAGGGCGTTGTACGTATTACTTTTAGGGGAACTCGAACGGGAGAAAAAGTTTACATCAACGACTTCCGCTATGTTTGCAATAGCGCAACAGACGAGCAGTTTTTCTGCAAATTCATTGTTAAACCAACCTTTAAACTTATTGTCCACGGAGACAAGTACTTTCGTTCAGAACATGTCCAAAATATTGAAGCTTTGGGAACATCAATTGTTCTGTATGAGAAGTTTCTTTTTTAATAAGTAACTATTTTCGATTTTTCGTTCTTTTTTCTTGTCGAAAGCTTGCAGTTCTGCTCAAAATTTCCTATATTTGCGAAGTAAAAGGTAAGGAAATGCGGAAACTACAATTGAACGACTTGACAATTCCCATTGTCAAAGAAAGCTGCGACGTTGTGTGTATGGACGACGACTTAGTTCTCGTCGACGACCTCAACAAGCTGTCGGACCTCATGGGTCCGCACAAAATGCAATGTTTGGTGCTAGCCATTTGTGCTCAGGGTAGCGCCCGTTACACAGTAGACACGATTACGTATGAGCTTCAACCCAACCACATCATGGTTGTTCCTGCTGGCCCAATACTCAACAGCGGGGAGTTGAGCACCAACTGCAAGGGTATAGCCATACTGTTGTCTAAGGACTTCATGAACGAAATCATCATGGGCATCCATGAACTTTCGTCCTTGATACTCTTCTCACGAACCAACCCTGTATTCACACTCAATGCCGAAGAGGGAAGCGAAATGCTCCTCCACCTGTCGCTCATTGAGAAGAAAATGCAGCAGGCTGGGCATAGGTATCGCAAAGATACGGTGCGTTCGATGATTACGACGATGATTTACAACGCCTCGGACGCAATCTATCGTGTACAACAGACTACGGACTTGAAGAAGACACGAGCCGAAGCCATCTTCGCCAAGTTCATTAAAATGGTAGAACAGAACTTTAAAAAAGAAAGACGCGTAAGCTGGTATGGCGAGCAATTGGGCATCACGCCTAAGTATCTCTCCGAAACGGTGCGCAACGTTAGCAAGCGAACGCCCAACCAATGGATTGACAAGTACATCACGTTGGAGTTGCGCGTGCAACTTAAAAACACCACTAAGAGCGTGAAGGAAATAGCCCAAGAACTCAATTTCCCCAACCAAAGCTTCCTAGGGAAGTTCTTCAAAGAACAGGTGGGAGTTTCCCCGTCGCAGTACCGTAAACGGTAACCGCCCTCAGGTGCATGGTTTTCTTTCTGCAATGTCGCCCCAACAATGAGTACATCATGGCAGATTGGGCTCGGCACATGCACCACCGAGCAGGCAAGGAATAGAGTTAGAGTGAATTAGAAACTTAATTTCGGAGCAGAGAATTTAGAGTTAGACTTAACTGATAACATTTATTGAAACATCGTAGGAAGAGTTAGACAGAAACATAAGAGAACGAGAATGAGAGGGTTGATGCTAGTTGTATTGCAACTTTTGCTGGTGCAATACACATACCTCCTCATTCTTACTGCGAATGCTGCAATTGGCCTTTAAGGGCATCATTGTATCTTTGCAATATGGATTTGAACACCTTTCCCACTTCTTCTGCATGTGTGTTGCATGCCAACCTTAATGAATGAGCGCGCTCGGCTTGCGTGTTTTGGCATGCCGATAGTTGCACTGGGCGTTTATGGCATAGCCCATAATGCGGCCAAATGGGAAGGCAATGTGTACGAAGTGAAGGCAAGTGCTGCAACATCCCTTGTTGTGGGCTAGGGCTTACGGCGCAGGTGTTAACCGCGGCGCGCCTCTTCCTAGCTTGTCAACATCCTCTCATTGGTTTTTCGCGTTGGCGGTTTCTCCTTGGGTGTGACCTCAGTAGTTCATAATCACCAAAATAAATAACGTTCAAACGCCCTTGGAGGAACCGCCTCCCTCGTTGCTCGCGCGTCATACCGCACCTGAACAGCGATGTGCTTGGCATCGAATGGCGCGGAAAACCATTTTCATAATCTTGCAAAAGTACGTGTGCTTCTTGGCGTATGTGCATGTACTTCCATATTCAAGGGCATCTGTTCCCTTGGCGTGTTCGCGTGTTTCTCAAAGCAAGCATTACCACTTCTTGGCCAAACGCATGTATTTCTTAGTGTAAGTGCATGGGTTCCTTTCGTATAAGTGCATGTACTCCTTTATATAAGCACATGTGCTCCTTGGCGCATGTGCATGTACTTTCATATTCAAGGGCGTCTGTTCCCTTGGCGTGTTCGCGTGTTTCTCAAAGCAAGCATTACCACTTCTTGGCCTAACGCATGTACTTCTTTGTGTAAGTGCATGTGTTCCTTTCGTATAAGTGCATGTACTCCTTTATATATGTGCATGTACTTCTTTGTATGTGTTCATGTATTTCTTTGTGTATGTGCATGTACTCCCTTGTGTAAGTGCATGTGCCTTTTGATGTAATCATCCAAACTTTTGGGTTTGTGTGCATTGCCTGCGTTGTGCCAGCGCATCTGTTTCTTAGCATAGGCGTGTGCCTTTTGGGTTTTGAGCGCATGTTCTTTGTGGTGAAAAGCCCCCTCTTCTTGCTCTATGCGCATGTACTTCTTGTTCGGAGGTGCGTGTGCTTATTTTGGGGAAACACGTCCTTTCTCACGTTTTTGTGCATTCTTTCTGCTTATGAAAGATGCTCTTTTCATTGTGCCACATAATATTTACATAGGCAGTACTTTGTACGAAGTGCGGCTTAGTGCGTTGCGTTACGAAGAAAAGATTAGCGTTGAAACCCCAAACAATTCGCCATGTTCTTTAACCCAAATCGGGAATTTGAGCCTGTACAGATTTTGTTTGACTGTTGAGCACCTTGCCTGTCTTGTCCTTGAAGGCGTGGCGGGCAACGTTAAAAGAATAAGAAAGGCAAGATGTTCAACAGACAAATGGAGGGTGAACAAGAAACAAGGGAAACAACTTAAAAATGTCTGATAAGCGGTTTAACAACCGATAGTACTTTAAGTAACTGTGTCTTAACTTGTTGTCGCAAAAGTTCAGCGTGCGACTAAGATGCCGTTCATTTTGTCACAAGTTGTATAATGTTTGTTTCGTGCCGCATAAACATTCTGCCAAAAATCGAGCATAATGGAATAAAGGGAACAAGTTGGGTAGCTAGGTGCTTGATGCTGAAAACGTTGTTGAAGTGTTAAAATATCGCGCTTGAACAAAAAATATGTTCTAAAAGTTGGCGACATGTAAAATATTATGCGTAACTTAGCAGTCGACAAACGAAAGGGGTCTTTGCCACTGAAAAGCTCAACATACCGTGAACGACATTTAGTTGTGCAAACAAGACTTCCATTCAACTAAACTAAAATCTTAAATTCTACGCACAATGACGGTTACACAGATTCTCTCTTGCATCATAGCCCCTGTGCTAATGCCGCTATTTACACGCCGTGAACACTGGAAAGTGAAAGTATACTTTTGTGTGCTTTGCGCACTATGCACGCCTTTGGCAGGCATACCGCTTTTTCTTTTCTTGCGTAAGTTCTAACATCCCTCCTCGCTTTGAGTGAAACGTCAACTTGCCGTGCATCTACCTAGGCTGCGGCAAGTGTGGAATGTTGCGCTTTATCATCGTGGGTTGCGACATGGTTTTATGTTGTAGACAAGTGCCATGTCGTTGTAAGGTTTGCGCCTTGTATGCTGTTACGGGGTGTAAGTAACGATGTGCTGTGTCCTTCTTCTTTAACGGCTGGTCCTAGAAAAGCCCACATGATGTTTCTTAGGCACGCTCTAAACACTCCCCACTAAGGTTCAATTGCCGTTCCTTGGTATTGTTTTCCACGGTCTTTTTGCTTCTCTTCACGGCTTTTTTGTTTGTGTTCGCCATCTTATTTTGTTTGTATTCGCTGTCTTATTTTGTTTGTCTTCACAGCTTTTCAGTTTGTGTTCGCCGTCTTTTATTTGTTTGTCTTCTCTGTCTTAGTCTTGCGCTTTTCAGTCTCATTGCACACAATGCGCCTTCAATTAGGTAAGCAAAAACTACGCAGGTAACCCCCAAAAACGCCCAATCAAATTTTAGAACGAGCCTTAAAACCAACAAACTCATCCACTTAAATGCTTAAATCCTCATTATCATTTGGCTGTTTAAAAAGAAATAAGTAATTTTGCACCTCAAAAGCGAGATTATAACAATAAATTAAGATAAAGCAATGAAAAGAACATTTCAGCCCCACAACCGCAGAAGGGTGAATAAGCACGGCTTCCGTGAGAGGATGTCAACGAAGAATGGTCGTCGCGTTTTGGCTGCTCGCCGTGCGCGCGGTCGTAAGAAACTCACCGTTTCTGACGAGCATCACGGAAAATAAGTCGCGGCTACGGCCTCGCTTAACGACATTGCAAGGCAGCGATGAAACAAATTGTTTCGTCGCTGCCTTGTTCGTTTGGGGGGATTTGAGGAAACAAACTCGACCCCTCTCGGCCTCAGCCCTGCCCCTCTCGGCCTTGCTTCCTGTCCCAATCAGCCTCGCCCCAACCCCTCTCGGCCTCACCCCCAACCCCTC
>CALIZL010000038.1 GCA_938028745.1 uncultured Prevotella sp.
TCCATGATGCAAAAGTAATAAAAATAATTTGTCCCCACTAATTTTCCGCTGAGCCCTAAAAGCTGTTAAACAGAAAATATGGTGTTCAGATTGCCGAGAGATAGAAAAATAGGTTTCACCTCTCACCAAAACTAAGCCCTTTCTGTTCTTCACAAGCACGATATAGCGGACAGCCGATTGGGGTTAAACGCGCAACGGGGTGAAGTGTGAACACCATACGCTTCTCGTTACCCTATACCATTATCTCAGTAAGGGCTTAAAATTGTTCACATCATTGCGCCCGTTATGATTAGCTTTGTCGCTTATGCTGGTGCATAGCTGTTATGCTAATCTCGGAACGTGCCTATTAGTGATTTGTTAAAACGGTAAATACATTTTACAAACCGCGTTTTTCTGCCGAACCATTCTAGGAAAAAATACCCGCCAAAAGCCATATAAAATGCTCCAACGTGATGAATTTTCGGCAATTTTTGAGTGCTTATCACCTCCGTTTTTGGCAATTTACTATGCTTTTGCATTTCTCTTTGAAGAAAAATTCTCCCAATTTTGCATCCGCAACTGCAAGAAAATGGAGTTTAATAGCTAGATGTTGCAACGCATTTTGCAGCAAAATGCACTGCAATATGCACCAAAATGCACTGCAATATGCACCAAAATGCACTGCAATATGCACCAAAACGCACTGCAATATGCAGCAAAACGCACTGCAATATGTAGCAAAACGCACTGCAATATGCAGCAAAACGCAGTCAAAACCCATGAAAATCACCATTTTAGAGCTTATTTATAGGCATTTAGACTATTTGGGATGAACAACAGCTTGTTGGATTTTGGCAGTGCATTTATTGATGGTTTCCACCCCAAAAACATGCTAAATAGCATGATTTTGCGCTTTATTTCTTGTAAATAACAATAAATCAAGTGGTTACAAACTTTAAAAATACGCGCGAAATTCCGACCGATGCCTGGAAATTTTACGGCGAGAGCACTCATAATGTTAATTTGCGGTACAAATGTTTTACAATCTTATGAAGGTTGTTCAGCTCCATTGCATGGTTACAGCTGATACCCTCGTCAGCAGAAAAAGTTCTTTGTCTCGCAAATTAATAAACCCAAAACCAACAGAACATTCTGCAAATATTTGTAGTTCTCGTTGGATATGTGTACTTTTGCAAACATAATTTAAATTGATAAGAATAACATGTATAGGACAAGCACTTGTGGAGAACTACGCCTAGCCGATGCAGGTAAAACGGTAACGTTGGCCGGGTGGGTTCAGCGAGTTAGGAAGATGGGCGGAATGTCGTTCGTTGACCTTCGCGATAGATATGGCATTACCCAACTCGTGTTCAACGAGAACGAAGACAAGGAACTTTGCGACTGCGCCAATAGGTTGGGGCGTGAATTTTGCATACAAGTGACGGGCACGGTGAACGAACGCCAAAGCAAGAACGCCAACCTTCCCACTGGCGACATTGAGATTATTGCATCGCAACTCAATGTGCTAAGCGAAAGCGAAACACCACCTTTCACCATAGAGGAGAACACCGACGGCGGCGACGACATCAGAATGAAGTATCGTTACCTTGACTTGCGCCGTCCCAACGTGCGTAAGAACTTGGAGTTGCGCCACAAGATGACCATCCTTATACGCAATTTCCTCGACAGCAAAGACTTTATCGAGGTGGAAACACCTATACTTATCGGTTCTACACCCGAGGGTGCACGCGATTTCGTTGTGCCTTCGCGCATGAATCCGGGGCAATTCTACGCCCTTCCACAAAGTCCACAAACGCTAAAACAATTGCTTATGGTGAGCGGTTTCGACCGTTACTTCCAAATTGCCAAATGTTTTAGGGACGAAGACCTGCGTGCCGACCGCCAACCAGAGTTTACGCAGATTGACTGCGAGATGAGTTTCGTAGACCAAGACGACGTTATCAATCTCTTCGAAGACATGGCACGCCACCTGTTTAAGGAACTTAGAGGTGTTGAACTGCCTGCCAAGTTGCGCCAAATGCCGTGGCACGAGGCCATGAAGCTATATGGAAGCGACAAGCCCGACTTGCGTTTCGGTATGGAATTTGTTGAGTTGGCTGACGTTCTTAAAGGTACTGGCGAGTTCAGCGTATTTAACGAGGCCGAATACATCGGCGGAATATGCGTGCCTGGCTGTGCAGACTACTCGCGTAAGCAGCTTAACGAGCTGACAGATTTCGTTAAACGGCCGCAGGTTGGCGCAAAGGGACTTGTGTTTGTGAAGTACGAAGCCGACGGTTCGGTAAAGAGCAGCATAGACAAGTTCTACTCGCCAGAGGTGTTTGCCCAGCTAAAACAAGCTATGGGAGCAAAAGACGGCGACTTGGTGCTTATCATGAGTGGCGACAAAGCCAACAAAACACGTGTGCAATTGTGTAACCTTCGCTTGGAAATGGGCGACCGCTTGGGCCTTCGCGATAAAGATAAGTTTGAGTGCCTATGGATTGTAGACTTCCCACTTTTTGAATGGAGCGATGAAGAACAACGACTCATGGCCACGCACCATCCCTTTACCATGCCCAATCCCGACGATGTACCCTTGCTTGACGAACATCCCGAACGCGTACGCGCAAAAGCCTACGACTTTGTTTGCAACGGCATCGAAGTGGGTGGTGGTAGCCTTCGTATTCACGATGGGGCACTGCAAGAAAAGATGTTTGGCATCTTAGGCTTTACGCCCGAACGCGCTATGGCTCAGTTTGGGTTCCTCATCAATGCCTTTAAATATGGTGCGCCGCCCCACGCAGGTTTGGCTTTCGGACTGGATCGCTTTGTTTCAATCTTTGCAGGACTGAACTCCATTCGCGACTGCATCGCCTTCCCCAAGAACAATAGTGGGCGCGATGTGATGTTGGATGCACCATCGGTTATTGACGACAAACAGTTGGAAGAACTTAGTCTTCGAGTTGATTTAGGTCAATAAATCGTATCACATTGCTATCAAAGGCTTTACTTTTCTTGCATAAAGGTGCCGATTGTTAAATAAATGTACTAATTTTGCCGACGATAAATTTGTGTTTATTGTTCCATTCAGCGTACAAAACACTTCAATTTTATAACTATGGCAGAAAAGAAAGCAACAAAAAGCGTTGAAGAGGCTAAAACCTCGACAGCGAAAAAGCCCGCAGCTAAGAAAACTGCAACAAAGAAAGTTACACAGCCCGCTTGGGTGATAGATGCAGAAAGCGTTGGTTTTAGAGCCGGCGACGTTTATCAAGCCCTATCGGCAGCAGGTAAACCTCTTAGTGTAGCAGAGATAGCTAAGGCTTCTGATAAGAGCGAAGAAGAAGTTTTGCTCGGTATCGGATGGCTCTTTAAAGAAGGAAAGATTAAAGGTGAAGACAAACTCGTCACTTTAGCTTAACAAAATAAGGGCCACCAAATAGCATGGTGGCCCTTATTTTGTGTTATTGTATGTCTGCCATTAAATACGAACAAGAAGTTTTTAGGGTGTTAACCGAGGCTGGTGAAGAAGGCCTTGCTGTGCAAAAAATAGCCCTGCACGTGTACAACGCTTGTAACTCGCTTTTCAATCCCGTGAGTTACGAAGAGGTGTATGCCTTTGTTTCGCGATTTCTCATTGCTAAATCGCGCATGCCGCATTCGCTTATCGAGCGCACCGCCCATCGAGGTGTGTACCATTTAAACTTTAATTTGAAAGAGACGCAACAGCTGGTGCTGCAATTTAAGCATGAAACGGATGTTGAAGAACCCAAGGCACCGCCTGTGGACATGTCGCTTTCGCTGTTTTAGGCAGAAAGTCTTTGTTTCCTTTTAGTGTTCGTATAAGAAGGCTTGTACTTGATGTTTGCGCCCGATAATGTGCAAACTCGCCCATAAGATCATTCATTCCAAAACTAATTCTTTTTGCCTTTAAGGAGTCCCCAAGCTTGTCCACGTGCCCAAGCCGACTCGTGCGCATAGCCTTGATGGGTGTTTCGCTTTTCAACCTGCCCTGTTTCGGGGTCGTAGCCAATGACATGGTAAGAACTAAAATCCTTACGGAAGTGATTTTTCATTGTCAGCTTGGCATGACTGGATGCTATTTTAGCGAATTTGGTGCTATCGGAATGTTGGGCAGCCCACTCCAATAGTTCCAAGTTCATCATGTTGTCGATGATAACGGGATAGCGCCACTTATCTGTTTTAGTGTCCCAAGAGCGAATAAGTCCCACTACGGGCTTGAAACGAGTGGACAAAGACTGTGCCCCATTAAGCAAGATAGGAACATAACTTGGCGTTTTCTATTGTCTTACTTTCATAGCCCACAAAAGTAAATTGCACTTCATTCTTTCCCTTCGGTACAGACAATAAGGTGTATTTACCATTCACATCCGTAATGGTTTTGGTGTTCGTTCCTTTCAGCCAGACAGTGGCGCCGGGCAGAAAAGCCTTCTCTTCGTCTATCACAGTACCTGTGATAATGCCATTCTGAGCCATTGCATGCAAGCATAATGCCAACATGAAGAGCATCATTAATAGTTGTTTTATGGTTTTCATATAGCTGTGTCTTTACCTTATATATCCTGTCCGTGCCAGTGGTATAGGCAGTCACTTTATTTCCGTCTACGTGCCACATCTTGCCCGTTTCACCACCAATCCAAAAGGTGGAATCGGCATCAGCAGAAACGGATGCCAACCTTTCGCCTATATAATACTCATTCTCTCCGAGTGTCTTCATCTGTTTAGAATCAGAGCAACCGAAGAGCAAGGGTGGGGTGATGATCATTGTCCAAACATTCTTTTGCATGGGCAGTGGGTGATGTTGTTGTGCAAAGATAAGTAGAAGTTTTTACATGTACCGAGTTGTACCAATCTGATTTGGGTAAAATGTGTTTAGTTTTACGAATTAAAAGCGTTGCGTTAAGGCTGGTTCAAAAATTACCATCGTAGGCTTTTGGGGTTTTATCCGAGCCAATTTTCCACTTTATGGTTAAAGGGAATGAATTTTATGCAGTTGTTTGCATATCCCGCTTTGCCATCAATGTATCAGCACAATAGCCTTTGCAGTGTTGCAAAAAACCTTTTAGGTTGATAGTACAATGCCGTTTGTAGTGGGGCTACAAGCATCTTGTAGTTGCGCTACAAGCGGCTTGTAGTGTCTGTACAAGCGGCTTGTAGTGTCAGTACAAAGCCCCTTGTACTGATGTTTATGCCTGATGTGCCAGCTTGTTCATAAGGCAATTAATTCCGAAACTAATTCTTTTCGCGTTATAACACGCATGTCTTCACTCCATGTAACACGCTTGATACAGACCGTTTAAGAAGACAAAGGGCGTTTGGATGGCGAGTAAACAAGTAGGCAAGTAGACGGATTAACAAGTAGCCGGGTTAACAGGCAGACGAGCCAACAGGTTGATAAGTCCACCGATAAACGCATTTTCAAGTGCTCGTTTAGTTAACCACTCCCATCGTCTAACCCACGTTTCCGCTTTCTCGTTTCGCCAAAAATTGCTACCTTTGCATAAGGCAAGCGCGAAAGCGAGGTGCAAAAGCAAGCGCCTTGCCGTTTGTTCGCATGCCAATGTTCAAGTTTAGCTTTGTTAAAGTAAGCCGCAATGCCACTACGCATCCCCGACAAGTTACCCGCAATAGACATTCTTATGCGTGAGAATATCTTCGTGATGGACAGTTCGAGAGCCACCACGCAAGACATTCGGCCGCTTAGGATTGTTGTGCTCAACCTCATGCCGTTGAAAATAACAACCGAAACCGACCTTATACGCCTGCTTTCTAACACGCCCCTGCAATTGGAAGTGAGCTTTATGAAACTGCAAAGCCACACGCCGAAGAATACGCCCATTGAACACATGATGAGCTTTTACGAAGATTTCGCCGCTATGCGCAATCAGAAGTTCGACGGCATGATTGTTACGGGCGCACCAGTAGAGCACCTGCCGTTTGAGGAAGTGAGCTATTGGACCGAGGTTACCGAGATTTTCGAGTGGGCCAAAACGCATGTAACTAGTACGCTTTACATTTGTTGGGCTGCACAAGCTGGGCTATATTACCATTACGGCATAGCCAAGCACCCGTTAAACGAGAAGATGTTCGGCGTGTTTGAACAAACCCCACTGTTGCCCTTGCTGCCCATATTCCGCGGTTTCGACAATCGTTTCAACATGCCGCATAGCAGACACACCGAAGTTAGGCGCGAAGACATCGTGCAAAACGAGGACTTAACGCTTGTTGTTGAGTCTGAACACAGTGGCGTGGGCATGGTAATGGCGCGCGGCGGCCGAGAGTTTTTCATCATGGGGCATTTGGAATACGCGCCCAATACCCTCGATACCGAGTTTAAACGCGATTGGGGAAAGCGCGCAGACGTGTCTGTTCCGCTGCATTATTACCCCAACAACGACCCCACACTGCCACCTCTGGTTACGTGGCGAGCGCATGCCAACCTGCTGTTTAGCAATTGGATAAACTATTATGTATATCAGGAAACCCCATATAACATCAACGACATTAGATAAATCACAGGCGAATGAGACACTTAGAGCTACTTGCACCTGCCAAAAACCTTGAATGCGGTAAGGCTGCGGTTGACCACGGAGCCGATGCCGTGTACATCGGCGCGAGCCGATTTGGCGCAAGGGCCGCTGCAGGAAACAGCGTTGCCGACATCGCCGAGCTGTGCGCGTACGCCCATCGCTTTGGCGTGAAAGTGTATGTTACGGTAAATACCATTGTGTACGAAGACGAGTTGGACGATACGCAACGCCTTATATGGGACTTGTATCGTGCAGGAGCCGATGCCATATTGGTGCAAGACATGGGCCTACTTAAAATGCAGCTGCCCCCAATAGCCTTGCACGCCAGTACGCAGACCGACAACCGTTCGGCCGAGAAGGTGAATTGGCTGCTGGGTCATGGCTTTGAACGCGTGGTTCTTGCGCGAGAGCTTTCGATAGACGAGATTAGGGAGATACACGAGCAACTGCCGCAGGCCGAACTTGAAGTGTTTGTGCACGGCGCGCTGTGTGTTAGCTATTCGGGTGTGTGCTATGTGTCGCAACATTGTTTTTCGCGCAGTGCCAATCGCGGTGCTTGCGCGCAGTTCTGCCGCATGAAGTTCGACTTGATAGATGCTGCGGGGCAGGTTATCGAACGCCAACGCTACCTGCTTTCGATGAAAGACCTTAGCCAAATAGACCATTTGGAGGAACTGGCAGAGGCAGGGGCCACTTCGTTTAAGATTGAAGGGCGACTTAAAGACATGGCCTATGTTAAGAATGTGGTGTCGGCATACAGTCAAAAGCTCAACCAATTGGTGCGAAAATATCCGCAACGCTACTGCCGTGCATCGCTTGGCAAGGTGGAATATGCCTTCGAACCCAGTCTTAAAAAAACTTTTAACCGCGGCTATACCGACTATTTTGCCCGCGGAAGGCAGCAGGGCATAGCCTCTTTTGATACGCCTAAGGCTATGGGCGAGCATGTTGGGCATGTGAAGGAGTTGCGTGGCAACTCGTTTAACGTGGCCTCTATGGCCAGTTTTGCCAACGGCGACGGGCTTTGCTTTATCAATGCCGACCGCGAACTGGTGGGTTTCAGGGTGAACCGAGCCGAGGGGAACCGACTTTTCCCACTGAAAATGCCCGAAGGATTGAAACCAGGAATGTCGCTCTATCGTAACAACGATGAGGCTTTCTGCAAGGTGTTGGCTCGTCAAACGGCCGTGCGAAAAGTGCCTTTGCACATGAAGTTGCGGTTGACGAACGATGGTGTGGAGCTTGAAACGGCCATTGTGCATGCAGGCGAATGCGTGCAACGGCGTGTAGACCGCTTGCAATGCGAACACCAGCAGGCGCAAAAGCCGCAACGCGAAAACATCGTTAGGCAGCTAACTAAGCTTGGAAGTACGCCTTACACCTGTTCGGAGGTTGAATTGGACCCTGCGGTTGAAGGGCTTTTCATTCCTTCTAGTCTGTTGGCCGACTTGCGTAGGCGAGCCACAGATGCACTGATGAACCCGCCATTGCACCTTACCGACCAGCCACGAACGTTGCCTACGCCCCCCGAACGAAAGCAAACATTGGCATGGACGCCCATGTATAAGCGGCATTCGTACCTTTATAATGCCTCCAACCACTTGTCGAAGGCGTTTTATGAAGCAGAAGGGATGCCCGAAGTTGGCGATGCTTTCGAGGTGAAAAAGCCCCAACCCAAGGATGCTTTGCTGATGCAATGCCGCCATTGCATACGTTTCTCGTTGGGGCATTGTGTGAAACATGGGGGTACAAAGCCCACATGGAAAGAGCCACTTTACCTGCAATTGGGCGACAATAGGCGGTTTAGGCTCGATTTTAATTGTGCTGAGTGTCAAATGGACTTATATGCAGAATGATATGAAGAAGGGTTTGTTGCTTAACATCTTGTCCTTGTTAGCCTTGTTGTTGCTGCTTTCGGGCTGTTACCATCAACCGCCAACGCACAACGAAGGCACGGCCGACTTGACCGAAGAACAGTTAGATTCGCTTTCGTTTTCGGCCTCTCACCACTATTCTAACAATTATAACTTCGTGGTAAAGGCCGATTCGCTGCCCCTCGTTAGGCAGCAACCAGAAGAGCTTGTTACCGATGTTGTGCTCGACACACTTTACATTAAACGTCACGACCATGTGGTTGTAGCCGACATTCGCATTGTTCCTGCAAGTGGCGAAGACTCTGTTTGGGTGCAGTTGGCGCGCGACCAGTCTACCTTTGGCTGGATAAACGAGACACAACTGTTGCCCAATGTCGTACCCGACGACCCCATTTCGCAGTTCATTTCCACCTTCTCGGATGTGCATTTGCTCATCTTTCTCGTGGTGATATGTGTCATAGGCATGTTGTATTTGGCGCTTAAAATTGTTCGTGCGAAGGCCTTTTTGGTGCATGTTCGCGACATCGACTCGTTTTATCCCACGCTTTTGGCCTTGCTTGTAGCTGCATCGGCCACGTTTTATGCCAGCATTCAGCTCTTCGCGGCCGACACTTGGCGGCATTTTTACTATCATCCCACGCTCAATCCGTTCACTGTTCCGCTGCTGCTTTCTGTCTTTCTTGCCTCGGTTTGGGCAATTCTCATCATTGGTTTAGCCACCATAGACGATGTTCGGCATAAGCTACCGTTTAGCGATGCCATGCTTTATCTCTGTGGCTTGGCAGGCGTTTGTGCGGTAAACTACATCGTTTTCAGCATCAGCACGCTTTATTATGTGGGCTATCCCTTGCTCTTGGCCTATGGTTATTGGGCCATTAGGCGATATTTGGGCTACAACCGCAGTCGCTATGTCTGCGGAAACTGCGGTGCAGCATTGCATTCCAAAGGGCGTTGCCCGCGTTGTGGGTCGTTTAATCAGTAACGGTTAAGGGTTGTACACCTATAAAGGAGCATCCCCCTTATTGGCCAATGGTCAGCAAGGGGGATGTTTCTTTTTTACTTTTTCGTCTGTTATTGTATTACGTTTGCTGCAAAGCCTTTACGCCCTCGATGCGCTTGAAGAGGTAAGTTTGTATCAATCCGCGGCTGGCAAGATAGAGGATGAAGGCCAACCACAAGGCATGGTTGCCAAGAAAAGGCTTTAACAGGTAGAACGTGGCAAAGAAAAGCAGGGCGGCTAAGGCCGACGAGGTGAGCATTCCGCGTGTGGCTGTGATGCCAATAAACACGCCGTCCCACACAAAAGCGGCCATACCTGCAAGCGGAAGGGCGATGGTCCAACCGAAATAGGGTAGGGCAGAGGCGATCACTTGTTGGTCGTTGGTGAGCAATTCCAGGAAACTACGTCCGCCTGACGTATATAATAAGGTGAACGCAAGCACCATTGCCCCGCCCCAAACGAACAAACGGCGGATGGTATCGTTGAAGGCCAGCTTGTTTTTTGCACCATAATACTTGCCGCCTACGGCCTCGCCAGCATACGCAAAGCCGTCCATGAAGTACGAAAAAATGGTGTGCAGTTGAAGTAACAGCGTGTTTACGGCCAGTATCATTGTGCCTTGTGCCGAGCCTGCCGATGTAAAGAAGAAGTTAACTGCCACAAGGAAGAGGGTGCGAAGAAAAATGTCGCGGTTAACTTTGAAAAAGGAGGTCATGGCAGAATGGGTAATTACGCCCCTCATGTTAAAGTGAATGCGCAGCTTGGGGCGGTAAAGCGCAAGGAAAAACGCAACGGCTGCGAGCATCCCCGACCACTGTGCCACCAACGTTCCGATGGCAACGCCCTCGATGTTCATGCCTGCAAAGAGCACCAAAGCTAGGCTAACGCAGATGTTTACCACGTTTTGCATGATGGAGATAAACATGGGTATGCGCGTGTTTTGCATGCCAATGAACCATCCCATGAAACCATATAGCCCCAACATGGCAGGTGCGCCCCAGATGCAGACGTTGAAATAGCGTTGCGCCATTTGGCTGATTTCGGGTGTGGGCCGCATCAAGAACAATGCGCCTAGTGCGATGGGGTATTGCAAAAGGATGATGGCGAGGGCGATAAGCAGGCCGATAAGCTGAGAACGAAGAAGCAGTTTGGTCACTTCTTCAAGGTTTCGCGCTCCGTATGCTTGCGAGGTCATGCCGCTTGTTCCCATTCGTAAGAATCCGAACAGCCAGTAAATAACGTTGAAAATCATGCTGCCCACGGCAATGGCACCGATGTATGCGGCATTACCTAGGTGTCCCATGATGGCTACATCCACCATTCCGAGCAGCGGAACGGTGATGTTTGATATGATGGAGGGGATGGCTATGTTCAGTATTTCTTTGTCGCGCGGTTTCATTTGCTTTATTTTAAAGGGCTATTGCCCGCCTATTTCAAAGGGCTAATGCTTGCTTATTTCGCTCACGGCACTATCCGTTTGGAGTGCCTTTACAAGGCTTGCCCCTTTCAATGTGCGAAGTTAGCCATATTCAGACGAGTGCGCAAGTTTTGTCGGCAGAAAGTGTTGAAATGTGCAATTGTTGGTGTTATGAGTTTGTTTTCTTCTTCCTTACAATTCTCCTTAATGGCTGTCGAAATGTTAAATCTTTACATTTGCATGCTATTTTCTTCGTAAAACACTTGGTTTATATTATAAACTTATTTATCTTTGCAGTGGAAATAGTTCCTAAAAGGTGCGTTCCAATATTTTTTTTCGCTGATAAGTTTATAACGTAAACTTATTTATTGTCCTACGAATAGCTACTCGGCCGAAGCTTATTAGTGGGAAAGGCGTTCAAAAGAAGTGTAACTTTAAAAAATTATGAGTGATGGAAGAGAAGAAAATTAACGAGCAAGAGAGTTTGGAACTGATTGCTCGAATGATAGAGTCGACGAAAGAAAACCTCGAAGTAGGTCGCGGAAACCGATTTCTCTACTTTGGTTATTTCGCATTTGTTCTTAGTATAGTGGTGTTCGCCTGTGTTAAGTTAACCCATAACAATCAGTTTTCGGGACTGTGGTGGCTCATGTTTTTGTGTTGGGGCTTTGTGTCGTGGAAGTCTAAAAAGCCAAAGGTGGTAACCTATATCGACCGTGCCATCAATAGTGTTTGGATTGTTGTGGGGGTGATGTTTTGCCTTTCTACGGTATATTTGTTGGTTTCTGCCTTCATTACCCATAGTACCGACATGTCGCTTATGATGCCCTTCTCACTCTTGTTTGTGAGTGTTGGTACCTCGATGACGGGCGTAATCGTTCGCAATCATGCCATAACCTATCTGCCATTGGTTTCTGCAATCGTCTCGTTCTACATGCTAAACAGCCTGCTATTTGGCCACCCTAGCGTGTGGTGGCACTTACTTTTTGGTTTCGCCTCGGTGTTCAACATGATTTTGCCAGGCCATTTGCTTAACGTAATAGAGGGTAAATGATGTTTAGAGAGTTAGACCCGTTGTTGCATTCGCAACTTCGACTGGCCATAATCTCTTTGCTCGTGGGACTTGATGAAGCCGACTTCGTTTACTTAAAAGAGCGAACAGAAGCCACGGCGGGTAATCTGAGTGTGCAAATTGATAAGTTAAGCCAGGCAGGATATATTGAAGTGGAGAAGGGCTTTGAAGGCAAACGTCCACGAACCGTTTGCCGAATAACTGCCCAAGGACGAACGGCTTTTGCCGAATATGTAGACGCGCTGAAAGATTATATACGTAAGTAACAATCGCACAAGATAAAAAGGTGCAAGTTGTTGGCCTAGAAAAAGCCATGCAACTTGCACCTTTTTTGTAGTCGATAATTGTTTTTCTCGTTATTGATTTACGTCACCTTAATGTCAATTGCTGTGAATAGGTTTGGTTATAAGCTTTGGAAGTGATGACTTTGAGCCAGTTCGAGAGAAATACAACACATAAACTCACAACCTCGTCAACTTGTCAACTTGTCAGCTGGTAGACTAACAACCTTGTGAACTAGTCAACTTGTAAACTCGTCAACTCGTGAACTCGTCAACTTGTTAACTCGTTATCTTCTGAACTTGTAATCTCGTTAACTAGCCAACTTCTAGCCCCATAAACCTTTATCACCTAAAATTCTAATCTAAATCCTTTTTGCTTTAACTCGTCGTAACTCTCCTTATTAAAGCGGTAAAGGCGTGCTTCCCGTTTTGGGGTAGGCTTTACTGTTTCGTCTAGTGGCGTGAGAATGTTGAAGTGGAGCATCTTTTTCGAGAAGTTGCCACGGTCGAAATGCACATCGAGGATAGACTCGTAGAGGTTTTGTAGCTGTCGCATGGTGAACTTTTCGGGCAGCAATTCAAAGCCGATAGGTTGAAAATGGATGCGTTCGCGCAGATGTTTCAGCGCATCGCGAAGAATAACATCGTGGTCGAAAGCCAACTGTGGCACCTCGTCTATGGCAAACCATTGCGCCTTACTTGCATCATCGCCTGCCTTCACCTCTTGTAAACGAACCAGTGCGAGGAAAGCAACGGTGATTACTCTTTCGCGTGGGTCGCGGTTAGGGTCGCTGTAAGTGTGAAACTGTTGCACCGCCATTCCTTTCAGGGCTGTTTCTTCTTCTAGTTCGCGCAACGCACCATCTTCGCACGATTCGTCCATTTGTACGAACCCACCAGGGAACGCCCATTTGCCTTTATATGGGTCCTGACCTCGCTCTATAAGCAGAACTTTCAGCTTTCCGCCATCGAAACCGAAGATAATACAATCGGCTGTAACCGACGGATGTGGGTATTTGTACGCATACTTTTTCTCTTCCATAAGTGTTACTTGTGTAGTTATTACACCGCAAAGTTAGCTATTTGTTTTCGTACCACCAAATAAATAAGGTGTAATTTACACGAGATAGCATGCTGCCTATGTGTAAACAGCTAATAAACCCCTTCTTTGTTTCGTTCGGAATGGAAATTAATTTGCCCAAACTCGCCCAGAACTATTAGGTTATAACCTCATAAACTTAACGGCATATAAACTTACCAACTCATAAACTTATCAACTCGACACCTCATAAACTCGTGAACCCACGGCCTTACAAACTTACTAACTCATAAACTAATCAACTCAACGCCTTATCAACTCATTAACTCACAATCTTAAAGCTTTGCGATATACTTTACAAAACACACTCTGTTTGCCGCACCATTCTAGCGAAAATAATGGTTAAAAAGTAGGTAAAAAGCCACTATTTCTAGTCTTTCAAGCCTTGGGGTTTGTCTATTTTTAAGCCAAGAACCTGCATTTTGCACCATTTCGCCTTTCTATTTTGTTGCCGACTCATAATTTTTTCAACCCCAATTACCAGCATTTAGCCCCTAAAACTCCACTTTTTAATGGCCATTTTGCCCTTTTCAGCCATGTTTTTAATGGTTCAGAAAGGTTTTATTTATACCACTGCTACGTATTTTTATGCTTTTTGCCTTGCGTTTTGCAGCATTTCACCTTGCGTTTTGCAGCAAAATGCCTTGCATTTAGCACCAAAACGCACCGCATTTAGCACCAAAACGCATTGCATTTAGCGGCAAAATGCACTGCATTTAGCGGCAAAATGCACTGCATTTAGCTGAAAAAAGCCCAAAAACTGGTGCAAATGGTGGTTTATATAAATAAAAATACATTTTGACTGCATTCACAGACCACCCCCTTTTGCATCAAAATCAACCCTCGCGAGAATCGATTATTTGCGGTCGGGTGGTCTGTTGGTGACTTACGAAGGCACTCATAATGTTAAAATCCGTGCTGAAAATAAGACAAATTTGGTTGGCGAGTAGACAAGCTAACGAGTTTGTAAGTTGATAAGTTTATAAGTTATTGAGTTTATAAGTTGAGAAGTTATTGATTTTTAAGTTGATAAGTTGGTGAGTTTATGAGTTAGCAGGTTAACCAGTTTGCCAACTCCACTTTACCTCTTGGCATGGCGTTTCGGTGTAAGAAGTATTGGGAGTTTCGGTTATCATGGCTAGAAAGGTGCTTTTTCTCACGAAAAGGTATGTAATAAGCAGGTTTTTACTTATATTTGCAGCTTAAAAGCACTGATATGCACAGCATCCCCAAGATAGAAAAAGAGAGTAACGAATTGTTAGACACGGACGAACTGTCTTCGCCGCAACAATTGGCCGAAGATGGTAAGCCGTGGTATGCCGTGCGTTTATTTTCGTTGCGGCTAAACGAGGCAGTGAACTACTTCACCACTGCAGGTTTAACATGCTTTGTGCCGATGGAGTGGAGCGGAAAACGAATGGACGACAACGACGGCAAACCCATTTTTAAGCCTGTTGTGTTTAATTTGGTGTTCGTTAAGAAAGACAAAGAAGAATGCGAGCTGCGGCGCATCTTTGCTAACGCACGCTTTAAGATGTCGGTGATAAGGAAAGATAGAGTGGCTGGCACGTACTACGAAATCCCTTCTAAGCAGATGCTGGACTTTATGCTGATGTGCAGCCCCGAAATAGAAATGCGCAAGTTCTTATCGTCTACAGAGGCCAAGCTAAAAAGCGGTACGCCCGTGATAGTAAAACACGGACCGCTGAAAGGTCTTACGGGGAGGCTGGTGCGCAGCAGCAAAAAGTACTTTTTGTTGAAAGAAGTGCCCGAACTGGGCGTGATGATAAAGGTTAGTAGATGGTGCTGTGCGCCCATCGAACAACAATAATGATTAAGCAATTATGGACATCGACTTTGCACTTAGAATTTTTATTGCTGGCATGTTGGGCGGCGCAATCGGCTTAGAACGCGAATATCGTGCGAAAGAGGCCGGTTTTAGAACCCATTTCTTGGTGTCGTTGGGCAGTGCGCTCTTTATGATATTGTCGCATTCGGGTTTCGACTTCATCCTAGAACATGGAAAAAACGTGTCGCTCGACCCATCGCGTATCGCCTCGCAGGTGGTTACGGGCATTGGTTTTATTGGTGCTGGCATCATTATTTTTCAGAAACATGTGGTACATGGGCTAACTACGGCTGCCGGGCTTTGGGTTACTTCGGCCATTGGCTTGACATGTGGATCGGGCATGTATCTCTTGGCTACTTCGGCCACGGTAATGGTGCTTATTTGTTTAGAAGCGTTGCACTTAATACTGCGAAAGATTGGTACACGCCACATTGTGTTGACGCTTTCTACGCCTTCGCACGACAACATCAAGGCCGTGCTGAAAGACATGAGAGCTAAGAATATGAACATTGTTAGCTACGAAATGCAAGAAAAAGCCTTGGGCAATGGACAGCACTTGCTGGTGGCCACCATCGAACTGAAATTAAAGAAACAGGTTTACGAGAATTGTTTGCTCCAATTTATGGAAGAATACGAGGGAGTGGACATTAACAAGATAGAATAAGGAGAAGATAACGATGACTAGTTTTGCCGACTTGATGCACCGTAGGCGTAGTTGCCGCAAGTTTACCAATGAGAAAATAGATGCCGACGAGTTGAGCATGGTGCTGAATGCCGCCCTTATTTCGCCCTCGGCCAAGAACAGAAGGTCGTGGAATTTTGTGGTGGTAGAAGACAAAGAGACGCTCGAAAAGCTGTCGGAGTGTAAGGAATCGGGGGCGGCCCTGCTGAAAGATGCGGCCGTGGCAGTGGTGGTTCTAGGCAATGTTGCCGAGAACGACTGCTGGATTGAGGATTGTTCGATAGCGGCTTTGGCCATGCAATTGCAGGCCGAAGACTTGGGTTTGGGCAGCTGTTGGGTGCAGGTGCGCAATCGCGGACTGAATAGTGGCGAGCGCGGAACCGACATCGTGCGTGGCATATTGAACATTCCAGAGACGTTAGACACGCTTTGTATTCTTGCGTTGGGCCATAAGGCGAGCGAATTGCCGATGAAAAACGATGAAGATGCACGCTGGGAACAGGTGCATGTGGGTGGTTTCTAGCAGGCATGAGCAAGATTAAAACTGCAAAAATAGTACTGCTTGGGGCAGGAAACCTTGCCACGAGTCTTGGTTTGGCTTTGCAAAAGGCTGGATTTAGCGTGGCGCAGGTGTACAGTAGAACGCAGATGGCCGCCGAAACATTGGCTGTGCGTTTGGGCGCAACGGCCATTAACAGCTTGGAAAGCCTTTCGCCCGATGCCGATGTGTATTTGTTGGCCTTGAAAGACGATGCCTTGGCAAGCGTACTTCCGCAAGTTTGCCAACTGAACCAGCACGCCGTGTATGCCCATACGGCAGGAAGTGTGTCGATGAACGTGTTTGAAGGGTTGGTCAAAAACTACGGTGTGTTTTATCCCTTGCAAACGTTTTCAAAACAAAAACCTCTGGATTTCTCTTCTATCCCTTGCTTGATAGAGGGTGCGAACGAGTTTTCGGAAGATGTTTTGCTGCAAATGGCGCGCGCTTTGAGCCACGATGTGCGGCTAACGACTAGTGCCGACCGGCGCATCGTTCATTTGGCGGCGGTGTTTGGGTGCAATTTCGTTAACTTGTGCTACTCGTTAGCCAACGAAACGCTGAAACGTAGGGGGCTTGACTTTGCGTTGTTGTTGCCGCTGATTGACGAAACGGCAGCCAAAGTGCATCGCCTGTCGCCCAAGGATGCACAAACAGGCCCTGCCGTTAGAATGGATAAGGCGGTGATGGAGCGGCAAATGAGCCTTATCGACGATGCCGAAGAACGCCGACTTTACGAGCTGATGAGCGAAATGATACATAAACTGGCAAATACATAACGCAATGATAAACTACGATTTACAGCGCATACGCGCCATCATTTTTGATGTAGACGGCGTGCTGTCGGCATCTACCATCACGCTTTCTGCCGATGGCGAACCCCTGCGCACGGTGAATATCAAGGATGGTTACGCCATTCAGTTCGCCCAAAAGGTGGGTTTGCGCATCTGCATCATCACAGGTGGCGACACCAAGGCTGTGCGTAAGCGGTTTGAAGGCTTGGGCGTAGAAGACATTTACATGAAGGCTGGCGTGAAGTTGTTGGCTTACGAGGACTTTAAGGCACGCTATGGCTATGCGGATGAGGAGTTGATGTTTGTTGGCGACGACGTTCCCGACTACGAAGTGATGTCTCGTTGTGGCTGTGCTTGTTGTCCTGCCGATGCTTGCGCCGACATTAAGTCTGTTAGTAGCTATGTAACCACGTGCGCAGGTGGTATGGGTTGCGGACGAGAAGTTATCGAGCAGACCCTGCGCGCAAAGGGATTGTGGATGAAAGATGCCAAGGCCTTTGGCTGGTAAACATTGAATAGGCACGAAGAAAATGAAGAATAGATTGGTGTTGGCGAGTAATTCGCCAAGAAGAAAAGAATTGTTGCGGGGCTTGGGCATCGATTTCGAGGTGCGATTGATACGTGACATCGACGAGAGTTACCCCGCAGCGTTGCCTGTAAACGACGTGGCTGTGCATATTTCGAAGGCTAAGGCGGGCGCATACTTGGACACAATGGCCGAGAACGAGGTGGTTTTGACGGCCGATACGGTTGTGGTGTGCGACGGGCAGATACTAGGAAAGCCGCAAGATGCCGAAGATGCAAGGCGCATGTTGGGCTTGTTGAGCGGCAAGAGCCATGAGGTGATAACTGGTGTTACGCTGTCTACACTTCAATGGCAGCGTAGTTTCGCTGTAACAACGGTGGTTTGGTTTAAAGAACTGACTGCCGACGAGATTGGTTTTTATGTAGATAGCTACCGTCCTTTTGACAAGGCGGGGGCGTACGGCATTCAAGAATGGATTGGATATGTGGGCGTTCAGCGTATAGAAGGTAGTTATTTCAATGTGATGGGCTTGCCTGTGCAGCGCATTTACGAAGAGCTGAAAGATTGTTTCGACTTTTTGCATCCTTTTGAAGTATAGGCTTGTGGAGGTTGTGAGCTGGTGAGGTAGTAAGTTTATCAGTTGGTGAGTTCATGAGTTTATAAGTTTGTGAGTTGATAGGTTCGTGAGTTCGTTAGGTTATTAGTTGATGAGGTAGTGAGTTTATCAGTTGGTGAGGTAGTGAATTTATGAGGTAATAAGTTGTTGTTATTGTGAGTTGATGGGGTTATGAGTTTGTAACTTAATGTTTTTGTGTGTTAACAAGCTGACAACTCTTGTCTTTTCATCGTTTGTTTTTAAATCTCCTGTCCATCGTTTACGCCATATCCAAACAGCGCGAAGTCGGCTTTTAGTGGGTCGTTAGGGAATACTTTGGCCATTTCGGCAGTCAGTTTCTTGGCGATAGACATGGAGGTAGACTTGCTTTTGAGCAGTTTTAGGCGTTGTGCTTGTGTCAAGACGTGGGTGTCTAGCGGCATGATGAGGGTGCGTTTGTCGATGGTGTCTTTCCAAATGCCTAAGTCTACGGGCGAATTGTCGCGTACCATCCACCGCAGAAACATGCAAATGCGCTTGCAAGCAGAGCGTGCATTGATGGGAACGATGCCTTCTTGCCCATGCGCTGCAAAGTATTTGCAAAGCGCAACCACGGCCGTTTCGGCATCGTTGGCGGCTGTTGTCTGTATATATTGGTGCAGGGTGTTGTGCTCGGACAATAGCTTTTGCAGCGTTTTAAGGAAACTATTCATGATCCTTTTGGTGTAAAGGCGATAGTAACAGTCGTCGGTTGGCGGTATGTCTTGTTCAAACAGCCCGCTTTTCACCCAGTTGTATGGTTCGCCTTGCGACTTTTCCAGCACGAAATTTATCTTTGGAAAGAATTGTTTTCGGTTTCCATAGCTTAGGTTTGCCGCAATGAAAGCCATCGTTTCTTGGTTGTTTGTACCCTGAACAAGGTGCATAAAGCGTGCAGGGTCTTCCTTTAAGAAGGCCGTTGTTTCATAGCGTGCGGCGTATTCTTTTAGTAATGCCTTTGTTTTTATGTTCATATTGTTGCTGCTTTCGATATTTATTTGGCCTTGTTCTGACTTAAGGCATGTTCTAAATACAACAAAGGTTATTTTTAGAACCTGCCTTAAAATCACTAATCTGTTTAGCCAAATCGATGCACCATTACATATGAGGATGTGTATTTAGAATGTGCATCGTGTTGGCGCGAATGGGTAAAATGCGTAAAAAAGAGGATGTGACAAGCTGTGCACATCCTCTTTCATTTTATTGCTTAGCGGCCAATGGGCAGGCTATGAGCCTGAATTGGCTATGCGTTATTAGCAAACCTTACGCGAACCATCGCCAATTACCACGTCGTAAACGGCGGGTTCGTGCTTGTATTTGGCTGCATATTTCTGCTTAGCATCTGCTATAAACTTGTCGTAAAGTTCGTCTTTAACGAGGTTGATGGTGCAACCACCGAAACCGCCGCCCATGATACGGCTACCCGTAACGCCATTTTCCTTGGCCAATTCGTTCAGGTAGTCTAGCTCTTCGCACGAAACTTCGTACTCTTTGCTCAGTCCTTCGTGTGTTTCGTACATCTTCTTGCCCACCGTTTCGTAGTCGCCAGCATTCAAAGCATCGCAAACGGCCAGCACGCGGTCTTTCTCTCCAAGCACGAAGTGTGCGCGTTTGAAGTCTTCTTCCGAAACGTCTGCCTTCACTGCATCAAGTTCTTGCCAGTCGGCATCGCGCAAAGTTTCAAACTTCTTCTCAGGGAACTTGGCATTAAGGGCGGCAACCACGTTTTCGCAACTCTTTCTTCGGTGGTTGTAAGCCGATGATGCGAGTTCGTGTTTCACCTTAGAATCGAGCAAAACGAGCTTATATCCCTGTGGATTGAAGGGGAAATACTCGAATTCTCTCGACCTACAATCAAGTCGCATCAGCTTTCCTTCTTGTCCGAATACGCTTGCAAACTGGTCCATAATGCCGCACATTACGCCACAATAGTTGTGTTCGGTGGCCTGTCCTGCAAGAACCATGTCCCATTTAGACACCTTATTGTCGCCAAAGAGGTCGTTCAGAGCGAAAGCAAAGCAGCTTTCGAGCGCGGCCGATGATGACATTCCGGCTCCAAGTGGCACGTCGCCAGAGAATGCTGTGTTGAAACCTTTAACGTCGACACCAAGCTTTTTCATCTCTTGTATAATGCCATAGATGTATTTTGCCCAGCTTGCGCGTGGTCCTTTGGGGTCGTCTACCTTAAACTCTACGCGGTCTTTTAGGTCGATAGAGTAGCACATCACCGTGTCGGTTCCATTGGGGCGTACCTCGGCCATAATGCCTTTGTCTACCGCTCCTGGGAAAACGAACCCGCCATTGTAGTCGGTATGTTCGCCAATAAGGTTGATACGTCCGGGTGATGCGTATATGTTGCCGGTCTTTCCGTCGAAGTGCTTGATAAAGCGACTTCTTACATGTTCGATATCCATCATGTTGTTGTGTTTTAGGTTAATGATGTATGGAATTTGTTTAATACTTAATTGTTTCGCGTTTAGCTGGGCAGTTAGTCCACGCGGATGTCCTTATTTACATTCTTGCTGCCGATAAGCGCATAGAAAAGAATGTATGCCAAGCCGATGAGCGGTATGGCGTAGGAGATGAGATAGCCCGCATGGTCGGCGACAAAGTTCTGCATGAGGGGCAGAACACCCCCACCAACAACCATCATCATAAAGATGCCAGAGGCAGCGGCAGAGTATTTGCCGAGGCCTTCGTTGGCCAAATTGAAGATGCTAGACCACATAACCGAGGTGCACAAGCCGCAAAGAACCAACAGCGGTGCTGCTATGGGCACCGTAACAAGCTGGAATGACGAGCCTGTGAACACGGGCATATCCATCGTTGTGCTCTTGCCTAGAACCATAGCCAACAGTATAAGGAAGATGCCAAAGCTTGCTGTGACAATCATCATGGCCTTACTAGAAACCTTATCGGCAATGAATCCGGCCGAGAAACGGCCTACAAGCATGAGGAACCAATAGGTGCCAGCCACAAAACCGCCAATCTTAACGGCCGTTGCAGGGTCTAGTCCACCGCCATTGGCACTGGTATCGGATAGGTAGAAGTTCAAAGTGCCGGGTATTCCAACCTCAACGCCCACGTAAATGAATATGGCGATGGTGCCAAGAACGAAGTGGCGGAAAGCCCACGGACTTCTTTCGTACACCGTTTCGGCCGTGGTCTTACCCATTTCAGGGTCGGCTATGGGGATAAAGAGCAGTGCAACGAAGGCAGCTGCAAACACACCCATAGCGATATAAAGCACAAGGTTGATGTCTACCATAGCCGTTTTGGCCGTTACTGTGCCGATAAGCGCACCCACGAGCATAGGCGTTAGTGTACCAGAAAGCGAGTTAAGCGTTCCACCTACAAGGTTTAGCTGGTTACCACGGTTGCCGCCGCCACCCAAGAGGTTGAGCATGGGGTTTACAACGGTGTTAAGTGTACATACACAGAAGCCTGAGATGAATGCACCTAGCAGGTAAACGGAAAAGCCCGCAACCTTATCGTCTACGCCGCCAGAAAGGAACTGCACCAGTACGCCAATGAAACCTAGGGCTATACCAACAAGAGCGGTGCGCTTGTAGCCGATTTTGGAAAGCAGCTTACCCGCGGGGATGCCCATAAATAGGTAAGCTAAGAAGTTCATTGCGTTGCCGAGCATGCCTACTGTGTTGGCACTGTCGCCTTGGAATGCGTTTTTCCAGATAATGCCGATAGGCGCGGCAAGGTTTGTCACGAATGAAATCATTGCATAGAGGAACATCATTGTGACAATGGCTACTATGCTACCACTTTTTGCTTGTTTATTTTCCATTTTCGTTTTAGTAATAAATGCTTTTAGCTATGGCTTGACTTGAAAGGCTGCTCTGCCTGTTTGCGTTCTGTTGATACGTGGTAGGCTTGCTGTCTTCTACGTTTTTTCGTTGGCTTTCTTCACAACGAAGGGGCAGAAAAACGGGGCAATGACTTACCAAAGGCATTGCAGGCGCATTTCAAGAGTGGGCCTACTGTTGATGAATGTTTAAGCTATCGTTCCGAATTTATAAATTGTTTTCTGCTTATATTGTTCGCCTGGGTTTAGCACCACCGAGGGGAAGTAGGGGCGGTTGGGCGAATCGGGGAAGTGTTGTGCCTCAAAGCAGATGCCGCTTCTTCGTGGGAAGGTGGCTCCATGTTGCCCTTTGTAGCCGTCGGCCCAATTGTCGGTGTAGAGTTGTACGCCCGGTTCGGTGGTATAAACCTCCATCGTGCGCCCCGTTACAGGTTCCATAATACGTGCGGCAAAGCTTAATTCGCCCTCTTCGCGCTTGTTAAGCACAAAGCAATGGTCGTAACCAGCACCGTTTTTAATTTGTTCGTGGTCGGCGTCTATGTCTTGTCCGATGGTTTTTGGCGTTCTAAAATCGAACGGCGTACCTTTAACGAAACGTATTTCGCCTGTGGGAATGCTCACCTCATCGATAGGAATATAAAAGTCGGCATTGATTTCGCACTCTAAATTTTCAATGCTTGGTGTGGGGTTGGCGATGCCAGCCAACGAGAAAAAACCGTGACTTGTAAGGTTGATTACTGTTTTTTTGTTTGTTTTGGCCATGTATTCGATAACCAATTCGTTGTCGTCGGTGAAGGAATAGATAACCGTTGTTTTCAGTTCACCTGAGAAACCCTCTTCTCCGTATGCGCTTACGTAGTTCAATACAAGGGTGGTGTCGTTCATTTGCAGTGCATCCCATACCTTGGCGTTAAAGCCTTTCTTGCCTCCATGCAACGAGTTGGGGCCGTTGTTGATGGGAAGACTGTACTCTTTACCATGTAATTGAAACTTGCCTTTGGCAATTCTGTTGCCATATCTGCCCACAAGGGTAGAGAGATAGGGCTCGGGCGAGTTCACAACGTCTTGTATGTTGTCGTGCCCTTGTATCACATTGGCCAGGTTTCCGTGTTTGTCGGGAACCATAATGGCCACAATCGCCCCGCCATAGTTGGTTATGGCTACTTCGTTACCAACCTCGTTGCGGAGAATATACAAATCGGTTTCTTTTCCGTTGATGCGAGTCTGAAAGTCTTCGCGTTTCAGCCCGCATACGTTTTGTACCTTATCTGTGTTTGTCATAAAAGAAAGCTTTTAGTTATACTTTGTTGCAAAGTAAACGAAAAAAACTGAATGCAACAAATATTAATATATTAAAAGCGGTGGTTTCCTGTTAAAAATGTTCAACGGAAGGCTCCACCGCTTTCTTTTTGATAATATGTGATTTGTTATTTGTAGGTTCGTGCGCGTTTTTAAGGGTTTAAAATAGATTTTGCTTCCTACTCTGGCATGCCTTATTTCGTGTTTTCTGAGCAGATTTTAAGATTTGAAAGCAAATCGGCCACCACATAACTGCTGCCACCAACAAATACAAAATCGTCTTTCGCGGCATCGCTTAGTGCGGCCTTGTAGGCTGCATACACATTATTATATATAGTGCCGTGCAGTGCGTTTTGTGCGGCCTTTTGTGCCACTACCTCGCAAGGTACTGCCCGATGTGTACTTGCTTGCGTGAAATAATAGGTTGCATCTTTGGGTAAAAGGGTGAGAACGGTGTCTAAATCCTTGTCGTCTACCATGCCGAACACCATTCTGAGCGTGCGATAGCTTTGTGCACGAATTTGAGAACTGAGGTATTGCCAGCCTGCAACGTTGTGACCTGTGTCGCAAATCACCAAGGGCGCTTGCCCTAAGATTTGCCAACGACCTTGTAAACCTGTTGATTGGCATACCGTGGCCATGCCTTGACCCACCTCTTTGGCGGTTATGTTAAAGCCCAAGGCCTGCAATTGCCGTGCGGCGGTTAAGATGGTGTTGGCGTTGTGGTGCTGATAGTTGCCACCTAGTTCGAAAACCATGTTGCCAAAGCTGCGTGTTTGCAGACTGATACCCCCCTCGTTGCGGTGTTGCCACTGCAAAACTTCGGGATTTTGTTCGGCCCAAACCACAGGCGCATGCCGTTCTTTCGCAGTGTTTTCAAACACTTGGCGTGTTTCCGCAGTGGTTTCGCCCACCACTACGGGCGTGTTGGGCTTGATGATACCTGCTTTTTCGACGGCAATTTGAGCCAATGTGCTGCCCAGAAAGCCCGTATGGTCTAGGCTGATGTTGGTGATGACCGAGAGAATGGGGCTGATGATGTTGGTGCAATCGAGTCTACCGCCCAACCCTACTTCGATAACGGCCACATCTACCTGGCTTTCGGCAAAATAACTGAAAGCCATAGCGGTGGTCAGTTCGAAGAACGATGGGTGAAGAGGTTCGAAAAATGCACGGTGTTGGGCAACGAAATCCACAACGTAGGCCTCTGAAAGCGGCTCGCCGTTGATGCGAATGCGTTCCCGAAAGTCTACCAAATGTGGCGAAGTGTATAGGCCTACGCGGTAGCCGCAGGCTTGTAGTATGGCGGCTAGCGTGTGTGCGGTAGAGCCTTTGCCGTTCGTTCCTGCCACATGGATGCTCTTGAAGGTGTGATGAGGTGCGCCCAAGTGGGAATCTAACGCTAGCGAATTGTCTAAACCCTCCTTATATGCAGAAGCACCCACATGTTCGAAAACAGGGGTGCTATTGTAAAGGTACTGAATTGTCTCCTGATAGTTCATCAGTTAAAGTAATTCTTGAATTTCTGAAATATCGTTTGCTTGGTAACTCTGTCGCCTTTAAAGTTGTCGCTTTGGGCTAGTTTGTCCAAGCAAGCCTTCTCTTCACTCGACAGTGTTTTGGGAACATACACGCTAAGGTTAACGATTAGGTCGCCCATGCCTGGTCCGTAACCTTGAACAGAGGGCAATCCCTTACCACGCAGGCGCAATGCTGTGCCAGGTTGTGTACCTGGTGCAACCTTCATGCGCACCTTTCCACCGTCTACCAATGGTATTTCAAGGTTTCCGCCCAATGCTGCCGTGGGGAAATCAAGCAGCTCATTATATATAAGGTCGTTGCCGTCGCGAACGAATGTGTCGTTAGGCTCTTCCTCGATATACACTTGTATGTCGCCCGTTATGCCGTTGCGTTTACCTGCGTTGCCTTTGCCGGGTACATTCACAACCATTCCTTCGGCCACACCGGCAGGTATTTTAATTTCAACAACTTCTTCGCCCTTGGTTACGCCCGACCCGTGACAGGTATGGCATGGGTTCTTGATAACCGTTCCTACTCCGTGGCAAGTGGGGCATTCGGTTTGCGTTTGCATCATGCCCAGCATGGTTCTAACGGCCTTGGTAACGATGCCTTGGCCATGACAAGTGGGACAAGTCTCCGTTCCGCTACCCGCTTCTGCTCCCGTTCCGTGGCAGTGGGTGCACGTTACATCTTTCTTAACCTTAAACTTTTTGGTGATGCCCGTTGCAATTTCTTGCAGGGTGAGTCGCACTTTCAGTCGCAAATCGCTACCCCTGAATTGTGCATGCTGCCTTGACCTCGCCCCTCCGCCGAAGCCAGAGAAACCAGAAAAGCCGCCATGTCCGCCAAAGATGTCGCCGAACATGGAGAAAATATCGTCCATATCCATGCTGGCACCACCGCCAAAGCCCCCAGAACCGCCCATGCCGGCAGGTCCGTCGAAGCCAAATTGGTCGTATTGCTTACGTTTGTTGGGGTCGTGTAGCACATCATAAGCCTCGGCAGCCTCCTTAAACTTCTCTTCGGCATTCTTGTCGCCGGGGTTCTTGTCGGGGTGGTACTTGATGGCGAGTTTGCGATAAGCCTTTTTTATCTCGTCTTCCGAGGCGTTTTTGTCAACGCCCAGCACTTCATAATAATCTCTTTTAGCCATTTTCTTTCCTTTCCAGCCCCGTCAATTATTGTCCAACCGCCACTTTGGCATGCCTTATCACCTTATCGTTAAGGGTATATCCCGTTTGTACGCAGTCGATGATTTTGCCTTTCTTGTCGTCGCCCATGCCAGGCACCATGGCCACAGCCTCGTGGAAGTCAACGTCAAAGTCTTTGCCGTCTACTTCTATTTTCTTCACGCCCATACCTTCTAGGGTGCTGAGCAGTTTCTTGTAAATCAGTTCCCAACCCTCTTCCACAACGTCTACGCACGCTTGTTTGTGCGCGTTTTCTATGGCTCTTTCCATGTCGTCGATGATGGGCAGTATGGCCGTGATGGTCTTTTCGCCGCCATTGAGGATGAGTTCGGTTTTCTCTTTCAGCGTGCGGCGTTTGAAATTTTCGAACTCGGCCACAGTGCGCAGATACTTGTCTTTCAGCTCTTCGAGTTGTTTTGCAAGGTTCTCTTCCTCCGTTTGGGGTTCCTCTTCGGACAGTTGTGGCTGTTCTTGCGGCTCGTTGGTCTCTTCTTGGGTTGTATCTTCGTTTAGGTCAACAGCCTCCTCGTTGTTGTCGAGGTTGCTGTTGGCCATCTTTTCCATGTTTTCGTCTGTCATATTGTTGTTCATTCCAAATGCGTATTTGTTTGTTTACTGCTTTAATTGTCTTCGTAAGTAACCTAGCAAATACCTTGCCAACCTGTTTTAGGCGTTATACATTTTAGCCCTTTGCTCCTTAATGGCAGGGTCGTAGATGTAATCGTCGTAGCTCATCAGCTTGTCGATGGTGCCATTTGGCGTAAGTTCGATGATGCGGTCGGCAATCGATTGTATGAACTGGTGGTCGTGGCTGGCAAAGAGAATGTTACCCTTAAAGGCAACGAGGTTGTTGTTGAAGGCCTGAATGCTTTCCAAGTCGAGGTGGTTGGTGGGTGTGTCGAGTATAAGGCAGTTGGCGTTCTTCATTTGCATGCGCGCAATCATACAACGCATCTTTTCGCCTCCCGACAGCACGTTAACCTCTTTCAGCACGTCTTCGCCAGAGAAGAGCATGCGCCCTAGATAGCTTTTCATTACCACCTCGTTGCCTGGTCCGTATTGGCTAAGCCAGTCAACAAGGTTGAGTTTGCTGTCGAAGAACGCCGTGTTGTCTAACGGAAGATAGGCCGTGGTGATGGTTACACCCCACTTGTAGGTGCCTGCTTCGGCCTCGCGGTTGCCGTTGATAATTTCGAAGAGTGCCGTCATGGCCTTGGGATTGTGGCTAAGGAACACCACTTTTTGTCCTTTCTCCACGTTGAACGACACGTTGTCAAACAAAACGTTGCCTTCGTTGTCGGTTGCTTTGAGGCCTTCTACCTCTAATATTTGGTTGCCTGGTTCGCGTTCCATCTGGAAAATGATGCCAGGATATTTGCGACTAGAAGGTCTGATTTCCTCAACATTAAGCTTTTCGAGCATCTTTTTACGCGAAGTGGTTTGCCTACTCTTTGCCACATTGGCAGAGAAACGACGAATGAACTCCTCCAATTCCTTTCGTTTCTCTTCGGCCTTTTGCTTCTGGTTCTGCGCTTGGCGCAAGGCTAGCTGCGAACTTTCGTACCAGAACGAGTAGTTACCCGAGAAAATGGTGACCTTTCCAAAGTCGATATCCACTGTTTGGGTGCTCACTGCATCGAGGAAGTGGCGGTCGTGACTAACCACAAGCACCGTTTGCTCCACGTTACCTAAGTATTCTTCGAGCCAGTTCACGGTGTCGAGGTCCAAGTCGTTGGTAGGCTCGTCGAGCAAAAGGTTGTCGGGGTTGCCAAAGAGTGCCTTTGCCAACATCACGCGCACCTTCTCGTTGTTCGACAGGTCGCTCATCTGCTTGTAGTGCAAGGCATCGGTTACGCCCAAGTTGCTCAACATCTGCGCAGCATCGCTTTCGGCTTCCCAGCCATTCATCTCTGCAAACTTCTCTTCCAGCACAGCCGCGCGGTTACCGTCTTCTTCGGTCATTTCCTCTTTAGCATATAGTGCCTCGCGTTCTTTCATGTTCTTCCACAACTTTTCGTGGCCCATCAGAACGGTGTCGATAACGCGATATTCGTCGAACTTAAAGTGATCTTGATCCAAAACAGAGAGGCGTTCACCTGGTCCTAGCTCAACTGTTCCCTTGTTGGGTTCCAGTTCGCCGCTGATAGCTTTGAGAAGCGTAGACTTACCCGCCCCGTTAGCTCCGATGATACCATAGATGTTGCCTGATGTGAACTTCATATTCACGTCTTTGTAAAGCACTCGCTTACCGAATTGAATAGCAAGATTTGTAACAGTTATCATTCTCTTTTATCTTGATTTGTAATTATGTACAACTTGAAAGGGGTGTTGTTTGCCGACTAATTTTTCGGATACAACCATGCAAAGGTAGTGGTTTTCATTGGATTATGCAAATTAATGGCCACATGAAACCCCACACGCCTTGTTTTTCTCGGCTTGCATTGGCGTGTGGTTATGGCATATAACGTGCTTTGCTTGCTTGGATAAATTGTGTGTTCGACGGGGTATTTTAGTTTGCAAATAAACGTGTTCGAAGGCAACTTGCATTTTTGCTGTTGGTTGCTGGTGCGTGATGTTCGGGCGATAGATGTGTTAACTGGCATTATTTGAAGTTTATTTGTGGTTATGATATGATGTGTTTTGACTATATTTCAGAGTAAACGGTACTTAATAGATAAACATCAATTGCTCTCATATGTTCTAATGAATCTTGGTTTGTGTTAAATATTTTATGTTAAATAATAGGAAACGATAACGAGTAAATGTTTTTTTATATACCTTTGCGATATAATTTACCTTTTAAAAAAACATTTTTTTATGAAAAAGACATTATCTCTTTTGTTCGTTGTTGCTTTCTGTATGTTGAGCACAATGCCAGCAATGGCCCAGTTTAACCTTAAAAAGGCAGTTGGCGGAGCAGCAAAGGCTGCCAAAGCTGTAACTTTGACTGATGCCGATGTGGTGAATTACGTTAAGGAATACATTGATTGGATGGACAAACACAATCAAGTTTGCCCCGACGACAACCCTTACGCCATCCGTTTGAAGAAACTTACCGCAGGGCTGACCGAAGTAGAAGGCATTCCTTTGAACTTTAAAGTGTACTATGTTGTAGACGTGAATGCCTTTGCATGTGCCGACGGTAGCGTGCGTGTATTTTCTTCTTTGATGGACATCATGACCGACGAAGAACTGCTTGGCGTTATCGGACACGAGATTGGACACGTTGCCCACAAGGATTCAAAGAACGGATTCCGCACAGCCTTGCTTACTTCGGCATTAAAAGACGGCGTGTCTTCAACCAATGGTAAGGCTGCCGCACTTACCGATTCGCAACTTGGCGACCTTGGCGAGGCTCTACTGAACGCTACTTACTCGCAAAAACAAGAAAGCAATGCCGATGCTTACGGCTATGAGTTCTTGAAGAAGAACAACAAGAACCCTTGGGCTATTGCTTTGTCGTTCGAGAAGTTGAAGAAACTTGAAGAGGATGCAGGCTACCAGAAAGACAGCAAGTGGAAACGCATGTTCTCTTCTCATCCCGATCTCGACAAGCGCATTAAGACCATGAGCGAGCGCGCACAAAAAGACGGCTTTACACGTCCTGAGAACAAGATGCCTGAGAAAACAGCTGCACAGAAGGTTGTAAAGGGTAAGAAGAAATAACGTTCATTACACTAAACTAAGTATGTTTTCATTTCTTTCATCGTTTTATTATGCCATATTTGGTGGTTTCCGCATAGACGAAACCACTACATTAAGCAAAGAACAGCAGCGAAAACTGCTTTTGAGTGGTGTCTTTTCTGCACAGAAAGGCACGTTTATGAATGTGGTCAAGACGGGAATGTCGTATGGCGGAAGGCAGAAAATGTTTGGTCAGGGCTGGGGAATTACCGATAAAGAATCGGCAATTGATACGCTCGACTATCTGCAACACGCAGGTACACGCCGTTTCTTCCCCCTTGTTGTAGAGGCTCTGAAACTTCAAAACAAGCGCGCTATTCAGCAGTATATCACTGAAAATCTTAAAGACGAAGAAGACATGCGCGATTGTTGGGAACAGGTTCAGTTCGCTTTTGGGTCTATGGACTCTCTAATAAATGCACAACTTATTAAAGACCAAGCCGACTTCGTACGTATCGGACCCGATGCTTGGGATGCTGGTAGGTTGGTGTTCATGGCCAGATTGTGTCGTGAACACGAGTATATCACTGACGAACAAATGTGGCAATACATTGATGCAGCCGACGAAATAGCCCACCAAACGCTTACTTCTTGGGAAGATTTCGGCAAGAGTTACATCATCGGGCGTTGCTTGTGGTGTGGAACTGCCAACTACTTTGAAGTGATGGCCGGCCATGCAAAGGATATGTATTCCAGTCCGAAGAGCCCTTGGAAAGGAGTTCCTTTTGCATAACAAGCAATTGTTAAGCAAATAGAACCTAATGTAAGTTCTTGTCCGCCGTGTTTTCGCGGCGGACAAGATATAATAATGAATATTAATATCGTGATTAATTCCATGAAAAAGAAAACCATTGTTAGTTTGATGTTCATGTTGTGTCTCGTTGCACAACAAGTTGCCGCTGCTGCCAGATTTCGCATAAGGGTACGTGGCGGAGGTTCGGATGATGTCGAAAGCGGTCCGTTAACTTGGATTATTTATGGCGTTGCTGCCATTGCCATTCTGGGAGGATTGTATATTTACATGACCGAATTAAAAAGCCTTGTGCTTAAAATATTTGGTGGCCTACGTATGGATGATAAAACCACATTAACCGAAGATCAACAGCGTAAGATGCTTTTGAGCAGTGTAAGTGCAGCATACGATAAAGTGATATTGAACAGCCTCAAGACAGGTATGGCCCGAACAGAGCGTGAGGATTACTTAAAGGAGCATTGGGACGTTGACGGGCACGACTCGGCTATCAACTTATTAAACGACTTTAAGGTCGCTTGTACAAAAAACTTTATACCACATATCGGCGAAGCTTTCAAACTTAAAGAGCAGCAACCTATCGATAAGTATCTCAACGACACCTTTGTGCTGGATAAAGACGCGCGGGCTTGTGCCAAACAGATAGAGAATGCTTTTAAGATGATGCCTAAACTCGTGAAACTTGGAATAGTTAAGGACGAAACAGACTTTGTGCGTATTGGGGCAGATGGTTATTACGTTTCTGCTCTAGTATATCTCGCCCGTTTGTGTGCCGAGTGTAAGTATATCAGCGAGGAAGAAATGTGGCAATATGTAGATGCTGCCGACGAGTTTGCCCATCAGTCGCTCACTTCTTGGGAAGATTATGGCAAGAGTTACCTCATTGGGTACGCCCTTTGGCTTGGTAGTGGTATCCAATTGAAGATGCAGGCAGATGTTGTGAAGAAACTGATTGAGAACCCGAAGAGTCCTTGGAACAGTTTCCCTTTTGCTAAATAAACAGATAATGGCCCTTTGCAGACATTGAATTAAGCCTGCAAAGGGCTAAATGTATCAAACAAAGACGGCTTGGTGTTTTTTGATGCGGGCTGTTTAGAACAAACGGATTGCATATAACCTCGCTGATAGCGGCTAATACAAGTAGCGTACGTTATTTTGATGTAGACTTGTTCTGAGGAGAAGGCCAAGATAGAAATTTCTTGTCTTCTTATTAACTTGACTTCTCATCCACCTGCTAATTCGTTCTCTTGTCAACTTGTTTTCTTGCTAATTTATCAACTTATTAACTTGTCTTCTCATCCACTTGTTAACTCGTTCTCCTGCCAACTTGTTTTCTTGTCTTCTTGTCAACTTGTTAACTCGTCAACTGATTTTGTCCGCTTTTCGGCATAGATTTTAACATTCTGGCTGCCCTTTTCGGCATCAAGCTCCCAACTTGCCGCAAATAATCGATTCTCGCGGAGGTTGGTTTTGATGCAAAAAGGGTTAGTCTGTGCATGTAGGCAAAATGAATATTTATGTCTAAGTATCTTCATTTGCACTCGTTTTGGGGGCTAATTACTGCTAAAAGGGTGCAATATGCCGCTAAATGCAGTGCGTTTTGCTGCTAAATGCGATGCGTTTTGGTGCTAAATGCAGTGCGTTTTGGTGCTAAATGCAAGGCATTTTGGTGCTAAACGCAAGTCAAAATGCTGCTAAATGCAAGACGAAAAGCATAAAAATACACCGCAATGGTATAAACAAAACCTTTTAGAACCATGAAAAACATGGCTGAAAAGGGCAAAATAACCATTAAAAAGTGGGGTTTTAGGGGCTAAATGCTGGTAATTGGGCTTGAAAAAAATACGAGTTGGCAAGCAACTAGAAAGGCAAAATGGTGCAAAATGCAGGTTCTATGCTTAAAAATAGACAATGAAAAAGGCGTGAAAGGTTAGAAATAGTGTAACTCTACCTCCTTTTTAACCAATATTTTCGCTAGAATGGATCGAAAATTTGAGGGGTTTTGTAAAATAAAAATAGGAATTTAAGATTTTGAGTTATTGAGTTATTGAGTTATTGAGTTATTGAGTTATTGTGTTTTTGAGTTTTTGAGTTTTTGAGTTTGTAAGTTGATGAGTTTGTAAGTTTGTGGACTTGTATGTTGATGAGTTGATGAGTTTGTAAGTTGATGAGTTGATGAGTTGATGAGTTGATGAGTTGATGAGTTGATGAGTTGATGAGTTTGTAAGTTTGTAAGTTGATGAGTTTTCGAGTTGATGAGTTTGTAAGTTGATGTTTGTTTGAGTTTTTGAGTTTGTAGGTTGATGAGTTGGTAAGTTTGTGGTCTTGTAAGTTGATGAGTTTGTAAGTTAATGTTTTTTGAGTTTTTGAGTTTGTAAGTGGATGAGCGTGTGAGTTTTGATGTTTGTTTGTTATAAAGTTGTTGCGTTATTAAGTTGTTAAGCAGGTGAGTTTCATCATAATCCTAAATATTTTGAACTTATTTTTTGTAGTGCTTGTTCTTAACAGAGAGCATAGAGAGACTAGATAAACCCATAACTCTGAATATAAGATTGCACTAAAAAACCGCCGACAACATTGCCGACGGTTTATAGCTGTTATTATTTGCTTGTGCCTTAGTAGGGCTAGCACATTGCATGCGGTTTAATTAGCCGATTGGAACTCTTGCAAGAAACGCACGTCGTTCTCAGAGAACATACGCAAGTCGGCCACGTGGTATTTCAAGTTGGTGATGCGTTCGATGCCCAAACCAAAGGCGTAACCCGAATAAACGGTGCTGTCTATGCCGCAGGCTTCAAGCACATTGGGGTCTACCATGCCACAACCAAGGATTTCAACCCAACCTGTGTGCTTGCAGAATCCACAGCCCTCGCCGCCGCAGATGTGGCAAGAGATGTCCATTTCTGCACTTGGCTCGGTGAAAGGGAAATAGCTTGGGCGCAGGCGGATGTCGGTGTCGGGACCGAAAAGTTCGCGTGCAAAGGTGAGCAACACCTGTTTTAGGTCGGTAAACGACACGTTCTTGTCGATGTACAGGCCTTCTAGTTGGTGGAAGAAACAGTGCGCGCGTGCCGAGATAGCCTCGTTGCGGAACACGCGTCCGGGGCAAATCACGCGGATGGGTGGCTGTTGGCGTTCCATCACTCGGCTTTGATCGTTAGACGTATGCGAGCGCAAGATAACGTTTTTCGTTACCTCGTTGGGGTTTGTCTCGATAAAAAAGGTGTCCTGCATGTCGCGTGCGGGATGGTCGGGCGCGAAGTTCAGCTTGGTAAACACGTGCAGGTCGTCGTCGATTTCTGGTCCTTCGGCAAGCGTAAAGCCCATTCGTTGGAAAATATCGATGATTTGGTTGCGCACGATAGTTAGCGGATGGCGTGTTCCAAGCTTGATGGGGTAGGGCGTGCGGGTAAGGTCGGGCGCATCTTCGGCCACCTTTTGCGTACCCACACACGCTTTCAGTTCGTTCAGCTTGTCTTGTGCAAGCTGTTTCAACTCGTTGATTTTCATGCCCACCGCTTTCTTTTGGTCGGCAGACACATTGCGGAAGTCGGCCATAAGGGCGGTAATCTCACCTTTTTTGCTGAGATATTTCAGGCGCAGTTGTTCAATTTCTTCGGCGTTTTGTGCCGAGAGATTGTTCACTTCGTTCAACAGTTGGTCTATTTTATCGAGTATCATCTTTTTATTGTGTTATTACAATTTGGATGCAAAGTTAATATTTTTATATTGAAATAAACATGGTGTGGAAATAAAGTTGTACTTTTGCATCAACTAGGACACATTTTGGCAGTGCAGAAAAACGCATGCCGAATTGTCCACTTTACGTAAGAATAATTTGAGAGACTAACAAAAGAGTATAGGAAACGAAAAGAAAGAGGATGAAGAAACTTATTTTCTTTGCTATAATGGTTGTGCTACTGATAGCGATGGGGCGCACAACCACTGGGTGTACGGACAAGAAACCGACAACCAACGACACTTTGCGCACTGATACAATAGTGGGCGACACTGCAACGCGCGATACGCTTGAAAGCATTATCGAAGAACAACCCATGCCCAAAGCGGCAGACGAGTTGTTCGACGACTTTGTGTTCAACTTCGCAGCAAACCGCAAGTTGCAGTTTGCGCGAATAAAGTTCCCATTGGAGGTTTACCAAAACGATAAGGTGGTGAAACGCATTGAAAAGAAAGATTGGCGCATGGAACACTTCTTTATGAAGCAGGGTTATTATACGCTAATCTTCGATAACGCCAAGCAAATGAATTTGGTGAAAGACACAACGATAGGCCATGTTGTTATCGAGAAGATAGCGTTTAACAACAAATCGGTGAAGCAATTCCTATTCAACCGCGTTAACGGACAGTGGATGCTTACGTCGATGAACCTAAAAGCCATGTACGAAACCACTAATGCCTCGTTCTTGCAGTTCTATCAACGCTTTGCATCAGACAGTGCGTTTCAGGTTCAAAGCCTGAACGACTTGGTTGAGTTCACTGCTCCCGACCCCGACGACGATTTTGGTTCTATCACTGGTTCTATTTCGCCCGAACAATGGCCGTCGTTCAAACCGGGACTTATTCCGAAGGGCGAGATTTACAACATCATCTACGGACAGAAGTACACGGAGAGCAACCGCAAGCTGTTTGTTATCCGTGGCGTGGCCAATGGTATGGAGACGGAAATGAACTTCAAGAAGGTGAAAGGCAAATGGAAACTCGTTAAGTTTAACAGCTAGGCTTTTATTTTGTGCATGACAGAGTATTACGATTACGATCTTACGCCGCATAATACCTTTGGCATTAAGGCGAGGTGTAAGCGATATGTGGCCTTCAATACCGTGGCAGAGGCGCAAAAGGCTTTGCCAAAGCTGGTAAGTGCCAACGAACGACTGCTGATTTTGGGCGGTGGTAGCAACCTGTTGCTGACGGGCGACTTCGACGGAACGGTAGTACATTCGCACATTATGGGCATGGAACGGCACGAAGATGGCGAAGAACACGTACTGTTGCGGTGTGGTTCGGGTCTGGTTTGGGATGAAGTGGTGGCTCAATGTGTGGCCGAAGGCTTGTATGGTGCCGAAAACTTGTCGCTTATTCCTGGCGAAGTGGGGGCTAGTGCTGTGCAAAACATCGGTGCATACGGCGCGGAGGTGAAAGATTTGATAACCACTGTGGAGGCCGTAGAGGTGGAAACAGGGCGCATTGTGCACTTTACCAATGCCCAATGCGAGTATGCTTATCGCCAAAGTCGTTTTAAACGCGATTGGAAAAATCGCTTTTTCATCACCCATGTTACCTATCGACTCTGTCGAACCTTTGTTCCACATCTTGATTATGGCAACATTAAGGCCGCATTGGCCGAGAAAGGTATCACCGTGCCCACGCCCATTGAGTTGCGACGGGCCATCATCGACATTCGAAATGCGAAATTGCCCGACCCCAAAGTGGAGGGTAACGCAGGCAGCTTTTTTATGAATCCCATCGTGCAACGAAGTAAATTCGAGGCTTTACAGGCCCTTTATCCCGACATGCCACATTATATAATAGACGCCGAAAGGGTGAAAATACCTGCAGGTTGGATGATAGAGCAATGCGGATGGAAAGGAAAAGCGTTGGGTAGGGCAGGCGTTCATCACAAACAAGCATTGGTTTTGGTGAACAAAGGCGGTGCTGAGGGGCGCGATGTGCTGGCTCTTTGCCATCGAATACAAGGTGATGTGAAAGCAAAGTTTGGCATAGACATCTATCCGGAGGTTAACATACAATGAAAATCACGTTATTAGGAACGGGCACTTCTAATGGTGTACCCGTGTTAGGTTGTGGTTGTGAGGTTTGCCGAAGTGACAATTCCAAAGACAAACGCATGCGTTGTGCACTGCTTGTTGAAAGCGAAGAGCACCGCGTACTAGTAGATTGCGGTCCCGACATTCGCATGCAGCTGATGCCGCAAGTCTTTCGACCCATCGATGCCGTGCTACTTACCCACATACATTACGACCATGTGGGTGGTGTTGACGACCTTCGACCCTATTGTCGCTTTGGCGACATCCACCTTTATGGCAACATCGACACCGTAAAGGGATTGAAACACAACATGCCTTATTGCTTTTCAGACGACCTTTACCCAGGCGTTCCGCTGCTGAAACTGCACGCCATCGAACCCCATCGGCCCTTAATGTTCGGCGACATCAACGTGATGCCCTTTGAAGTGCTGCACGGGCAGATGCCCATCATGGCCTACCGATTTGGCAAATTGGCCTATATCACGGACATGAAAGCCATTGGCAACGACGAGTTGCAATACCTTAAAGATGTAGAAGTGCTGATAATAAATGCCTTGCGATTTGAAAAAGAGCACCATTCTCACCAATTGGTGAGCGAGGCTGTCGACTTTTCACGGCAGTTAGGCGTAAGGCGAACAATACTAACGCACCTTACTCATCAGATAGGTTTGCACGAAACGGCCAACAAAAGGCTGCCCCGCGGCGTAGAATTTGGGTATGATGGAATGCAGGTCGAGCTTTAAAAACCCGACCCACATTTACCATTTTAGTCTGAAGAGCGGCTTTCCGCTGAACTTTCGATATAGTTTCCACCCTAATATAAGGGCGTCTAATACGCCTGCTCCCGTATTTACCATGTCGGTAAAACGTTTAGCGGGTGAAGTGTCTGCTTGTTCATTGGGGCGGAACAATTTGTCCCACAGCACCTTGATTTTAGCGTCCTCTTCCTCTATTTGCTTTCTCAAAGCCTCTTTTCGCGCCCTAATCTGCGTTAGCGACTTATACGACGGTGTTTGTATCGTTTCGTTTTCCATATGCTAATCCATTAAGATGCTTGCAAGAATTCTAACCACGGGTTTCTCTATCCATTGCTTGCGGAAAGCGAAGATGAGCAGAAAGAGAGCCAAGTAGAAGGCGGCCACGATGCAGAAACTGGCAGCCATGCCCAATTTAGGTGCCATAGCGTAGGCCGCAGCGAACGAACCGAAGATGGCAATCATCAGTATCGAGACCGTGAGGATGCCCAACAAGGTGGCAACGGTGATGAGGCGCACCACCTTTTCGATTACATCGAGCTTCACAAATTCCTTTTGAAGCCCGATGTAATCTTTGAGCACCTCCACGAGTTGCCCGATGGTTTGCACGTTGTTGTCTGTCGAGAACATGGCCATGTTATTCAACAATCGACTCGGGAACGGCGTCCTTGATGTCGTCAACAAGGTCGTCAACCTGCTTGCGGCTCAACTTGAGGTTGTGTCTTTTGCAGAAGTCGTCAACGGCATCCGATATTTTGCCACGTGTTTCTTCGCCCTTTTCAGGAGCAACAAGCAGCCCTAGGGCTGCACCAGCGATGGCGCCGCCTAAGAATGCGCCAATGTAACCTAATGCTTTCATACCTTTTGCTTTTAATTGTTTATGTATGTGTATTAATAAAATAAGTATTGATCGCTTTTGTAAAGGCATACTAGCCTCATGGCATTCAATATAAAAGCAAATGTAGTAAAACTATGACAAAGCTCAAAATCTTTATGTCATTATTTATGTTAAAAAGCGTGTAGAGTGCTCAATTAACAAACTTTATGCGAGCATATCTCGTGTTTTAGTTATATATTTTGTAATTTCGCCCATCATAAAGTGATTGTAAGTTTAATTCTAAATAGGATAGAAGATGAAGAAAAGTATGATTTTATGTGCCAGCTTGTGTGCTGCATTTATGTTGTCGAGCTGTGGATCGAGCAAGGAAAGTGCCTACAAGAGGGCTTACGAAAAGGCAAAGTCGCAAGAACAGACCGCTGATAATAGCGCTGCGCCCATCGTGGCACCCGTAGAGGAGTCGCCCGCAACACAGATAACCGTGGAAGAGAGTGTTGAAAACGCCAGCGTAAGGCAAGAGAATGTTACCGTAGTGAGTGGCTCAGGACTGAACGATTACAGCGTTGTCGTTGGCTCGTTCTCGTTAAAAACAAATGCCGAAGGGCTTTATAATAAGTTGAAGGGCGAAGGCCACGATGCACGTTTGGCATACAATGCCGACCGAAACATGTATCGCGTTGTGGCTGCCTCGTTCACATCGAAAGCCGATGCTGTGAGCTCAAGAAATGAATTCCGTGCTACTTATCCCGACGCTTGGTTGCTATATAGAAAGTAAACCAACGTGGCCAGGATATTATCCGTAGATTACGGAAAGAAAAGAACAGGTATCGCTGTTACCGACCCGCTGCAAATTATCTGCAACGGGTTGGTAACAGTTTCTTCGTCTACACTGGTCGACTTCCTGCTCGACTACACGAAACGTGAGGAAGTGGAACTTATCGTTGTGGGCGAACCAAAACAAACTAATGGGCAACCTAGCGAAAACCTCGAACGCGTGAGGCAGTTCGTGGCGCGATGGAAGAAAGCATGCCCCACAATACCCGTTGTGTATTACGACGAAAGATTTACGTCGGTGTTGGCTCATCGAGCTATGCTCGACGGAGGCTTAAAGAAAAAAGCCAGACAAGACAAGGCGTTGGTCGACGAGATTAGCGCAACAATCATTCTGCAAAGTTATTTAGAATCAAAAAGAAAATGATATTACCAATATATACATATGGACAACAGGTGCTGCGTAAGGTGGCACAAGACATTCCGTTGGACTATCCCAACTTGAAAGAACTAATCCAAAGCATGTTCGAAACAATGGAAGCCAGCGACGGCATCGGGCTGGCCGCACCGCAAATTGGTTTAGACATCCGTTTGTTGGTGGTAGACCTTGACGTGTTAGCCGAGACTTATCCAGAATATAAGGGTTATAGAAAGGCGTTTATCAATCCCCATATCGTTGAGATTGACGAGCAATCGCCTACCGAGAGCTTAGAGGAAGGCTGCCTTTCGCTGCCAGGCATACACGAAAAGGTGACGAGACACACGCGCATCCGTATGCAATATGTTGACGAAGACTTAAAGCCGCACGACGAATGGTTTGAAGGTTATCTCACTCGCGTGCTGCAACACGAGGTAGACCACCTTGACGGCATCCTCTTCACCGACCACCTTTCGCCTTTCCGCAAGCAGCTCATTAAAAATAAATTGAAGGCACTGCTGCAAGGTAAGTTCCGCTGTGGCTACCGCACAAAACAAGCAACGCGCTAAGCACCTCTTCGTTAATCCGAGCGTGCAAAGCCAAACTTGTTTGTCCTTTGCAGGGAACGTGAAACCGTTTTCATAGCAATGAGAAAAAGCAAAACAGCCTTTGCTCCTTAACAGCGCCAACAGTATTACATCAGAATTTATTGCCATAGGTTGCATGAGAAGAAAGATTGCACTTGTTTTTTTCGCACTAGTCGCGTTCATTGCCCGTGCGCAGTTCAACGTAGATAGGCTGATGACTAGTGGACAGATAGCCCTCCATTACGAGGACTACGTGCTTTCCATGCAATATTTCAACCAGATAATCTCACTTCGGCCTTACCTTTACCAGCCGTGGCAATACCGCGCCATCGCCAAATTCTATCTGGACGACTACGTGGGAGCCGAAGAGGATGCAGGCGAGGCCATCAGTCTGAACCCCTACATCGAGGACATTTACGACCTTCGAGCCATCTCGCGCATCAGGCAAAGCAAGTATCAAGAGGCAATAACCGATTACAACCGTGCCATTAAGCTCAATCCGAGCAACCGAAACTATTGGTACAATCGCGCAGCCTGCCGTATGAATAGCAAGGATTATGCAGGTGCGCACCACGATATTGACACGATTGTGTCGCGTTGGGCCGACTATGCCAATGCCTATACCCTAAACGCGGAGGTGTATTTGCACGAGAAAGACACGCTGAAAGCGGCCGAATGGCTGGACAAAGGCTTGAAATTAGACCCATACGACGCCAATGTATGGACCATGAGAGCCTACATCAGTCTGTCGCGAAGGCAATGGCGCGAGGCTGATGAGTTCTTGGGAAAGGCCATTCACCTGAAATCCAAGAACGTGGACAACTATCTCAACCGCGCCATTGCTCGCGTAAACCTAAATAACTTGCGTGGAGCAATGGCCGATTACGACCTTGCTCTGGAACTAGACCCCAACAATTTTCTTGGACATTACAACCGCGGACTACTTCGTTTGCAGCTGGGCGACGACAATAGGGCCATCTCCGACTTCGATTTCATCATCAAGATGGAACCAAACAACTTCATGGCCGTGTTCAATCGCGGCATACTTCACGAGAAAACGGGTAACATACGCGCCGCCATCGACGACTATTCTGCGGTAATTAAGCAGTTCCCCAACTTCTGGATAGGGCTTTCTTATCGTGCTCGTTGCTATCGCCGACTGGGCATGGTGGCCAAAGCTGAACTCGACGAGTTTAAGATTTTCAAAGCACAGATGGACAAACGCTTGGGCGTTCAGGCGCGTTGGACGCGTGCCAAGTTGAAAGAAGTACGCAAGCGTAGCGAGATAAACATGGACAAGTACAACCAAATGGTGGTGAGCGATGAGAACGAAGTGGCCCACGAATACGAAAGTCGTTACCGCGGACGTGTGCAAGACAACGCCACCAACACATCGCTCATGCCCATGTTCCACCTTTCGCTCGTGCCATACGCCAACGGAATACGTTCTTATCAGGCTTTCGACCGCGACGTAGAACAGTTTAATCGCGTGGCAAAACTTGGCCGCCCCTTATACGTTGCTTGTGGAAATGAACAGTTAGACGAACGCCACTCGAAAGATTTCTTTGTTCTTGCCGAGTCGTTGACGCAGAGAATAGGTGCCAATGCCAACAATGCTGAATTGCGTGCCTTGCTCTTACAGCGTGCGGTGACCTATGGAACACTGCAAAATTTCGATGCAGCGATAGCCGACCTCACAACGTTGCTCTCGCTAGACAGCACTTCCGTCCTGGCCTATTGGCATCGGGCCGTGTGTCAAATGGCCATGAGCGGTTTCAAGGCATCCAATGGAGCGGATGCTAAATTGCTGGAAGCAGGCGCATTATCCGACTTGAACCGAGCTATAACCCTACAACCTCAAAGTGCTTACCTATATTATTGTAGGGCGAATTTGTACTACAACCAAGGCAATAACAATAAAGCCATTGCCGATTATACGGCGGCCATTAAACTAGACAGTCGGTTTGCCGAGGCCTATTTCAATCGCGGACTGGCCCATGTTGCCCGTGGCGAACGCTCGCAAGGCGTTAAAGACCTTAGCAAAGCTGGCGAACTAGGCCTTTATTCGGCATACAACATCATTAAGAAAAACAGTTCTACGGCTGCAAAGAAGAAATAAAGTTAAGCGCGTAGAACGTATTTTACCACAGCATTGTAGACCAAACTGTTGTCAAGCGGTGACTTTATACGTGCAATAACACCTCACATCCTACTTTGCTTAATGGCTAATTGGTAGGCTTAACACAAACAACCCACTTTAACACAAGGCAATATAACTTGTGCTAAAGTGGGTTGTTTGTGTTATGTGTTCTTGCTTATGCTGTCGTGTTATCGTTTTTCTAAACCCCAGAGGTATAGTTGTTCAATTGATATGATCGTTTTGTTGCGATACGGTTACTTTTACCTCTTATTGCCAGGATTGGTGTTAAACAAATCTCCCATCAGTTCAATATGTCCCTTCTCCTTAATAAATAGCAGGTCTCTAACGATGTCGTCGGCATAGTCTTTAATATCTTCGAACGAGATGAGTTGGCGAAGCTTTTTTATTGCTTTATCCCAAGACTGTACGGTGATGTCGTTTTCTTTCATTTCCTTTTGCATCAAATCGGCCATCTTCTTTATTCCCTGCAAGCGTTCAGAATTGTCTTGCAGAATGGAGAGCATGGTTGGAGTATGCTCGAGCGTAATCTTTTCCAGTATCATTGCCCGCATTCCTTCACTCATTGGAATGCGTTTGCTACTGTTCTGGTTCTTGTGGGTGTACAAGGTGAACTTGTAACCCGAATCCATGATGACATTTACGGTATTGGCTTGTGGCCAAAGTTCAAATGCATTGACATCCCTCATGAAGAATTCGTCGTCTTTTGATAACACCTTAATCGTGTCGAAAACTTCCGAAACCCACGTGTCAACAAAGTCAGCAAAAGACTTAAACCGCGGATAGAATGTCCTAATGCTATTCTCTATTACTCCGTTTTCATCCTTTTGTTTCTTAAAAATGCCTGCAATCAGTTTGATTGAGAATTGTGCAGGCCTATCTTGCGTGCTCAATCTTAATATAAAAGCCTTTCTTAGGTCTTCCTTGGTTATAATTGTGACATCACCAGATTCGGTCATTGTCTCTATCTCTTCTACTTCCTTATCTAGTTCTTCGTCTGCAACTGACACTTCTTCCGTATTGACTTTATCGGAATATTGTTTTCTTAGGAACTTGAGATATTGTTTTAAAGCACTACATCCATTATTTAATTCCTTGGCTGACATAAGGGTTTCGTCTTTGAGACTTTTTGTCTCTTCAGCAGTTTCCAGAATGCTTTGAAGAAGTGCTAAGGTTTTACTTGTACGGCTAGCCAAACTGTTTTTAAGATCTGCTATTATGCCTTTATAGGGCGTTTTACTGATGAGATCTCTGTCTGTAGCTTTAATGTAGCTAACGTAGCTTGTCGCGGTGTTTTCCTGCAAGCCTGCATCTTTTACGAGATATTTTTTAAACTCGTCTGCTTTGAATAATTCTGTATTCATTTCTTTGATATTATTAGGGGGGGGGTAATTAATAATCTTAGTTTTGTAGAAGTTTCTTGTGTGGCAATGAATTTACCAGTAATACCAGTGTTTGTGCGTTGGCATTGTTCTTCTATGGATAATTTAAGATTTATAATGCAAATATAGCTCTTTTGTTAATATTTTCCAAATTTGTTCGGTTTTATTTATCGTGTGATGATATTTCTAATGTAGGTATTCTACAAGGAGAGAGCACAAATGTTGTTTTCGTTCGTGCAAAATGTTGAAGGATAAATCGGCACAATTTGCTTATATCTAAACGAATAACTAGTGTTGATTTCTTTAAACAGTGCTGGCATTATACTACAAGGCCTTTTGTACGGCCACTACAAGTGTTTTGTACGGACACTACAAGCGGCTTGTAGCCCCACTACAAGCCGCTTGTAGCAGCAGTACAAAAGGCTTTGTATTGTTGTTATACAATGTTAATGCCTCCTTAACCGCTGGTTAATTCACTCCGTTTGTTCAAGCACGTCAGCAAATGTCTTGGGTAGAACGATGTTGGTTAGTGCGATTGCGTTTTGAAACAATGGGGCAATATCCCCATCTGTAAAACCTGCAATGCCACAACCAATCCTTGTAACTAAGAATGTGTACTCGGGGTGCTTGCTTGCAAAGCCAATGAACTTGTCTACAAATGGGCGTATTGTTTCTACTCCGCCTTCCATTGTCGGGATGGCATAGCTTTGACCTTGCAGTCCGTCTCCTTGTCCCCATACCGCACCAAACTTATTGAGTGCCATGCGTGCGGCACCTCCGCCATGATAGCCTTGAATGTTGCTGCCAAACACAAATATCTCGTTTGGGGCGAGTGTTGTTATTTGCTCTTCTGTGTATCGTTTCATCTTGTTTCCCTTTCTTTTAGGTTTCACGTCTATGATATGCTTTAAGTCCTTTATCTTATTGGCAAAGTTACGCCTATTTCGCTTACGATGCAATAGCTTGAAGGCTTTTTCCCACGGTATGTAACTAACTATCTTTTAAGAAACTATTGTACAAACGGATAGTGGGTTGTTGTTCGTGGAATGGGCATGTAGCGAATGTGCTTTCATCATTCATGGTCGTCTTGCACGCCATTATATTAATAAGAAAGTATGCTTGTTGGTGAAGAAAACTCCATTTTAAACGTGGCATACCCCTTGAATAACCGCTGGAACGCGTGCAAAGAGGTAGGCACTATTTTAAGAATTTGGCGTTTACAAATAGTGTGGTAGGTCATTATTCTTAGCGTAAAATTTGTTTTTCTCCGTATATAGCGTTAACTTTGCAAAGTCGTTAGGAAGAAAACCCCAGCGATTTTTGCCAGTTTAGTTGTGTCTTGTGCACGGCGAGGGCAGGGTGGGGTAGCACTTTCGCGTGATACTCATTATTATTAAAAGATAAGGATATGAAGAAATTGGTATTGCTTTCAATGATGCTTTTCGCATTTGTTGGATTTGCTGTGGCACAGCAACAGGCAGAAATTAAATTTGATAAGATTACCCATAACTTTGGTTCTTTCAGTGAAAAGAACCCTGTTCAGGAATGCACCTTCACCTTTACCAATGTGGGTAAGACCCCCCTTGTCATCAACGAGGCCACGGCTAGCTGTGGTTGCACTGTCCCCTCCTATCCCAAAACGCCTATTAAGCCAGGCGAGAAGGGCGAAGTGAAAGTGGTATATAACGGCAAGAACATGTTTCCTGGCCACTTTAAGAAAACCATTACCATCCGTACCAACGGCGTTACAGAAATGACACGCATCTATGTGGAGGGTGTTATGGAAGAGGCGAAGTAACTAAACGACAGACGAACGTTTTCGTTAAGCCAAATGAACGATGTCGAGCTTGCTCGAACATTGTCATGGCGAGAATTGGAAATCGCCGACACGGAGCTTTGAGCGAAGTGGAAAGGCAAAACGCACTTTTCAAGGAACGAAAAAGAATGAAATTGGTAGGCTATAAAACGCTACACGAACAAAGATTGTTCTGTAAGCGAATTTTATGCGATTAGCCCTAAATTATAAGGTGTTTAAAGCGCGGCTTTAAGCACCTTTTTTTGTAACTTTGCAGCATTATGCAACTCGAAATACTCTCACAGTCCGATTCTAATACCTTGAACGGATTGATACAAGCAGCACGCAACATCGTGGTTTGCTGCCATAAGTCGCCCGATGGAGATGCTATCGGCTCTTCGTTGGCGTGGGCCGAATACCTGCGACAAGTGGGTAAGGATCCTCTCATCATCGTTCCCGATGCCTTTCCCGATTTCCTTAAATGGCTGCCAGGCGTTGAAAGGGTGATGCGCTACGACAAACACACCGCCGTTTGCAAGGAACGCATTGCCGATGCCGACCTTGTTTTCTGCCTAGACTTTAACGCAACGAACCGCGTTGACGACATGCAGCACGCCTTGGAGACGACAACGGCGCAACGAGTTGTGTTCGATCATCACCTAAACCCACAGATGGATGCCCGTTTGATGGTGTCGTTGCCACAGATGAGCAGCACCTGCGAAATCGTGTTCCGCATCGTTTGGCAGCTCGGAGGTTTTGAGATGTTCAGTAGGCAGGCCGCCATTGCCGTGTATTGTGGTATGATGACCGACACGGGAGGCTTTACTTATAACTCCACTCGCCCCGAAATATATGTCATTATCGGGCATTTGCTGACCAAAGGATTTGATAAAGATAAGGTTTACCGCAATGTTTACAACAATTATAGCTCGTGGGCCATTCGTTTTCGTGGCTATCTGATGAGCCAAAAACTCAATGTGCTGAACGAACTTAACGCCTCGTACTTCTGCATTACGCGCCAAGACATGAAGAATTTTCATTTCGTTAAGGGCGATGCCGAAGGGCTTGTTAACGAGCCTTTGCGCATAAAAGGGCAGAAATTGGTTATATCGTTGCGCGAAGATACCGACAAAGACAACCTCATCTTGGTGAGCTTGCGTTCGGTAGACGACTTTCCTTGCAACGAGATGGCGGAACGTTTCTTCAACGGAGGCGGCCACCTCAATGCTAGTGGAGGTAAGCTTTTCTGCTCGATGAGCGAGGCCGAGCGCGTTGTTCGCGATGCCATCCTGACCTATTCAGACCGCTTACGGGCTTAACCAACATTGTTTTCGGAGCTTTGATGCAGCCTAAAATTGCTTCATACAACATGCGAAAAACATCGGCAGAAAGCCTGGTGTGTCGGCCAACAGAAGTGTAAAAAACCAAAAATACAAGGCTGTACATCTGCAAAACGTAATATTTTTATTATCTTTGCAGCATTGTGGACGAAGTTCAGCCCATGTTCTTGCTGGGGCAGAAGGCTGTAATGGCAGTTCGCAACCTCAACATATAAAACTTAAACGACGAATGAAGAAATTGTTCTTTTCCCTTTTCCTCTTGGCAGGTGCACTCTCGTGGCAATCGTGTAGTAGATACGAAACCTATGCCGACCAAGTGGAATCGGAACGAAACGCCATCAACAATTACATCACGAAGAAGCACATCAAGGTTATTAGCGAAAACGAATTTGTGGCAAACGGTGAGACTACCGACACGGCTAAGAACGAATATGTGCTCTTTGAGAGTTCGGGCGTGTACATGCAAATCGTACATAAGGGTGCTGGTAAGAAGATAGAGAAGGGTCAACGCATGAACGTGACGTGCAGGTTCAGCGAAAGAAACTTGCTTACCGATAGTCTTGAACTGTCTAGTTTCGTTCCGCGATTTAGCGCTTGGCTTGATCGGATGGACGTAACAAACACTTCTGGCACCTTCACTGCAAGCTTTAATAGTAAGAGTGGGCTGATGTACGTGGCACGCCAGCGCACCAATGGCACGGCAGTTCCTTCGGGTTGGCTCACGCCTTTCAGCTATATCTTGCTCGATAGGCTTTCTTCTTCCGAAGATGCAGGTGCTCGTGTTCGCTTAATCGTGCCTCACGACCGAGGTCATGGCGCCGCAGTGAATGGCGTGATACCTTATTTTTATGAGTTAGAATTGAGCAAGGCAAGATAAAAAACATATTTGGTAATGACACTAATTAAATCTATTTCTGGCATCCGCGGCACAATTGGCGGAGGGGTTGGAGACACGCTCAACCCGTTAGACATCGTTAAGTTTACTTCGGCGTATGCCACTTTCATTCGTCAAAGCATGCCAAAGGGCAACAACACCATCGTTGTTGGCCGCGATGCACGTATTTCTGGCGAGATGGTTAAGAACATTGTGTGTGGTACGCTCATGGGGATGGGCTTTGATGTACTGAACATCGGGCTGGCCACAACGCCTACTACAGAGTTGGCCGTTACTATGGCAGGAGCCGATGGGGGTATAATTATCACCGCAAGTCATAATCCGCGCCAATGGAACGCTTTGAAACTGCTCAACAATAAAGGTGAGTTTCTTACGGCCGAAGATGGCGCAGAACTTTTGAAGATAGCCGATAAGGGTGACTTTACCTATGCAGACGTAGACCACTTGGGCCATTATCGTGAGGACGATAGTTTCGACCAACACCACATCGACAGCGTGTTGGCATTGAAATTAGTTGATGCTGATACCATTCGTAAGGCCGGATTTAAGGTCGTTGTCGATACGGTAAACAGCGTGGGAGGTGTTATTTTGCCCAAACTGCTCGACCAATTGGGCGTGAAATACACCATGCTCAACGACCAACCAACGGGAGATTTCGCCCATAACCCAGAACCTTTGGAGAAAAATCTCACAGAGATTATGACCGAAGTAAAGAATGGAAACTACGACATGGGTATCGTTGTTGACCCCGATGTAGACCGTTTGGTATTTATTTGTGAAGACGGAAAGATGTTCGGCGAAGAGTATACGCTGGTTAGTGTGGCCGACTATGTGCTGTCGAAAGTGCCAGGTAACACCGTGTCTAACCTCAGTTCAACTCGTGCCCTGCGCGATGTTACCCTCAAACATGGCGGGCAGTACACGGCCGCAGCTGTTGGCGAGGTGAACGTAACCACGCAGATGAAGGCCGTTAATGCGGTTATCGGCGGCGAAGGTAATGGCGGAGTAATCTATCCAGAGAGCCACTATGGGCGCGATGCTTTGGTTGGTATCGCCCTCTTCCTTAGCAATTTGGCCCACAAGGGCTGCAAGGTAAGTGAGCTGCGTGCCACTTATCCCAACTATTTCATCGCCAAAAACCGCATCGACCTCACGCCGTCTACCGATGTAGATGCTATTTTGGAGCGTGTAAAAGAACTGTATAAAGACGAGCAAGTGAACGATATTGATGGCGTAAAGATAGACTTTGCCGACAAATGGGTGCACTTGCGCAAGAGCAATACCGAGCCTATCATCCGCGTTTACAGCGAGGCAGCGACGATGGAAGATGCCGATGCAATCGGTAAAAAGCTGATGCAGGTGGTGTACGACATGAGTAAATAGCCCAAACAAGGTTTTGAGAACTTACGCATCGAAACGGGTTGCGCACATCTAATAACCCGTCTGCGGTTCGGAAAGTAAGTTATATAAACGCCGCTTTCACTCTTCATGGCATGCAGCCTGTTTTAGGTACGCGTTGCGGAAGGGCGAAAGCGGCGTTTTTGTGTATGTATTAGGCATGTGTATCGTTGCACGAACGATGACAATGTGTGCAGCGAACCACATAAACCTCTCTCGATACGTCGTATTTTCTGCTCAATTCGCAACCTTTGTTTATGCCCCAGTCATTGGTCGTCAGCCACAACTTATCGTGTTTTGTACGCATTATCTTCTTTCCAAAGTTCAAAAACTACCCTCTAATCTCCTGAAATTAAGACCATAAATTGCTGTTTCCCCTTTTTTTTCGTACTTTTGCAGCTAGTATTCGCTCCACTCGTGGCATTCATCTCGTGTCTAAGGCATGAGAGATAGAGGGAGCAAAACATCTATTTACATTATTCGAAACAAAACAATTATGGGATTATTTTCCTCAATATTCAAAAGACAAGCCGACAAATCGAAGTCGGGTGGCATGGAAGACTACATGACTCTGGTGCGAGTTTACTTCCAGGCAACCCTCGCAGCCAACTTGGGTATAACCAATTTGGCCATGCTTCCCGATTTGAGAACGTACAAAACAACCTTGCGCATACCAACGCAGAACAACAAGTTGGGCCTTGGTGAAAAGGCGCATTGCCGCAAGATGTTGAAAGAACTGTATAAAACCGACGAGGGTTTCTTTAAGGAAATAGATGCCAGCATCAGGAAAAACTGCCACAAGCTGCAAGATGTGCAGGTGTACTTGATACAATTTCAGAACTTCACACAAGACCTCATGATGCTCATGGGCAATCTCATGAAGTTTAAGTTGCGTCTGCCCTCGTTCTTCAAGAAGGCCATTTACACCATGACGCAACGCACCATCAACGACATTTTCAACAAGAACGACTTTTCGGATGCAGGTGTGTTGAAAACCGTTGCCTCCATCAGGCAATATAATAAAAGGCTTGGATTTAGCCAAAAGTGGGTAACAGACTTCGTCTTCCAAGTGGTAATGCTGGCCAAGAAAGAGCCGCGCCCCGACGAAAAAACCAAGTAGGCCGTACTTTCGGGGAAAGAAAAGGGCATTCCTCGCTGTCGTCTTTTGGCTTTCCACGCTCGCATAACGGGGTGTTTACGTGGCATATTAGCTCATTGATGCAGCTTAATTACATTTTTACAAGATGTAACAGGTTGAAAATTTGCGCCATCCAAATAAATAAGTTAAATTTGTAGTCAAATTGGTGTTTAATTATGGATGCAAACGAATTCACATTGTCGCTGTTTACCACACGGCTGCGCCAGCTACTTCTCCAATATAAAGAATTGGAGAAAAAGAATGCTGAGCTACAGACGATGATTGATGAGCGCGATGCCCGAATAAAGGAACTGGACGACAGTTTGCAATCTGTTTACAAGAGCTACGACAGCCTGAAAATGGCTAAGATGGTTGAAATCACCGACGGCGACATGGAGTCGGCCCAGAAAAGGCTCTCCAAACTCATTAGAGATGTGAACAGATGTATCACACTTCTAAGCGAAAATAGCATTGACAATGGCTGATAACAATAAAGACTTCTTCAAGATAACGCTCAGTGTATACGACAGGTCGATACCTGTTAACTGCTCACGAGAAGACGAAGAGAAGTATCGCAAGAGTGCAAAGCTCATTACCGACCTTGTGAACTTCTACTCGGCTAGGTATGCAGGCAAGAAAAGCGATATTGACATTCTCTACATGGTACTCATAGACATTGCTATGCGTTACCACAATGCGGACGAACACAACGACGTTGAGCCGTTGATGGATAGCCTTAAAGGGCTCGCCGCAGAGATAGAAGAGGCTTTGGGCATCGAGCCAACGTCTGTTTAAGCTGTTTTCTTTTCCGAGTTTTTATTGCCTTATGGCAACTTTCGCCAAGGTGTTCGCCCCCATTAACACCAAAAGAGAACAGAACAAAAACATTACATAATCAATATAAATCTGTATGATAGAAACGATAATCGCTGCCGCCGTTGCACTTGTTTTAGGGTGCTTTGTTGGCTATCTCCTTTTTAGATACGTCATTAAGGGACAGTATAACGAGATGATAGAAAACGCTAACAAAGAGGCGGAAGTGCTGAAAGAGAAAAAATTGCTCGAAGTTAAAGAGAAATTCCTCAATAAGAAAAGCGAGTTGGAAAAGGAAGTGCAAATCCGCAACCAACGTATTCAGCAAAACGAGAACAAACTTAAACAGCGCGAAATTTCGCTTAACCAACGCCAAGACGAGTTGGCACGCCGCAAACAAGAGGTGGAACAAAACCAACAGCGCGTGGATAACGAGAAAAAATTGCTGAATATCAAGCAAGAGGAACTCGAAAAGATGCAAAGTCAGGAACGTTTGAAACTCGAAGAGCTGTCGGGACTTAGCGCAGACGAGGCCAAGGAACGACTTATCGAGAGCTTAAAAGACGAAGCGAGGACCGACGCTGCCAGCTATATCAACGAGATTATCGACGAAGCCAAACTCAATGCCAACCAACAGGCCAAGAAGATTGTTATACAAACCATTCAACGTGTGGCTACCGAAACGGCAATTGAGAACTCGGTGAGCGTATTTCACATCGACAACGACGAGGTGAAAGGTCGCATCATCGGTCGCGAAGGTCGTAACATACGTGCTTTGGAGGCTGCAACAGGTGTTGAAATCGTTGTAGACGACACACCCGAGGCCATCGTTATCTCGGCTTTCGACCCCGTTCGCCGCGAGATTTGTCGTCTTGCCCTTCACCAACTTGTTGCCGATGGCCGTATTCACCCTGCCCGAATAGAGGAGGTTGTGGCCAAGGTGAAGAAACAATTGGAAAACGAAATTATCGAGACGGGTAAGCGTACAGCCATCGACCTGGGTATTCACGGCTTGCATCCAGAACTTATTCGCATTGTCGGAAAGATGAAGTACCGTTCGTCTTACGGACAGAACCTCTTGCAACATGCACGCGAAACGGCCAACCTTTGTGCCGTTATGGCCTCAGAGTTGGGACTAAACCCCAAGAAGGCAAAGCGCGCAGGTCTGTTGCACGATATTGGAAAAGTGCCTGATGAGGAAAGCGAATTGCCCCATGCTCTATATGGAGCCAAGATTGCCGAGAAGTATAAGGAGAAACCCGACATCTGCAACGCTATTGGTGCGCACCACGATGAAATAGAAATGAACACCTTGTTAGCACCCATTGTGCAAGTGTGCGATGCCATTTCGGGTGCTCGTCCAGGTGCACGTCGCGAGATTGTTGAGGCCTACATCAAGCGTCTCAACGACTTGGAGGCTATTGCCATGAGCTATCCTGGTGTTACCAAAACCTACGCCATACAGGCGGGTAGAGAACTGCGTGTTATCGTTGGTGCCGACAAGATGGACGATGCTGAGAGCGAGAAACTAAGCGGCGAGATTGCAACAAAGATACAAAACGAGATGACTTACCCCGGACAAGTGAAGATTACCGTTATACGCGAAACGCGTTCTGTGGCCTTTGCCAAGTAATTTTCGCCCCAACATGGGTGGCTTATCAAGCCTATATATAATAAGGTGTGCCGCGTGGCACACCTTATTTTGTTTTCTGGCTATCTGTTTCCAAGCTCTTTTCATTTTGGTAAGTCCCCAAATACGTCACATTTGCCTGTCTTGTTTTGTCCGCTTTTTAGTATAATATTTAACATTATGAGGGCGTTTTTGCTCGTCAGTCGTCCACTCGGCCGCAAATAATCGATTCTCGCGAAGGTTTGTTTTAATGCAAAATAGGGTTAGCATGTGCATGCGGCAAAATGAATTTTTATTTAAAAACACCGCCATACGCACTCGTTTTTGGGCTATTTGCTGCTAAATGGAGTGCGTTTTGGTGCAAAACAGAGTGCGTTTTGGTGCTAAATGGAGTGCGTTTTGGTGCTAAATGGAATGTGTTTTGCTGCAAAACGCAAGGTGTTTTGGTGCTAAATGCAGTGCAAAATGCTGCAAAAGGCGAGACGAAAAGTATAAAAATTCACAGCAATGGTATAAACAAAACCTTTCCAAACCATTAAAATCAAGGCTAAAAGGGGCAAAATAACCATTAAAAAGTGGGATTTTAGGGGCTAAAAGCGGGTAAATGGGCTTCAAAAATAATGAGCTGGCAACCAAACTAGAAAGGCTAAGTGGTGCTAAATGCACGTGGTGTTCTTAAATATGGACAAGAACGGAGGCGTGTGAAGTGGGAAATAATGGCTAAAAACGTGTTTTGACGTACTTTTTTTCGCTAGAATGGTTGGGCGGATGATGTGTGTTTTGTAAAGTTTGTGTACGGAATTTAACTAAGCTAAGCAGGTAGAAAAAGGGCGAAACGCCGTTTTCTTGATGCTCGATTAGGCTTTAAGCGGCCGCAATTAGTTGGGAAACATACCAAAAGCAATCGGGAAACTTCTTAACACGAAGTTTCCCGATTGTATGTTCTGCGCCTTGATGGCATTAATACGTGGGGGCTTAGTGGTTAGAAATTCACGTTACGGTCTTCTTCCGCTCCCTGCAAATCTCCCAACGCCTCGCGCACTTCGGCCCTTTCTTTAAAAGCCTCGGCGTGGAAAGGGTTGGCCTCAATCACCTTATCATAGTATTCTTGTGCGGCTGCATTGTAGCCTTTGGCCTTCTCCACACGCGCTTTCAGCAGCAAGGCGTCTTCGTTACCGGCCACATGTTCAACCAAGAAGTTGGCATCTTCTTCGGCCTCCTCCAAGTTTTCCATGGCCAATAGCGTTTCGCCACGCAGCAAATAAGCATCTAGATAGTCGGGGGTGGTAAGTATAGCTTTGGTTAACATGGCCACGGCATTCACGTTGTCGCCTTGTCCGATGCAGGCTCGCGCATAGAGATAATGCACCGTAGGACTGGCTTTATCTATAAGTAAGGCCCTTTCGCAGGCATCTGCCATTGCGCCATAGTCGTCCATACGATAGGCTACATCTGCCATGCGCACGTAAATCTTTGGGTTATCGGGCTGAGCCTCGGCCAACTTTTGCAGTTGCTCGTAGGCTTTCAGCGGTTCGTTGGTCATCAAGAAAGCTTGCGAAAGATAGTCGCGCGTTTCCAAATCGTCTTTGTAACTTAGTGCTTTGGAAAAGCAATTGATGGCATGATCGGCTTGTCCAAGGTGCAATGCCTTTACGCCATCAAATTTAAGGATGTCGAAATTCTTGGTTTCTTCGTCTTTCTTTCTTTCTTCAGGGTCTTCGGTTTTCCCACCGAACAAGGCTTTTAGAATGTTCATGGCTTTGTTTGCGTTTAGTATTTAGTGTTGTTATATGATGTTTTAGGTGGGGTAGGTGGGGTTGAATACGGTGGCATTCGCCCACCCACCTTCGCTTAATAGTTTTTCAATTCATCGTAAACCGAGCGTGTAAGCACGTCGGTGCGGTCCCATTGTGGCCACCGTCCGTTAACCGAACCATACTCTTTGCCCACATCCTTGTAGCGTTGAAAGCTAAATCGGGCATTGATATAGCCGTCGTCGCCGTCTTGTGCCAGAACGTAGCAATACATGTATTGCAGGTAGCCAATAACCTTTCCACCGTCTTTCACGGCTTTGCTCACCCATCCCTCTTGCGGAATGGTAACGCTGAGCACGTTTGTGCGCGGATACTTCTTGGTAAACGCCTTTTGGCAAGTGTTCTTAAACTTATCGGCGTCTTTGCCGTTGTAGATGTTTAGCGAGTATATGGGCATGTAGTAGGTGCCGTCTATCTTCACTTCGTCGCCGTCTCTGTTCTTGTCGTTAATGCCAATAGCCTTCTCTACCCGCTTTCCAGCGCGTTGCATGGACGATTTGGCCTTCTTAACAATGGTAGAAACCTTATCGGCTAGGCTCTCGTCTTGATGTCCGTTGTTGCTTTGCGCCCACGTTGGCGATGCTGAAAAGAACATGGCCACGAGCGCACAAATTACTGTTTTCTTCATCTTTATTCCTCTTTTAGTTAGTGCAAAAATAAAGCAAATAGGCTATTTTGCAAAACAAATAGTGGTAAATAATATAAAAACAGGCCGTAAGTGGGGTGATATTGGTTAATAGCACCTTGCATAAAGGCGTGTTTGAAACCATTATTAAGGCATGTTCTATAAATTGCCCGCAAAGGTTCAATTGTTGTTCCTTGTATTGCTCTTCACTGTCTTTTTGCTTTTATCCGGCATCTTTCGCTTTCTCTTTCAGAAAGCATAGTGCACTATGCTCTTTCAAGAAGTAAGCAAAACCTGCTCAGCTAAAAGCTAAAAATACAGCAAAGGTGATTTTTAGAACCTGCCTTAAAAAATGTTTATTGTTTTGTTTTTCGACGTTTATCGTTTATCTTTGTTGCATGATGAAGAAACATTTGCTTGTAACGATAATATGTTGTGCTGTTGCTGGTACGGCTTTCGCTCAAAAAGAGCGGAAACAAAACGTGCGGCGTACAGCCGAAAATGCTGTTGTGGAGCAGCCAAAGTTGGTTGATAGCATCGTTGTAGACACGCTGCATAAGCTGGTAACGCCCGTTGTGGCCGTAGAACCAACCATCGATGGGGCGATGGCTTTGCCGTCTTTAACCCTCAACGGACAAATAGAACCGTTGGGTTATCGCCCTTGGTTTTGGGCAGGATGGCAGCGATGGGACTTGCATCCAGGGCTAAACCTAAGTCTTGGTGCATCCGTATTCGCGCAGTTTGGCAAGCATGCGCGCCACGGGGCAGGCTTTATGCAAAACATTTCGGCCATGTATGCCCAACCATTGGGCAAAAAGTTCACGGTGGCCGCGGGCGGTTATCTTAACAATGTGTTCTGGGGACGCGACAATTATCGCAATGCTGGCTTGCAAGCCATTGTGGGTTATCGTTTAAACGAGCATTGGGAGGCCTACCTATATGGACAGAAAAGCTTGGTTAGCAATAGGCTTATGCCCTATCCGTTGTACGATATGCAAGCCTTGGGCGATAGGGTTGGCGCGGCCGTTAAGTACAACTTCAACCCTTCTTTCAGCGTGCAGGTGTCGGTTGAACAGGTTTGGGGCCCGAATATGCCACGCGGATATTACGACACGTTCAACGATATTGGGCGTTAAAGGCTGGCTTTTGAAAGGTCTACGAAACGTTTCTGCATGCTTAGGCAAGGTTTAAGCATCAGGCTAAACGCATGAGCTACATCATAAAGGGGATGAGGGCAGCGCGCCTTTCATCCCCTCTTTATTTTACCCGTTGCCGTTCGTTCTATTTCTTTCACGGGGAAATAGGCTTTGGGTTGCCAGTATTTGGGCAGCACTTTTTGGCAGATTTGTTTCACCATAGCCGTTTCGCTTTCTGCGTTTTCTGCCGAAAGGGGTACAAATTGCAGGCCAACCACCTCGCCAAACTTTTGGTTGTGGCACTTCACGATGCGGTAGGGCACGGACAAATGCGGATGAAGTGCGCGCTCAACTTCTTCTATTTGTATTTTAATACCACCGCTAACCAGCACGTTGTCTAGTCTACCCAGTATGCGAAAAGCTTGTTTGGGTTCATCGTTATGTTGCAAATCGTCTTCCTGCTTAGCCATTTTTATGTGCTTAATGGTGGCAATATCGTTGGTTTCCAACAATCCTTCGCATAGGTGTGGGGCATCTATCACCAGGCAACCTTTATCGTTCAGGCTCACTTTAACCCCTGGAAGAGGCGTGTACCATTGGCTAGCTGCTTGCCCATTAAGCCGACGTAGGGCGATGTGCGACAGCGTTTCGGTCATGCCGTAGGTGCTCCATACGGCATGGGGAAAGGGACTTAGCTCTTTTGCCAAGGCCTCGTCGATGGCACTTCCACCAATAATGAGGTGCTTTATGCGCATTAGCCGTTGGCGTTCGGCTGGTACTTGCAGGCTGTTGTACACTTGTAGAGGCACCATTGCTGCAAAGTCGATGTCGGTTTCAAGGTCTTTTAGGGGGTGCCCGTCGGGTTCAACCACAACAAGTTGTAGGTTAGCCACGAGCGAACGCACCACCATCATCTTCCCAGCGATATAATCTAGCGGCATGCAGAGCAAGGCCGTGTTGCCTGCTTTCAGCCCCAAGTATTGGCAAGTAGCCCTTGCGCTGGCCTCCATTCGGCGTTTTTCCACCCACAGCGGCTTGGGTTTTCCAGTTGAACCACTAGTGTGAACCAGCATGCAAGGTGTCTTATCGTCGTTCCATAGGTCTAAGAATTCGGCAAGAACCATAGGCAATCTCCTTTTATTTGTAAGGGCATGTCGATGTTATCGGTAAACAATTGGCCCGTGCCAAGCCCTTGTGGCATGGCAATTTGTGGCCCATAGGCCTCTGCTGCTAAGTGGGCGATGGCGTTTAGGCCTACATTGCTCTCCAACGCACTGGTTATCCACGACCCAATTTTGCGGTCTTTGGCTATCGAAATCCATTCGCTCGTGCCACGAATACCGCCATGTAGCGACGGTTTCAGTACCAAATATTGTGGTGCGATGGTGCCGAGCAACTCTTCTTTGTCGGCAAGTGTGTTGGTTCCGATAAGTTCTTCGTCGAGTGCAATGGGCAAAGGCGACCGCTTACACAAGTCGGCCATCTCGTTCCACTGACCTTTGGCGATGGGTTGTTCGATGGAATGGAGGTCGAGTGCGGCCAACTTTTCGAGTTTCGACAAAGCCTCGGCAGGCGCGAAAGCCCCATTTGCATCTACCCGAAGTTCCACTTGGCGGGGCGAAAACGTGGCGCGTATGTCTTTAAGCAATTGCAATTCGCGGTCGAAGTCTATCGCGCCAATTTTCAATTTCACACATCTGAACCCTTGATTCAGCTTTTCTTCAATGCGCATAGCCATTTCTTCGAACGTTCCCATCCACACTAAGCCGTTGATAGGGATGCCCATTTCGCCCCGTGCAAAAGGTGTTTGCGAGAGGTTTGCATAGCCATCGCGTTGCCATTGCCATAAGGCGGTTTCCAATCCAAAGCGAATGGAAGGGTAGGGGCTTAGCTCATCGTGGTTGATTACGCCCGTTTCGCAGAACCGTTGGCATGCTTGGCGCAGGCATTGTTCGTAGTTTGGCAGGTCGTCGCAGCTGAGATTGGGCAGTGGGGCGCACTCTCCCACGCCCACAACGCCAGGCTTTTGCGGCGAAGAGAGCGTAACAAACCACGTCTTTCGGGTGCGATACACCCCGCGCGAAGTGCCTGCCGGCTGCTTGAAATGCAAGGTATGTGGGGCTATGTCGATGTGGAACTTCATCCGAAAACTATGGAAGTTTGGGGTATTTCTTAAAGTCGGGTTTCCTTTTTTCAAGGAAAGCCTTGCCACCTTCCTGCGCCTCGTCTAGGAAATAGTAAAGCATGGTGGCGTCGCCTGCTAGTTCCTGAATGCCAGCCTGTCCGTCTAGTTCGGCGTTAAGGCCTGCTTTAATCATGCGCAACGCAAGCGGACTGTGTTGCATCATCGTTTCGGCCCAGGCCACGCATTCGTCTTCCAGCTTGTCTTGTGGAACCACCTTGTTAACTAAGCCCATACGTTCGGCCTCTTCTGCGTTGTATTGGCGACAGAGAAACCAAATCTCTCGTGCCTTCTTTTGTCCTACAATGCGCGCCAAATAAGATGCGCCGAAGCCTGCATCGAATGAACCTACTTTCGGTCCAGTTTGTCCGAAGATTGCGTTTTCACTGGCAATGGAGAGGTCGCACACAAGATGCAGCACGTGTCCACCGCCAATGGCATAGCCGTTAACCATTGCCACCACGGGCTTTGGTAGTCGCCTAATCTGCATTTGCACATCAAGCACGTTCAGTCTAGGCACTCCGTCTTCACCCACATAGCCGCCACGACCCTTTACGTTCATGTCGCCACCAGCGCAAAAAGCCATGTCGCCTGCGCCAGTGAGCAGCACAACGCCGATGTCTTGGGCCTCGCGACAGTAGGCGAAGGCCTGACTCATCTCCCACGTAGTGCGTGGAGTGAAGGCGTTTCGGTAGCGCGGACGGTTGATTGTTATCTTGGCTATGCCCTGATATTCCTCGAATAATATTTCTTTGAAGTCGAAAACTTCAATGGGTTTCCATTCTCTTTTCATACAATGATATTTGTTTTTGGGTAAGGGATGTTTCTATTGGCAAGGCGTTGTTGCACATTTGGCTGTTGTAACGCCCTATTATGTTAAGTTCACTTCCAATACGATGGGGCGTTCTCCGTCGTAGTTAATAAGCTCGGCGATGCCTTTTTGCAACGCTTCAACGTTGTCGACAAGTAGATGTTTCGTACCGTTTTGACGGCAGATGCCTTGTGCCGAAGTGTTGTGCTCGGCCGAAACAAAGGTGGCTTGTATGTCGTCGGTAGGCATTCCTTTAACGTGTTGGAATATCTTTCCACCGCCGTTGTTCAGCAATAATATGCGTAGATTGCCGCGCAGACGGGTGTTCCACAGGGCGTTTTGGTCGTAAAAGAAACTCAAATCGCCAATCACGCAATACACATTAGCTTGTGTAGACAAGGACATTCCTGCCGCAGTAGACAGCGAACCCTCGATTCCGTTTACGCCACGGTTGCACCAAACATGGTGTTGAGCATGCTTATTGGCCAAGCGAACGCTGAGACTGTTGGCATAATGCACCTCGAACGGCTGGTTGGCTTGTTGTAATAGTTGTTCGAAACACTGCACGGCGTAGCCTTCGGAAAAGGTGGGAGCCGCTTGATTAAGCTGTTCGCGATAGGCGTTGTGCCCCGTTTGCCATAGCTGGCGAAAGGCTTTGGTGCGCTCTTCGTGTTGTTTGGCGTCCGTTTGTTGCATCATCTGCACCATCAACGACAGCACTTCGTTGGGTTTGGCCTCAACAATAGCCGTGAGATTCATAAAGGTATCAACCACTTCTCCGCCCTCGTTAACAAGCCATTGGGGTGCGTTGTGCATCTGCCTCAATAGCGATTTGAGGTTTTTCCCTATGAGATGTCCGCCCATATACAATACGAAATCGGGCGTGTAGGGTGCTGTTTCTGCGCAAGTGGCTAACAATTCGTCGGCATTTTGCAGTCCACCGAGATGGCTCAACACTTCTGAAACCACTACGGCTTGCCCCTCTAAGGCCTTGACAAGCGATGCGTTGACAGAGCCAGGAGGCATTTGTCCTAACACAATCATGGGCTTTTCGGCTTTGCGGAAGTCGGCCATTAGGTCGTTAAGTGCTGTTGCTGCAAGATTGCTGGGCGTGCAGCGGCTTATCGTTCGCTCGCTGGGTAGGGTCGTAACATCGTATTTAAAGAGCGGTTCGGATAAGGGAACGTTGATATGAACAGGACCCACGCCATGATGATTGGTGGCCAAAAGAGCCTCGTTTGCCAAGCGGTTGCAGTGCCAACGCTGGGTTTCGTCGGTGGGTTCGTTTAGTGTTACGGCCTTCTTCACAAAGTCGGCGAGGGCGTTTTGTTGGCGAATGGTTTGCCCGTCTTGTTGGTCTATCCAGGCCAAAGGGCGGTCGGCAGAGATAACTATCAAGGGAACATGCTGGTAATAGGCCTCGGCCACAGCTGGCAGAACATTGAGTAAGGCCGACCCCGACGTAACGCAGACGGCCACAGCATCGCCATCGAGTAAGGCCATACCCAAGGCATAGAAACCTGCCGAGCGTTCGTCGGTTACGAGATAGCAGCTAATGGCGCCCGACTTTACCAGGTTGTGCACGATGGGCGCATTGCGCGAACCAGGGCAAACCACGGCTCGCCTTACGCCATGAGCCACGAGTAAGGAGGTAAGGATGTTGATGTTTTCTTTATTCGAATACATGTTTGCTGTTTGGTTTCATGTTTGGGCTTGTAAGTTTATCAGTTCATGCGTTTGCAAATTCATGCGTTAGGCGGTTGGCTTTTGTTCATAAGCGTTTATACTTATAAGCTATTCGCTGCCGAAAACTCAGCTGGTTTAAGCTTGGGTGGTTTGCATTAAAACTCATAAACATATTAGCTCATAAGCTTAAAAAAGCTACAATTATGGCTGCATTAGCCCCAGCATCGTTTCCATTTTCGCCCTCGTCTCTTCCCATTCTTGTTCTTCGGTGCTGTCTTTAAGCAGTCCGCCACCTGCATAAAGGCACGCTTTGTTGGGCCACAGCTGCATGCAACGAAGTGAAACATATAGCTTTGTGCCGCCATTAGCCGTCACCGGACCGCAAAATCCGCTGTAATATAGCCGGCGATGGGGTTCGTTGTCACTGATAAAACGCCATGCCTCGGCTTTGGGTAAGCCGCAGATAGCAGGCGTGGGATGCAGCATTTGCACGAGGTCGCCTAGTCCGTAGGCAGGTTTTAGGGTAAAGGCGAAGTCGCTTCTAAGGTGAACCAAGCCCCCTGCCCTTTGGGTATAAGGCGGTGTTTCTTCGATGTTGTCGGCCAAATGTGCAAGACATTGGGCGATGTAACGCGCCACCAGTCGCTGTTCTTCTTTGTTCTTCGCACTCCATTCCAAGGGTGGGGTGGGGCTGTTCCACGTTTGGTCGGGCCATTTCTGTTGCTCGGAAGTAAGCCGCATTGTGCCTGCAAGTGCCATCGTATGCCAACGGTGCATGTCGTTTCGCACCAGAACTTCGGGCGTAGCCATAAGCCAAGTGCCTGCACGGCGTGTGTTAACCAGCGCGATAAACAAACGCGGATAGCGTTGGCAGGCTCTCCAAAACAATTCTTCTGCATTGGGAGCGTGTTTAAGTGCAACTTCTTCGGTTCTGCTTAGTACGATTTTGGCAAACTGCCCTTGTACAAGCTGTTGGTGAAAGCGATGGAAACTTTCTTGGTACGATTGGCTCACCTGCTGTTGGCTGTTGCTGACTGTTGTTGTTTCAACGGCTGTGGCATTACGTGCAAGTGTCGACACATGCGTTTCAACATCAAGTTGTTCCACCTTGTCGGGGGCGATGACGAGCAACGGACAATCGTCTTCAATGGCGAAAGGAGCGAAGACAAAGCCCTCAACGTGGTTCAAGGCTGCATAGTTTGGCAGACTTTGCGCCTCTCCATGTAGCTGAACATAACGTGTGGCATGCGTGGCATGCGGTTCGCGAAACAGCGCAAAGTTAGTCATCTTTGCGGGCGTTAAGCACATAGTTGGTTACTTGTACCGAGCAAACCAGTTCGCCTGCGGTGTTTCTAATTTCTACCAGCCATTGGTGTAGTGTCCGTCCCTTGTGCATGATGTGTGCCGTTGCGGTTACGGTGTCGCCTTCTTCAACGGCGATGAGGTGGCTTCCGCTAACGTTGATGCCCACGCTTATCTTGCCAGGGCATAGTGCTAGCGAACCAACGCCGGCTAAATTCTCGGCCAAGGCCAGCGATGCACCGCCACTAAGAAACCCGAAAGGTTGCCTATTGCGCTCGTCTACCTTCATTCGCGCCATGCAAGTGTCGGGTTCGGGGGTGGAAATAAATTCCATACCCAATGCCGTAGACAGGTTGGGCAGCTTGTTTATAGTGTCTTTAATGTGCTCGATGTTCATGATGCTTGCTTTTATAGTAGTGCAAACTTACATAAAAATGCTGTAAAAATGGCATGAAAAGCAGATTATTAGTTGTTGAGTTTGTTGATTGTTGGGTTTATAAACTCAATAGTTCACAACCTACTAACCCTCATAAACTCCATTTAATTGTATCGCAAGCCTTGTGCGAACGGCTTTTTATTCGTATCTTCGTTTGCTAAAAACAAGGAGTTACAATGACAGAACAATTAAATATAGCAGTGGTTGGCGGTGGTGCGGCTGGCTTTTTCGCCGCCATTGCAGCCAAACAAACGAATCCCAAGGCGCGAGTGACTATCTTTGAACGCGGACAAAAGGTGCTGGCCAAGGTGCTTGTAACGGGTGGCGGTCGCTGCAACCTTACCAATTCGTTTGCAAGGATAGGCGACTTGAAACAGGCTTATCCGCGCGGCGACAAGATGATGAAACGGCTTTTTAACGTGTTCGACCACGACGACACATGGCGATGGTTTGAAGAACGCGGCGTAAAGTTGCTTACGCAGGAAGACGAATGCGTGTTTCCCGTGTCGCAATCGGCACAGAGTGTGGTAGATGCCTTAACGAACGAGGCTCGTAGGTTGGGAGTGGAAGTGCGTACAGGGCATGCCTTAGAGGGGCTGAAACCTTTGCCCAATGGCGACTTGCAGCTAGAATTTAAGGCGCAAAAGCCGCTTACGTTCAATCGGGTGGCTATCACAACGGGCGGTTCTCCGCGTGCCGAAGGCTTGCGATATTTGGCTCGTTTGGGGCATGATATTATGCAGCCAGTGCCTTCGCTCTTTACGTTTAACATTGCCGATGCTGCTTTTAAGGCCTTGATGGGTACGGTGGTAGAGGATGTTACGATGTCTATTGTTGGTACAAAGCATAAGGCATCGGGTCCATTGCTCGTTACGCATTGGGGTGCAAGTGGTCCTGCTATACTCAAACTTTCGTCGTATGGTGCGCGTTTTGTTCACGATTGTGGCTATCGTTTCTCTATCGCTGTGAACTGGGTTGGGCTAACCAACGGCGCATTGGTGGCCGAACACTTGCAAGGTGTTGTTGAAAGCAATAGGCGAAAGCAGTTGTCGAGCGTGCATCCTTTTGGCTTGCCCTCGCGCATGTGGCTGTATATCTTAGACAAAACAGGACTTGGAGCGGAGAAACGATGGGAAGAATTGGGGAAGAAGGGCTTGAACAAGCTGGTTGAAACGTTGACCAACGACTTGTACGCTGTTACTGGTAAGGGGGCGTTTCGCGAGGAATTTGTTACTTGCGGCGGTGTTTCGCTCACGAATGTTAACCTCAATACGATGGAAAGTAAGGTATGTAAAAACCTTTTCTTCGCAGGCGAAGTGCTGGATGTGGATGCCATTACGGGCGGATTTAACTTGCAAGCGGCGTGGACAACGGGCTATGTGGCGGGGAAAGCGATGGGGGGATGAATTGATAAGTAAAAAAGCAGACGAGTAAACAAGCTGACTGATTAGCTGGTTAACAAGTTGGTGAGTTGACCTGTTAACTCGAAGTGGCCTTGACTTTTAATATTTCTATCAATTGAGAGGAGAGCAATGCAAGTCAATTCACAGGCTTATAAACTCACGAAAGCCCAACAACTCCCGAATACATCAACTCACAAACTCACAAACTCCTAAGCCTACAAGCTCATAAGCTTGCAAACTCACAAGTTCATAGCCCCATCAACTCATAAACCCATCAACTCACAAACTCATCAACTCATAAGCTTATCAACTCACAAACTCATCACCTCAGAAACTTAAATTGTTATCTTTTATTTTACAATACTGCTCTGTTTTTTCGCTCCGTTCTAGCGAAAATGTTGGTTAAAAAGTAGGTAAAAAGCCACTTTTTTAGCCTGTCACACCTTGGTGTTTTTCGATTTTTAAGCCTAGAGCCTGCATTTTGCACCATTTTGCCTTTCTAGTTTGGTTGCCAACTCGTATTTTTTCAACTCCAATTTCCCACTTTTAGCCCCTAAAAACCGACTTTTTAACGACCATTTTGCACTTTTAAGCCATGTTTTTCATGGTTCGAAGAGGTTTTGTTTATACAATTGCAGTGGATATTTATGCTTTTTACCTCGCATTTAGCAGCATTTTGCACTGCGTTTAGCACCAAAATGCGTTGCGTTTAGCACCAAAACGCACTCCATTTAGCGGCAAAACGCACTGCATTTAGCGGCATATTGCAGTGCATTTAGCATTAAAACGCACAGCATTTAGCGGCAAATCGCCCCAAAACGGGTGCAAATGGCGGTGTCTTTAAATAAATATTCATTTTCCACATTCGCATGCTAACTCCCTTTTTGCATCAAAACGAACCTTCGCGAGAATCGATTATTTGCGGCAAGGTTGGCAGTTGGTGAGCAGAAAGGGCACTCATAATGTTAAATTTCTCGCTGAAAACTAGACAAAAGCGGTTGTGCCGAACACGCGCGTGTGGGCAATGGCACGGCAAGCATGTACGCTTTCGACTGCCAGCGCGAGCGGTTGCGGGGCTTGCTGCTTACGGAAAACAGCTCTGTCCGCTCATTAACTTGCCCATTTACAATAAACGGGATGCAGCCCAAAGGTGCATCCCGTTTGTAAAACAGTTGTTGCGTACGTGTTTAGTAAGCGAAGAGTGGATAGTCTTTCATCTTTTCGTTTACGCGTTTGCGTACGTTAGCGATAGTCGTTTCGTCGGTTGGGTTGTTCAGAACCTCCTCAATCAGTTCGGCAATAAAGCCCATGAGGTCTTCTTTGGCTCCACGAGTAGTGATGGCAGCCGTACCCAAGCGGATGCCGCTTGTTTGGAAAGCACTGCGTGTATCGAAAGGAACCATGTTCTTATTAACGGTAATGTCCGCAGCAACAAGAGCGTTTTCGGCAACTTTACCCGTTAGTTCGGGATACTTGTCGCGCAGGTCTACCAGCATGGAGTGGTTGTCTGTTCCACCGCTAACGATGGTGAAACCACGCTTAACAAGCTCTTCGGCCAACACTTTCGCATTCTTCTTAACTTGCAATGCCCACTCCTTAAATTCGGGTTGAAGTGCCTCTTCGAAGGCAACGGCCTTAGCTGCAATGACGTGTTCTAGCGGTCCACCTTGGATTCCTGGGAACACAGCCGAGTTGAGCAGTTGGCTCATCATCTTTACTTCGCCCTTCGGCGTTTTCTTTCCCCACGGATTCTCGAAGTCCTTGCCCATAAGGATGATACCACCACGCGGTCCGCGAAGTGTTTTGTGCGTGGTAGAAGTAACGATGTGTGCGTATTTCAATGGGTTCTCCAGCAAACCGGCGGCAATCAGTCCTGCGGGGTGAGCCATGTCAACCATGAAGATGGCACCCACCTTGTCGGCGATGTCGCGCATGCGCTTGTAGTCCCATTCGCGGCTATAAGCCGAGCCACCACCGATGATAAGCTTTGGCTTATGTTCCAGCGCAAGGCGTTCCATTTCGTCGTAATCTACGCGCCCGGTCTCCTTGTTGAGGTTATATCCCACGGGGTTGTACAGAATACCCGACGTGTTTACAAGGCTACCGTGGCTAAGGTGTCCGCCGTGTGCAAGGTTCAAACCCATGAAAGTGTCGCCAGGGTTGAGGCAAGTAAGCAGCACAGCCTCGTTAGCTTGTGCGCCAGAGTGGGGTTGTACGTTGGCAAACTCGGCTCCGAACAGCTTTTTAATTCGCTCGATGGCCAGGTTTTCCACCTTGTCAACCACCTCGCAACCGCCGTAATAGCGTTTTCCTGGTAGGCCTTCGGCATACTTGTTGGTTAGATACGAACCCATAGCTTGCATCACCTGTTCGCTAACGAAGTTCTCAGAGGCAATTAGTTCGATGCCTTTGAGTTGGCGTTGATGCTCATCTTCAATGAGTTTGAAAATTTCTAGGTCTCTTTTCATAGTTGAAATTGTTTGTGTTAGTTATTGATTAGGGCGTGGTTTCTATGCACCACGCCGATGATAAATGTCGTTTATTCTGGTTGTTGGCACGTGTGTGCAGGCGTATATGGCATGCGCATTACACCAGTTGTGCCTTGTCTATGGCCTGCTCCATGTCGCAGTAATGGCATTTCAGCGTTCGGCTAACCTTGTCTACCACGTGGAAAACTGTTTGCATGGGTTCGTTGTTGGTGATACATTTGGGATTGTTGCACCGCACGATGCCTTTGAGTTCGGCAGGCGTTTCCACCTTCTTCTTCTCGATAACCTCGTAGTCTTTGATGATGTTAAGCACCACATTAGGTGCTACCACCGAGAGGCGCGAAATCTCTTCGTCGGTGAAATACCTGTCTGTAACCTTGATGATGCCTTTCTTTCCCATCATCTTCGAGGCATAGTTGTTGCCGATGGTTATGGGTTCGTTAAGCGTTTGCAGTTCGAGCAAGTTTACAACCTGGAAGGTTTTGTCGGCAGGAATGTGGTCGATAACGGTTCCGTTTTTGATGGCGGCCACTAGCCGTTCTTTCTTATTTGCACTCATTTGATGATGGTTTTATCGTTTCTCACATCTTCTAGCGTGATGCCTAGCACGTCGCAAAACAGCGCTTGGCGTGCGTAGAGCCCGTTTTGGGCCTGCTGAATGTAGTAGGCGTGCGGGTTGTCGTCTACATCGTAGGCAATTTCGTTTACTCTCGGCAGCGGATGCAAAATGCGCATGTTGTCTTTCACGTTGGTCAACATGTCGTTTTTCAATATATACACGTCTTTTACGCGTTCGTATTCCATGAGGTCCGAGAACCTTTCTTTTTGCACGCGCGTCATATATATAATGTCGGCATCGGCAATCACCTTATCGTTAAAGGCCGTATGTTCTTGAAACTTGATGCCGTGGTTTTTGCAGTAGAGCTTATACTCGTTGGGCATGGCCAACTCTTTGGGCGCGATGAAATGGAACGTGGGGTTGAAATGGCGCATGGCCATGATGAGCGAGTGTACCGTTCGGCCATATTTTAAGTCGCCCACGAGGTAGATGTTGAGGTTTTCGAGCGTTCCTTGTGTCTTATATATGGAGTAAAGGTCGAGCATACACTGCGAAGGGTGCATGTGTGCGCCGTCGCCGGCGTTGATGATAGGCACTGGCGACACCTCGCTGGCATACTGCGCGGCCCCTTCTATGTAATGGCGCATCACGATGACATCGGCATAATTGGCCACCATCAGAATGGTGTCTTTGAGCGTTTCGCCCTTAGACACGCTGGTGGCCTTGGCATCCGAGAAACCAATGATGCGCGCACCGAGCCTGTTGGCTGCCGTTTCAAAGCTCAGCCTGGTGCGTGTAGACGGCTCGAAGAAAAGGCTTGCGATGACTTTTCCTTTGAGCAACTCGCGGTTGGGATGTCTCTCAAACTCTTGCGACAGGTCGATAAGGTACTGTATTTTCTCCTTCGAGAGGTCGGCAATCGTCACAAAATCACGTTGTTTCATCTGTATTGACATTAGAACGTACTCTATTTGGGATGCTAAGATAAGTATAATTTTTCTTATTTGAATGTGTAATAGGGAGAAAAATTGTATTTTTGCAGTAATTTTAGAATTCAGACGTCAATGAGAAAGAGGTTCATACATATCTTATGGGGCATGTTAGTGCTTGGCATACTGTCTGCCGTATTGGCTTTCGTGGCCATTTGGTTTGGTTGGATAGGCTACATGCCGCCCATTTCCGAATTGCAAAACCCCATCAACCGATTTGCCACGCAGGTGTATTCGGCTGACGGAAAGGTGATAGGCACATGGAACGAAAACCGCGAAAACCGCGTTTGCATACCCTATAGCACCCTTTCGCCGCACCTTGTTCATGCTTTGGTGGCCACGGAGGACGTTCGTTTCTACGACCATTCGGGCATCGACTTCATCGCCCTTGGGCGCGCCTTTGTGAAACGTGGACTGATGGGACACGCCAGTGCAGGCGGTGGAAGTACCATCACGCAGCAGTTGGCCAAGCAACTTTATTCGGAGAAGGCCCACTCAACAATCGAACGTGTGCTGCAAAAGCCCATCGAATGGGTTATTGCCGTGAAACTGGAACGGCATTACACCAAAGAAGAGATTATCGCCCTTTACCTTAATTACTTCGACTTCTTGCACAATGCCGTGGGAATAAAGACCGCGGCCAACACCTATTTTAATAAAGAACCCAAAGACTTGACCATAACCGAGGCGGCCACGCTTATCGGATTGTGCAAGAACCCGTCGTACTTCAACCCCGTACGCTATCCCGAAAGAAGCACGGAGCGGCGAAACGTTGTGCTGGCACAAATGGTAAAGGCCGGCTATTTGTCGGATACGGAGTACAGGCAATACGCCGAAGAACCGCTCGCGCTGAACTTTCACCGTACCGACCATAAGGATGGAACGGCCACTTACTTCCGCGAGTTCCTTCGCCAATATCTCATGGCCAAGCGTCCCGACAAGAGCAACTACCCCGAATGGAACAAGTCGCAGTATGTTTACGACTCCATTGCATGGGCCAACGACCCTCTTTACGGATGGTGTAATAAGAACTTGAAGAAGAACGGCGAGCCCTACAACATCTATACCGACGGCTTGAAAGTGTTTACTTCTATCGACAGTAGGATGCAGCAATACGCCGAAGATGCCGTGTACAAGCACCTAGCCCGTTTCTTGCAGCCTGCTTTCTCTAAGGAAAACAGAACCAAACCCAACGCGCCCTTCACCAATAAGCTTACCGCTGAACAAGTGCGTTCAATTCTGAACCGTTCGATTACGCAAAGCGAACGCTATCGCAACATGAAGTCGGCAGGTTATTCGGAAGAAGAGATACGCAAGGCTTTCAGGACACCCACCGACATGGCCGTGTTTACTTATCATGGCGACATAGACACGGTGATGACGCCCTTAGACAGCATCCGATATTATAAGTCGTTCTTACGAGCCGGCTTTGTAAGCATGGATCCCAAGAACGGAATGGTGAAGGCTTATGTGGGCGGATTGGATTTTACGCACTTCCAATACGACATGGCTACCGAGGGACGCCGACAAGTAGGCTCTACGATTAAGCCTTTCCTCTATTCGTTGGCCATGGAAAATGGTTTCTCGCCTTGCGACCAGGCACCCAACGTGCAGCGTACATACATTGTGGCAGGACAAAGTTGGACGCCACGGAACGGTAGCCGTAGTAGATATGGCCAAATGGTAACCTTGAAATGGGGCTTGGCGCAATCCAACAACTGGATTTCGGCCTACCTTATGAGTAAGCTTAACCCGCAACAGTTTGTGGGATTGCTGCGCAGTTATGGCCTAAACAACCCCGACATACACCCGTCAATGGCCTTGGCACTAGGTCCTTGCGAGTCGAGCGTGTGCGAAATGGTAAGCGCTTACACCGCATTTGCCAACCGCGGAATTAGGTGTGCGCCCTTGTTCGTTACCAAGATAGAAGACAACGAGGGGAATGTAATTGCTACATTCCAGCCACGTATGAACGAAGTGATAAGCGAAACCAGTGCCAATAAGATGCTCGTGGAGCTGCAAGCCGTGGTGAACGAAGGTACGGCGCGGCGACTACGCTTTAAATATAACCTGAAAGGCGAGATTGGCGGCAAGACTGGAACGACCAACCGCAACGCCGACGCATGGTTTATGGGCTTTACGCCCGAACTGGTGAGCGGCTGTTGGGTGGGCGGAGAAGACCGCGACATACACTTCGACTCGATGAGTATGGGCCAGGGAGCCACGATGGCATTGCCCATTTGGGCCTATTTCATGCAGAAAGTGTTTGCAGACCCCCGATTAGGCTATACGCAAAAGGCCACGTTCGACCTTCCCGAAGGGTTTGACCCATGCGCCAAAGACGATGGCGGAATGAATGAGTATGGTATTGACGAGGTGTATGAATAGCTCCTCCCCATGCCTGTATCTCTGCTATGTGCGTAGACACATGCGGGATGAAAGTCTGCACTTATGTGCAGAAGCGCGTGTTTTGGTTCCTAACTTATCCTGAAAAATAATATACAACACAATGAGAAAACTACTATTCGGGCTGTGCCTTGCTGCCATGCCCATAACGATGATGGCACAGCAAGTGTGCAAGATGTGGGTGAGTATGCCTGCTTCTGTGGCCGGTGCGCTTGAAAAGAGCGGAAGACAAGAGCTTCTCGACTTGAAACAAATGAAGAAAACGGCCGCGATTGCTGGTCCGCTTGGCGAGAAATGTAGCATCGACACGCTTACGGCCGACTTTCTTTCGGTGCGTATGAACGATGTGTATACGTTGCAAATGAAAATGCTGCCCACATCGTCGGGCGACTCTTTGCTTTGCTTGGTGCAAACATACGCAGGGCCGCAGCCAGAGAGTCGTATTGCGTTTTATTCGCCCGATTGGAAGGCTTTGTCTATGCCCCAAATGCACTTGGATGTAGATTTGCAACGTCCCGATACGATGTCGGAAGGCGATTTTAACAAATTGCAAGCTTTGTTCGACCCCAAACTAATTTCGTTCTCGCTTTCGCCATCTAGCGCAGAACTAGTTGTAGCCTTGTCGCCCGCGGTTATCAGCGAAGAGGAAAAAGCGAATGTAAAATTGCTAAAACTGCAAAATAAACTTAATTGGAGCGGAAAAACGTTTAATTAATGTTATCAAAAGACTACTTTTACCATCAAACACTTGCAAGATGAAAATAATATCGTAACTTTGTAACGTGTTTTTCATGGTATTAGATTATTAAGGTTAAGAAAGATTGGTTGTCGTGAGACAATCAATTTTTTTTTGTATTAGTCCGTGCCTAAGGCCAGAGTCGACTATGAAGACCACACCCCTGCTTTCTTGTTTGTTTATATATGGTGTTAGCAGGCTTGCACACTTGATGCCCACTAGCATGTTGGTTTTGTGTAAATGCGGCGAAAAGAATGGCATAGGCTGGCATTCCAATGATGCAACTTGCTTGTTAAGACAATGTAAGCGAAATGGCAAGAAAGGCGTTGTCGTTTATTATAATAAGGTGTTTGAAGGGTGTCTGTTTCCAGTAAACAAGCTCCATGCTAAGGGATATTCGCAGTGTTGAGCCACTATCCACTCGCAAACACGTGTTTATGGCTTGGATGGAGTGTGCATACTACAACCATTTGGTAATATTCTCGTAAGGTTAAAATCGCCTTTTAGTGAGGTTAAAAATCGGTTTTACCTACTCGTTTGCCAACAAGAAGTTGGCAACTTGTCTGTACAATGCCGTTTGTAGTGAGGCTACAAGCCGTTTGTAGTCACGCTACAAGATGCTTGTAGTGCTTGTACAAGCCTTTTGTAGTGCCACTACAAGGCCACTTGTATTGCCCAAAGTGACGGCTGTTAATTGTTCTTTCTCGTTCCTTGAAGAGTGCGTTTTGCCTTTCCACTTCGCCCAAAGCTCCGTGTTGGAGATTTCCAATTCTCATCATGACAACGTTCGAGCAAGTTCGGCGTCGTTCATTTGGCTTAACGAAAACGTAGGTTTAATGACATCAATAAAGAATAATAATGTCGCGAAAACGGAAATAAACGATTAATTAATGTTATATACCTAATAGTTTTACCAGCAAGGGCTTGCATTTTTAAAATATTTATCGTAACTTTGTAACGTGTTTTTCATGGTATTAGATTATTAAGGTTATAAAGATTGATTGTCGTGAGACAATCAATCTTTTTTATTGGCCGTACAAATGAGGTTTTAAAGGTAGGGCAGTGGGTTCTTACTTGTTCTTTCTTTTTTCACGTTGTGCTTACACGTTTGCGCATTAGCCAGTATGTTGTGCAAGCGCATGGCGTTGTTTGTCAAGCCTTTTGCGTGTTGAAGCAAAAAGTGATTATTTTCCTTGTGCGTACCTATAATTTGAAGTAACTTTGCAAGTCTAAGTGTGTATGTTATTAATACGAACACGGCCTGCCGTGCCTTCATGCGCACTTAAAAGCAAGATTTAAATATAAATAGACAATGGTTTTAAATAAGAAAAGGAGATGGCATTGCCTGTCTGGACAAGAACCAACCGACTTGGACAAACAAGTGATGTATTGGGAAAACAAGGGAAAGCTGGTGCCAACTCGCGAACTGATAAAAACACTTGAACAAATAGAAGGCATCAGACGTAGCGGCGTAGTCAATACGGGCGTGCTAGACGAGGTGGCCAAGCACATACATGCAGGCATGAACACCTTGGAAATAGACAAGATATGCTACGACTATTGCACTCGTCATGGAGCCATACCTGCTTGTCTAAATTACGAAGGCTTTCCAAAAAGCGTTTGTACAAGTATCAACGAGGTGGTTTGTCACGGCATACCTAAGAAAGAAGACGTGCTGAAAGAGGGCGACATCATTAATGTAGACTTCACAACCATACTCGACGGCTACTATGCAGACGCCTCGCGCATGTTCATCATCGGCAAAACGACACCTGAAAAGGAACAACTGGTGCGCGTTGCAAAGGAATGCTTGGAGATAGGTGCAGAGGCTGCCAAACCCTATGGCTTTGTTGGCGACATCGGACACGCCATTTCTAAGCACGCGGACAAGTACCATTATGGTGTGGTTCGCGACTTGTGCGGGCATGGAGTGGGCTTGAAGTTCCACGAAGAGCCAGAGGTTGCGCACTTTGGACGTAGAGGACAGGGCATGTTGCTCGTTCCCGGCATGGTGTTTACCATCGAACCCATGATTAACATGGGCACATGGAAGGTGTTTATAGATGCCGATGACGAGTACGGATGGGAAGTAATAACGGGCGACGAGCTGCCTAGTGCGCAGTGGGAGCATACTTTCTTGATGACCGAACATGGCGTAGAGATATTGACAAGGTAGTGATAAAGGATGGATAACAACAAGGATATATATATATTAGGTATAGAGAGCAGTTGCGACGACACGTCGGCGGCTGTTCTTCGCAACGAGGTGTTGTTGAGCAACGTAACATCTTCGCAGGCCGTTCACCAAAGTTATGGCGGCGTTGTGCCCGAATTAGCATCGCGTGCGCATCAGCAAAATATCGTACCAGTTGTAGACCAAGCTTTGAAAAAGGCTGGTATCGAGAAAGAACAGCTTTCGGCTGTGGCATTCACTCGTGGGCCAGGGCTGATGGGGTCGTTGCTTGTTGGCGTTAGTTTCGCCAAAGGTTTCGCGCGTGCCTTGGGTGTTCCTTTGGTGGATGTGAACCATTTGCAGGGGCATGTGCTGGCCCATTTCATTCAAGAACCCGACATGCAAAACGCCATACCGCCATTTCCCTTCCTCTGTTTGCTGGTTAGTGGCGGAAATTCGCAAATCGTAAAGGTGAACGCCTACAACGATATTGAGGTTCTGGGGCAAACAATCGACGATGCGGCTGGCGAGGCTATCGACAAGTGTTCGAAAGTAATGGGGCTGGGTTATCCTGGTGGACCCATCATCGACAAGTTGGCTAGGCAGGGTAATCCCGCGGCGTTTAAGTTTGCCGAACCGCATATTCCTGGGTTGGATTATAGTTTCTCAGGATTAAAAACCTCGTTCCTGTACAGCTTGCAGAAATGGGTTAAAGACGACCCGAACTTCATCGAGAACCACAAGGAAGACCTTGCGGCAAGCTTGGAGTTTACCATTGTAGACATCTTGATGAAGAAATTGCGGCTGGCCGTGAAACAAACGGGCATCACGCACGTGGCCGTTGCGGGCGGCGTGTCGGCAAACAGCGGACTGCGCAACGCCTTCCACGAGGCAGCAGAGAAAGAGGGATGGACCATTTACATACCCAAATTCAGCTATACCACCGACAATGCCGCCATGATTGGCATCACGGGATATTTCAAATACCTAGATAAGGTGTTTTGTTCGATAGACAAACCCGCTTTCTCGAAGGTTACTTTCGAGTAAGCATAAACATATAATGGAATGGAACTAGAAACAAAAGTGCTTAGTAGAGAACTGCAACAACGCATGTACGACAATGGCTTGACCATCGGAACAGCCGAAAGTTGCACGGGCGGAAGGGTGGCCGAGGCTGTTATTGCCACGCCAGGAGCATCGAAATATTTCAAGGGTGGCGTGATATGTTACAGCAACGAGGTGAAAGAAAACCTCTTGGGCGTAAGTGCACAGGTGCTAGCCGAGAAGTCGGCCGTGAGCGAAGAGGTTGCCGTACAGATGGTTAAGGGCGCATGCGAAACGCTTAAAACCGACTATGCGATGGCCGTTACGGGTTATGCCGGGCCTGTTGCAGGCGATAACGACGGCGTACCCGTTGGCACGATATGGGTTGCTTGCGGCACGAAAGAAAAAACTTTGACTCTTAAATTGAACGAAGACTTCGGTCGCGACATCAACTTGGCCATTGCAACGAACCGTGCTCTGCGCTTAATGCTCAACTTTTTGGAGCAGGAGAAGGGCACAACAGAAGAGTAAAACCGCATAATGGCGTTGGCCGTTCAAAGTTAGCAGGGTTAGCTGACTCTTAGATAAGGGCGGCTCAAACCATGCTTTTTCGGCCACAATATAAACAAGGCGAACACCTAACATGCACACTTTGGCCTATGGCCGAGGCACATTGGGGCGTTCGCCTTGTTTTGTTTATTATGCAGAAAGGGGAGTAGTTGCATGTCATAACCACATCAATGAATGCGAAAATGATGCCCATATTTGAGAAAAGTATGCGCGAATGGCGGTATAATACCACAAAAAACATAAAATCTTTGATAATTAATTGATTTAGTTAGGTATTTAGAAGAAAAATTCGTAATTTTGCAACCTGTTTGGAGTAAGTATCAAAAAAGAAAACAAAAAAAAGATAGCAATGTCGAAGATTTGTCAGATTACAGGTAAAAAGGCAATGGTTGGCAACAACGTGTCTCACTCGAAGCATCGCACAAAGCGCAGTTTCGACGTGAACTTGTTCAGCAAGAAGTTCTACTATGTGGAAGAAGGTTGCTGGATTAGCTTGAAAATCAGTGCCGCAGGTTTGCGCCTTATCAATAAAGTGGGTCTTGACGCAGCACTTAAGCAAGCTGTTTCTAAGGGCTTCTGTGATTGGAAAGACATTAAAGTTATAGGAGAATAATTATCATGGCAAAGAAAGCTAAGGGTAATAGAGTACAGGTTGTTCTGGAATGCACGGAAATGAAGAACAGCGGCTTGCCTGGAACGAGCCGTTACGTTACCACCAAGAACAGGAAGAACACGCCTGAACGTATGGAACTAATGAAGTATAATCCAATCATGAAGAAGATGACGCTTCATAAGGAGATTAAATAACGCTTAATTATAGAAGACAATGGCAAAGAAAGTAGTTGCAACCCTTCGTGACGGTTCAAAGGACGGACGTGCTTATACCAAGGTTATCAAAATGGTTAAGAGCCCGAAAACCGGCGCATACATCTTCGATGAGAAGATGGTTCCTAACGAAGCAGTAAAGGACTTTTTCAAGAATTAAACCGCTTTCGACATACGTTGAAAGTATCGCATCATATAAAAGGGAGAACGTTTTGGCGTTCTCCCTTTTTTGATGGGGTGGGGTAGGCATCCCTAATTCATTCTTGTTGGGCATGTAAGTCTGAATAGGCACCTCCTTAATGGGGTTAGGGCTTACCCTCCAAACTCATTCTTGTTTGATTGTTATGCTAGCCCTGCATCTGATTTCCGCTGTTTCTGGTATGCACTTAGATGGGATGAAACAACTTTCTAAGTGCGTGGAATAATAAGGAGAGCAGGCTTGGGTAAGCGTTTTTCAAGCCTGATAAGCACATCTGGTTTCAGTTTAAGGTTTGTTTTTCATGTAAGCGGTGCTACAAGCGGTGTTCAGTAATCGTCATAAACTCGCCCCCACAAGCGTCATCTCGGCGTTTGTGGGGGCGTAGTTGTTATGGGTGTGGGGGCTAGTTTGTCTTAATAGCCACCACGCTTGTTAGTTCGGGGTCGAGATAAAAGGTTTGTTTGTACGGCTTTTTCTCGCCCTTTTCGTCTTTTGTTTCGAGTGTTACGCGAATCATAAGCAAGGTCTTGGTGTTGGTAGGACGTTGCCCAAACTTGGTATCGGGCTTATACAAGCCACCATTCTTTACGTCGGCTTGCAACGCATTTATAGTGGAGTTGTCCACACGGTCGGTAGAATCTAGTTTACCAACATCAGTAATCGACACCGACGACAGCTGTGCATGCTCGTCGATAAAGCTTTCAACCAGCTTTTTGGCCGAATGACGTTTGCCGCAACTAACACTAGCGAGGGCTAAAAAGCCCGCGGCAAGAAACAAAAAGACGCGTTTATTCTTCATTATTATTTAGCTGGAACGTTTTTGAGAATATCTAGCAAGTGGTCCCAAACCATTTGTACGGTGGGGATGAGCAGGCGTTCGTCGGGCGTATGCACATCGCGCAACGTTGGTCCGAACGAAACCATGTCCATGCCTGGATAGCTTGTGGCAAACTGTCCGCACTCCAATCCGGCGTGAATACCACGCACAATGGGTTCTTTATTAAACAGGCGCTTGTACGATTCGATGGCCACTTTGGTTAATTCGCTATTCGGGTTCATCTGCCAAGCAGGGTATCCGTCGGTTTGTTCCACTTCGGCACCAGCCAATTTCAACACGGCACCAACGGCATTGCATTGGTTGGTGAGGTTGCTCATCACGTTGCTGCGTTGCGAGGCAAGCAGGTCTACCATGTTATCGGTGGTTTTCACAACGGCGATGTTGCTCGACGTTTCCACCATTCCGCCCAAAGCCGGGTCTTGGCAAATGGCAAACACGCCATTGGTTATACCCTGCAAGGCCATGATAATGCGGCGGCTAACGTCGGCAGGTATCACCTTTTCTGCATTGGCACTTTCCATAGCAAACTCCATTGCGGTATCGGTAACGTAGAATTCATCGGCCACTTCATGTGCGAACACATTCCAATCGGCGCGCACGTTCTCCTTTACATCGTTAGGAACAGCCATTACAACGCGTCCGTCGCGTGGTATGGCGTTGTGCAATTTGCCCGAATTGAAACTAGCCAAGCGTACATCGTATTTTTCTTGTTCCAAGTAAACAAATCGCGTAAGCAACTTAATAGCATTGGCGCGTTTCTTGTTAATGTCGTCGCCAGAGTGTCCGCCTGTAAGTCCCTTAACCGAAATCTGCAAGAAGAAATAGCCTTTGGGCGCCTCTTCTTTTTCAAAATGGAACACAGCATGCGTGCTACGGCCGCCTGCACACGATACGAAAATCTCCCCTTCGTCTTCTGAGTCGAGGTTGATGAGCCAGTCGCCTGTCATAAATCCGGGTTCCATTCCCGATGCGCCAGTCATTTGTGTTTCTTCGTCGCTGGTGAAAACGCATTCCAATGGTCCGTGTTGTATATCGTTGCTTTCGAGTACGGCCAATTGCATGGCCACGCCAATGCCATCGTCGGCGCCAAGTGTCGTACCCTTAGCTTTCATCCATTCGCCGTCTACATAAGTCTGAATGGCATCCGTGTTAAAGTCAAACTCTACGTCAACCAGCTTGTCGCACACCATATCAGTATGGCTTTGCAGTATAACCACCTTTCTGTTTTCGTAGCCAGGTGTGGCAGGTTTACGTATAATTACGTTGTTCACAGCATCAACTTTTACGTCTAATCCGTGTTTTTTAGCGAACTCTTTAAGGTATTCAACCATTTTCTCCTCGTGTTTAGAGGGGCGTGGTATTTGATTGATTTGTTTGAACTGGTCGAAGACACAGCTCGGAGATAAATTACTTTTATTCATATTTTGGTTTCTTTTTGAGTGATTTCGTAAATTATTAATTATCTTTGCAGCGTTTGAACACAGCATTTATCGATTGCAAAAATAAACAAAATGGCAGAAACTTTGGCTTTATCCCTGTTAATAATTGCTATTGCAGTGGCATTATTATGTGTAAAGATGATTTTCAGAAAGAACGGTACGTTCTCTTCGCAACATATTCACGACAATCCTGGCCTAAGAAAGCAAGGCATACATTGCGTGATAGACCAAGATAAGGAGGCTAGAAGAACGGTGTCGACTGCCGTAAACGAACACGGCAGCAATTCTACAAGTAACGTTTGACACACGCTTTTTTTTATCATTGGGTACACTAGAGAAAGCTTGTAAAAGAAACAACAAAAATATAATTAAATGAACAAGAAGAACATTTTTGGTACGTTGGCACTGGCCGCAATGACCACGTTGGCTTTTACGGCCTGTAACAAACAGAACTCGCAGGCCGAAAACAAGAGCGAATCAAACACTAAAGCAGCTCCCACCAGCATGAAAATTGCTTACGTGGAAGTTGATTCTATCATGAGCCAATACAAATTCTGTAAGGATTATTCGCTCATTTTGCAAAAGAAGGGCCAAAACATTCAAAGCACATTGGCCTCTAAACAGCAGGCATTGCAGGCAGCAGCAGCCAACTTCCAACAAAAGGTACAGCAAAACGCTTATACGCGCGAGCAGGCCGAAGCTATTCAGGCTGGATTGCAAAAGCAGAGCGCAGACCTGCAAGGGCTGAACCAACGATTGAGCAACGAGTT
>CALIZL010000039.1 GCA_938028745.1 uncultured Prevotella sp.
TCCATGATGCAAAAGTAATAAAAATAATTTGTCCCCACTAATTTTCCGCTGAGCCGAGAACTGGCCTAAGCAGTAGGCCGCACAGCCATTAACAGCAGAAAAACACCTTAGCCCCCGACTATTGCCGCAGGAAACACATTCGCATGCCGCACATCCGAAAAGTACTTCAAAAGCAATGCTCAGCAAGCCCCTTTGAAAGGCTACGCAAAAAAACACGCATTTTTTAGGCCGCACACCGCACATATTAAAAAAAGAAGTGTTATTTTTGCAAATTGTTAGTATTGTTTTGATAGAACGACATTGTGGAGAAAACCATAGACATAGACAACATCCTTAAAAGCAAGATGGGCGACAAGGCTCGTCTTGTGCCCCGTCCGTTGGCAAGATGGCTTAAACACATCGTGCACCAAGACGAGGTGAACGGTTTTCTTTGGGACAACCGCAAGCTCGTGGGCGTCGACTGGTTGGAGGCTTGCGTAAGCTATCTAGACCTAACGCTAAACGTGCGCGGCATGGAAAACCTGCCTGCCAAAGATGATGGCCGACTGTACACCTTCGTATCTAACCACCCATTGGGCGGCATCGACGGCGTGGCACTTGGCGCAATCGTGGGCAGGCACTACGACGGCAACTTCCGTTATCTGGTTAACGACCTGCTGATGAACCTGCCCGGCTTGGCTCCGCTATGTATTCCAATCAACAAAACAGGCAACCAAAGTCGCGCTTTCCCTGCTATGGTCGAGGCCGGTTTCAAGTCGCAGCAGCACATGATGATGTTCCCTGCGGGCCTTTGCAGCCGAAGAACGAAAGGCGAGATACGCGACATCCCGTGGACAAAGACGTTCATCGCCAAGAGTGTAGAAACACAAAGAGACGTGGTGCCCATACATTTCGATGGGCAGAACTCCAACTTTTTCTATCGTTTGGCAAATGCTTGCAAACGGCTGGGCATCAAGTTCAATGTGGCCATGCTGTTCCTTGTAGACGAAATGTACAAGAACAGGCACAAAACCTTTAACGTAACCATCGGCAAACCCATTCCGTGGCAAACGTTCGACAAGAGCCGAACACCCCAGCAATGGGCACAAGCGGTGCAAAACATGGTGTACCAACTGCCCACTAACAACCAAACCAACGACTTAACCCCTAAGCCATAAACCATAACCGAAGGAAGAATGGAAGAAAAAATCATCCAACCCGTTGAAAGGGAACTGCTGAGAAGCGAACTCACGCCCAACAAACAATTGCGCCTGACAAACAAGAGCAATAACGAGATATACATCGTTACTGCCCAAGACTCGCCAAACGTGATGCGAGAGATTGGCCGACTGCGCGAGATTGCGTTCAGAAACGCCGGCGGCGGAACGGGAAAGGCATTGGACATCGACGAGTTCGACACGATGGAAGGCGGATATAAGCAGCTCATCGTGTGGAATCCCGATGCCGAAGACATCATTGGGGGATACAGATTTATATACGGAACAGACTGGAAGATGAACGCCGACGGTCAGCCGCTGTTGGCAACGAGCCACATGTTCAAGTTCTCCAACCGATTTCTCACCGACTATATGCCGTATACGGTGGAGCTAGGCCGTTCGTTCGTAGCCGTAGAATACCAAAGCATTCGCAAGGGAACGAAGAGCATCTTCGCGCTAGACAACCTTTGGGACGGACTTGGCGCGCTGACGGTTATCAATCCTAAGCTGAAATACTTCTTCGGAAAGATGACGATGTACCCCTCGTACATTCGTCGCGGCAGGGACATGATACTTTATTTCCTTAAAAAACACTTCGACGATAAGGAGAATTTAATTACGCCGATGAAACCCCTTATCATCGAAACCGACCCGAAAGAGCTGGAAACGCTGTTCTCGGCAGACGACTTTAAAGAGGACTATAAGATATTGAACCGCGAAATTCGCGCGCTGGGATATAACATTCCGCCGCTGGTTAACGCCTACATGGGGCTTAGTCCTACGATGAAACTCTTCGGTACAGCCATCAACAATGGGTTCGGCGACGTTGAAGAAACAGGCATTCTCATCGCCGTTGACGAGATTCTGGAAGAGAAACGCGTGCGCCACATCGACAGTTTCATCACCGAAAACCGAGAGTTGCTGGAACTAACAACGGGACAGAACAAGATTATATATAAGGAGAAGTAGCCAAGAACGCCCAAAGCTGTTAAGGAATACGACAGAAAACGAGGTGTAACTCTCGTAGAGTAGCATAACAAGCCGTATGCTGCCAAATGTTGTATTATGACATAATCCCCCCTATGCGAAAGTGTTAAAAGCGACTTTAACACAAGCAAAAAGCGACAAAACGCTTGAGTAGTACGAATAAATGTATTACCTTTGTATTGTTCAGATTAAGTAATACAACCATGAAAAGAAGAGTTCTATTGACAGAAAGCGAGTTCGATTTGATCGAAACAATTAGAAATTACAAAAGGTGCTTCCCCAATGGAGAACCTGGACTGAGATGGGCTATCGAAAGAATGCTTGCAGAACTGCTCGACGAACGGCTCTAATTATGAGAACAATATACACCACCAAGGTGGTGACAATAAAAAAAAAGGAGGGACTATGGCAACGATGACATTGACAAAAGAAAAAGCGGGAACAATGAAATCCCAATTAAAAGACATTCTGCTCGCCATTTCGTGGGCAGACCTTTCCAAAACATACTTTGGCAAATCGAACTCATGGCTCTACCATAAGCTCGATGGTATAGACGGAAATAAGAAACCGATAGAGTTTAACGAGCAAGAGAAAGCCCAGCTTAAAGGCGCATTGGTAGACCTTGCCGACCGCATTCGGAAAGCTGCCGACAATATACAATAAGCCTCGGTTGTATTACACCGTTGAGCAAAAGCCGCCATTGGGTTTGTGGCGCACCCATAACCTCTCAACAAAATGAGAGGTTATTTTATTGAAGATAATGTGCAACTTGATCTTTTTGCCTTACACGGAATAGAGCTTTTACAACAAAACTCTCCCCAAATACGCAATCGGCCACGCCATTGGAAACCCAATGCGTGGCCGATTGTTTTAGGTCGGGATGAGGCGACTCGAACGCCCGACCCCTACGTCCCGAACGTAGTGCGCTACCAACTGCGCTACATCCCGATGCCAAACGAAGGCCAATTACAAACCGCAATATTGCTTACGCAACTGGCTTTCTCCGCTTAAATGCGGTGCAAAGGTACTGCAAAAATCTGAATAACGTGCAAATGATGAGAAAATATTAAAGAAAATGCAGAGAATGTTTGCCAGTTACATAAATTATCACTACCTTTGCACTCGCAATTCAGAAGTTGGTGCCATAGCTCAGTTGGTAGAGCAAAGGACTGAAAATCCTTGTGTCCCCGGTTCGATTCCTGGTGGCACCACAATTTTTTGGTTAATAAATTGTGTGGGTCTTTGAAGTCGTGAGATTTCAAGGACTTTTTTTATGCCCCAAACTTAGCCCTATCCCTTCTTCTTTAAATGCCAAAAAGAAACGCACAACCCTTTCTTCGCACTTCGCTCGGCACACCTGCCACCACCTCACCTTACATAATAAGGAGTGCCATTCGCACACCACCCAACACCATCACGCCCAACCAGCACCACCTCACCTTATATAACAAGGAGTGTCATTTGCACACCAACCAATACCATCACGTCCAACCAACACCACCACACCTTATATAATAAGGAGTGCCATCTGCACCACATCCACCACCCCATACCCATTCAAAATATTTCGCCCACCAAACAAAAAATGTGGCATTGGGGGCATCCATCCCCACGATTTTGTGTACTTTTGTAGCACATAACGCGCTGCCTACATGCTCGCCACATGCTTAACGGGCACATGTCAGCGCAAAACACAACCAACTTACACAAAGATGAATCTACCATCCCATCTCTCGCTCACCATGCTTCCTGCCCTCGCATTGGCCACAACGGCCGATAAGGCAGTGGCACAAACCAACGACACCCGCCACCCCAAGTGCCCTGAACTGGCCACAGTTCCCGTAAACGCAGCACCGCAAGCCACTGCCGTGCGCCCCAACATATTATATATCATGTGCGACGACCACTCCATGCAAACCATCAGCGCATACGGCAGTGCCCTATCTAAGCTTGCGCCCACGCCCAACATCGACCGATTGGCGCGCCGCGGCATGCTGTTCAGGTCGGCATTTGTCGAAAACTCGCTGTCAACGCCCAGTCGCGCCTGCCTCATAACTGGCCTTTACAGCCACCAAAACGGGCAACGACAACTGGGAGAAGGCATCGATACCACCCGAACTTTTTTCAGCGAACTGCTACAAAAGGCGGGCTACACCACGGGAATGGTGGGCAAATGGCACATGCACTGCCGCCCCAAGGGCTTCGATTTCTTCCATATCCTCAATAACCAAGGCTCTTACTACAACCCCGTGTTCTGCTCCAACCGCGAATATGGTAAGTACAAGCAAGAGAAAGGCTACGCAACGACACTCATTACCGACCATGCCATCAACTTCTTAGAGCATCGCGACAAGTCTAAACCCTTCTGCTTGCTGGTGCATCACAAGGCACCGCACCGCAATTGGATGCCCGAAGAAAAATATTTCGGCCTTTATGGCGACGTAGAATTCCCACTTCCCAAAACCTTTTGGGACGATTACGCCACGCGCGGGTCGGCTGCCAGAACGCAAAAGATGCGCATCGACGACGACTTGCGCATGATTCAAGACCTGAAAGTGCCCGAAACGCTAGACACGGCCGACGTGGAAAGCATGGACTCGTATTACGCACTGCTCGGCGAAACAAGCCGATTTACCCCCGAACAGCGCGTGGCCTTCGACAAATACTACATGCCAAGGAACAAGAAGTTTATCGAATCAAAACTCACAGGCAAGGAATTGGTGAAGTGGAAATACCAAAACTACATTCGCGACTACGCTGCCGTGATACGTTCTGTTGACGACAACGTGGGCCGACTGCTCGATTATCTGGAACAAAACGGACTTAGCGACAACACCATCGTGGTGTACACCTCCGACCAAGGCTTCTACATGGGCGAACACGGATGGTTTGATAAGCGCTTTATGTACGAAGAATCGTTTCACACGCCGCTCATCATCAGCTATCCCGGACATGTAAAAGAAGGAACAGAATGCAACCAACTGGTGCAGAACATCGACTTCGCACCCACTTTCCTCGAACTTGCAGGGGTGAAAAAGCCCACCGAGATGAGCGGACGTAGCCTGCAACCACTATTTAAAGGAGCAAAGGTAAAGAATTGGCGTAAAGACCTTTACTACCACTATTACGACTATCCCACTTACCACCTTGTGCGCAAGCACGATGGCGTACGCAACGAACGCTACAAGCTTATCCACTTCTACGGCAAGGGCAGCGACCGCGCCGTGCAAGAAAACAAGTACCAACGCACGCCCGGAACCAGCGAATATTATACCTATCAGGCATTGAAACGCATCAATTACTTCCGCGATGATACCGACATAGACTATTACGAGCTGTACGACTTGCAGGTCGACCCCGACGAACTGAACAACATCTACGGCAAACCGGGTACAGAAAAGGTTACCAAACAGTTGCTTAAACGATTGGGCGAATACCGCAAAGAACTGAAAGTAGACGAATAACGCCCACCCTACGGCTAGCGGACGAGAGCAAATTGCCAATTGCCCACACCTCGCAAAAGCAGCCAACACAAAAGAAAGAATATGACAACAGAACAGTTATATAAGATTTTTGAACGCCACCCCGTAGTAACCACCGACAGTCGCGACTGCCCTGCGGGTAGCATTTTCTTCGCCCTCAAAGGCGAATCGTTCAACGGAAACAAGTTCGCTGCCGCGGCCTTGCAGCAAGGTTGCGCCTTTGCCGTGGTAGACGAGGCCGAATATTGTCCACAAGGCGACGGCCGATACATACTGGTAGACAACGTGTTGCGCGCTTTCCAACTGCTAGCGCGCCACCATCGCCGCACCCTTGGCACGCGCATAGTGGGCATAACGGGCACCAACGGCAAAACAACCACTAAGGAACTGCTGGCAGCTGTGCTGGGCCAGAAGTACAACGTGCTGTACACTTTGGGCAATTTCAACAACGACATTGGCGTTCCCAAAACCCTATTACGCCTTAAACACGAACACGAAGTGGCCGTAGTAGAGATGGGTGCCAGTCATCCAGGCGACATAAAGACACTGGTCGAGCTGGTTGAACCCGACCTTGCACTCATCACCAACGTAGGCATGGCCCACCTGCAAGGCTTTGGCTCGTTCGAAGGCGTGGTGAAAACCAAGGGCGAACTATACGACTTTATGCGCCAAAGCAAGCGCGGAAAGGTGTTTGTCGATGCCAACAATCCCCACCTGATGGGCATTGCCGAGGGGCTAGACCTCGTAACCTACGGCACGCCTTCACGCCCCGACCTCTTCGTTAGCGGCAAAGTGGTTTCGGCTGCCCCCTTCTTACGTTTCGCTTGGCAACGCGAAGGCGGCGCATGGAACGAGGTTCAAACCCATCTTGTTGGGGCATACAACATGCTAAACATGCTTGCAGCCCTCAGTGTAGGCCTTTTCTTAGGCGTTTCGGCCGAAGAGGCTAACCGCGCCTTGGCCAATTACGTGCCCAGCAACAACCGTTCGCAACTGGAAGAAACGGCACACAACAAGCTGATTATGGACGCCTACAATGCCAACCCCACAAGCATGAGCGTGGCCTTGAACAACTTTCACGATATGGAAGTGCCGCACAAGATGGCCATTTTGGGCGACATGCTCGAATTGGGAGCCGTTAGCCAAAGCGCACATCAAGCCATTGTCGACCAGCTTTCGCAACTCACACTCGACGAGGTGTGGCTCGTTGGCCCCGAATTTGCCCGCACAAACTGCGCTTTCCGCAAGTTCAACGATGTAGAAGAAGTGATAGCCGAGCTGAAAAAACACCGCCCCGAAAACCATTACATCCTTGTAAAAGGCAGCAACGGCATACATCTCGACAAGTTGCCGCAATGGCTCTAAAGGCGCAACATAGAAAATTCATAAACAAAGAACAACACCCCCACTGCGCTACCAGCTACTGCTACGGCACACCTGTCACAAACAACAGATTTCTCTGCTTAGTGTTTTGCACTTTATAGCCAAGGCAAAACGGTTTTGGAATGATTATTTTTAAAAGGTGGTTCTATTAAAATATCGTACGGCAGCGCGCACATAGGGGGAATACAAAGGGTCTTGTACTGACACTACAAGACCCTTGTACAGACACTACAAGACCCTTGTACAGACACTACAAGCGTCTTGTAGCGCAACTACAAACGGCATTGTACAGATATATTGCTGTATTGCTCTTCACTCTATTGCTCCTTTTATCAGGGCATCTTCCGCATTTTCTTTCAGTAACATAGTTCACTATGCTGTTTCAAGGAGTAAGCAAAACCTGACATTAAACCCAATTTATTCCCCAAAAAATAGTTGTAAGGATATTTGGAACTTTCGAAAAAAACGCATAAATTTGCAGCAAACGATTTCTTAACGCCTTTTCGCAATCTAACAACAATACCGCTGACAGTAAAGTAGAACGTGGACAAACAGGCAGGAGATCAACAGTATTTAACAACCCCTGTACACTAATCGCAGGGAAAACACGAGCAATTAACAAAAATGAGAACTTTCTTTATGCGAAGAAACAGACAAGTGGGACGAGTTACCAGGCTCTTGTTGTTGATGTTGTGGACCACATTTCCACAACTGCCTTGCCATGCCGAAAGTGCCGAGTTGGCATCCAAGACGAGCCAACAAGCCACACAGGGAAGCAAAAGAACGATGAAAGGGCAAGTGAAAAGCGAAAGCGGCGAGCCGCTGATTGGCGTCACCGTGTATGGTGCCGACGGTAAGGTGAGCGGCGTAACGGACATGGATGGCATGTATCACATAGACATTCCCACAAACCTCACCGTTGTTCGTTTCTCGTACGTGGGCATGAACCCTGTAAGTATCACCATCGAACCGGGAACCACAGCGGTTGTCCGCAACCTGTCGATGCAGTCGAGCACAACGATAAAAGACATCGTTGTGACGGGTATTTTCCAGAAAAACAAAGAGGCTTTTACGGGAGCGGTGGCCACCATCACGAACAAGGAGCTGAAAGAATTTGGCAACAAGAACCTGCTTACCTCCATCGCCAACATCGACCCGTCGTTTAACTTACTGGCAAACAACCAGTATGGGTCGGACCCCAACCGTTTGCCCGATGTTCAAATTCGCGGTACCGCCAACCTGCCAACCCTTACAAACCTGCAAGACAACACACGCACCGACCTGAACACGCCGCTCATCATTTTGGACGGATTTGAGATCAGCTTGGCGCGGATGGTGGACTTAAACGAAGACGAGGTGGAATCCATCACGCTGCTAAAAGACGGTTCCGCCACAGCCATCTACGGTTCGCGCGGAGCCAACGGCGTTATCGTCATCAAGCGCAAGACACCCCAAACGGGGCGGTTGCGGTTCTCGTATAGTGGTAGCCTTAACGTTGAGGTACCCGACCTGTCGGACTATCACTTGCTGAACGCCGCCGACAAGCTAGAATTGGAACGGCGTTCGGGTTATTATAAAAGCACCAACCCGGGACGCGACTTTATTTTGAAGAAAAAATATTCGGCCATTTTAGAGAACATCACTCGTGGATTTGAAACCGACTGGTTGTCGAAACCGCTACGCGCAGGGGTGGGACAACGGCATAACATACGCATTGAGGGCGGCGACGAGAGTTTCCGCTATGCAGCCTCGCTACAATATAATGGTGTGGCAGGTGTGATGAAAGGTTCAAACCGCAACAATTTCAACGGTGGCATCACCCTTTCTTACCGCCATCGCAGCTTGATTTTCACCAACGACCTCAGCATCGGATACACCAAGTCAGCCGAATCGCCATACGGCTCGTTCTCCGATTACACCCGATTGAACCCCTATTGGCGGCCATACGACGACAACGGCAAGCTTATCAAGATGTTCGACAGCGACGTAGACTTCTATGGCGGGTTCAGCAATTTGCCTGCCAATCCGCTTTACAATGCCATGCTCAACCAGAAAAACAGCCAACAATACACCGACATCACCAACAATTTCTCCATCGAGTGGCGGCCTTTCGAGGGATTCATCACGCGAGGGCGCGTTGGTTTGACGTGGCGAAACACTGAGACCGACGACTATAAGCCGGCCAAACACACGATGTTCGAAGCCGACGAATATCAAACGGAGGAAGGCAGCTTGCGCAAAGGGCGCTATAACTACGGCACAGGCAAGCTAACAAATTATGAAGTGGCACTCACGGCAAGCTATTCCAAGCACTTCGCAGAGAAACATCTTCTATATGCGGCAGCCAACTGGAACGTTACATCTAACTTCGCCCGCAACTACAACTTCGTGTTCGAGGGTTTTACAGACGAATACCTCGACTTTCCTTCCAACGCCTTGCAATACCAAAAAGGCGGCAAGCCATCGGGCGGAGAGTCGCGAACCCGCGCCGTGGGATTGGTGTTTAACGCCAACTATTCGTTCGACAACAGGTATTACACCGACCTGGCCTACCGCATAGACGGCTCTTCGCAGTTTGGGAAAAACCGCCGTTTCGCACCGTTCTACTCGGTGGGCATCGGCTGGAACGTGCACAACGAGAAGTTCATGAAAAACGTTCGTTTCGTAGATAGGCTCAAATTCAGGGCTTCTTTCGGGCAAACCGGTTCGCAGAAGTTCAGTGCCTACCAAGCCATAGCCACCTATTCTTATTATCTGAACGACCGCTACAACAGCTGGGTTGGCGCTTACCAAAAGGCATTGGAGAACCCCAACTTGGAGTGGCAGAAGACAGACAAATGGAATGCAGGCGTTGAAATCAACCTCTTCGACAACCGTCTGAACCTTGTTGCCGACGTTTATCTCGACAAAACATCTAACTTACTCTCGTCGTTAAGACTGCCCCTTTCTAACGGTTTCACATCATTTGTGGAGAATATTGGCGAGGTGGAGAACCGCGGCTTTGAAGTGAAAGCCACTGGCTTTCTGTTGCGCAACACCTCGCAAGGGCTTGCATGGTCGGTAACAGGCTCCATCGCACACAACAAAGACAAGGTAGTGAAACTGTCGCAAGCCTTGAAAGACGAGTATGCCAAACGACTTCTTACGGGTGGGACAACGCCTAACAAAGTGATACGCGAGGGCGAATCGCAACACACCATCTATGCCGTTCAGTCGCTGGGAATAGACCCCAGCACGGGCAACGAGGTTTTCAGGAAGAAGAACGGCGAGCTAACCCACACGTGGAGCGCGGCAGACCGCGTAGCGTGCGGCATCAGCCAGCCCAAATTCCGCGGCACATTGAGCAGCATGATTCGCTGGAAAGATTTCACAGCCAACGTGGTTTTCGGCTATCGCTTTGGCGGACAGATATACAACTCCACGCTGGCTAACCGCATCGAGAACGCCGACAAACACTATAACGTAGACGAAAGGGTGTTTCGCGACCGCTGGCAACAGAAAGACGACCGTACATTCTTTAAGGGCTTGAACAACGAAACCATAACCAATGCCACAACAAGGTTCGTGCAAGACGAACGCACGCTCAGCTGCCAGAACATTCACCTAGCCTACATGTTCAGCAACAACCCGTGGCTGAAACGCAATTTGGGCATACAGGTATTGACGTTGAGCAGCGACCTAAGCGACCTCTTCTATCTCTCGAGCGTTAAGCAAGAACGCGGACTTTCCTACCCCTATTCGCGGCGTTGCTCGTTTACCCTATCCGTTAGTTTCTAAACTTTAAACACCAAGACAATGAAATTTGGCAAATTTATCATAGCCTTGTTGCTCATTCTGGGCACAACCACGGCCTGCAACGATTTCCTCAACGTGCTACCTTCCACCGAAAAAGAGAAGGATGAGATGTTCTCTACGGTGGACGGCTGCCGCAGCGTGCTTATCGGAAGCTATATACGGATGAAACAAACCAACCTCTATGGGGAAGAGATGGTGTGCGGAACAGTAGAGAATTTGGCACAACACTGGACCTACAACGCGGGAAGCGTGGGCGAATATCTCAACAAATACGACTATAAGGCCGCCGTGGTAGAAACGGCGATGGGCAATATCTACAACAACCTATACAAGGTTGTGGCCGACGTGAACGGGTTGTTGAGCGGCATAGAGCAGCATCGCAGCGTGCTAGACGACACCAACTACAACCTCATCAAGGGCGAAGCCTTGGGTTTGCGCGCTTTCTGCCACTTGGATGTGTTGCGGCTTTTCGGTCCGATGCCCAACAACGTGCCCACATCCAAAGTTCTTCCTTACGTCACGACGGTAACCAACCGCCCCAACGCCTTTCTCTCCTACTCCGAATTTACGACACAATTGCTCAAAGATCTTGACGAGGCGGAGAGCTGCCTGAAAGACGACCCCGTGCGTTCGAAATCTATCGAGGCTTTGAACAAGGATGCGGCATCGGAAGACAACTTCTTCACTGCCCGTCAACTGCGAATGAACTATTACGCCGTGTGTGCGCTAAAAGCACGCGCCTATCTGTGGATGGGTAACAAGGAGAAAGCATTAGCGTATGCCAAACTCGTGATAGACGCCAAGACACCCGAGGGTAATGCGATGTTCAGACTGGGTACGCGCGACGATTGTTCGCGAGGCGACAAGACGCTTTCAGCAGAACACGTCTTCAACTTAAAGGCGAACGACCTATCAAAAACATTGGGTACGGGGCGCACCTATCAAAAGCCTAAGGCCGAACTAACGGCACGCCTGTATGAGGCAGGCACGTCCGACATACGTTTCGTCAACCTGTGGGAAGAGGTGAACATCAGCTATTACAATCGCCCGTTCTACTTCCAGAAGTACACCCAAACCGAGAAGATGCCCACACTTGCCAAAAACGTGATACCGCTCATCCGCCTTTCCGAGATGTATCTCATAGCGATAGAAAGCAGTCCGCTTGCAGATGCCAATGCCTATTACGCCACATTCTGCACAGCGCGCGATGTAACGCCCACCACGATGGCCAACGACAGCGAGCGGATTGACCTCTTGGTGAAAGAATATAATAAGGAGTTTTACGGAGAAGGGCAGGCGTTTTATGCCTACAAGCGACTTGGCGCAAGCACCATTCTTTGGACCTCCGTGCCTGGTTCGGTAGAAACCTACGTAGTGCCTCTACCAAAAGACGAGGCTGTATATGTAAACTAAACAAACACAACAATGAAAAAAATATTATATGCCGCCTTGCTGTGCGCCCTCTTTACAACGGGATGCAAGGAAGACGAGAAGTTGCTCTTTAACGAAAAGGCACGAGCAGAACTGGTTAGCGAAAACCAAAAGGCACCCGCCGACCATCCCTTTTCCTTTGTATGGGGTAGCGACACGAGGGTGCGTGACACGGTTTTCATCCCCATTCGGGTGATTGGCGGGTCGGCCCCAACAGACAGGCACGTGCTTTTCGAGCAGGTGAGTGAATACATTGTAGACTATACCTACGACAATAAAGGCTACATCATAGACTCTACCGTTACCGAACGCACCGACAAAGCCATACCCGGCACACACTATGTGCCGCTGAACGACGAGTCGATACGGCCTTTATTCACCATCAAGGCCGGCCGCGTTAAAGACAGCGTGGGCATTGTGGTGTTGCGCGATGCATCGTTGAAGAAAGCCAGCGTGCGCCTGCGCCTGCGGTTGAAGGAGAACGAAGACTTCGCTTTGGGCGAACGCAGGTTGCAAGAACAAACCATCATCATATCCGACAAGTTGGAAATGCCCTCCAACTGGAACTACACCACCAAGGCCTACCTGGGTAATTACAGCGCACCCAAACACCGGTTGATGATGCAGGTGGTGGGCGGCAAGGTAGACGACGCATGGATTGCGGAGGTAAACAAGTCGCAAGAACTCATCGTTTATTGGCGCGGTAAGTTTATCGAGGCGTTGGAAGCGTTCAACAGCAACCCTGCCAACATCGCCTCTGGCTTAGCACCAATGCGCGAAGACCCCACCAACGCCAGCAGTCCGCTTGTCACTTTCCCTTCAAGGGTGTGACACAGCCGACACCTTTCTCTTTATCTAACCAACACAGACAATAACACGATGAAACATATAGCTATTTTCTCAGCCCTCGCAATGGCTTGTTTGCTTGGCAGTTGTTTCTCAGACAACGGCAACTACGACTATCAGCCGCCCATCAACATTCGCGTTACAGGGGTGAACGAGGCCTACACCGTTAACCCTACGGGCGATAAATTGCAAATCGCACCCAAGATTTATCCCGAAAACAGGCAATACGATTGCTTCTGGATGGTGATACCTGCCGCTGCATCATGGAACGAACAGGCCGACACCATCTCGCGGCAACGCAACCTAGACTATAACGTGAACCTGAATGTGGGCAACTATAAACTGCGGCTATGCGCCAAAGACAGGGCCACGGGCGTGTTTGCCTACGAACAATACGACCTATATGTAACCACCGACATGGACACGGGATGGTGGATTTTGAAAAGCGAGAGCGACAGTGCCGACATCGATTTCTTCTCGGAAACGAAAGCCAAACCCAACATTGTGCACGCCGCCAACGGCCACCATCTGCAAGGAGCGGCACAAAATCTTTATTTCACCATCAACTATTGGAACTTCAACACCGCCACCTTACGCGACACACGCGTCAACGCCGTGTTCGTTGCCAGCAACAAAGACTTGGCCGTGTTAGATTATTTCACGGGCAAAATAATCCGTGGTTATGAAGAACTCTTTGTGGAAGAACCCGCACGCCGCGAAGTGCGCGACATGTTCGCAGGCCCATCAGACGTGCATGTATATGTGGGTGACTTTGTTTACACGCTCTTCAACTCAAAGTACGACATCTATAAACAGTTCGTTCTTAAAACACTGGGCAACTACAATCTCTCACCCATCCACCATTCTGGGCGCGCACTCCCCCTGCTGTTCAACACCAAGAACAGCTCGCTGTGCAGCGTGAGCCGCACTTCGCCCGCCATCAACTACTTCGTAGACGGCAACGGGCCGCTTTCCCCAAAGAACATGAACATGGATCTTGTCTTCATGGGTGGGCGCACCACAGCGGCCTACAACGAAGGCGATGAGGCCTTAGCCATCGTCAAGCGCAAAGACACGGGCAAATATCTCTTGCTCACCTTAAACGGGAAACCCAATGGGATGGACCTCAATCCCATACGCAAATCCGAAGAGTTGGACGGTTCGCTCAACATGTTACAGGCCACCCACCGCGCCCTGAACCAAAACAATCGTATCATCTATTATGCCAAAGACAACCGCCTTTACGCCTGCAACCTCGACAACAACACCGAAACGGCACAAGGCATCAGCTGGAATTCGGGCGAACAGGTTACTTACATGGAGTTCTTAAAGTATGCGCCATACGGGTTAGACAGCACATGGTTCGACTATCTGGCCATCGCCACCGCCCAAAACGGACATTATAAGCTATACCTGCACCCCGTGCCGGCGGGCAATGTAAAGCCTGCCGTCAAGGTGTTGGAAGGTAAGGGCGAGGTGAAACGCGCCTGTTTCATGAGCCAAACCAAAAACGGCTTCTACACCTCAACCCTGTTCTAAGTGCCGAAACCTCCTTTTTAGGCAAACAAAACGCTTTGCCCAAGGCACAACAAGCAACGCCACATTATCGCAACAACAGCAAATTAAACCCATCATTCCAAACATTCAATGAAAAGAACAATAACGGTTCTCACCGCAGCATGCCTCTGCTTCGCATCGTATGCAGCCATCGTCATTCGCGGGACAATAGCCCCCGACTTGGGAAACAAGGTAAGCCTTTACGCCATCAACGACGGACTGGATAGTCTTTGCGCCACTGCACAAGTTACCGGGGGAAAGTTTGTGCTCAAATCGGCTGTGCCTTACAATGGGCTTTATGTGCTTAGCACCGACAAGGACAACAAGCAGAAACATGCCATATACCTGAAAGACGGCGCACAACTGGCCGTGAACTATGGCAGCAATTTGGTTGTGCTGCCTACAAACGCCAATGCCCACGAGAAAGATTTCGCCCTTTGGGCCACCAAAAGCGCGCCGGTGTTCTACCATGCCTACCTCTATAACCACACGCCAGGGGGAAAGACGGTAAAGCCCCAGCAATTCTTGAAAGAGATGGAAGTGCTGAAACAAACCGCCGCTGCTTTGAAACGTAAGGCCAATGGCAAGGGAGACAAGAACAGCTTGCTGCAACTGAAAATAGATGCCGACCTTGCATTCTACATGCTTTCTTATCGAAAGAACAATCCAGACGCCGTGGACGACAACTTCATTTCGCCCGCCGCACTGCAAAACTACAAGCAACTGTTTAGCGACAAAAGCGTGTTGCGCCTGCCCTACGCTCCTGAGATGTTGGCACTTTATGCAGATTACCTTGCCGAAAAGCAAAACATCGGCAAGGAAGACTATCGGCAACGTCTCTCGCTTTTGTCCAGCGAACCGTTGCGAGAAGCCTATCTCTACCAAGTGGCACAGGGCCTGAACTACGACGAGAAGTACACGGCACTGCTCCGCGCCTGGGGAGACACTCCCCTATCCTCGCGGTTACAGCAGGCGTTAAAGCCCATCGAAGAAGCATTGGCCTGGTCGAAAGTGGGACAAACCGCCATCGACTTCCGCGGCATTCGCCCCGACAGCACAACACTATCGCTGAGCGATTTGCGCGGAAAGGTGGTTGTTATAGACGTTTGGGCCACATGGTGCGCACCCTGCATCCGCATGATGCCCTATTTCAAGCAACTGGAAAAAGAATTGTCGCACCCCGATCTCGCATTCATGAGCGTCTGCCTTGGCGTATGGGCGGAGAGCGACCGCTGGGAAAAACTCATTCAAGAGCACGGCCTATCGGGCAACCTCATCTTTATCGACAGCTGGACCAAGGGTTTCGCCGTAGACTATCACGTAACGGGCGTGCCCCGATTTATGCTCATCGACCGCGAAGGCCGCGTACTATCTTTCGCTGCCCCTGCCCCCAACAAGCCCGAACTAAAAGCAATGATACTCGAAGCATTAAACGCAAAGCAGTAAAACAGGCTTGCCAACTCGCGTAAAAACATAAGGCCTAAAAACACCCACGCTGTTTTTAGGCCTTATCCATTCGTCCTATTCGGTATAACAAGGGATGTTGTTTGTACGTAAGCATCCACTTTACCAGATATCACCAACACACCAAAGGTAATTTTTAGCCCCAGCCTTAACCTGCTACTTACCCTTCCCCAATCCGTTAAATTCGATTTCTTTTCTTTACAAAACACCCCTCCCAGCCACAGCCCTTTTAGAGAAAAAGGAGGGTAAAAACCACGTAAAAAGCATGTTTTTGCATCTTAATGGGTTCTGCCAACCTCGCTTTTTTGATGCAAAAACCTGCATTTAGCATCAAATTGGCTCGCTAGTTTGTCGGCATCTCATGATTTTTTCACGCCCAAAACCTGCTTTTTACCCCTAGATTTCCACTTTTTTACTGCCATTTTGCACCTTTTCTACACACATTTTCTATCGCACGCAAAGTTTTTTGCCCCTACGTCCACAGCATTTTTATACATTTTGCCTCCCATTTAGGGGCAAATCACAGTGCATTTAGCAGCAAATTGCCTTGCATTTAGCACCAAAACGCACTGCATTTAGCACCAAAACGCAGCCTATTTAGCACCAAAACACAGTGCATTTTGCCGCAAATAGCATGGTATTCGCATCAAACAGCGGCCCATTCAGCATAAAGTTGCGTTTAACACAACATAAATATGCAAATAGCTAGTTATGCACAAAGCCCCATTTTGTACCAAAAACAACTCTCGCGAGAATCGATTTTTTGCCGCCACTCATCCACTCGGCGACTAAAAAGGCACTCACAATGTTAAAAAATCTACTAAAAACATTACATTTCCACCCATACACAACCGCCCATTGTCTACACAAATCGCCAAAAAACAAACCTTTCGCAGGTTTGGCAAAGCGTGCACGCCCACGATGTGTGGCAATAACGCCCATCACATCTGCGGCAAAGCGCCGCACAAACCATACCTATCTGCCACTCATCATCCACCAGTGGGGACGAACACGACCAACGCCTTCAGGTGGACAATCTAGCCTTAAACTTACAAAATAGAGTGAAAATCAGTGGCAAACAATTGCCCTTTGGTGCTGTGGTCAGCAATAAAATGTGTATTTTTGCAATAGCTTAAACGTTTAATATGCCAACAGATATGCAGTTTGTTTCTACGAAAGAGTTTGCCGAGGCACATGGCGTGGCCGAACGTACAGTGCGCAGCTATTGCGCACAGGGCAAGATTTTGGGTGCACAACGCATTGGAAGAAAGTGGTGCGTACCCACCAATGCTACCCTGCCGACACGCAGAAACGCCAACGAAAACATATCGCCACTGCTCGAAACACTTAGGCGAGAGAAGGACTGTGGCATGAAAGGAGGCATCTACCACCATACGCAGATAGCCTTAACCTACAATTCTAACCACATCGAGGGTAGCTGCCTTACCGAGGAACAAACGCGATACATCTTCGAAACCAACACGATTGGCCTTACAGACAAGGCCATCAAGGTGGACGACATTGTGGAAACCACCAACCACTTTCGCTGTGTCGACTTCATTATATCACGCGCCAAAGCACCCTTAACCGAGCGAATGATTAAGCATTTGCACGCCTTATTGAAGAGTTCAACATCAGATTCGGCCAAATCGTGGTTTGCCACAGGCAACTATAAGCGGCTGCCTAACGAGGTGGGTGGCATCGAAACAATTGCTCCACAAAAGGTTGGCGAGGCCATGCGCACGTTATTAAAGGAATACCAAGCAATAAAAGAGGTTTCGCTAACACACATTCTCGACTTTCATCATCGGTTCGAAACCATCCATCCTTTCCAAGACGGCAACGGGCGCATTGGCAGGCTTATCATGTTTAAGGAATGTCTTAACCATCATATTGTGCCTTTCATCATCACCGACGAGTTGAAAATGTTTTATTATCGCGGTCTTCGCAACTGGCCAAGCATAAAAGAATACCTCCTCGACAACTGCTTAACGGCACAAGATAGCTATAAGGCGCGGCTTGATTATTTCCAAGTAAAGTACTAAGTGGCCAAGGGTTGTGCATCTTTTCGCACTCGCTAACGGCAGATTATACCATTTTTTCGCCTTGCTTTCGTCGCCATTCGATATTTTTCATTAACTTTGTTGGTAGAACAATAAAGGATATAGCTATGACACAAGAAGAAAAATTGAAGATAGAAGAACGGATTATTGATGTGCTGAAAACGGTTTACGACCCCGAAATTCCCGTTAACATATACGACTTAGGATTGATTTACAAGGTTGACTTGCACGAAGACGGCACGCTAGACCTTGATATGACCTTCACTGCACCTGCCTGTCCGGCGGCCGATTTCATTCTCGAAGACGTGCGCACAAAGGTGGAAAACATCGAAGGTGTTACCTCTGCGAACATCGAATTGGTGTTCGAACCCGCTTGGGACCAAAGCATGATGAGCTACGAGGCCCGCGTGGAACTGGGATTTGAATAAGCAAAGGCCACCAAAACCCTTGGTTATGAAGAATGTTTATTTTCTTTCAGACGCGCATCTCGGCTCGTTGGCCATCGAACATGGCCGCATGCACGAGCGGAGAATTGTGCGTTTCTTGGACAGCATCAAGCACAAAGCCGAGGCAATATATTTGCTTGGCGACCTCTTCGACTTCTGGAACGAGTACAAGATGGTGGTGCCCAAGGGCTATACGCGCTTCTTAGGCAAGCTGTCTGAACTGACGGACATGGGCGTTGAGGTGCATTTCTTCGTGGGAAACCACGACCTTTGGACGTACGGCTACCTGGAAGAGGAGTGCGGACTGATTGTACATAAGAAACCGCTTACAACGGAGATATACGGAAAAGTGTTCTACTTGGCGCACGGCGATGGGTTGGGCGACCCCAACAACTCGTTTAAGTTGTTGCGGAAGGTGTTTCACAACCGCTTTTGCCAAGTGCTTTTCAATGCCTTGCACCCCCGTTGGGGCATGGCTTTGGGGCTTAATTGGGCTAAACATAGCCGCATGAAACGTACTGAGGGCAAAGAACCACCTTACATGGGCGAGGATAAGGAGTATCTTGTGCTGTACACTAAGGCTTATATGAAGGACCATAACAACATCGACTTCTTTCTCTATGGGCATCGCCACATAGAACTCGACTTGATGCTGTCGAAGAAAACGCGCATGATGATATTGGGCGATTGGATTTGGCAATTCACTTATGCCGTGTTCGATGGAGAACACATGTTTATGGAGCAGTATGTGGAAGGCGAATCGCAGCCGTAAGGTTAAGGAGTAAGGTGGTAAAGGTAGTAAGGAGGTAAAGGTAGTAAGGAGTAAGGAAGGATGCACAGTTAAGCTAGAATGCCTAGATGCCCTATAAAACTAGATTACCTAGAAGCACTAGGAAAACTAGATTACCTAGAATAACTAGAAAGTCTAGAATAACTAGATTGCCTAGAAACTCTAGAATAACTAGATTACCTAGAACAACTAGATTGCCTAGAACAACCAAGCATCCAAGTTAGTGGGCGTTAGCCATTTTTTCACCTTTTCACTCTTTCACCCTTTCACTTCTAAAAGCCTTTTCCCCTTTCACTCTTTCACCTTTAAAAGCCTTTACACAAGCCTTCCTTCCTCGTGATAGCTGTAATAACGGCCATCGGTAACGATAATGTGGTCTAGAAAATGGATGCGCATCGTTTCGCAAGCCTTCTTTACGGTTTGTGTAAGTCGGTCGTCGGCCGTGCTAGGCGATGTGTTGTTGCTGGGATGATTATGACAAAGCGCCAGTATGGTGGTGTTGTTAAGCAGGGCCTCGCGCATAATAACACGCACGTCAACGGCTGTTTCGCTGATGCCGCCATGCGAAATACGAAACGCTTTAATCAATTTGTAGTTTTGATTCATCAGCAAAGCCCACGCCTCTTCCACGTCGAGGTCTTGCATTCGGGCGTGCATAAAGTTGTAGATAGCCGTTGCCGAACCAAGGTCTTGCCGCTCTTCGGCCTGCTCTTGCTGACGTCGCTTGCCCAATTCGCATGCCGCCATGATGGTAACGGCCTTGGCCTCGCCAATTCCTCGATAGTTCATCAGCTCGTTAAACGAAAGTCGGCCAAGGCGTTTAAGGCTGTTACCGCAATCGTTGAGCATGCGTTTCATCAAATCAACAGCCGATTCGTTCACCGAACCCGACCCAATAAGGATGGCCAAGAGTTCGGAATTGGTTAGGTTTTCGGCGCCAATGCGCGCCATTTTCTCTCGCGGGCGGTCTTCTTCCGCCAAATCAATGATTTTCATGATTAAGACTTTTAAAGGTGAAAAGGTGAAAGAGTGAAAAGGTGAAAAGATGGCTAACGCCCATTAACTTGGATGCTTGGTTGTTCTAGGCAATCTAGCTATCCTAGAGTTTCTGGGCAATCTAGTTATTCTAGCCTTTCTAGTTGTTCTAAGTAATCTAGGCCACCTAGTTGTATTTATGGTATCTAGGCAATCTTGCTTAACTGCTCATCCTTGCTTACTACTTTACTCCCTTTACTACTTACAACTTACTTATAAAACGTTTTCTCAAAGGCACTAAACTCGTCTTTTCCTTTAACACAGCGTCGCCACCATGCTTGCAAGAACCCAAACCCATAGCCCAGCAGCTGAGTAAAGGCTGCTGCCACGCTAAGCAAGGCGATGTGTAGGCTGCCAAACATGGTAAGCGCATGCACGAAAAGCGCCAATGAGTAAACCAATAGGGGCGAAACACCGGCAATAACGAGCCATTGACCCAATACTACGCAGCCTAACAGCCATGCAACAACGCCAGTCAAGGCCACGCCAGCAAGCAAAATAACCCCTAAGGTGAACACCATAGGCAACAGATGCACCAGTTTTAGCGACTCTGGATACTTCTTATAGAGGTTTATTCGCGCGATGCCGCTGTTGTAAACCTGACGGAAGAACTTGCGAAAATCCGTACGCCGCTTGTGCCACACCCACGCATCGGGAAACAAACGACAACGAAGTTGCGCCTTAAAGATACGTATCGAGAAGTCGATGTCTTCGCCAAAACGCATCTTCGAGAACCCTCCAAGCTGCGAATACGCACTGCGCCGCACGCCCATGTTGAACGAACGCGGGTAAAACTTGTCCATTTTCTTCTTTCCGCCGCGTATTCCGCCCGTCGTTAAGAAAGCAGTCATCGAGTAAGAAATGGCTTTTTGCTTGGGCGTAAACGAGGGATGGGCAGCATCGGGGCCACCAAAGGCATCGGCATCGTTGGTGTTCAGCTCGTCTTCCACGGCTTGCAGGTAGCCAGACGGCACCACAACGTCGCTGTCTAGTATCAACACATAGTCGCCTTTGGCCCTTTCAACGCCGTAGTTGCGGCTCTGTCCAGGGCCAGAGTTCTCCTTATAATAATAATGTAGGTTGAGCAAGCCGCGGTATTTCTCGCATACATCGTGGCAAGGAACGGCCGAACCGTCTTCAACAACAATCACTTCAAAGTCGGTTATGGATTGTCGGGTAAGGCTTTCCAGCAGTTCGTCCACCTCGTCTGGGCGGTTATAAACGGGTACGATAAACGAGTATTTCATTTGGCGGCATGTTTTAGGCGTGGTGCGAAGTTAGGTTTATGGCTTTCGTAGCAGCGTGGCGAAAAAGGCCCAACCCACCTCCAACGCCATGTTGGAGGTGAGCATCGGGGCCTTATTGTCTTATTCTTTCACTCTTTGCAGGTACGACCCGTCGCGCGTGTCAACCTGAATCAGTTCGCCTTCGTTGATAAAGAGGGGCACGCGTACCACCACACCCGTTTCCAAAGTGGCGGGCTTTGTGGCGTTAGTAGCCGTGTCGCCCTTGATGCCAGGCTCGCTGTGCGTGATGCGCAACACCGTTTTCACGGGCATTTCAGCAAACAACACTGTTCCATCTGTGGTATCGGTAACAACTTCCACCACGTCGTTCTCTTTCATAAACTCAACACCCGTGATAGCCTCTTTGGCAATGGGGGCTTGCTCGAAAGTCTCTTGGTTCATGAAGATATATTCTTCGCCATCCTTATATAAAAATTGATAGGGACGACGCTCGATGCGAACATCTTCCAGCTTAAAGCCAACTTGGAACGTACGATCGAGCACACGACCCGTGGTAACGTTCTTCAACTTGGTACGCATCACGGTGTTTCCCTTACCGGGTTTAACGTGTTGAAAGTCGATACAAGTGAAAATTTGGTTGTCAAGACGGATACATGTGCCAATCTTGATTTCTTGCGAATTAATCATTTCTGTTCGTTTATATTATTATAATAATGTGCAAAGTTAGCCATTTCGTTGAATATTTCATCCGTTTAAGATATAATTTAACGGATGATAAGTGCTAAAAATCACCCACTAAGTACGCCCCACCATCTTAAAAACACCTATTTTATGAGATAAAAAATGTAAAATGCGGTGAAAAACCATTTTCTTAATGTATTTTTGCGTAATAAATTGACACCAAATACACATACTTAAAACAATGAAAAGAATACTAACTACCGTCTTAACAACGGCCGCCATGCTCACTGCCAACGCAGCTACACCTGCGGAAGGCGTGCTGAAAGTGAAGGGTACGCTGAAAAACTTCGGCGACACGATTATCCTTTTTGTAGCCGAACCAGGGCATAACCCCAGTCCTCGCGACACTTCCGTGATGAAAAACGGCGCGTTCGACTTTACCGTTAAACTCGCAAAGGTATCCGATTTGACATTGGCAACGCCCGAAGCAGTTAGAGGACAGTCGCGCCAATACGTCACTTTTGTTGGCGTTCCGGGAGAGACACTTGAGCTAAACGGCGATGCAGACGGCAAATATACTTATGAAGGAACGAAATTCTACAAGGAGTTCGCCGAAATGAAAAACGCTCTTGACAACTCCAACTCGGAGCTGGAGGCGCTCATTAAGTCGCTTAACGAACGCATGGAGAAGGGCGAAAAGCAAGAAGACCTGATGAAAGAGTATCAGGAAAAAGCGCCTGCACTGCAAGCTAAGGCCGGCGTGGCGTACAAAGACTTCATCAAAGCGCACCCCGACTACGAGGCAAACGCCATCATCGTTGCCAGCCTTGCCAAGTTGGAAGAGATGGAAGAGGCTGCCAGCCTGATGTCGCCTGCTGTTAGGGAAGGCCGAATGAAAGACTTCTACATGGCCAGCATCAACAGGGTGAAGAAGCAAAAAGAAGAAGAGGACAAAGCAGCTAGGGTACAGGCAGCAGGCGTTGTTGCGCCCGACTTCACGCTGAACAACCTCAACGGCAAGCCTTTCAAAATGTCGAGCCTTAAAGGCAAGTACGTGGTTCTCGACTTCTGGGGCTCGTGGTGCGGCTATTGCATCAAGGGTTTCCCAAAGATGAAAGAGTATTACCAGAAGTACAAAGGCAAGTTCGAGATACTGGGCATCGACTGCAACGACACGCCCGAGAAGTGGAAAGCTGCCGTTAAAAAGCACGAGCTGCCTTGGCTGAACGTATACAATCCACGCGAAAGCAAGTTGTTGGGCGATTATGCCATCCAAGGATTTCCCACTAAAATCCTCGTAGGGCCCGATGGTAAGATCGTTAAGACCATCGTTGGCGAAGACCCCGCCTTCTATACGATGCTCGACGAGCTGTTCGGCAAGGCCAAATAAGCCCTCAAAACCAACGAATATACTCCGCAAATGCGGCAAGGAGGGCAACATCGCGCACTGGTTGAAGTAACGAACGCGCGCGCCATTCCGCACCGCAAACCGCATAATCACGTGTTTTCAGGCCTTCGCCCAATGGGTAGGAGGTTTGGAAACACGTTTGGCAAGTTCGGCAAATCGCCCCAAACGGTATCGCGCCACGGGCACATAGCTTTGCCCAACACGCCGCAAACAAGCATAAACCCTTAACAAATGTCGTTCTCAATCACAGTTAAACAGAAACTTTTCGACCTCTCAACACCACGCGTGATGGGCATTCTCAATGCCACACCCGACTCGTTTTACGCCGGCAGTCGCGCACGAACGGAGAAACAAATTGCCCTACGAACCAACCAAATCGTCGAACAAGGCGGTACGATGATAGACGTGGGGGCATTCTCAACCCGACCAGGAGCCGAGCAAGTTAGCCAAGACGAAGAGATGAAACGCTTGCGCAAAACACTCGCCGTGGTACGCAGAGAACAGCCAGAGGCCATCGTCTCGGTAGACACCTTCCGCCCCGAAGTGGCGCAAATGTGCGTAGAAGAATTTGGGGTAGACATCATCAACGATGTTTCCGACGGCGGACTGACTGGCATTGCCAACGTTCCGCTAGAACCCGAAACAGGCGAACTGCCGCAAATCTTCCACACCGTGGCCCGCTTAGGCGTGCCTTACATACTGATGTCTGTGCAACCCACGCTGCGCGATGTGCTGCTGGGCTTTGCCCGAAAGGTGTCGCAACTGCGCACTTTGGGCGTTAAAGACATCATATTAGACCCTGGTTTCTGTTTCGGAAAGACGGTAGAAGACAATTACCTGCTGCTTAACGAAATGGAGAAGATGCAAGTGCTCGACCTTCCCACGCTGGTTGGCGTGTCTAGAAAGTCGATGATATACAAAACAGTGGGCGGCAATGCCGACACTGCCCTTAACGGAACCACCGTGCTACACACCATCGCCCTGATGAAAGGGGCAAACATCCTGCGCGTGCACGATGTGAAAGAGGCGGTAGAAGTGATAACACTCTTCAACCGAACGATGTCGGCAACAACGCCATAAAACCCATTCATCACCTGCCCGAACGCGCTCTTTGCCAGCCTTCGGCCTTACATAACAAGCCAATATGTTCTTCGATTTCGGAATAAAAGACATCATCGACATCGTGCTAGTGGCACTGATGCTCTATTATCTCTACCGACTGATGAAAGAGTCGCGCTCGCTCAACATCTTCATCGGCATCATGTTCTTTGTGCTGATATGGTTGTTGGTGAGCCAAGTGTTCGAGATGCGCCTGCTTGGCGGCATTCTCGACAAGCTGGTTAGCGTGGGCGTGATAACCCTCATCATCCTCTTTCAAGAAGACATACGCAAGTTTCTCTATTCGCTAGGGGCGCATCAGCGCATGCGCGGCGTGATGAAATACTTCTACAAGAACGACAACAACGCCAAAGAAGATAAGGAAACCATCATCCCCATCGTCATGGCCTGCATGTCGATGGCGCGCGGAAAGGTGGGCGCACTCATCGTTATCGAACGCGGCGAACCGCTAGACGACATCGTTGATACGGGCGATCTTATCGATGCCCGCATCAACCAACGACTTATCGAGAACATCTTTTTCAAAAACTCTCCACTCCACGATGGTGCAATGGTTATCTCCAAAAAGCGCATTAAGGCCGCGGGCTGCATCCTGCCCGTATCGCACAATCAAGACATTCCCCGCTCGTTGGGTCTTCGCCACCGCGCTGCAATGGGCATTAGTCAGAGTAGCGACGCAATGGCCGTTATCGTTTCCGAAGAAACGGGCAACATATCGGTGGCCATTGGCGGAAAGTTCCGCCTGCGCCTATCGGCAGAAGAACTTGAAAGCACATTGACCGAAGAGGCGTTTAGGTAAGGGAAACAGCCTCAACCCCTACCCCTCTCCAAGGGGAGAGAGGAGTAATATGCTAAGGAGATAAGGTGTTATGAAACGAAGGAGTTAAAAAAGTACAGCGAACTTGTCTTGACTTTTAATATTTCTATAAACTGTGGGGAGTGCAAGACAAGTCAACTCACTGGCCTATAAACTCACGAAAGCCCAACAAATCCCGAAGACATCAACTTACAAACTCACGAACTCACGAACTCACGAACACAAAAAATCACAAACTCAAAAAACTCATTAACTCAAAAAATCACAATCTCATCAACTCAAAAACACACCAACTCATCAACTCCCGAACTTACCAACTCATCAGCCAACAAACTCAAAAACTCACCAACTCATCAACTCAAAAACCTAAAAAACCATCAACTCAAAATCTTAAATCCCTATCTTTTATTTTACAACACCGCTCTGATTTTCGCTCCGTTCTAGCGAAAATATAGGCCAAAAAGTAGGTAAATCTCCGCTATTTCTAACCTTTCATGGCTTTCCTTTTGTCTCTTTTTAAGAGCAGAACCTGCATTTTGCACCATTTAGCCTTTCTAGTTTGGTTGCCAACTCGTATTTTTTCAACTCCGAATACCCACTTTTTGCCCCTAAAAACCCACTTTTTAACGACCATTTTGCCCCTTTTAGCCATATTTTTCATGGTTCTAAAAGGTTTTGTTTATACTATTATGGTGGATATTTATGCTTTTCGCACGGCGTTTTGCACCATATTAGACTGCATTTAGCACCAAAACGCATTGCATTTAGCACCAAAACACCTTGCATTTAGCGGCAAAACGCACGGCATTTAGCACCAAAACGCAGGCTATTTAGCACCAAAACGCACTGCATTTAGCAGCAAATAGCCCCAATTGCGGTACAAATGGCGGTTCTTAAACATAAATATTCATTTCATCATATTCACAGACTAACCTCTTTTTGCCTTAAAACCAACCTTCGCGAGAATCGTTTTTTTTGCGGCAAGGTGAGCGATTGGTGGATAAAAATGGCACTCTTAATGTTAAAATTCTCACTAAAAACTAGACAAAACCAATTATATCGCAAACACGCGCGAGTAGGCAACGACACCGAAAACCTGTACGCCTACTACCCTTTTGACAACTTCCTAATTTCATAGCCTGTGGGCAACTCCCCCGAAAGCACGTACGCCTGCAACCGACAGCGCAAGCGGTTGCAGGGCATGCGGTTTACAAACAACGGAAACAGCATCATGAAAACGCAGAAGTAATCGGCCATTGACGAGCGGTTTTCAAAATGGCATGCACAACATGTATCACCCCATCCTCGCCTTTGAAGAGGGATTGGAGGCGAGCCAGTATTTTATTTCTCCCAACATTTTGCCAATCCCCACCTTTGCACTACCTTTGCAAGGAATATCAAAATAAATATAACAATGGATTGGATTAACGGCCTGTTCACTGTACATTCAGCCATTCAGACCGTGGTTGTGCTGTCGCTGATATGCTATGTAGGCCTAATTCTGGGTAAGATACACGTCAAGGGCATTTCGCTTGGCGTGGCTTTCGTCTTCTTTATCGGCATCATTGCCGGTCATTGGGGGTTAGACATCGACCCCACCGTGCTACAATATGCCGAGGCCTTTGGTTTGGTGCTCTTCGTTTACACGCTGGGATTGCACGTTGGCCCCAACTTCTTCGGGTCGTTACGCAAAGAAGGCATCTCGCTCAACCTGTGGGGATTTGCCGTCATTGCCGTGGGAACCATCCTCGCACTGGTGCTTTCGGAAGTAACCAACGTGCCAATGCAAACGATGGTAGGCATACTTTCGGGTGCTGTTACCAACACGCCAGCCCTTGGAGCCGCCCAGCAGGCACTCGAAAACTTCGGGTTCTCCACGCGTAGTGCCGCGCTTGGCTGTGCCGTGGCCTATCCCTTGGGGGTTCTGGGTGTTATCTTCGCCATGATATTCCTCCGCAAATTCTTCGTTAAACCCGAAGACCTGGTGCCTCATTCGCCGCAAGACGAAGACCATACTTATGTGGCGCAATACGAAGTTGTGAACCAAGCTATCCACGGAAAAACACTGGCCGAGATTTCACAAATGGCACATATCCGCTTTATCGTATCGCGAATATGGCGCAACGAGCAGGTTATCGTACCCGTTTCTACCACAAAACTGAAACTAGGAGACAACGTTCTTGTGGTTACAACCGACGATGAAGTGGGCGGAATGGAGCTGTTGTTGGGGAAGAAAGTGGACAAGGATTGGAACAAAGACAAGATAGACTGGAACCACATCGACAAGAAAGTGGAGTCGAAGGTGGTGGTCATCACCCGTCCGATGCTCAATGGTAAGAAACTTGGTTCGCTGCAACTGCGCAACACCTATGGGGTGAACGTCAGCCGTGTTACGCGTGGCGACACCAAACTTCTCGGCACAAACGACCTGCGCTTGCAATATGGCGACCGCGTTACGGTGGTTGGCGAACACGATGCGCTTGAAAACGTGGAGCATTATCTTGGCAACGCCGTACAAACGCTTAACGAACCCAACCTCGGTGCCATCTTCCTGGGCATGCTTTTGGGTCTTGCCTTGGGCACCATCCCCGTCATGTTGCCCGGCATGAGTGCCCCCGTACGCATGGGATTGGCAGGTGGCCCCATCGTGATGGGCATACTTGTGGGCAGCATTGGCCCACGTTTCCGCCTTGTTTCGTACACAACGCGTAGTGCATCGCTCATGCTCCGTCAGTTGGGTTTATCGCTCTATCTGGCCTGTTTGGGCTTAGATGCAGGTCAAGACTTCTTTAAAACGGTGATACGCCCTGAGGGATTGCTATGGGTGGGGCTTGGTTTTATACTCACGGTGGTACCTGTTCTGCTGGTGGGCTATATCGCCTTGCGCACTAAGCGACTCGACTTCGGCTCCATTTGCGGCATTCTTTGTGGTTCGATGGCCAACCCAATGGCACTTACTTACGCTAGCGAAACGCTCGAAGGCGACACACCTGCCGTTACTTACGCCACCGTTTATCCCCTCGGCATGTTTCTGCGCGTGATTATCGTGCAAGTAATGGTGATGTTTTTCTTGGGATAATGGTGTTGAGGAGTTAAGGAGTTAAGGAGTTATGGAGTTAAGCCAAATGCTTGGTTGCAGAGTGGATGGCAATCGTTGATGAGGAGTTAAAAGCTAAGGAGTTATGGAGTTAAGAAATTAAGCCAAATGCTTGGTTGCAGAGAGAACGACAATCCTTGCCAACTAACAAGGCATATTACTCCCCTCTCCCCTTGGAGAGGGGTTGGGGGTGAGGCTTTTCTACCCTCCCTCTTTGTTGAGGGTTGGGGGTGAGGCTTTACTCTCCACCCCCTTTGGAGATAGCCTGTGGGTGAGGCCACTTATCATCTTCCACCCTCAATCCCAGCTTTTCAACCTCAATTACTTCGGCATGCAGGTACATGCGGTCGGCCTTTCGCCCGTAAAGAGGGTCGCCAAGGATGGGCAAGTTTAGGCCATCGGGGTGCGCGCAGTGTACGCGAAGTTGATGCGTGCGCCCAGTTAGCGGATAAAGCGCCACGAGGGTGCGCCCCTCTTCGTGCCCAATCACCTCGTACCGCGTAACGGCTGGCTTGCCATTTAGCCAGTCTACCATCTGCCGCGGACGGTCTAAGTAGTTGCTATTTAAGGGTAATGATATTTCGCCCTGCTGCTTTTCGGGCGGCAACAAGCCGTCTAGCACCGCCACATAGCGTTTCTTTACCTCGTGATTTTCAAAGGCCAACTGCAATGTTCGGTGCATATCCTTGGTCTTTGCGATGAGCATCAGCCCCGATGTGTCTTGGTCTAGTCGATGAACAACAAGGGGCGAGTCGGCATCTGGGTAGCGTTCGCGCATCAATTGGGCAACCGACGTGCCGCCATCTCTGCCAGGAACACTCAACATGCCATGCGGTTTGCTCACCACCACCAAGCCCTCGTCTTCGTAAACCACACGTAGGGCTTCGCGGTCTACGGGCTTTTGCGGTACGCACGCCACATCCAAGCCCTGCAACATAAAGCCTAATGTTGGCCCACATTTGCCCGGACAGGCAGGATAGAACGCACCTTCGCGCCTTATCTCGGTTTTGGGCGACCGCCCCAACCAAAACTCGGCCATGCTAAGCGGACGATAACCCATAACGAAAGCATGCTGCAACAGCTTTGGTGCACAACATTCGCCCGTGCCGGCAGGTGGTGTTCGTTGGGGTGTTGGAGCGAAAATGTCGAGCAAGTTGCGGCGTTCGCCGCGCGCATTAAGCATTTCAAACTGTTGGAAAAGCCAGCGTTGCAGTGTGTCTGATAGGCGTTTGCGCTTGGTTTTTAAGTCTGTCATCGCCTTCTCCTGCACATTCAGTTCGGCCTGCAAGCATTCAATTCGGGCCTTAATCCGCTGTTTCAGCCGGCGCAATTCCGCCTTTTGAAACTGACTTTCGGCCACCATCGCCGCTTGTTCTTCGGCTGTTGCGCCCCGTCTGCGCTTGTTTTCGCGTTCTTTTTTGGCCTCAGCCATCACCGTTCGGTAAGCGTTAAGTTCCGTTTCTGCCGTTTCTTGTTCGTTGGCAATGCGCGTTTTCAGCTCGTTAAGCAGCGGGTTACGCTCCATTTCGCTTAATCGTGCGTTAATTTCGCTTATCTCGCGTTCGTGTATTTTGAAGTAACCATCGGGCTGCAAGTAGTCGAACACGGGCGGAACAAAGCCTTCCCACGTGGCCTTACCGCCTAATTGCCCCGAGAATGCGGCCAAATAGCCCAACTCTGTGCCGTGGGGCGTGGGGTGTTCAACCACCAATACGCCGAACATCTTGCCCTGTGCCACCTCTTCGCGCCACGTTTCGTGCTGGGCAACAAGTCCCTTTACCTGCTCGGCAGCCATTAGGCACAGCGCATCGGGCTCGTAAAAGAAGGGATTGTTCATCTTTTCGGGCCTCGGAAGAGTGGTATGTAGGGGATGGAACATGATGTGGCGGAATGGTAAATAGTGTGAAAACCCATTGCCGGGGCAGGGCTTGGTGTTGCAAAGTTAATCAAAAAAACGTACTTTTGCCCACATCGTAAAACGAAAAAGGAATGAAGACAGACATGCAAAAGATGCGCAACGGCGAACTTTATCGCTTTGATGGTGAAGAAAGCTCACCAATTTGCCCACCACAACAACCACATCTGCCAACGATTAACAACCATATTATGCGAAATAAGTTTTTTATTGGTCTGCTTTTGGGGCTATTCCTGCCCCTCCACCTTGTGTCCCAAACTCGCGAAGACGTTGTGGCCATCAACACAGCGATGTGGGAAACGAAGAAGATTAGCGAGAATATAGAGGTGCGACAGATGCGTTGGCCTTTGCTATACGGCTGTGCCCAAACCGTTACTGTGGCCGAAATAACGCCCAAACGCGGCCTAGTGTTCGACATTGCGGTTGCAGATGGCGGTGCCACAGTGGGCGAAATGGCGCGCCGCACCAAGGCTTTGGCAGCCATCAACGGTTCGTATTTCGACATACATAAGCGTTCGGCCATCACCTACTTACGCCAAGGGCGCACCGTTATCGACACAACAACCACGGCCGAACTGGCCCTTCGCGTAACGGGAGCTATCCGAACGCACGGCCGAAAGCTCCACATCATGCCCTGGAACAAGGCAATCGAGCAGCGTTACCGTTGTCGACACGGGTCTACATTGGCCTCTGGGCATCTACTTCTCTATCGCGGCAAGGACGTTTCGTTGCGTAGCAGCAGCATGGGGTTCATCGTTAAAAAGCATCCACGCACGGCCATCGCCCTCACTTCGCGCGGAACGGTGCTTTTCGTCACCGTAGACGGACGGCATCCGGGTTATGCTGGCGGTATGAACCTTATCGAACTGCGCCACTTTTTGCAACAGTTGGGCTGCACCGATGCCCTTAATCTAGACGGCGGAGGTTCCACCACGCTCTGGGCAAAAGGGTATAATGCCAATGGCATTGCCAACTATCCCTGCGACAATCGCAAGTTCGACCACGACGGAGAGCGCAAAGTAGCCAATGCGGTGGTGGTGATGAAGAGGGCGAAGTGAGGGATGTGAGACATCCAACCATGCGCATTCTACTTTTCGACAACGATAAAATGAGAATGCGTATGCTTTTGTTAAAACCATTCCTTTAATCGCGTTCGTTTCGCATTTTATGCTTAACTTTGTCACTAGTCTTGGGCTTTACAAACTTAACAGCACAGCATTCGCGGGCGATAATCCGCACTTGCACCATGCTGTATCCACCCAAAAACACGTAACAAGCAATAATATATGGACTACATCGAAATAAATGGATACAAGTCTATCAAGTCGGCCAAGATAGATATAGCCCCTATCAACATCCTAATAGGTGCTAACGGTAGCGGCAAAAGCAACTTCGTTTCTTTCTTCGAGTTGCTTCACAGACTGTGCGGACGCGTATTAAGCGAATACGTGGCCTTAAAAGGGGGCGAAGACAAGATACTTTTTCAAGGCCGAAAAACAACCGAAAAATTCTCATTCCATATTGAATTTGACGGTGGCCAAAATGGCTATGCGGCTGAATTGACGGCAGGCAACGATGGTTTTGTATTCACCGACGAGCAACTATACTATAAGGGCAAGCCAAAAGACATTACCCATCATGGCAAAGAAGCAAACCTTAGCCTTAGCGATAACCTCAGAGCACCATACATATTGGGGTACATGGCTAAGTTTAGAAAATACCATTTCCACGATACCAGTGCCAATTCGCCATTCACAAAATACAGCAATACATCAACAGACACTGCCTTTCTATATGCCAATGGTGGCAATCTTGCGGCTTTTCTCTACAAGATACGTAGCGAACAGTCATTGGTGTACAACAGAATTGTAGCCTGTATCAAGTCGGTTGCCCCTTATTTCTCGGACTTCTACCTAGAACCCAATGAAGAAAACAACCTAAGACTGCTTTGGCAAGACAAGTTTAGCGACATGACTTACGGCGCAACCGACCTCTCTGACGGCACCTTACGCTTCATCGCTTTGGCCACATTGTTCTTACAACCCAATCTTCCCGCCACCATTATTATAGACGAACCCGAACTGGGACTACATCCCTTTGCCATCGCTAAGTTGGCAGGGATGATCAAATCTGCATCGAAACGCAATTGCCAAGTGATTGTTGCCACGCAGTCGGCCGACCTAATAGCACATTTCGAGCCATCAGATATCATCACCGTAGACCAAGTTGGCGGTGAAACACGCTTCACACGACAAAGCGAAGAGATGCTAAAAGCATGGCTCGAAGAGAATTATACGATAGACGAACTATGGAAACGCAACATGATAGAGGGCGGACAGCCCAACTACGAGGGATGAATAGGATTATAATTATTTGTGAAGGGCAAACCGAACAAGAGTTCTGCAACACCCTGCTACAGCCACATTTCAGCGCGCACGGCATCACACTACAAGCCCCATTGATTAAGAAAACGATGGGTGGAATAGCCAATTGGAACGTGTTGAAACGTGAAATAGAAACCTATCTGCGCCGAGAAAAAGACGTTTTGGTCACTACATTGATTGATTACTATGGCATTAAGGATAGTCACGGCTTTCCATTGTGGGCTGAAAAACAAGCAATTGCCGACAAAAACCAACGCCTTGACGAACTTGAAGCAGCCATGCTAGCCGATGTGGACGAAAACTTGCGCCCACATTTTGTGCCTTATCTGCAACTACATGAGTTCGAAGGCTTGCTGTTTAACGACATTCAAGTGTTCTATAAACAAGTACCTAAGAACGAACTAGTGGGAGAAACTGAACTTAAACAAACGTTTGCAGACTTCGATAATCCCGAAATGATTAACGATGGTGTTGAAACATCTCCCTCACACAGACTCGAACGCATCATCAGTGGTTACGAGAAAGTGGTTTACGGATGCTGTTTGGCAGAAGCTATTGGCCTTGACAAGATGAGGCAAAAGTCGCCAAGGTTTGACAATTGGTTGAAAAGACTTGAAACAAATTTTGCCATAACAAAGCCGAATAATCCATAAAGCAACAATGTGCACCTAGTGAACAAGGTAAGTTAACCATTTCATCAATGTGCATAGCCTACCACTCACCCTACAATAGCTGCGTTTGTCCAAACCATTTTCGGTTCTTACCCCCACAAAATCCCTTAGTCCTTTACAACGCCTTAGCAATAAGATAGCCGCCACCCAGCAGCCAACAATATAGCAGGGCGGCAAGGAGGAAGGGCTTGGCGCCAGCCTTTTTAAACTTGTCGATGCTGGTTTCGGCACCCAAAGCGGTCATCGCCATTGTGAGAAGAAAGGTATCGAAGGTGTTAATGGCATCGTTAACAGCGGGAGAAAAGAGGTTTAGCGAGTTGAAACCAATAACCACCAAGAACAAAACGGCAAACCAAGGGATGGTTATCCCCTTGCGTTTTGTTTGCGTTTCGGCATCGCCCTGCTTGCCGTGTGCCACAAACCAGCTCACCACAAGCAACACGGGAACCAACATCATCACCCTAATCATCTTTACAATGATGGCTATATCAGACACGCCTTTGCCCATTGCGTTGCCAGCACCCACCACATGAGCCACCTCGTGTACGGTGCTGCCCGTCATAATACCCATCGATTGGGGCGAGAGGTCTAGCACACCATTGCGATAAAGCACGGGATATAGAAACATGGAGAGTGTTCCGAAGATAACAACAGTAGACACGGCCACGGCTGTTTTGTAGGGTTTGGCATTGATTGCGCCCTCTGTTCCCAACACGGCAGCCGCCCCACAGATGCCTGCGCCCACCGAAGTAAGCAGCGTTATGCTGCGGTCGAGTTTCAAAATGCGGCCGATAAGCAACCCTCCGCCAATGGTTACGCACACCACAATGGCGTCAACCACAATGGCAGACAGTCCTACGGCTGTTACATCTTGTAGCGTTAATCGGAAACCATACAGCACAATACCCACTCTAAGCACCCTTTTGGCACAGAAAGTGATGCCTGGAACCCACGTCGGCGGCAGGTTATTGCGCAGACTGTTGGCATAAATCATGCCCAATACGATGCCGATAATCATCGGACTAATAGAAAGATGCTTAGCCCAAGCCATGTCGCCAAGATAGAAAGCGGCAAGCGAAAAGAGGGCAATAAGCAAGATGCCGTGCAGCATACTGCTGCGTTGTTCGTTTAACATTGTGTGAGTTTATTAGTTCTCTGAGTTTATAAGTTTATGAGTTTTTAGAGTTTTGGAGCTTATTAGTTTTTAGTTTATGGGTTTACTACTTTCTACTTACCACTTACAACTCTAACACTTTTTCCCTACTACATACAACTTACTACTTTACTACTTACTCCTTATTACTTTTATAACTCCTTACTCCTCCCCTCCTTCCTCCATCAAACTCTCCGCCACCTCGCACAATTCGGCGTACCATTCGCGCCCGAACCGCTCGGTTAACGGACCTTCCAAAAAACGATAGAGGGGTAGATTTAGTTCGCGACCCTTCTTTACGGCCGGCCTACACACATCCCAGCGGTGGTAGTTAAGGCCAACAAGGTCGGCATCGAAACGCTTTTCGCGAATGGGATAGAGTGCACAGGATATGGGCTTGCGAAACGAACAGAGCCCTGCTCGATGCGCCCGGTCGAACGTACAAAGGCAAAGCCCCTTGTCGTAACAAGTAAAAACACAGTCTTTGCCGTTAACGATACTCGTCACCAGGTCGCCCTCGCGGTCGGTACAGGCCACGCCCTGCTTGTCGATAACGGCCTGTGCCTGTGCCGATAGGTCGGTCCACACGATGTCTAATGCGTCTTCCATAGCCGCAATCTCATCAAGTGTAACGGGCGCTCCGGCATCGCCCTCAATACAACAAGCGCCCTTGCAGGCATCGAGGTCGCAGCAAAAGCGCTCGGTGATGAGGTCGGAAGAGATAAGTACGTTGCCCACTTGCATAATGGGCGGTATGTTGTTGTTCATTGTTTACCAATTGATGGGCGTTAGTCCGCGCGAAGAAAGATAGGCGTTGGCCTGCGAAAAGTGATGGTTGCCAAACCAACCGCCACGATTGGCCGATAGCGGCGAGGGGTGAACCGATTGCAAGATGCAATGCCTACGAGCATCGATAAGCGCAGACTTCGAGCGCGCATAGCCACCCCAAAGAATAAAGACAAGTCCCTCGCGCCCTGCATTTAGTCGCGCTATGGCTGCATCGGTGAACGTTTCCCAGCCCTGCCGTTGGTGACTGGCAGCCTGATGCGCACGCACGGTGAGCGTGGCGTTAAGCAAAAGCACACCTTGCTCGGCCCAACGCGTTAGGTTTCCACTTGTGGGAATGGGCGTGCCAAGGTCGTTGTTAATCTCCTTAAAGATGTTTTGCAGCGAGGGCGGAAAAGGCACGCCATCGTTAACCGAAAAGCTTAGACCATGCGCTTGTCCGTCGTCGTGATAGGGGTCTTGCCCAATTATCACCACTTTCACCTTATCGAAAGGGCATAAGTTAAAGGCATTGAACACCAGTTGTGCAGGCGGAAAGCATTGATGCTGCTTGTATTCGGCATGCACAAAGGCAGACAAAGCCTTGAAATAAGGTTTCTCGAACTCGTCGGCCAGCTGCTCTTTCCACGAAGATTCTATCTTTACATCCATGCTTATTGTTTGTATTCTCAGTTTACCAATTACAAGCCTACAAGGCAGTTTGCCTATCTTGCCATGAACTAAGGCATGTTCTAGAAATTCCACGCAAAGGTTCAATTCATGTTTCTTGTATTGCTCTTCACTGTCTTTTTGCTTTTATCTGGCATCTTTTGCTTTCTCTTTCAGTCTCATAGTGCACTATGCTCCTTCAAGAAACAAGCAAAACCAGCTCAACTAAAAGCTAAAATACAGCAAAGGTAATTTATAGAACCTGCCTAGAACTTACCGAAAACATCATTTTACGACATACAAAGGTATGAAAAAATGCCCATTTACACGTTAGCCTACACATGCTTATTTATCTACAAGCGATCATTAAAACCAACTTTCTATCTTTTGTCGATGTCCAAGCCAAGTTAAATTAAGTATTTATATTTTACAAAACACATCCTTCTCGTCCACCCATTCTAGCAAAAACAAACGCTCTTTAGCAGGCAAATTGCCGCTATTTTCCATCTTACACGTCTTTTGTTTTGTCTGTTTTTAGGGTCAGAACCTGCGTTTTGCACCATTTTACCTTTCTAGTTTGGTTGCCAACGCATTATTTTTTGCACCCAATTACACGCTTTTTGCCCCAAAAACCCACTTTTTAACGGCTATTTTACCCTTTTTCAGCCATATTTTTAATGGTTGTAAAAGGGTTATTTATACCAATTGCGGTGGATTTTTATGCTTTTCGCCTTGCATTTAGTAGCATTTTACACTGCATTTAGCATCAAAACGCATTGCATTTAGCACCAAAACGCACGGCGTTTTGCACCATATTAGACTGCGTTTTGCACCAAAACGCATTGCATTTAGCTGCAAAACGCACCACATTTAGCAGCAAATAGCCCCGAAACTGGCGCAAATGGCGGTTTTATTAAATAAAAATTCATTTCGCTGCATTGGCAAGCTAACCCCATTTTGCACCACAACTAACCTCCGCGAGAATCGATTATTTGCGGCAAGATGAGCGGTTGGTGGAGAAAAAGGGCACTCTTAGTGTTAAAATTCTCGCTGAAAAGTTTACAAAGATTGACGGATTAACGAGTTGACAAGTTAGTGGGCGTTAGCCATTTCTCACCTTTTGCTAGTTGACGAGTTGACGAGTTAACCAGTTGACAAGTTGGTGGGCGTTAGCTATTTTTTCACCTTTTCACCCTTTCACCTTTATAATCCTTTTGTTTATTACCAATTGATAGGCGTTTTGCCGCGTGAAGAAAGATACTCGTTAGCTTGCGAAAAGTGTTTTTTACCAAAACTACAACCAAAATTAACTGCCCGCGGCGAGGGATGAGCCGATGTTAAAACGAGATGCTTGTTAGAATCGATACACCTGCCTTTCTTGCGCGCCTTTACACCCCAAAGCATGAAAACAAGTCCTTCGCATTCATCATTCAACCGCTTAATAACAACATTGGTAAACCTTTCCCAACCTTTTCTCTGATGACTTGCTGGCTTATTTGCCTGCACAGTGAGTATAGAGTTGAGCAAAAGTACGCCCTGTTCGGCCCATCGTGTTAGGTTTCCGTTGGTAGGAATGGGCGTTTTGAAATCATCGCTTATCTCATTAAAGATATTTTTCAGCGATGGCGGAAAAGGCACACCATCGTTAACCGAAAAGCTTAAGCCATGCGCTTGCCCCTCACCTGGATAGGGGTCTTGCCCGATTATCACCACTTTTACCTTGTGGAAGGGACACAGATTAAAGGCATTAAATAAATCTTTTTCAAGTGGAAAGCATTTATTCTGCTTATACTCGCCATCTACAAAGTCAGACAATTCCTTGAAATAAGGCTTTTCAAACTCATCGGCCAGTTGCTCTTTCCACGAGGATTCTATCTCTACGTTCATGTTTACAGTTTGTATTATCAGTTTACAAGTTGACCTGTTAACAAGTAGATAAGGCGGTATGCTTACCTCACTGTTAACCTGTGCTTGCGAATAACGTTGTTTATCGACATACAAAGGTATGAAAAAATGCGCATACTCACTTACAAGTTTAGGTAAATAATGCTATATTTGCAACATTATCACGAATTATTTCAAACTTATATTACTCATGTTTATGAAAATATTAGCCTACGTGCTTTTCGCTTTCTCCGCCCTGTTGGCCTCGTGTCACCGCGCGCCCATTGTGGTTAATGCGGATGAAATAGCAGCCACCAAGCAGTTGAATGAGAAATATCACGACCTGATTGTGGGACATTGGCATCATTTCAGTCAGACAGAATTAACGGAAGTTACTCAAGAATTCGTCTTTAAAACCGACGGAACTTATACCGGACACATATTATATAGGTCACGCAAACAGGTGATGGTTGGCGGTAAACCCGTGCTAACCGACTGGACAAAGCAAATTGATGAAGATCTGGAAGGCCAATGGGGGCTGATGTATAGCAAAAGCCAAAGCCGAAATCTACTACACCTAAATAGCAAATCTCATTTCGTCAGGGTACGCGTTATAGAGTTTTTCGACGCCAACCAATCGAAACTAATCATCGAGTCGCCCTTTGTAATCGAGACTGAACGCATCGAATTCACCCGCAAATAGAGCGCAAACACGCTTGGAGGGTTACAAGATGACGAGTAATCATCAAAACAAATTGGTTTTAGAATTTCGTCAATCAACAAAGACTTTACCATCAACCTGCCAGTACAAAACCACTAGTACTGCGGCTACAAACTATCGGTAGTGGCACTACCAACCGTTAGTAGTGCCACTACAGCTCGCTTGTAGCCAATAAGGGGGTTAACAGCGTTCACCCAACAGTCTGCTCCAACCCTCTTAATCGTTCGCGACAGCCTTCCAAAATGGCAATCAATTCTTCTTGCTTATCAGCACGAAGCATGGCGATACGCGTTTGTTTGAAATCAGGAATGCCCTTAAATATAGGACTTGCTGCCAGATGGCGGCGCGTGTGCAGTATGCCGCGATACTCGTCAATACGCTCTATGTTGATGCGCAGTTGCTCTTCCAGCAAGTCAATCTTTCGGTCGATGGTGAGCGAAGGGTCTTGGGGCAAGCCTTCAAGATGGTCTTTCATCTCCTTAAACACCCAAGGCCGACCGAATGTGGCACGCCCAACCATCACTGCATCAACGCCATAACGACTGAAAGCCTCTTTGGCTTGCTGCGGCGTACAAATGTCGCCGTTGCCGATAATGGGGATATGGATACGCGGATTGGCCTTCACTTCGCCGATATAACGCCAGTCGGCCTCGCCCGTATACATCTGCGAGCGCGTTCGGCCGTGTATGGTAAGGGCTGCTATGCCACAATCTTGCAGCTGTTCGGCCAACGTGGGGATGATAATTTCTTCGCAATCCCATCCCAATCGCGTTTTCACCGTTACGGGCGTACGCACCGCACGCACCACTTGGCGTGTTATCTCCAACATCAGCGGCACATTTCTCAGCATGCCCGCACCAGCCCCTTTGCCTGCCACTTTCTTCACAGGACAGCCAAAGTTGATGTCAATCACATCGGGACGGCTTTGTTCCACAATGCGTGCAGCCTCAACCATCGACTCCACATCGCGCCCGTAGATTTGTATTCCCACAGGGCGTTCGTCGTCGCTGATGGTTAGTTTGCTCACGGTAGACTTCACCGAGCGCACCAATGCCTCGGCACTAACAAACTCGGTGTACACCATTGCCGCGCCAAAACGTTTGCAAAGCAGGCGGAACCCTATGTCGGTGACGTCTTCCATCGGGGCGAGGAAGAGCGGATGAGCATCAAACGATATGTTTCCTATTTTCATAAATGCAAAGGTACGAAGACTTAACCAATAAACAAAACATGCAGATAAGGGGGCGGCAGGCACGCAAACGAAATGCGGGGGCTTGCATATTTCTTGACCAAAAAGGCCGTTTTTTCGTTTTTTCTTTATATTTTTGTGCCACGAACCCTTATATCGACATGCCCATGGAACAGCTATTGCACTATGTTTGGAAACACAAGCTATTCGCAACTGCACCTTTGAAAACAACCGAAGGCGTAGATGTGGAGGTGATTGACGTGGGATTGCACAACGACAACGCCGGTGCCGACTTCTTTAACGCCAAAGTTAAGCTTGGCGATACGCTCTGGGTGGGCAACGTAGAGATACACGACATGGCCTCGCAATGGTTTGAACATGGGCATCACAACGACCCGCGATATAATAATGTGGTGCTACACGTGGTGGGAAAGGCCGACATGGAGTGCCTAACGCAAGACGGCAAGCAACTGCCACAAATGGAATTGGCCGTGCCCAAGGGCATTGCGGCCCACTATGACGAGCTGTTGGCGGCCGATAAGTTTCCGCCTTGCCACCACATCATTCCCCAATTGCAGCGACTTACGCTGCACAGCTGGTTGGCCGCCCTACAAACAGAGCGGCTTGAAAGCAAAACCGAGGCGGTGGCACGGCGCGTTGAGCAGGCAAAGGGGTCGTGGGAAGATGCTTTCTTCATCACTTTGGCGCGCAATTTTGGGTTCGGCGTAAACGGCGATGCCTTCGAACGCTGGGCAGCCAACGTGCCTTTGCGATGCGTAGACCACCATCGCGACAATGCTTTTCAGATAGAGGCCCTCTTTATGGGGCAGGCAGGACTGCTAAACGATGCTGCCATACCCGCCCGACACCGAGACGCAGCCACGGCCGAAAGCTACTTTGGGCTACTTAAAAAGGAGTACGCTTACCTTGCGCACAAGTTTAACTTGCAGCCATTAGACCCTTCCTTGTGGTTGTTTCTTCGACTTCGGCCGCAGAATTTTCCACACATCCGCCTGTCGCAACTGGCCGTTCTTCACCATTCGCGGCGGGCATCGTTGGCCAACATCGTGGCTTGCGAAAATCTAACACAGCTGCGTAAAGCCTTGGCCACGCAGGTTTCGGGCTATTGGCAAACGCATTATGTGTTTGGCGGAGAAAGTAAAGCCAGCGACAAAGCTCTCTCAACGGCCTCGCGCGATGTGCTCATCCTCAACACCGTTGTGCCTGTTCTCTTCGCTTACGGCCGTCATCGCCACAACGATGTTCTGTGCGACCGCGCTTATCAGCTGCTCGACGAGCTTAAAGCGGAGGATAACCATATCGTTAGGATGTGGAAAGCGTGCGGCCTAGAAGTGAATAACGCTGGCGATACGCAAGCACTCATACAGCTTAAAAACGAATATTGCGACCGCAAAAACTGCCTAAGATGCAGAATTGGGTATGAATATTTGAGGAGATAACTTGTTGAGGAGTTAAGGAGTTAAGGAGTTATGGAGTTAAGCCAAATGCTTGGCTGCAGAGAGGGCGGCAATACTTGTTAAGGAGTTAAGGAGTTATGGAGTTAAGCCAAATGCTTGGCTGCAGAGAGAACGACAATCCTTGTCAACTAACAAGGCATACTACTCCCCTCTCCCCTCGGAGAGGGGCTGGGGGTGAGGCCGGTTATAGTTGGGGTGAGGCTTTTTAAATAACTATATATATGTACACATTCACAACCGAGATGGAAGTTCGCGATTACGAATGCGACATCCAAGGCATTGTTAACAACGCCAATTATTTGCATTACACAGAACACACGCGCCACCTTTTCTTGAAACACACAGGGCTAAGCTTTGCTGGCCTGCACGAAAAGGGAGTGGATGCCGTGGTGGCACGCATGACTTTGCAATACAAAACGCCACTACAATGCGACGATATCCTTGTTTCTAAACTCCGTATTACGCAAGAAGGCATCCGATATGTGTTCCATCACGACATCTTCCGCAAGCGAGATGATAAACTTTCGTTCCGTGCCACGGCCGAACTTGTATGCTTAGTGAACGGCAGACTGAGCCGAAGTGAGGAAATAGACAAGGCTTTCGCACCCTTTATAGATCAGCAATCGGCCGACAAATAGCCCATGTTCCCGTTAGCTAACGGTTATAGAAACGGCAAAAAAATAGAGCCAAGTAAACATGTTACCCGTCAACATGTTTACTTGGCTACGGCCTTATTTACTTGTCTACTCGTTAACTTGTTAACTTGTCTACGTGTAAACTCATCTACTTGTAAACTTGTCAGCTCGTAAACTAAAAGAAACTTAACCCGCTCCATGAACGACAACGAGACCCGAAACGCCATCGCGCTAACACGCGTTAACTACTTTAACCTTGCAGGTTTGGCACAGCTATACCGACAGTTGGGTTCGGCCACGGCCGTTATTGCACACCGAAACGACTTGCGCGAGGTGCTGCCCGATGCCTCGCCACGCCTGCAAGAGGCTATGAGCAACATCGAACAGCACCTAAAAGCAGCCGATGCCGAAATGGAATACAACCTGCGCAACGGCATACGGGCTCTTGCTTTGGCCGACGACGACTATCCACAGCGACTTAAAAACTGCGATGATGCACCACTTGTGCTGTTTTATAAAGGTACGGCCAACCTTAATCGGGCACGCGTTATCAACATTGTTGGCACGCGCCACTGCACAGCCTATGGACAAGATCTTATTCACCGCTTTGTTTCGGAGTTGAAAAGCCTTAGCCCCGAAGTGCTTATCGTTAGCGGACTGGCTTACGGCGTAGACATCAACGCGCACCGACAAGCCTTGGCAAACGGGCTAGACACGGTGGGCGTGCTGGCTCATGGGCTGGACTATCTCTACCCCACTCGCCATAAACAAACGGCCAACGAAATGCTTACACAGGGCGGACTGCTCACCGAATTTCTCACCAACACCAATGCCGACAAGCTAAACTTTGTGCGAAGAAACCGCATTGTGGCCGGCATTTCAGACGCTTGTGTGCTGGTAGAGAGTGCTGCACATGGCGGCGGACTTATCACTGCGGCCATCGCTCGCGACTACAACCGCGATGTTTTCGCCTTCCCCGGTCCCGTGGGCGCACCATATAGCGAGGGCTGCAACAACCTGATACGCGACCATAAGGCCCAACTGGTTTCCTCGGCAGCCGACTTTGTGCACGCGCTAGGCTGGGAAACCGACTTCAAACGCATGCAAGCCACACGTCAAGGCATAGAGCGACAATTGTTTCCACAGCTCTCTGGCGAAGAACAAGCCGTGGTTCAGGCGTTGCAAAAGCTGAACGACCAACCCATAAACCAACTGTCGATAACGGCCAACATCCCCATTTCGCAACTCACCGTGTTGCTTTTCCAACTCGAAATGAAGGGGATTTTAAAGCTATTGGCAGGCGGCAGCTACCATCTTTACGTCTAAAAAAGGTGAAAGGGAACAAAATGAAAAGACTAAAAAGATGGCTTTTACCCCTTTTTTCGCTAACTTTGCGCAGTAAATTAGGGCATTACGCGCCATTGCCACTGCCCCACAGCACGTTCAAAGGCTAACAGCCGAGAACGCATTACATCATAATAGTAGAAAAAATACAACCCATGAACATCGCCATTATAGGCTACGGAAAGATGGGCCGCATGATTGAAGAGATTGCCAAACAGCGCGGCCACAACATCGTTTGCATCATCGACCAAGACAACCAAGCCGACTTCGACAGCCCTGCCTTTGCATCGGCAGACGTGGCCATCGAGTTTACCACCCCCCAAGCAGCCTTCGACAACTATCGAAAGGCCTTTGCACACAACGTAAAAGTGGTGTCGGGCTCCACGGGATGGCTTGCCCAACACGGCGAAGAGGTGCGCAAGATGTGCCAAGAAGAAGGGCAAACGCTGTTCTGGGGCAGCAACTTCTCTATTGGCGTGGCCATTTTCCAGGCCTTAAACCGCCGTTTGGCCGAACTGATGAACCGCTTTCCGCAATACAATGTGCACATCGAAGAAACCCATCATGTGCACAAACAAGACGCACCTTCGGGCACGGCCATTACTTTGGCCGAGGAAGTGGTGGCACAACTAGACCGCAAGGCAACGTGGGTAAAGGGCGAACAGCACTTGGCCGACGGCTCAACGCTGCCCAGCGAGCAAACAACCGACAACCAATTGGCCATCGACAGTTTCCGTCGCGGCGAGGTTCCAGGCATCCACACCATCGTTTACGACAGCGAGGCCGACTGCATCAGCATCACCCACGACGCCCATTCGCGCCGCGGTTTTGCCGAAGGCGCAGTGCTGGCTGCCGAATATGCCGCCACACACAATGGCTTATTAACGATGAACGACCTCTTTAAGTTCTGACAACAACATGCGCCTGCACCCCCATACGGCACCGAAACCAACCATGTTTCGCCACAACGTAAGGGGCAAAAGGCACAAAACATATAACTAACACTTGCAATGATAAACAAGAAAAAGAAAGAATTCGACCCACGCAAGCAGTGGACTAAATTCATCATCGTGGCACTTCTCTACCTCGCATTCCTCTTTTGGGTGGAAAGTTGGTGGGGATTGCTCGTTCTGCCTTTCATCTACGATGTTTATATTTCGAAGAAAATAAAATGGCAATGGTGGAAAGATTCCGAAGGACCTACGCGCTTTATCATGGGCTGGGTAGATGCCATCGTCTTCGCCCTTGTTGCCGTTTACTTCATCAACCTTTTCTTCTTCCAGAACTTTGTCATCCCTTCAAGCTCGCTAGAAAAGAGTTTGCTCACGGGCGATTACCTCTTTGTAAGCAAGCTGAGCTACGGTCCGCGCATCCCACAAACGCCACTTACCATGCCATTAACCCAACACACCATGCCGGTGATTAACGTTAAGTCGTACATTGAGGTGCCGCACTGGGACTATCGCCGCGTAAAAGGCTTGGGAAACGTGAAACTTAACGACATCGTTGTGTTCAATTACCCATCGGGCGACAGCCTTGTTAACGAGGCACGATGGGCAGCTGCCGACTATTACCAAATGGTTTACTCGTATGGCAAGCAGCTTTACGACCAAGCCAACCAGCCCGTTAACCTCGACAGCATGTCGCTTTTGCAACAACGCGCCTACTTCCAGCACATCTATGCGCTAGGGCGCGCTTACATCTTGCAAAACCCCAACGAGTATGGCGACCTCATTTCGCGCCCCACCGACCGCCGCGAGAACTACGTTAAGCGTTGTGTGGGCCTTCCGGGGCAAACCCTTCAAATAAAGAACCGCATCGTTTACCTCGACGGCAAGCCCAACAAAGAGCCAGACAACGTGCAATATACCTATTATGTTAAGCTGAAAGGAATGCTGCCCGACGACTTGCTTACAAGCCTAGGCATAACGCAAGAAGACCTGCAAAGCCTTAACACAAGCGGCGTTATGCCACTTACGGCAAAGGCTGCAAAGGCACTTGCCGCACGAAAAGACATCGTTGAGAGCGTGAAACTGAACACCGATGCACCCACAGGCGACCTCTATCCCCTCAATGCCAACACGAAATGGACGCGCGATAACTACGGACCGATATGGATTCCCAAGAAAGGGGCTACCATTAAGCTTAGCTTAGCCAACCTGCCGATGTACGAACGTGCCATTCGCGTGTACGAAAACAACGAGGTTGACGTGCGCAACGGACAAATATACATCAACAACAAGCCCGCCAACAGCTACACCTTTAAGATGGACTACTATTGGATGATGGGCGACAACCGACACAATTCGGCCGACTCGCGCTATTGGGGCTTTGTACCCGAAGACCATGTGGTGGGCAAACCCATATTCATTTGGTGGTCGCATGATGTAGACCATCCCGGATTTAAGGGCATCAGATGGAACCGCTTGTTCACTTGTGTGGATAAGATAAAATGATTTAGCCTTAGCCACCTAGGGTATTATAGGCGCAATGCCGCAGATTAAAGGCTGGTTCTAGAACTTACCTCCACTGGATTTTAGCACATACCTAAGAGCGATGGGACAAATGCAACGCTGTGTTCTTGGCTTATATCGAGCCAGCCATGCTGCATTTGTCCCACCTGTTTTTTAGGTTTCATCAGCCTTTCTCTGCATGTTCAGCGTGCCTGCGGCGGTCAATCTCCCTGCCCTCGTGTTTACATCAGCCCCAACATTCTCACTCATCTCATTAAATCCGCACACAAAACATGTTCCCACTACTCTCTTCTGCCTATCTCGCCCCCGTACAATGGTACGCCAAACTCTTCCACAGCAATGGTTGTTGGATGGAGCAACACGACCATTTCATCAAGCAAACCTACCGCAACCGCTGCATCATAGCCACGGCCAACGGGCCACAAGCCCTAACCATCCCCATCGAACGGCCATCGGGCGAGCAGGCCTCGCGCATGGCTATGAAAGACATTCGCATAAGCGACCACGGCAATTGGCGGCACATACATTGGCAAGCCATCGTGTCGGCCTATAACGAAAGCCCCTTTTTTGAGTACTACGCCGACGACTTTCGCCCCTTTTTCGAGCGTCGTTTCGACTTTCTTTTCGACTTCAACCTCGAACTAACGCACACCATTTGCACCCTACTCGACTTTACACCCAACATCAATCTCACCCCTGCTTTTGTGCCAACGCAGGCGCAATTGGCATCGGGCGCAAGTCTTCCAACTGCTTTTGGCGATGCCGACACTGGCTCCATCTCCACCTTTCAAGACTTCCGCGACACCATCGTGCCTAAAAATCCGCCCCACGACCCCGACTTTACTCCTCGCCCCTATTACCAAGTGTTCGCCCAACGCCACGGGTTCTTGCCCAATCTAAGCATTATCGACTTGCTTTTTAACATGGGAAACGAGGCCCCGTTGTACCTTTAAAACAAGTGTTTACAAGTTGATGAGTTGGCGAATTGGTGGGTTAGTGCGACTAGCACACCACTTTGACATCGAGTTTACACATTTCTGATTATCTTTGCAAGATGTAAACATCCCCACAAAAGGCATGAAAAAAATAAATATTCCAATGATTCGGCTGCGCGCCCAACAGTTAATTAACCCCGATTTTACCGACGTAAAAGATGTTATAGCCTGGATGGGAGCCATACAAGCACAACAACCCCGAATGGCAAAGCTGGCACTAGGAATACGTACACGCGGCGCAACGATGCAGCAAATCAGGCAAGCCCTCGAACGTGGAGAGATTCTTCGCACCCACGTACTACGCCCTACATGGCATTATGTAAGCCCAAGCGATATTCGTTGGATGCTCAAATTGTCGTGCAACAGGCTGAAATCGGCCTACGCATCGTTGATGAAAGGGCACGGACTGCACATCACCGAGCAGATGTACGATACCGCTAACCAGCATATCTATGATATGTTAAGCGGTGGAAAGAGCCTTACCAAACAGCAAATTACAGAACGAATGGCTGAAAAAGGCTTACCTTCGGACACCATTTTTATGAACCGCTTTTTGGAGAATGCCGAATGCGAGGCACTCATTTGCAGCGGCCCTGAAGCGGGAAACACACATACCTACATGCTCTTAGACGAGCGAGTAGCCCCTATGCCCTTACCCACAAAAGACGAGGCGTTGAGCAAATTGGCACGCAATTACTTTAGAAGTCATGCCCCAGCAACGTTAGACGACTTCTGTTGGTGGTCGGGATTGTCAATGAGAGAGGCGCGATTGGGCGTTGATATTATTGAAAAAGATCTTCAAAAGGTCGTTCTCAACGATAAAACTTACCTGCTGCACGAATCTTCTTCAATCGACATCAAAGAGAAAGAAAGCTTTATCTTTCTGCCTGCTTACGACGAATACATCATTGCCTACAAGTATCGCGGCGATGTTTTGCAAGCTTCTCACAACAGCAAAGCATTTACTAACAACGGTATTTTCTTTCCTCTTATCCTACAAAATGGCAGGGCGACGGGTAATTGGAAAATGACTTTGACACGCCGAAACATCGCCGTCAACACATTTTACTTTGATAACGACGCCCCAACTAATTTGTCTGCGGCTGAAGAAAAAGCCCGTTTGCAACTTATTTGGTTCCATAACTAACGGTAAAAATGCCGAAGTTATCGAGTTTCATGCCACATTTGGTTAAGCCATAAAAGGCGAAAAGGCTGTCCAGTTCGCGTTGCGAACGCCGCCGCATAATCCAATCGCGCTCTTGATGGCTGTTTAATACGAAAGCAATCATTTTTAACTGAGGGTGCCAAGGCTGACCGGTATAGACCAAAAAGCCGCCCGGTTGCAGTGCGGATAAAGCACCAGAGATGGCCTTACAAACAAGCTCGTTATCACCAAAAAGCTCGAATATACCGGAAATAATAACGATATTAGGTTCAAAATTCAGCTGTCGATATGAGTCTTTATTAAAACAATCAAGACGGGTAAACCGTATATTTTGAAGTCCTTGCTGTTGTATCTGTGCCTCGCCGAAAGCAATGTTTGCTTCCGAAAAATCGTTTATAACCACTTCTATTTCAGGAAACTTGCGCTTGATGTCGAACAAATAATTACCCGTTCCACCGGCAATGTCGAGTATTTTCACGGGTTCATTGCGCTGTTTAAGCGTTTCAATACGTTCTTCTACGGTTGCAATGAGATGCTCTCGGCGTATTCTTACTCCTCTCCAACCAATGGCGTTAAGATAGCCTTTGTCTATCCATCGCCCAATTGGTCCGCATCCCTGCGCTTGGTTGCGATAAACATAATCGAGAGACATACCCGAATCAAAACCATATTTTAGTCCTACACGCATTCCTTTACTAAGAAATCCCAAGTGATGGAGCATCCATTTCTGTATCCGAAAGCCCCAACGTTCAATTCGGGGAAGCATATTCAGGGCCATTTTGTTATACTCGTCAACTGTAAATTTATCAGGCATACAGGTCGTTGGCGGTTGTTCGAGTGAGAAACAGCGGTTAATAAACTCAGCAATAGGGTTGTAAACCTGCTCACGTTGCGTTTCAAACAATAGCCCGTGATAAAACCCTTTGAGCTTGATAAACCGCTTTTGGGTGGAGCTGATGTCAACAAAAAAACGCTTTTGCATATCGTCTTTCACCACGTAATCTTTACCGGCAGATAGTAACAATGTCGGTATGGTAATGGCAGCAGCATCTTCTACGATACGCTTTCCTGCTTTCAGCAAATCCAAGAGATAGTGCGCATCAATTTCTCTAGTAATTAGCGGGTCGGTGTCGTACGCCTTTTGCTGTTCCACATCATGTGTCAACACCTTCGATTTTACATAACTGGGCACCGTAAGATGTTTGAAAAGCCGCGCTGCCAACGCAATTCCCATCTTTGCAAAAGGCACATATAACTTAATGGTAAACGCAGGAGCAAGAAGTGCCATACCGGCAATACGGGGCGCAAAGTCGTGACACCACGCCGAAACAATTACGCCTGCAATGCTGTTAGCCACCACAAAGATGTCTCTCTCAACAATTCCATACTGCTCATGGAGGTATTTTACGAAAGCATCCAAGTCGCGTACATAGTCCATAAAATGGGGCGAAACGGGTTGCGAAGTGTGCCCCAGTCCACGCATGTCAAAGCCAAAGATGTTGAAATGCACAAATTGCTCGTTCTCGGCAAAGGCTTGCAAACGTCCCGAATGTTCGTGCCCGCGATGCAATATCACAATGGTTTTCTGCGAAGGGTTGTAATTCCACACCCTATAAAAAATATCTGCGTTGTCAAAACTCTTAAATGTTCCTGTTTCCATTTTTATCTCTGGTTAAATTCTTACTTATCGTTAACAGCACCGCTTCACCTATTCGGCGACTCCGAAAACGGCCCATTGCACAATGAATATATAGCTTTCGAGGCACATCTTCGGCTTTCATCTTCTCTAAAACCATATTTACAATACGCTCCTCACAGGCTTTGGGGATAGTGGCAATATCCAAAAGCGGGAAGCAATGGTAATCTGCCGATGTGCGAAAGTAGGCGTTTTCGGGTAATTCGGCTGAAAGGTCGAACACCGAAACCTCTCCCAATAGGGCGAATTTCCGCGCAGAACGGCATGAAAGCAAGCCTCCAACGAAGATGTTGGGCGCAATTTCTACAGGTGCCTGACGAGAAAACAACCACAATAGGCGATACACTGCGATATAGGGAAAATAGAAAATATAACGCAAAAAACCGATGCAACCGTGGTCGTCTTTAAGAAAATGCCGATTAGAGCGATAATAAGCACGGCCCAATAACAGCAAGACGAGTATGCCCCACAATAAAAAAATACTGCCTAAAACCGAATATTCGATGGCAAACAACAACGCCGTCAGCCCCACAGCGGCAACAAAAAAGTAAACCTTTGCTATTTGTTGGTTGCGCTTTTTACGGTAAGGAAACATCCATAACGTGAGAAAACCTGCCATCAAACCCGTAGTAATATCGATGAAATGGTGCTGATATACCAAAAGGGTAGACAGCATTAACAACACCAACCACATTCTCAGTAAGTTTCTGAACCTGCTATTTCGCACCCCACTCCAAAAGATGCAGGCATAACCTATATGTAAAGACGGGGCCTGATTAAAAGGCGTATCGTACGTATTGATGAAAGAAAACAAGATATGGGCTGTTTCCGGACGTACAAAACTTTGTTTTAACGGAAAGATAATAAAACAAATTCCCGATAAAATGGTTATAAAAACGATGCGTTTACTTAATGTCGACAGTTGACGAAAGGTATTGCAAAGGAAGAAAACCCATATAAAAAACACCACACTACTGCTATAAAAATAGATGGCAAAAGGTACAAACGGTATGGCCTTTTCAAACGAAAAGCAAAGCGAAGACACCTCTTTAAGCGATGCCGCATAGCTTGCAGCAAAAGTATAAACAGCATAGAATACTCCCCAACAAATAACAAGGGCGATGTATTTGCTTGCTTGCAAGCATTTGTTATCTATACCGCAACGCTGCATCAAACCGTTTAGCAAGGGCTGTTTACACGCCCATACCGTTTTGTCGTTTATTTGGGAATGCTCCATAAAGTCTTTCGGTGCATAAAAGCCGATAACAAACAAGTGGGTAAAAGCGAAAGAAAAGCGATGGAAAGGCGCATTTTTGGCGGAAAAACCACCTGTGCTTTGCGCTGCGCTATGGCCTTTGTCATTGTTTCGACAGCCCGATTTAAGGGCATGTAGAACGGACATTTGGAAAGGTCGTTACGATATATCTCTCTCAATCGTGGCGTGTCTATGTAGCCCGGAACAAGTGTTGTAACCGTTATTTGATAGTCGGCCAAACTTCGGCGATAAGCATCGGCTATCTGTATCAAAGCTCTTTTGCACTTGGCATATACGCTTGCGCACGGATAATGCAGCAATCCGGCCACCGAAGCAATCACTACCAAATGTCCGCCGGATGCTTTCATCGTTTCTCGTGCCACTTCCATCGCATTCAATGCACCTGCGATATTAACTTTCAACATTTGTGAAGTCTGCTCAAAATCCACTTCTTCAGTAACGCCGTTACGGTAATATCCGGCAGCAACAATCATCATGTCCAACCCCTTATCGGCACAAAACACTTCTACGGCAGCGGTTAATGCGTCCTTATCACACACGTCGAGCTGGTATGCAAGCAACAGTTTGTTAACCTCGTCGCTCCCATCTATTCGTGCCGTATTTCGTCCGCACACCCCAACCCGATGACCTTCGGCAGCATAAAACCGCGCCAAGGCCAAGCCGATACCCGATGTTCCGCCCGTAATAAAGATGTTCATACCTGTTTGTTTTTAAAATGTTGGGCAACCCTATCGTATCCGTATTGCCATTGAAAGTTCATATCTTCTACAAACTGCGCATAGGTTTTGGGCAGTTTCAGTTCTACCTGGAGTTTCAGAAGATTGATGTTTTTCTCGATGTAATGGCCCGAAAGTGCTTGGTTCATGTCGGCCGTGTCTACCCAATAGTTCACCGAATGCGTCATCACTTCTTGCAATCGGCGGTTTCCACTATATCCAAATACGGCTCTAATAAGTGCCTCGTCGATGGTGCCGAAGCCCTTTTTCTTCTCAAAGAAAATTGTTTCGCCAAGTTGTTCGGCCAGCTCTATGGGCATCAAATCAATAATTCCGCCCGCAAAATAGGCGCCGTTGTAATGTACGGGCTGAACGTAGAACATATCCGAAACAGATATGCGGGTGGCAATGGGCAAGGGAACGTCTTGAAACAGCTCAACTTGCGAGTCGATGGCACTACCCTCATAGCTTTTAAAATTGCAGTTAACAGCCGGCAAATCGATGTTTCTAGCTGTCTCGGCATCGGTAAAAAGCACCTTCCGATAAAGTTTTCTTCCGTTTCTTTCTTTACCGATGTCGGCCCTGTCAAACAACAAACGGGCACCTACTACAATGGTGGGAAGGGTTGGCCGAACAGCCAACGAGGGCAAAAGCGGGCGTATGTCGGTGGGCATGTCTACGATAAATTTATCGAAAATATTTTCGATATAAGGTGCATAGAATGTGTTTCGCACCTTGCGCTGGCAATAGACACCTATCTTATACAGCATTTTGAAACGTGTCAGTCGGGTGTTTTGCACAAAGCGATACAGCTCTTCCGACTGTATAAAGGCCTTTCGCTGCTCGTCGGTAGCAAACGAATTGATGATGTTGGCAGCGATACTGCCACCGCAAGCGGCAATCAGCAGGTCGGGCTTTACACCATAATGTTGCATCGCCGCATACATGCCGAGATACAAAGCATAACGTGTACCACCGCCAGAAAAAACCGCAACCGTTGGATAAGGTTTCTTTTTCATACTCCACTGCTTATCTATATCGTCGGTTTACTCAGGCGTTTGCGAACTCCTGGTTACTTTTAACGTCTTCTTTATCCTAATCCACGTGCTGATTACAAGCAACAAATCGATAACCCCAAAGATGTAAACGGAACATCCTGAAAGGTTTACACCAAACAAACAGACCACTCCGTAGAGGCCGAGAACGAAAGCACGGTCGCTCTTTCCCATCGGACCATCATACCGTCGTTCTGCCGACAGCACCTTTCCCATCACTCCTGCGTATTCATTAATAATGCTGAGGGCAATGAAAGCCACAATAAAATAAAGACTTTCGGGATGATACTTCAACAGCGGAAAATAAATAATGGTGTCCGAAACGACATCACCCAGTTCGTTTAACAGCTCTCCTTTTCGGGTTATTTGATTGTAACGGCGAGCCATCATTCCGTCTAAGGCATTCAGAGCCATACGTATCAGCAGTCCCACAGGCAGGCAGAGGTAGAGCCACGTACCCACATCGCCCGCAAACCAAAACAAAATGCCGATGACAAGTGAGAGAATACAAGCCCACAAGGTGATTTGGTTGGCGGTAACTTTTGCACGATGCAACAACTCTAAAATAGGTGTTAACAGCCGTTGAAACTGCGGTTTGATGGAATAGACAGATATCATAAGTACGTTGTTTTACATGAACATAAGTTTACATCGTTAACGTTTTTAATGCGAAAGCATTTTGCACAGGGCGCGATTGGTTTTTGTTCGGAGCGACACTCCATCTCAACCAAAAGCTGTATTATAGCGGTAAAGGTAATAATACTTTTTTAGATAAGCAATTAATGCTGTAAAAAATTGTAACGCTGTTGCTAAATACTGCGCCAATTCGGGATAAAATATGTGTCCTGCTACCGCTCGCACTGGCCGCAGTAAGCGTACGTGCTTTCCTTGCCGTTGCCCATGCACATGCAAACGCACAGTTGTTTTGTCTAGTTTTTAGTCAGAAATTTAACATTATGAGTGCCCATTTTCTCCACCAAGCGTAAGCCGGCGTGCAAAAAATCGATTCTCGCGGAGGTTTGTTTTGATGCTAAAAGGGGGTAGCATGCGAATGCGATAAGATGAATATTTATTTAAAGCAACCGCCGTTTGCACCCATTTTGGGGCTATTTGCCGCTAAATGTAGTGCGTTTTGGTGCTAAATGCCATGCAATATGCCGCTAAATGCAATGCGTTTTGCCGCTAAACGCAAGGTAAAATGCGGCAAAATGCGGTGCGTTTTGGTGCTAAATGCAGTCTAATATGGTGCAAAACGCCGTGCGAAAAGCATAAATATCCACCATAATAGTATAAACAAAACCTTTAATAACCATGAAACACATGGCTAAAAGGGGCAAAATAGCCGTTAAAAAGTGGCGTTTTAGGGGTAAAATGTGGGTAATTGGGCTTGGCAAAATACGAGTTGGCAACCATTCTAGAAAGGATAAATGGTGCAAAACGCAGGGTTTGTTCTTAAAAGTAGACAAGTTCCAAGGAGTAAAATGGTAGAAAATGTGGCTATTTGCCTACTTTTTGACCTATCTTTTTCGCTAGAACGGCGCGAAAACTAGAGTAAATTTGTAAAATAAAAATAACAATTTAAGATCTCTGGCTGGCCATGCAGCACACCTCTTCCCATTAAAAAGAGGGAAGAGGGAGAATTACTTATACCGAACGGACGTATGAATTAATAAACTCGCCCATTGGCAAACTGGCTTACTCGTCAGTTCGCCAATGGGCGACAAAACACAAAGCTCGCTAGGAGATAGAGGCCATCAGCAGTTTTCTAGCCTTTCTACCTTTTCAATTTTTCGGGTTTAAGCAAGCCTAAACGCAACAGGCAGTTAGGCCAACAGTCGCTTAACGATGGCCGAGATGGTGCCGCCATCGGCCAAGCCAGCCATTTGTTTGCTAGCCATGCCCATCACGCGACCCATATCCTTCATTGTGGTAGCACCCGTTTGTGCGATGATTTCTTTCACCTTCGCCTCAATTTCGGCTTCCGAAAGAGCAGCGGGCAGGTATTCTTCAATCACCTTTACTTGTGCCAATTCGGCATCGGCAAGGTCTTGGCGAGCCTGTTGAACAAAGGTTGCAGCAGACTCCTTACCCTGTTTAGCCAGCTTTTGAAGTATTTTCAGGGCGTCGGCGTCTTCAAGAACGTCGTTTGCGCCTGGTGCCGTCTTGGCTTCCAGAAACACTTTCTTAATGTTGCGAAGGGTGTCAAGGCGCACCTTGTCTCGCGCTTTCATTGCCTCGGTAATGTCGTTGCTTATCTGTTCGAATAATTGAGCCATAATTTTAAATCTTAATAGGGTTGATGCAATGGGTGAAACGGATGGGGCAGATAGGCCGATATGCCGTAGACATTTCTATATTTACCGGTTGGCCACATACATCTGATGTATTCTAGCGGCCTTGCTTGCCCAACTTTTTCCGCCTATGCAAAGCTAATGGTTCCCTGCATAGTTGTTGGCGGCTCCACCTCGTTTTGTTCTCTCTTCTGCGCGGCAGAGCTATAACCACGTATCTCTTCAAGCTTTTGTTGCGAACGCGCGTAGGTTGGCGATTCGTCGACGGCGAAAATAATGTCTTCGTTGTCGAGGTCGTCTGGGCGGAAGAGGTAGATATTGGTATGCCTTTTGGTGCGGCCGCCAGGCAAATCAGTACCATAATACGTGTCGATACGCTTGGTTCTATCCAATCTTTTTTGGGCTTCGCGTGCGGCATTCTCGATGTCTTCAATCGACTTACGGGCCGTTCTTTCGGGTGTGGTGGTGATGTTCTCCACGCCAAAGCCCGTGGCAAGGACGGTAACTTTCACCTTGTCGCCAAGGCTCTCGTCGAAGGTAACGCCCCACTTGAAAACGAAGTCGGGGCCGAACTTGGCCATAAATTCGTCTACATCGTTAATCTCTTCCATCATGAGGTTAGAACCTTGGTTGTTCTTCTCGCTGAACGAGATGTTGAGCAGTAGCTTCTTAGAGTTGAACACATCGTTATCGTTGAGCAAAGGCGAGTTAAGGGCATCGTGTATGGCCTGCTGAACGCGGTTTTCGCCTTCGCCATAACCCGAACTCATGATGGCCACACCACCGTCTTCTAATACCATTTTCACGTCGTTGAAGTCGAGATTCATAAAGCCGTGGTAGGTTATTATCTCGGCAATGCTCTTTGCTGCTACGCTTAACGTATCGTCGGCGCGCTTGAAAGCCTCGATTAGGGACAGTTCGGGGTAAACCTGGCGCAGGCGTTCGTTGTTGATAACGAGCAAAGCATCTACGTGTTTGGCCATTTCTTCTACGCCATCCAAGGCTTGGTCTATCTTTCTTAGACCTTCAAAACGGAAAGGAATGGTAACGATACCCACCGTGAGGATGCCCATTTCTTTGGAAACACGTGCGATTACAGGTGCGGCTCCCGTACCTGTTCCGCCGCCCATTCCTGCTGTGATGAAGGCCATCTTGGTGCCATCGCTGAACATTTCTTTGATGTCGTCGATGCTTTCTTCGGCGGCGGCCTTGGCTTTAAGGGGTCGGTTGCCTGCCCCTAGTCCTTCTTTACCCAATTGCAGATGCACAGGCACGGGCGAATCGTCTAGGGCTTGCTTGTCGGTGTTGCACAGAACGAACGACACTTTGTGTATTCCTTCTTTGAACATGTGGTTAACGGCATTGCCGCCACCGCCGCCTACACCAACAACTTTGATGATGCTGTCTCCGTGCTCTTCGTCTACGAAGTTCACAATTCCTTTGTTTATATTCTTCTCTGACATAGCGTTGTTCTTTTTTAAGTTGACCTGTGAAAGGGCTTTTAAAGGTGAAAGGGTGAAAAGGTGAAAGAGTGAAAAGGTGAAAAGGTGAAAAGGTGAAAAAATGGCTAACGCCCACCAACTTGTCAACTAGAAAGGGCGAAAAGATGGCAGCACTTGATGCACTTGGCTTTTTAGTTGTTCTAGGGTTTCTAGTTATCCTAGGGATTCTAGGCTGTCTAGTTATTCTAGTGCTCCTAGGGTTTCTAGTACTCCTAGGGTTTCTAACCTAGCTGTTTTAAACCTGCTAACCAAACGCAAGCGTGCGGCTTAACACGTTACAACCTCTTCTGCTTATTCCTCCTCAGCCATTTGCCTAATGAAACCACTAAGTTTCTCTTTCCATTGTTTGAACTTGGTTGGTCCTTTCTCTTCCTCTGGCCCGTTATTGGGCTGTTCTTTCTCGGCTTTATCCTCCTTTTTCTCCTTAGTTTCGAGTTTCGACTTATAGTTAGTCTGCTCCTGTTGAGCTTTATTGTCTGCTACATTGGGCATGGGTTCGCCTTCCGATGGTAGCGTTGCAGGGCGTTCCGCTTCGGCATCGGGGAAAAGGTTGTTAGATATTTCCCGTCCTGCACAATTGAGATTACCCTTTGCAAGAAGACCAAGAACCGTGTTCATCGTGCCATCTTGCGCAGTGATTTCCGGATGTTTTGAATGCAAATCGAACTTCACCGTCTTGGCAATGCGTATCTTGTTGAAGTTGGTCTTGCGCTGGAAGGCCTCCTCGATGTTCTTCAACTGCGCTCCGCCGCCCGTAAGAATTAGTCCGCCAAGCAGTTTACCTTCGTATTTCTCAGGTATTTGGTATCTTACATTGGCGATAATCTCCTCAATTCTAGCCTCAACCACATTCATGAAGATGTCGCTTTGGATAGAGCGGTCGCTGTCGATGGCGTAAGTTAGCCCCGTATTGTCTTCTTCGGGATTGGTGTATGCCGCACCATAGGTAAGCTTTAAGCGTTCGGCATGCTCTTCGTCTATTTGCAAAGAAGAGATGTCTTTGGTGATGTTTGCCCCGCCCAAGGGTATTACGGCCAAATGGCGAAGAAGACTTTTGCTGTAAACGGCAATGGTGGTGGTTTGCGCACCGAGGTCTACCAGTACACATCCACTTCGTTTCTCCGAGTCGGTTAGTACGCTATCGGCCAAGGCCAGTGGCGAAATAAACACATCGGCAATGGCGATGCCTGCGTTAGAGAAACACTTTTTGAGGTTTCGATAGTTGCTGTTACGCCAAAGAATGTTCAAGAAGTGCCCCTCCAAGTGGGTGCATGGCACGCCAACCGGGTCGATTTGATATTGCTGTCCGAGCTTATATTCTAGGGTTATGGCCTCAATGATGTCGGCATCGGGATAGTCCATGCTGCGGTTAGCATCCATCAGCGAGTCTACCATGTCTTGCGACACGATGGTATCGTTAGGCAATTCCCTGGTGATGACGTTCTCGATGCTCCGCGTAGACTGCCCACCTACGCCCACATAGGCGTAGGCTATCTCGGCTTTGAGGGTGGTTTTGAGTTTGGACACGATGCTGTTGAGACACTGCACGGTGCGGTCGAGGTTGTACACCACGCCTTTTTTAACGCACGAAGAGGGCGTCTCTTTGGCCACAGCCAAGATGGAGATACTTCCATCTGTGTTCTTTCTTCCTGCGATACCGGTAATCTTAGACGAACCGATCTCGATAGCCACGATAAAATCCTTTGCCATAACACTATGCTTATTCGGGGTTGTTCTTGTTTTCTTTCTTCTTTTTGCAGATAATCTGGTTGTCGAACTCTAAGTCGATGTAGCTGTACTTGTTCCATCCAACCTGCGAGAGCCCATACTTATAAAACTTTTCTAGCCGTAGGAGCTTTTTCTCTACGAAGTCGGCTATCTTCTCGTTGCGTTCTTTCTGCGTATCGGCCTGTGGCAGATAGCCAATAAACACAACATGCTGGCCCACTCGCGGCACGAGTTCAACACCTTTGTCGGGCAGTATGTTGATTTGCTCCACTTGGTTCTCCCATAGCTCGTTGCCCATGAAGAGCTTGGCGAGGGGCGCGATGTAGTTTCGCGCGAATGCCTTAGAGATGTGCCCCGTGGCGATGATGAGGTCGGCCGAATAATGCGAATTGGGCATTACCTGATTGTTGTCGTCGAGGTAATAGTCCTCGCCATTGGCGGCCTTAATGCGCACGATGGGCATACGTTGGGTAACGCTGATGTTCACACAGCCGTCTTGTGTTTTGTAACAGTCTACCGTTTTCACGAACGGACTGCGTTTGAGCATCTCTTCTATTTGCCTTGCCTGCACTGCCTGCATGGGTTTGTTCAGCGGGTAGAGCTGGTTGGCATCTAGTCTACTGCGTATGTCGTTGGCGGAGATAAAGCCGTTGGTGCTTTCGTCTTGGATGTCTATCTGCACCTTTTGGCACAATGCGGCCTTGGCGTTGGGCTTGTTGAAAGCCGTGAACGCCAATACGAGGTAGACGGCCAGCAGCGCATCGACCAGCATGGTTACAGTTTTCTTCCAATTCACATTCATACACCTACCCCTTGGGGGGTTAAGTCTTTACTTTACTTTGCCTTACTTTCTAATATCTTTGTTACCTGCGGCACAAGACTATCTAGGTCGCCTGCACCGAGGAAGACCAGCACATCGAAGTCGCGCTTTTGAGCCAATTCCAGCACGTCGTCTTTGGTAATCATGCTCTTTTCTACGCCGGCATCGAGGTTGTCGTATATCAGTTTGCTGCTTACGCCCTCGATGGGTTCTTCTCGTGCCGGATAGATGTCGCAGAGTATAACCTCGTCGAGCAGGCTCAAAGCCTTGGCGAACTCCTTATAGAAATCGCGCGTGCGCGTATAGAGGTGCGGCTGAAACACCGCCGTTATCTTTCTGTCCTTATATAATTGGCGTAGGCTCTTGGCGCTTTGCAGTATCTCGTTGGGATGGTGAGCATAGTCGCTGAGGAACACCAAGCGGGGCGTTTTAATCTTAAAGTCGAAACGGCGGTCAACGCCATGATAGGTCTTTATGCCGTAACGCAACTCTTCGGCATTGCACCCGTTAAGTTGTGCCATAGCCATAGCCGCAACGGCGTTCTCGATGTTGATGGGTATGGGATGACCCAAGGTTACATGCTTAACGTTCTCGATGGGCGAAACAAAATCGAACGTAATGTTGCCATTGTCTATCTTCACGTTCTCGGCGTGGAAGTCGCCTGCATCGAGTGCGTATTCGTACACCTTCACCCCAGGTTTCACATCGGGTTTAAGCTCCACTCCTTTTTTAATGATGAGTGCGCCGCCCTCGCGAATGAGGCTTGTGTAATGGCGAAAGCTCTCCATGTAGGCCGCTTTGGTGCCGTAGATGTCGAGGTGGTCGGGGTCGGTAGAGGTGATTACGCTCATCCACGGACTAAGCCAATGGAAGGAACGGTCGAACTCGTCGGCCTCGATAACCACGTATTCGCTTTTGGAACTCAATATATAATTGGTGCCATAGTTCTTGGATATACCTCCAAGGAAGGCGTTACAGTCGGGATGACTTTGGTGCATGATGTGCGCACACATGCACGAAGTGGATGTTTTGCCGTGCGTTCCGGCGAAACAAAGCCCTTTGAGGGTGCGGGTTAGCGTACCCAACACTTGCGCGCGCTTTTGTATCTCGAACCCATTTTGCCGAAAGTAGACCAATTCTTTATGGTCGTTGGGTATGGCAGGCGTGTACACCACCAGGCACGACTGCGCTTTTTTGCATGCCTGCGGTATCTCGTCTACGTTTTCTTCGTAGTGCAAGAGCATTCCCTCTTTCTCTAATTGGCTTGTAAGCTGTGTGCGAGTTTTATCATAGCCAGCCACAACATAACCTTTTTTGATGAAGTAACGGGCGATGGCACTCATGCCGATGCCGCCCGCCCCTACGAAATATACTGCTTTAATTTTCTTTATGTCCATAATGATGTTGTAAGTTTGGCAGCCATGCACTGCACCTTTCTTCTTTTGTCAACGGGTTTTGGCTGCTTGTTCTTCTGCCAAAGCAATCACTTCGTCGGCTATGATTTCTGCCGAATTGCGCAAAGCCATCTGCTTGATGTTATGGCTCAACTGCGACAGGGTTTGATCGTCGTTAACGGTTTGCAAAGCCAGGGGGATAAGTTTTTGGGTGGCCTCTGCATCGCTAACAAAGCGTGCCGCCTGCCTGTTCACTAGCGCCATGGCGTTCTTTGTTTGGTGGTCTTCGGCCACATTGGGGCTTGGAACCAATATCACGGGTTTGCCTATAAGGCAGAACTCGGAGATGCTACTTGCCCCGGCACGACTAATCACCAAGTCGGCGGCGCGATAGGCGGCACCCATGTCGGCGATGAAGTCGGTGGGTTTGAGCGTAGGCAGCGGCGACTTATCGGCCAGTTCGGCCTTAATGCCCTCGAAATAGTTCTTACCCGTTTGCCATATCACCTGCACACCACTGTTCCGCAGTTCGTCGAGATGTGCCATTACACTTTCGTTCAATGTGCGTGCACCCAGACTTCCGCCCACGATGAGGATGGTTTTCTTGGTGGGTTCGAGCCCGAAAGCCCTTAAAGCCTCGGCTTTTGTCAGTTGACTATCCAGCAGTTGTTGGCGCACGGGGTTTCCCGTAAGCACGATTTTGTCTTTGGGAAAGAATCGTTCCATACCCTCATAGGCCACGCATATCTTGCGTGCCTTCTTGGAAAGCAACTTGTTTGTTACGCCGGCATACGAGTTTTGCTCTTGTATCAGGCAGGGAATGCCCATCGCCGCGCATTGGTTTAGCGTGGGACCGCTGGCATATCCGCCCACGCCCACTGCCGCCATTGGCTTAAATTGCTTTATGATTTGCTTGGCCATGCGCTGGCTTTTCCAAATCTTAAACAGCACGGCGAAGTTTTTCAAGAGGTTCTTTCGGTTGAAACCGCAGATGGGTAATCCCTTGATGTCGTAGCCTGCGGCCGGAACGCGCTGCATCTCCATACGACCCAACGCGCCAACAAAGAGTATCTGCACATCTGGCCGTTTGGCTTTTAAGGCATTGGCAATGGCCACGGCAGGGAATATGTGGCCTCCCGTGCCGCCTCCGCTGATGATTATTCTCAAGTTATTTTCCATTCTTTGCTTGTTTGTATTGGTATGGGGAACACAAGAATGTATGGTTTCGCGTTCGTTCACCCCCTCGTGTCGAGTCTTCACTTGGTTGTCTTCCCTCCCTTATTCTGCACGTTAGACGAGCCGGTACAGTCCCATCTGTTACTGGTTGGCCTGCACAAGATACTCGTTATCTTAGTGCAAAAGTACTCATTTTTTTTCTGCCACACCACTTTTTATTTGTTTTTCAGCTTTCTTTGCCGTTCGGCTTACGCTGATTATCGCGCCCATGAAAATGCAATTGATGATGGTAGAGGTGCCGCCCTTGCTGATAAGGGGCAGCGGCTGACCCGTAACTGGCACCAAACCAACGGCCACACACATGTTAAACAAGGCCTGCGTAACCAGCAAAAGGGCTAAGCCCATAGCCAGAAAAGCGGGGAAATTGTTTTCGCAACGATTAGCAATCTTGCCTGTTCGGAAAAGCAAGAACACGTAAAGCATGGCCACAACAACGGCGCCAATGATGCCCATCTCTTCGATTATCACAGCATAAATGAAGTCGGAGAAGGCTTGCGAAAGGAAATCGCGCTGCACGGAGTTGCCAGGACCTTGCCCAATAACGTTGGAAGAGGCGATGGCGATGTTGGCATGACCCACTTGGGCGTCCTTGTCGAGGTCGAATTTCTCTGGCGGAACTTCCTCGTTCTTCATGAATTTGTAGATGCGCGACTTCCACGTGTCGGCTCGATGGAACATACTTCCAAGAAATCCTTTCTCTTCTTTCTTCGGCTCTACGTTCTCGGTAAAGGTTTGTTCGGGCACTTCGGTAGCCTTGGCATGACCGAAAACCAACACAAACGAGAGGGCTGCGGCAACAAGAATTACCACTACGCCCAATATTTTGCCCAACTGCGACACCGGCACACGCCCTAAAATCATCATCATATAGACAACTAGGCAGATGAGCAAGGCCGTAGAGAGGTTTTCAAAAAAGATGGGGCCAATGATAAAAAGGCAAGCTATGCCAATCCAGCCGATGGCCTTGCGGTCGGCCCCATGCTCTGTTTGGGCAATACTAAGAACCTGCGCCACTATCAGTACGAGTGTGCCCTTGCCGATCTCGGAGGGCTGAAACTGTATGCCCAAAAGACTAACCCAACGCTGCGCACCATTGGTGCTCTGTCCGCCAAAGAGCACCCATATAAGCGTTAAGACCGAGAAGAGGAACAAGAAAGGCGTTAGCACCTTAAAATAACGGCAGGGAATGTTCACCGTAAACACCATGAACACCACGCCCAAGAACAAAATTCCAAGGTGCTTAATGATGGGCGCGAGGTAACTTCCGCCCTTATATGTAAGGGAAGAAGATGCCGAAAACACCTCTACGGCACTGATAAGGCACAGGAAGAAGAATATCATCCATATCACCTTGTCGCCCTTGAAGAAGTTGCCTAATGATTTGTTAAGTGCCATTTGCGTGTGAAGTTAGAGGTTTCGAACCAACGTCTTGAACTGCTCGCCTCGGTCTTCCATGTTTTTAAAGAGGTCGAAACTAGCGCAACAGGGACTCAGCAGCACGGTATAACCCGCCTTAGCCATGCCTGCGCAGGCCGTTACGCATTCTTTCATGCTGTGCGTGTCGGCCACGGGCAAGCCCAGATGGTCGAAGTTCTGGTGCAGTTTGGTGTTGTCGGCGCCAAGATACACCAATGCGGCGCACTTTTCTTTCACCAAATCCTTGATGGGTTCGTAGTCGTTGCCCTTGTCTTTGCCGCCGATGATGAGTATTGTTGGGGCTGTCATGGCCTCCAAAGCATAACGGCAAGCGTCTACGTTGGTGGCTTTCGAGTCGTTGATGTAGTTTACGCCGTGCATGGTGGCCACGCGTTCCATGCGATGTTCCACGCCTGGGAAATCGCTAAGACCTTGTTCAACCACGTCTTGCGGAATGCCTGCGGCACGTGCGGCCAATGCCGCGGCCAACGAATTATAGAGGTTGTGCTTGCCTGGCAAGCTTAAACGCGCTTGCGGCATATTGAAGTCGAGCGGTGCAGGTAACGTTATCTGTCCGTCCGCAACGTATGCGGCTGCGCCCGTTTCGCGATTTTCGGCAAAGGGACAGATGCGTGCAGACACGTCATACTTCTGCAATTCGGGTTTCACCACGGGGTCGTCGGCCCAATAGATGAAGTAGTCTTGCGGCCCAAGGTTCTGCAATATGCGCATCTTAGCATCTACATAACCCTGCATGCGGTAGTTATAACGGTCCAGATGGTCGGGCGTGATGTTGAGCAACACGGCGATATGCGCCTTAAAGCGGTACATGTTTTCGAGTTGAAAGCTGCTCAACTCGATAACATACCACTCGTGTGCGCCTTCGGCCACTTGCAAAGCCAAACTACGGCCAATGTTTCCGCCTAGCCCTACGTTATAGCCTGCGGCCTTAAAGATGTGATAGATGAGCGAGGTGGTGGTGGTTTTGCCGTTACTTCCCGTGATGCACACCATTTTGGCATCGGTGTATCGGGCAGCAAACTCAATCTCACTGATGATGCCGATGCCCTTATCTATGGATTTCTGCACCATAGGCACTTCGCTTGGGATGCCGGGACTCTTCACTATCTCCGTGGCGTTAAGTATCTTCGCCTCGGTGTGTTGCCCTTCTTCCCATTCGATGCCGTGGCTGTCGAGCATCTGCTTGTACTTGTCTTTGATGGTTCCCATGTCCGAGACAAACACGTCCAAGCCCTTTTGCTTGGCCAACACAGCAGCTCCCACGCCACTTTCGGCTGCACCTAATATCACTATTCTGTCCATTTCTGCTTTTATTCCTTTGTTGTTTGTCGTTGCGGTGCCGGCTCGTTGCCGTTAGCCGAATGGGTCGACACCTTATTATATATAGAAAGAGGCCCTACCTCCCCTAGCCTACCTTACTTTAAGGGTGATGATGGTTAGAGCCGCAAGGATGATGGTTATAATCCAAAAGCGGATGGTAATCTTCGACTCGTGCACCGCTCCCTTGGGCTTTTTCAGCACGTAACGGCAGTCGGGGTCCAGCTGTTCGTCTTGCGTACGGAAGTTATCGTGTATGGGTGTGCGCTTAAATATGCGCTGCTTTACACCCCGCCGTTTGCCCATCTTGAAATAATACACCTGCAACATCACGCTCAAGCTCTCAACGAAGAAGATGCCGCAGAGTATGGGCAGCAGCAGTTCTTTGTGAATGATGATGGCTCCCACGGCGATAATGCCGCCAATGGTGAGCGAACCCGTATCGCCCATGAACACTTGTGCCGGGTAGGCGTTGTACCAAAGGAAACCAATGAGCGCACCAATGAAGGCGCAGAAGAACACCACTAGTTCTTGCGAACCTGGTATATACATGATGTTGAGGTAGGCGGCGAACTCTAAGTGCGAACTGACGTAGGCCAAAATGCCTAACACCACGCCGATAATGGCACTGTTGCCTGCACACATGCCGTCCATGCCGTCGTTGAGATTGGCGCCGTTGCTCACGGCCGTCACCACGATAATGGTCATTATCACGAAGAGAATCCATCCTGCCGCGGTTTTGTACTTGCCCATAAACGACATCACGCGCGAATAGTCTAGGTTGTGTCCTTTAACAAAGGGGATAGTGGTTTTAAGCGACTTGCGCGCCTCGCTGCGGTGTTTCACCACCACCTCGGTATTGTTTTTGCGCTGTAAAGCAAGGTTCTCGTTCATCTTCACGTCGGGCGATGCCCATAGAACAAGGCCCACGATAAGTCCGATACCCACCTGTCCCACAATTTTATACTTACCTTTCAGCCCCTCTTTGTTGTGGCGAAATATCTTAATGAAGTCGTCCATGCCGCCCAAAAAGCCCAACCACACGGTGGTTATCACCATCAATATGAGGTAAATGTTGCGCAACCTACCCAGCAACAGCACGGGAACGAGTATGGCAACGATGATGATGATGCCGCCCATGCTGGGCACGCCAATCTTCTTAACGCCGAAGGGGTCGATGCTGGCGTCGCGTTGCACCTCGGTTATTTGCTTTCGTTTGAGGTACTTGATGAACTTCTCGCCGAACCATGCCGATATAACTAACGACAATATCATGGCCAACAGTGCCCTGAACGAGATATATCCCCAAATGTGGGCTCCCGATATGCCAAATTGTTCTAAGAAACGGAAGAGATAATATAACATGTTTTGAGTTTATGAGGTTGTAAGTTTATGAGGAGTTATGTCAGGAGTTAAGTCAGGAGTTAAGGAGTTAGGGAGTTAAGGAGTTAAGCCGTATGCCTTGTACCTTGTGCAACTGATCATCTTCTTGCTTTTGATGAGCAAGGCATTTAAGGAGTTAAGCAGTATGCCTCGTGTAACTGGTCCTTTTCTTGCTTTTGATGAGCAAGGCATTTAAGAAGTTAAGGAGTTAAGCCGTATGCTCGTGTAGCTGGTCCTCTTCTCGCTTTTGATGAGCAAGATATTTAAGAAGTTAAGCCGTTTGCCTTATTAGGATAGCTCATTTTTACTTCTAGTTTGCAAGGCATTTTACGCCCCTCTCCCCTTGGAGAGGGGTTGAGGGTGAGGCTTTTTTTAAAAGTTCTCCTTCACCACCTCCTTATCATCGAAGTGGTGTTTAACGCCTTCTATTTCCTGATAGTCCTCGTGTCCCTTGCCTGCAACAAGCACCACGTCGCCTTTCTGCGCCATCATGCACGCCGTGCGGATAGCCTCGCGGCGGTCTACGATAGAAATAACTTTCTTCATTTGTTGCGCATTAAGCCCCGCAAGCATGTCGTTGATGATGGCCTGTGGGTCTTCAAAGCGAGGGTTATCGCTGGTTATTATCACGCGGTCGCTCTGTTTCACGGCCTCTACAGCCATCAACGGACGCTTTCCCTTGTCGCGATTGCCGCCTGCGCCACACACGGTGATAACCTTTCCCTTGCCGTTCAGCACCTCGTGAATGGCATTCAACACATTCTCCAAGGCATCGGGCGTGTGGGCATAGTCAACAATAACCGTGTAACCTTCGGGCGAACGCAGCGGTTCAAGCCTACCGTTAACGCTGTGCAGGGTGCTCATCACCAACAAGATGTCTTCGGGACGCTTGCCCAACATCACTGCCGTGCCGTAAACTGCCAACAGGTTGCTAACATTAAACTTGCCAATGAACTGCACACCCACCTCGGCGCCGTTTATTTCGAGATACATCCCTTCGAAGTGGCACTCCAATATCTTCGCCTTGAAGTCGGCCATGCTACGCGTAGAATAGGTCTTCACCGTGGCACGCGTGTTCTGAACCATCACCATTCCGTTCTTGTCGTCGGCATTGGTAAGGGCAAACGCCTGCTTGGGCAGCATGTCGAAGAAGGCCTTCTTGGCATTACGATAGTTCTCGAAGGTTTTGTGATAGTCCAGATGGTCGCGAGTTAGGTTCGAGAACACGCCGCCGGCGAAGGTCAATCCGCCAATGCGCTTTTGTGCAATGGCATGCGAACTGCACTCCATAAACACATATTCGCACCCCGCCTCCACCATCCGGTGCAGCAAGGCGTTAAGCGCGATGGGGTCGGGGGTGGTATGGTCGGCAGGTACGGCCTCGTCTTCGATGTAGTTGCACACCGTGGAGAGCAGTCCGCAACGATGCCCGAACTTTCTGAACATATCGTATAATAAGGTGGCGATGGTGGTTTTGCCGTTCGTTCCCGTTACGCCCACCAGTTTCAACTTCTTCGAAGGCTCGCCGTAGAACAGCGTTGCCACGGGGCCAACGGCATCTTCGGTGCTCTCAACCTGCACAAACGTAACGCCTTGGGGCTGTTCGGCAGGCATGGTTTCGCACAACACGGCCACCGCACCTTGTGCCACAGCCTTGTCGATAAACGCGTGTCCGTCTACCTGCGTGCCCTTAATGGCCACGAAAAGGTGGCCCGGCCCAACCTTTCGCGAATCGATGTCCACACCGGTTATCTGCACTTCGGCGTTGCCCACCACGCTCAGGGGCTTCACGTTTTTTAGAATACTACTAAGTGTCATTGTCGTTATTGTTTTGTTTCGCCAACGAAAGGGGTGCGCACATCGCATGCCTCGCGCCCCTCGCCGTGGCCGTATATATTGCTTATCCTTCCAAAACCAGTTCGCACTTCATGCCCATTTTGAGCCGCGTACCCGGTTCTATGCTCTGCTTAACCACCTTGCCGCGCCCCACAAGCCTTACTTTCACGCCTCGGCTTTCAACTAGATATACGGCATCGCGCGCACCCATGCCATGCACATTGGGCATTTGCGAACGCACAAATTGCCGTGTTCTTTTCAGCGACACGGCTTTTCCGCCCTCGATAGCGGCCTGCCCCCAAATGGCTTTCGTGTTGGCATCGCCCGCTTTCCAGTCTACAAGGGTCTTTACGCCAAGGTGCGACAGCACATAGTCGGCCGCCAGAACATTGCCCGACTTCACTTCGGGATAGAGTATCGACGAGCTGTCGCGGGCATCGCGGGCATCCAGCTTGATGTCTTTGGCCATGATGCCCTCGGCTATGTTCCTAAAAACAGGGCCGCACATCAGTCCACCCGATGCGGGGATGCCCGTTTTCTGTATGCAGACGATGCAACTGTATCGCGGAGCCTCGGCAGGGAAGTAGCCGGCAAAGCTCAACAGATAGTCTACACTACCGCTTTTATAGCCTGCCGCACCCTTAGACATTTGCGCCGTGCCTGTTTTGCCGGCCACCTGAAAGAGGTTCGAGCCGGCTTTCTTGGCCAACCCTTGGCTCACCACCTTGCGCAACACATCTTGTATCAGTTTTACCGTTCGGGGCTTGCATATCTGTTCGTAGCCTTTCATCGGCTCTGGGGGGAAGTCCATGATGGTAACGCCGCCCTTCACCACCTTTTTAACAAAACGTGGGCGCATCAGCTTGCCGCCATTGGCTATGGCGTTATAGAAGGCCAGCATCGAAATGGGCGGCACTTGCGTTTCGTAGCCGATGCTCATCCACGGCAGAGCCGTGTTGCTCCAATTCACCCATTGCCCGTTGGGGGCTTTCTTGGGCATGCGAATCTTTGCCGGCGACGAACCTACGAGGGGTATTTGAAAGTCTAACCCAAGCCCAAGACGGTATATGCCGCGCACAAACCGCTCAGGATTGTTGTGATAATATTGGTCGATTACCCGACTCACACCGATGTTGGAGCTCACTTCGAGCGAACGCGACACCGACAGAACGCCATATCCACCGCGCCGCCAGTTGTGGTCGCGCATCTCTCGGCCATACATTGGCCACGTTCCGCCACCCGTATTCACTTGATATGCGGTGTCCACCACGCCGTCGTCTATGGCCGTCATGATGCTGGCCACCTTAAACACCGAGCCTGGTTCAAGCAAATCGCTCACGGCATGGTTTTTCAATTCGCGGTATTCGCCGTCTTGGCATCGTTCCATGTTAACGATAGCCTTCACGTCGCCCGTGGCCACTTCCATCACAATCACCACGCCCACCCTTGCGCTAATCTCCTTCATCTCTTCGAGAAGCGAGCGTTCGGCCAAGTCTTGCATGCCCACGTCGATGGTGGTAACGATGTCGGCTCCGTCAATTGGGGGCGTGTCCATGATGTCGAGGAACCTGTTGAGCACCTTGCGACGATGGATAATGCCGTTAGAACCGCGCAGGATTGAGTCGTAAGACAGTTCCAAACCAAAGCGCGCCGTATCTTTTGCGCCATACATGTCGCCCACGGTGCGCCCTGCCAACGAGCCATACGGACGTTGGCGCGCGTTAAATTCTTCGGTATGGAAACCGCTCTTGTATTTCGACATGCTGAATACGGGCAGCATGCGCACCTCGGTATAGGTGTTATAGTCCACGCGCCTGTCCCATAACAGCCAATGCCTACTTTGCTTGTTGCGCCCTTCTTCCAAGTGTCGCCTGAAACTTGCGGCCGATTTTTCGGGAAAGATGGCATGCAGGCCTTGGCAAATGGAGTCGAGTTTCACCTCCCACAGCGAGTCGTTCTTGGCCTCGTGCAGGGCATTGAAGTCCATATACAGCTTATATTCGGGCAACGACGAGGCCATCAGTTGTTCGTCGCAGCTCAATATGTTCCCGCGCATGGGCTTAACGCTCACGCTGTCTTTCTTCTGGCGGTCGGCCACGGCCATCCAATAGTCGCGCTTAGCCATCATGATATAAAGCGTCTTGCCAATCACCGCAATGGCCACCATCGTCATCAAGATGGTGATGAAGGTGTAGCGCGGCATGATTTTCTTCGACTCGAACTTGCTCATTCTTCGGGAACGTTTATTATATATGGTGGTTGGTCGGGCATGTGCAATGTCGTGTCGTTGCTTTCGCGCAGCAACCTCAGCACGTGGCTCTCCCTACTCTTCTCGGTTATTTGGCTATTGCTCGACAGCGACTTGTACTTGGCATCTTGCAACTCTTTCGTCAGCTGGTCTATCTCGATGAGATACTGTTGGCAGCTGTACCTGTTGGCGATATACACAAAGATGAAAGCCGTGATAAGCAGCAACAACCATATCTGCTTGCGTATGGTTGAGGTGTTGAGGATGTCGCCACCAATGATTTTCATGAAGGTGAGGTTCGATGTCAATGGCGCATCGCTCTCGGTGGCTTGTTCCATAATGGCCTCTTTCAGCGTGGGCAGCTCGTCGGTTGCGGTGTCTTTTGTTTCGGCCTCATCCTCGTTTGTGCGCTCGCGCCCGCCCGTTTTGTCTTCGTTTGGGCGTTTCTCGCCTTTCGCGACCGCTTTCTTTGCGGCCTCGCTCTCTCGCTTGGCTATGTTCTTCAATGTCTCCACGGGGTCTGGTCCCTCGTTCGGCTGCTCCACAGTAAACCGAAGGTCAGGTTCGCCCGCGTTCATGTCTTTATCTTTCATCTCTTTTCTGCAATTCTAAGTTTTGCACTTCGGCTCCGCGGGTTGCGCAGTTGTTCGTCGTCTGTGGGCACAATCACCTTATTGTTCACCAACGCGAATGGCGTTTGCGCCCGCCCGAAGAAGTCTTGAGATAGTTTTCCTTCCACATTTCCCGTCTTCATAAAGTTTTTCACCATGCGGTCTTCCAGGCTGTGGTAGGTTATTACGCTCAGTCGCCCACCTTTTCCTAGCCATTGTGCTGCGGCTTGCAGCATCTCTTTAAGGGCGTTCATCTCGTTGTTCACCTCGATGCGCAGGGCTTGAAAAAGCTTGGCCATCTCCTTTTTTTCGCGTTCGCGCTTAAAGAAAGGCTCCACAATGGCCGCAAACTGCTGTGTGGTTTGCACGGCGGCTTTGGCTCGCGCCTTTACAATGGCCGAGGCTATGCGGCGCGATTGGCGTATCTCGCCATAAAGAAAAAACACATCGGCCAACCTCTCTTCGTCGTAGGTGTTCAGCACCTGCGCGGCGGTTAGGGTGGCGTTCTTGTTCATGCGCATGTCGAGCGGGGCGTCGAAACGGAAAGAGAACCCCCGTTCTTGGTCGTCGAAATGGTGCGACGACACGCCCAAGTCGGCCAATATGCCGTCAACATGGTCTACGCCGTAGTAGCGCATCCAGTTGTCTAGGTATCTAAAATTGCTCCGCACAAAGGTAAACCGCTCGTCGTTGGCCAGTGGTTGCCGCCCGTCGGGAGATTTGCGGCGCGTGTTTTCTTCGGCATCCGCATCTTGGTCGAAACTGAAAAGGCGCGCCGTACTGTCCATTTTCGATAGTATATGGCGCGTATGTCCGCCGCCGCCAAAGGTTACGTCTACATAAACGCCGCCTTCAACGATGTTCAATGCGCCTACGCTCTCGTCAAGGAGCACCGGCACATGATACCCTTGGGCTGTAATGATGTTGTCGTTGTTCATTGGTTTTCTCCTTCCGGCAATGCCATAATGGCCTCAACAGCTGGCCCGAAGTCGTGGGCAGCCACAAAAGGCTGTTGCGTATTGGCCTCGCTCCAAATCTCAATGGTGTCGCCCATGCCCAAGAAACGGATGCTTTGGCTTATCTGAGCCATTGCCATATAACGTCTCGGGATGAGGAAACGCCCGTTTCCATCGAGCGTAACGAGTTCCACATCAGACACGAATTGCCTGAAAAGCTGTTGGTGGGCGGCATTCCAACGCGACAGTCGGTTGCGTAGCGCGTCCATCTGTTCGTTCCAAACGCTTTCTGGGTAAAGCACCAAACAAGGCTGGTGCAGGTCTTTGCAAAGCACAAGACTTTCTTCGCCCGATGCTTGCAGCACCTTGCGGAAAGCGACGGGCAAGAACACCCTTCCCTTCGCATCTGTCTTTGCTTCTGTGTTACCCAAGAACCGCATTCTTTTCTATTAGATGGAAACTACCGCCAAAGTTAATCATTTTTCCCCATCTTCCCCCACTTTTCTCCACAAAATGTGCTAATTGAGAAAGAAGAATTATGTTAAAAGAGAATTTTCAAGGCGTTACTGTCTTCGACATTTGGGCCTGAAAGGCTAGCATTTATAGGGACATACAAGGTTAAGGCAGCTACAACGCCCCGCATTTTTAGGGCTTTTAGGTGGGCAAGATTATCCAACAGCTTTGGAACACTTAGCTACATTAAAGGCTTGAAGTGCTTAAAGAGCCAAGAACGACTGAGAAACCAAGCACATCAAACCTGCCTAAACGACCCCCAAAAGCGAGAATATAACCGAGCCACAGCGAGGAATGTTGGCATATTCGTTGACAAGTTTTCAGAGAATTGCTTGTATATCTCAATGTTTTTGACGAATTTTGTGTAAAGGTTGTGCATATCTTGGTTTGAACTTAACGACCTAAACACTACCAAGTTGCTAAAAACCAGCGACATGTAAAGCCTCTTAATCGCGTTAATCAATTTAATTCCACCAACAAATTTAGATATGAGATGTGTTATTATTTTATCTTTCTTGACCCTATGCGCATGTAAAGCTACTTCAAAGAAAGCATTTGTCCCTGAGCAAAGGCCAACTCATTCAAAACAAGCGGCAAAGCCTTCTTGTGTAGAAGAACGTATTAACCGGCAATTCATATCATTAACCAATAAGTGCCACCTGGTGAAGAGCAAAGAAACCTTGCCATACGATAAACGTATTGATATAAAGACCGTGAAATACAATCTGATAGAAAGTAAGTTGTTGAAAGGTGCTTCAGCGTTTATTTGTGATGGAGGAAACAAACTAAGATACCTACCTTTACCCAATAAAGGAGACGTGTCTTTGATCTTAGTACCAATGGACTGCGGGGATTTTGACTACCGATTTTACTTGCTAACAATAAAGAATAACACCATTATATCAGACCGCTATGTTGAAGGCATTTGGTATGAACCAGGTGGCCCTGACTTGGAGGAGGTTACATCCTTCAAAATTGATAAGAACTTTTCTGTTAAGGTTAAGACTACATCAGCGGGGTCTCCGCAGAAGGTTAGGAATTATATAATTAGGGATGACGGTAAAATTGTCGAAAAGTAGAAACTTAGCATAATAAACTCGTTGGCGGAATTAATTAAGTACACGCTAAACTAGTTCCGCCAACAGATAAAGTCAAGACAACTTCTATGTAAATTTGCACTATTACGAGCATCTCGTTGTCTGAACACGATTTTTGAATCATGTTCAGACAACGAGAAAATCCTCAACGGACAGTGTGGATGGTGCAGCAAACGCGACAGGTCCTTGGCCGAGAAAGGATGGGATGTGGTGAAAAGGTTATTTCCGAAAGTTCAGCCCTTTACAACCGCCTGATTTCTTGGTCAGCATCGCTGTGACTGTGGGATTTGTAGTCCTTGCTGTTCAGCTTGTATCGCAGGGTTACAGAGACTGCTCTGAAGTCGTATCGGTTTAGCAGATGCATCACCATCCGGTCGTTGTAGATTTCATTGCCGTCCTTTTTGCTGTTGAAGATATCGTTGACTTTGAGCTGCACGCTCAGGCGGTCGTGGTACAGTGTCTTGACGGCGTTGAAGTTGACCGACCACATGTTGCGACTGAGATGCACATTGCGGTAGTCGCCCGGACTCTGATAGTCGGCAGAGAGGAAGAGTGACAGCGTGCGGCCTATTTGGAAGTTGTTGGACAGTTTGAGAATCCAAATGGGACTGCTCAAGTTGTACTGCCCTGTACCTGTTGTCAAGTGAAGGAACTGCTTGTTCATCACCGTTGTAAGTTGGGGCGTCCACGCTCCGAATCCCTTTGAGACCACCACAGCCAACCGCATCTCCTTTACCGACGGCAGGTTGCGGTAAGACATTATCGACACTGCACGATGTTCAGCAGCCTGCGTGCCCCAGTTGATGATGGCGTTGCGTGTGTCAGAATAGCCAAACTGGAACTGAACTATCCGCCACACGCCTTGCAGCGTCAATTCATGTACGTACTCTGGTCGCAGTAGCGGGTTACCCATCTGCCAAGTGTAGCGGCTACCGTAGAGCACGTTCTTGCTTAATTGGCGATATGTGGGACGGTTGACTTCTGTGGAGTAAAGCAATTGAGCCTGTAATTGTCCGATGCGGATGCCCCACGAGAGGTTAGGATAGACCTTGGTGACAGACTGGCTTACATCGGCCTCGCCATTGCCGGGATGGAAAGTGAACTGTGAATGCTCTGCGCGAATACCGAGACCGAAGAGTCCCACACTGGTCAGCACGGAGTAGTCGGCAAAAGCCGCGCGCTGCGTTTCCCTCAACAAGCTCTGCGATGTGGGCATCTCGCCAAGGGTGCTGGTGTAGTCGTCGTTGCGCCGAGTACGGACATACTCCGCGCCCACTGTTGCATCACCACGCCACAGCTTGTGTCCGACTGAGACACGCAGCGACAGCAGTCTGTTGTTGATATGGCTGACAGCCGAGAACGCACGACTACGGCCGGTTTGGCTTATCTCGTCATAAGCATTGTCTGTTTCGGTCGTGCTGTGGAGGTAGTCGAGGTCGGTATTGATTTTGAATTTACCGACGGCTCCAGAATAATAGACATTGAATAGGTGGCTCGGGTTGCTGTGACCACGCTCCTGCCCATCAGTGCGCAGTAGGTCGTACGGCTGTCCGTCTGCAGAGATACGGTTGGTAGAACTCAAATCCATGCGGTTACGCGTGTCGAGGGTCAACAGGTATCGCCCTCCAACATACGACTGCTCGGCAATTTGGTAGTCAAAGCCCGCCGTGTTCTCCACACGGTTGTGCTTACGATGTTCCTGCTCATTGCTGACTTCGTTCCATAGTGTATCGACATGGACTGTTTGGGTGAGGTCTTTCCATTTCAGGTAGTTGTCCAACCGGTATTCAAAGTTGTCGTACACTGTCCACCGCCGCGCGCTGTAGCGCAAGTTCACCTGCTCTATCGCGCTAGTGTTGCGGTTTTGGTACCATGTCGAGCGGGCATTAACGCTCAGCCCTTGATCAACATTGGTATAAGTTGTCACCCGAACCACAGCCTTGATAGAGGCATCGTATTCAGGACCAGGATTTGTAACCACCTCCAAACTCTTGATGGCGTCAGACGAGATATGGTCGAGTTCCGATAAATTGTATATTCGGTGGCCGTCAACAAAGAACACGGCCTGTCCTCTGCCCATTACATCGTATCCGTTTTCCGTCTTTCTCATGAGTGGCATCGCAGCCAACACATCCTCGATGTTTCCAGCGTGCGCGAGAACCGTGCCGCGGATGTCATAGCGAAAGCCGTCACGGGTCAGCTGCGACACAGGGCGCGAGCCCTTAACCTTCACCTCATCCAACTGATGCTGTACCTCATGGAGCATGATGGTCACCGAGTCGCCACCGCCAGGCCTGACGATGGAAGTCTCATATCCCAGACACGACACAGCAATCATCCAGTCGCCCTGTGGTCGCTCCATGACGAAACGGCCTTGCGCATCGCTCACCTCGCCACAGATGTAAGTGGAATCGGGACTGCTGAGCATCACAACAGTCGCTCCAACTATAGCCTTGTGTGACGGGTCATACACATGCCCTGTCACCTTCTCTTGCGCCACGATGGCCATCGACCATGAAGCAGCCAAAATAATAGTTAGTATTTTCACCATCTGATTAAACTAATTAATTACACGTAGAGTCAACCAGCAAGTGCAAAATTATAATATTCTTTTGTAGAACTCGCATTTTGGAGTTTGAAAATCGAGGTCATCTTGACGTTTTCCTCATTGGGATACCACAATAAACCCAACATCAGCTTGTAAAGAATGTACAGAACAACCTCCAACAGGTTCTTTTCGAGACACGGCAACTTTTTACCACTGAAAATAGGTGCAGGGTTTCAAATTTTATTGTAATTTTGTCCAAAGCTTCGTACATACGAGGAGCGTTCATCTTAGTTCTTTTGCACATCACAACGATAATAAACTCCACTCAATATTATAGAAATCTTAAAAGTTAAAGCGACTTCAAATAAAAAGCTCATTAGCATGTTAAGTAAAGCCATAATAAATTATCTAAAACGAAATAATTTCTATCTAGACAAGGAGGAGAAAGACTACACAAAGGCTCTATTGGATTTGGGGATTGATCTTGAATCGGATTTGGCCTATTTCTGTTTGCATACAACGGAAATGAGCTTTAAAGGAAGAGCTGGCAGTATTGATAATGTTTGTTGGTATTTAATATACTCGACATATGCTCGAAGAATAGAATCTCTGCAATCCTACTTAGGATTGCCAAAAGAATACATTCCATTAGATAGCTTTGAAACAGAGGGTGGCTTTTTTTATAATCGACAAACAGGAGAAGTCTGGGAACTTGAACTCGGACAAAAATTGATTGATTTTCAAAATGGAAAACTTCAACCACAGTGGGAAAGCTTTAATTCTTTCTTGGAATGGTTTTTTGAATTGGATAAGTGCTAAACATCAACCCTAATGAAGTGGTCTTGACTTTAAATATAATTAGGGATGACGGTAATATTACCTTAGGGTAAAAGCTTAGAAGAATGAACTGGTTGTCGGTCTCAATATAGTGAAGTCATCTAGACTTTTAAAATCTCTACAAATTGAGAGGAGTCTATTATCTTTGTACTGTAAAAACCAAGATAAACACTCCTCTCATGTACGGTAACTATTCAACGTTCATTATCGTTGAATAGTTACATTTATACTGATTTTTCTGAAAAAGATAAGAAAGAGGGAAAAGTCTAGATGACTTCAGTAGCTACTAAATTAAGTCAAAGAACAGGTGAACCACAATCTTATAAACTTAGCAACTAAATAATGCATTAACTTATTCCTTACCCACTATCCAATGATAAAAAGCTGGGTAACCTTACCACCTTGGCGTACTTATAAAGTTGAGATAATCCAACACAGCCGCTTTATGTCCCTTATGTTCTTATGTCTAAAAGACTTGTATTCATGTCAAAACACGAAAGGGTGAAAAGGTGAAATAATGGCTACGACTATTAACCCATTAACCGACCAACTCGTTTACTTGTCAACTCGCAAACTAATAACTCACAAACTCACGAACTCATAAACTCACAATCTTAAAATTACGCTTATTATTTTACAAAACACATTTTGTTCACCACCCCATTCTAGAAAAATTAAGGGCTAAAAGTATGTTATTAGGCATAAAATATCACCTTACACGCTTGTCTTTCATCCCATTTTTGAGAACAATAATTGCATTTAGCACCATTTTGCCTTTCTAGATTGTTGCCGGCCCACATTATTTTATCCCTCGAAAACTAGCTTTTTGGTACTAAAATACCCGTATTTAATGTGTTATTTGGCATGTTTTGCACATGTTTTCGATTGCGCAGAAAGGCTAAAAGCATCAATTTGCAATGCGTTTTGATGCTAAATGCAATGCGTTTTGGTGCTAAATGCAGTGCGTTTTGATGCTAAATGCAACGCGTTTTGGTGCTAAATGCAATGCGTTTTGGTGCTAAATGCACATTTTTAGCGCAATTTGCACCTAAACACAGTGATAAATCGGTTTTCCACCGCTTATAGGTCGCTCCCTCTTTTGCACCCAACAAACCCCTGCGAGAATTGAATATTTGCGACCGAAAGGACGATTGGTGGATTTTAAAGCACTCATAATGTTAAAATTCTTACTGATAAGAAGACAAATGGTAGGTGACACGTTGACGAGTTAACGAGAGATTTATCAGTTGACGAGGTGACAAGGTGATGGGTTGACCAGAGGTTAATCAGTTGACAAGGCGACGAAAACTTTATCAACTGACGAGTTGACGAAAGATTAATGAGTTGACGAGTTGACAAGTTAACGAGTTGAAGAGAGGTTAACCTGTTGATGAGTTGACAAGTTAACGAGTTGAAGAGTTAACGAGAGATTTATCAGTTGACAGGTTAACAAGCTGATGAGTAAAGAAGTGAACGAGTTGAGAAGAGGTTAACCAGCTGAGGAGTTAACGAGTTAACAATGGGGAATAAACAAGGCATATCACTCCCCTCTCCCCTTGGAGAGGGGTTGGGGGTGAGGCCGAGAGGGGT
>CALIZL010000040.1 GCA_938028745.1 uncultured Prevotella sp.
TGTTTAGACTTTCAAAGATTTATGCGTAGTCCCCACTAATCTTCCGCTGAGCCGCTTTTAGCGCACTGCAATAGTAGGCTAAGGAATTATACGAAACCTGAAACTAAAAGGATCATTATATAAGTTGGGTGCTAAGTTGGTTTTGCATACAAACAAAAAGAGTAGCAAAGCCATTGGCCTTGCTACTTCTTTGTACATCCTTAGGGATTCGAACCCTAGACCCACTGATTAAGAGTCAGTTGCTCTACCAACTGAGCTAAGGATGCATACCGCATGCAAACCTTTGTACATCCTTAGGGATTCGAACCCTAGACCCACTGATTAAGAGTCAGTTGCTCTACCAACTGAGCTAAGGATGCATGTCGTTTGCATGACGAGGACACCTGTCCTTTTTTGCGAGTGCAAAGGTAACTCATTATTTCGGAACAGCCAAACAAATCGCCCATTTTTTCAAGGACAGACTTCAAAAAAGGACGAACAACTGCCTCAACACTGGCCTCACCCTCAACTACCAGCCTCACTACTACCGGCCTCACCCCCAGCCCCTCTCCAAGGGGAGAGGGGAGTGGTATGCGTTGTTACTGCAATGCTTTGTAGCCTATATTTCTCAAAAGTGATGGTTTAACCCGTGTGAACAATGTTAGCGACTTAGCCAATAACTTACTAACTCAAAAACTCTTGAACTTAAAAACTCATGAACCTAAAATTTATGAACTTAAAAACTCATGAACTCAAAACTCATGAACTCAAAAGCCCATAAGCTCAAAACTCATCAACTTAAAAACTCAAAAGCCCATAAGTTCAAAACTCATCAACTTAAAAACTCATCAACTTAAAAACTCACTTTACCTTTACCACACGAATACCAAGTTGCGACTTTTGTTTCCTCATATAGCTGCGCAGCAGCGATTTATCTTCTACCACTTTCTTTTGCAGCGACGATGCGTGGAACAAATGCAAACCATCTTTCTTCCAAACGGCAAAGCCAACGTGACTTGTGTCTAGGCCTGCACGACTTGTTACCAAGGCCAAGATGTTGCCGTCTTTTACCGCTTGCTTGCATGCGGCATTGTTCAGAATGCCTGCTTTGGGAATATAACGACATGTTTTGCCGCATAGTTCGTTCTCCATTTGAGCAATGGGCTTGACGAAAGCAGGCGTGCGAACCAACATCGGGTACTTATCCACATGCGTACTCATAAAGTTTATTTGCAACGTTTGCACCGCAGAAAACGGCGGATTGGGCGTTTGCGTCTCTTCAACGTACCCCATTCGGGCGTTGTCCGAAATCCATTCTGAGAAATAATGCAGGCGTGTGGGATAGCCAACCTTACCGTTTCGATAGCGTATCTTGCGCAGTTGGTCGCAGAAATCGGCAAAAGTGGTCTTGCCGTTTTGCGTGCAAAGTGTCAGTGCCAACACGTTTTCAACAAACGTGGTGCAGTCTAGTTGGCGCAGATTTATCACTAAACGCTCGTCGGCGTTGTTCTCCAAGGTACTTGCCACGTAAGGAACGCCCAAGAATTTTCGGGCAAAAAACAACACCAAGTTTTGCTTGTCTTTCTGTTGTTTGCCTTCCAACAATAACTTAACCACCTTGGCACTGTCGGCCGAAGTGTACTGCGCATTGGCCAAAAGAGGCAATGCGGCCAAGAATAATAAACATACGAGGATTGCTTTTTTCATCGTCTAATAAAATTAAAGCCTACATATAGATTAAGGTTTCCAAACATGTTGTTGGTAGAAAACCTGTTTTTACGGTAGTTATAGGTGTGCAAGATGGTACTAGCACCAGCGTACCAGCGCGTGTTGTTCCACACAAGACCAAAGCGCCCCACCCCATCTAGGGCCATGTTATACGACAAGAAGTCGCCCAAAGACGTGCGACGGGCACTGACATTACCCGTGGTGCGCTTGTAACCCAAGGCCAACGAGAGCGAACCTGCCAGCAACCAGTTGCGGGCAAACACCCAATTGTAGCCGTATCCCGCAGAAACAGACAGGTCGGTGTACTGCACCTTGCCGAAGTTTGCCGTGTCGCCAGGCGCGGTCATGGTGGCATCCGCCCCCAATCGGTCGGTAATAAGCTGGTCTAGCTGCGCCACATCCACATTCACCTTGTGCCATGTGCAGCCCACTCCGAAGAGCATGCTGCCCGTACTGCGCCTTTGCACCGTGCTCTGACTGAATGCTGCACGATACGAAAAGCGCCGATGGTTGAGTATGTAGTAAAGGTTAAACCCGCGGATGCTTGCCTCGAAACCGCTAAAAGCACTTCCCAGCACCGCATCGGGCTTGATATCTTTGGCCAGCGTTAGGCTTTTTATCTTGTAGTTGTTGCCCGTGTTGCGCCAAAATAAGTCTATGCCAATCTGCGAGGTATAGAAACTCAGGTCGAACTCTTGCTTGTTGTTACCGTTTAGGCGGCGAAGGTCTACGGTATATCCTAAAAACAGCCATTGCCACCCCACATAAGGGCCAAACTTGATGGTGGGTTCGGGTGCGAAGGTCACCGAGTTGCCCTCGGCCGTGCTCAGTTTGTACAGTTCGTAAGTGTAGGTGTTCTGCAACATGACGGTATAAATGTACCGTTGCGGCTCGATGTAAGTGGTATCCACATCGCTGAAACTGTTCACAAATTGTTTCACCCCGTCTGCCATTCGTTTCACCAACGAACGTTTGGCAGGTTGTGGCGCAGCGGTAGTATCGGGCACTTCGGCCCTTGCTACCACGCTCAACAAGCAGAGAAGAAGCGATGTGAGTAGGGTTTTAAGCATGTCAGAATTTGTTGAGTATTCGGTCCATCACCCAGTTTACCGGTGTTGCACTCACGCTGGTGCACGAACAATGGCCAATGCCTTGCAAATCTTCGATAACTGCCTTTATGATGGGCAGTTGTGCGTATGCAGGATTGTCTACGTTAAAGCTTGTTGCGCCATCGCTTGTTACAAGCTGAATGGGGTTGTTGGTGTACACCGAGAACGATAGCAGACCACGTTCGCCAATCACCTCGATGCAGTCTTCCTTTGCACTTTGGTGTGCAACGAAACACCAACTGCCACTTCCCACCACGCCGCTTTCAAACTCGAAGGCCGCACTTACGGTGTCTTCAACGCCGTATAACCGCCCCCGATTCGACAAATAGCCGTGCGCGCGGGTGATAACGCCAAAGAGTTCTTGTATCAAGTCGAGCTGATGAGGGGCTAAATCGTAGAAATAACCGCCTCCCGACACGTCGGGTTGAAGTCGCCAAGGCAGGTTGCTGTTGGTGGAATAGTCTAAATCGCGCGGCGGAACGGCGAAACGGATTTGCACATTGGTGATTTTGCCAATGGCACCACTGTCTACTATGGCTTTTACCCGTTGGAAATATGGCAGGTAACGGCGATAGTAAGCCACAAAACAAGGTACGCCCGTCTGTTCGCTCACTCGGTTAATGCGCACGCAGTCTTCGTAGCTAGCGGCCAAAGGCTTTTCCACATACACGGGTTTTCCTGCTTTCATGGCCATGATGGCAAAGGTGGCGTGGCTGGATGGCGGCGTGGCGATGTACACGGCATTTACGTCGGGGTCGCCGATAAGTTCGTTCGGGTCGGTGTACCACTTGCGTATGCGATGACGTTCGGCGTACGAACGCGCCTTGTTTTCGGTGCGACTCATCACCGCATGCACGTGCGAACCCTCCACTTCGTTAAAGGCAGGGCCCGATTTTTTCTCGGTTACCTCGCCGCAACCTATAAATCCCCAACTTATTTCTTTCATCCTTATCTTCTCTTCTTAACCAAAAACGCTCGCCGCCCTGCGTTCCTTATTTATATAAGGAGTGGCATGCGACGTTACAAATAAACTTCTTTGTAGTGCAAATTTACGAAAAGAAATCGAACTGATAAAGGCATGCAGCATAAATTACCCGCTGCGAACGCAATTACGTCGCTATTTCCTAGGGAGAATACAACAAAATAAATGGCGCGCCAATAAACTGACGCGCCATTGTTTTTTTGGCTTTACCCCATTGGGGCATGCTGTTTCTTAGAAGTTATAATACACACCAAAGCTTAAGTTGTTGCCATCAAACGATGCGCCCCATGCCTGGTTGTTCAATTTCACTTCGTTGCCAAAAGCGTCCGTGTAAGAACCTCTCTCGTTCTTCCAACCAGCAAATCCAACCTTTGCCAAGAACGTAAAGTGCCTATTTAGGTTTATGGCCACGCCCGGTTTTACGCCAACACCCAGCTCGTTGTTGCCACCTTGGTAGCGAAGATAATCTAAACCCGTGTCGACAAAGACGTCAACATACTTAGAATGTACAAAAGTGTAACGCACATAAGGAGAAACAGTGAAGAATCTGGCTTGTGTTGTCTTGGCGTCATCAACCGAAACGGGATTTCCTTTACCCCATCCTAGCACCGTACCAATGGCCCAATCGTCGTTAAAACTATATCCTACTTCGGGCAAAACCCTGTAAGTGGTTACTTCGTCACCACCTTTCACTTTGCTAACACCTATTCCAAGGGTACCACCTACATAAACTTGTGCACTTGCACTAACAGCTATCACCGCTGCAACCATGGTCATCAAAATCTTTTTCATCTTTATTCCTGATTAAATTCAACTGATGTAATTTTAAAAAACACGTACTAATCTCTTTCTGGCAACAAAATTATAACATTCGCACTAGCGGAGCAAAGTATACAAACTTTTTTAACTTATTCATTGCAAAGAGGCGTTAAAGTCTATATAATCCGCATGGTTAACAAGAATTTATCTTTTACAACTTGCCCATCTAGGCTTGCAATAAGCGGCAAATAAAACGACAAACGGGCAAGCACGCTTTGCTTTACGTGCTTACCCGTTTGAACGATAATGTCTATTCGCCGCAAAAGCTTGTCTCTTAGCGACGCGATGCAGGAACCATACCCTTGGTTTAGTTTTCCCCACCCCAAGTTTCTTCGGCCTCAGGTTCACCGGTTTGTTTCTTCGAAGGGTGTTCGGGTAGATGGAAACGATAGTTGCTGTCAGCATTAAGTGCCATTGCCACCTTGTTGATTTCAACGAAAGTGGTGCCGCCGCCCTCGCCAAAACTACCGCTAAGGTAAGCAATCTTGTCTTCCAAGTTGATATAACCCTTCTGCCTCAACATACGGATGGCAGCCGTAAACATGAACTGGGGCGCAAGGTGTTCTTTCTGATGAACAGGGATAACGCCGTAACTAAGGTTGAGCCAACGCTGCAACTTCTCCTTAAAACACATGGCCAAGATGGGTGTTGCACCGCGGAACGAGGCCAAGATGCGCGCTGTTTCGCCCGTTTCGCTGTCGGTGATGATGCCCGCAACGCCCAAACGGCGTGTCGACTCGATGGCCGAATAGGCCAAAAACTCTTTCTGACTGCAATTGGGTGCAAGCGAAATCTGCAAGCCTTTTAGGCGCAGACGGTCTTTCTCGGCCTGTTCTGCAATGGATGCCATCGTTTTTACGGCCTCAACGGGGTACTTACCCGATGCCGTTTCGCCGCTAAGCATCAACGCATCGGTGCGATAATACACGGCATTGGCTATGTCTGTAACCTCGGCACGCGTAGGACGTGGGTTGTTAATCATGGTGTGCAGCATCTGCGTGGCCACAATCACGGGCTTTTTCTTCAATACGCACTTGTGTATAATTTCTCTTTGCAGACCAGGAATGCACTCCAAAGGAACCTCGATGCCCAAATCGCCGCGCGCAATCATAATGCCATACGATGCATCTATAATCTCGTCGATGTTGTCGATGCCCTCTTGGTTCTCTATTTTCGATATAATCTTGATGTCGCTGTTATGCTCGTCGAGTATCTTTTGCACTGCATGAACGTCTTCGGCCGAACGAACAAACGAGTGGGCGATAAAGTCGATGTCTTGTTCGATGGCGAAAAGGATGTTGCTACGGTCCTTATCGGTGAGCGCAGGCAGGTCGATATGTTCGCCAGGTACGTTCACACTCTTGCGTGCACCAAGCTTACCGTCGTTCTGAACCTGCGTTACGAGCATCGGACCTTGCACTTCCAGCACCCTCATGTCTAGCTCGCCGTCGTCGAAGAGGATGCTATCGCCCACTTTCACGTCGTTGGCGATGTCGGGATAAGACACGTTCAGTATGTCGTGCGTTGTCTCCATTTCGGGACGCCCGAATATTTTCACGATGTCTCCACTCTTATATTGTATGGGTTCTGCAACGCCGGTGGTTCTGATTTCAGGGCCTTTGGTGTCTATCATCAAGGCGATATGCGACGAAACGGCACGCACATTCTTAATGATTTCCTTCATTCCCTCTTCGGGGGCATGCGCGGTGTTCATTCGCACCACGTTCATCCCAGCGAAAAAAAGCTTTCGTATAAATTCCTGATCACACCTGCGGTCGCTGATGGTGGCCACAATCTTTGTCTGTTTCATATCTTATTGAAATGTCCTTTATATAATGTAAACAATGGGCAAGCGCGTCAAGCGTTGTCACGGCGTGTCGCCACACTTCCGTTAACGTTTGCCTGCCCTTTGCAAAGGTACTGAAAAAAATCGCGAACACCTTGACCTTTTGTAATTATTATCGTGGATAAACGAACAAAAAGCGTTCAATGGTGTGAGCAATGACGTTCTGAACACGAGGTATTAACAACCCGCAGCGTGCGCTTTCAAGAACTCTTCGGCGCGCTGCAAATCTTCGGGCGTGTCTATTCCCACGGTTTCAACCTGCGTAAGCCCCACCTTTATCTGGTAGCCGTTCTGCAACCAGCGCAGTTGTTCAAGGCTCTCGGCCTTCTCTAACGACGATTGCGGCAAGGCCGTTATCGCCCTAAGTGCCTCCGGACGATAGGCATATATGCCCAAATGCTTAAGAAAAGGGTAAGCCTCAAGCCATTGTTCGGGCTCTGTGCCACGTACGAAAGGAATAACCGAACGCGAAAAGTACATCGCAAAGCCGCCATTGCTCACCACAATCTTGGGCGAATTGGGGTTGCGCACCTCGTCGATGGTCTTAAAGGGAATGCCTAGTGTGGCTATTTGTACGCCATCGGTGTCGAAGCACTGGCAAATGGCATCTATCTGCGAACGCTGCACAAAGGGTTCGTCGCCCTGAATGTTCACCACCACGTCGTAGTTGCCGCCAATCTTTTGCACGGCCTCATTCACGCGGTCGGTACCGCTTTGGTGTTCGGTTGAAGTCATCACGGCCTTGCCGCCAAACGCCAACACCTTATTATATATACGCTCGTCGTCTGTGGCCACGTATGTTTCGTCTAACGCTTGTGCCACTTGTTCGTACACGCGTTGTATCACGGGTTTGCCTCCAAGCATAGCCAATGGCTTGCCCGGAAAGCGCGAAGAGCCATAACGGGCTGGTATTATGCCTATAAATTTCATTGTATGTTTTGTTTTTATGAACGTTTTCGTTAAGCCAAATGAACAATGTCGAGCTTGCTCGGACATTGTCATGGCGAGAATTGGAAATCGCCAACACGGAGCGTTGGGCGAAGTGGAAAGGCAAAACGCACTTTTCGAGGAACGAAAAAGAACGTTTGTTTATTAGTTGACGAGTTGGTGAGTTAACGAGTTACACTTAAAAGGAATTGATTTTAGAAACTTGTTCGCATCCCCCACTTTGGCTTCAACGTATCAGCACAACAGCATTTTGATAGTACAATGCCGTTTGTAGTGGGGCTACAAGCACCTTGTAGTGCCAGTACAAGCACTTTGTAGTACCAGTACAAGCCGCTTGTAGTGTCAGTACAAGTGGCTTTGTACTGATGCTTGCGCCTGAAATGTCACATCTCGCCCATAAGAAATTAATCCCCAACTAAGTCTTATCATTGATAACAAGCTGACGAGTTGATGATCAACAAGCTGACGAGTTGATGAATTAACAAGCTGATGAGTTGCCGAATGAACAAGGCTATATACCGCTGAGCAACCAAGCATTTGGCTTAACTCCCTAACTCCATAACTCCATAACTACTCTACCTACCGCCTTATCTCTGCAAAACCCACCAGCCTATCAGCCCTTTCGCCCAGCTTTCGATAATAAACAAGTGCCTGATAGCGGTTCTCGGTTTGGTAAAACGAGCCTTCCGAGGGTACTGTCGCTATCTGTCCGTTGGACTGTTGCCACACGTATTGGTACGAATAATAACCCTGTTTGAGCAAGAGCGACAAGCGATAGCACTGCGCACCCTCATCGTACTGCATCTTATAAGGCGCGGCAAGCAGGTCGTTTGTCCACACGCCATTCACAAATACATCGCCCTCCAAACGCGGCGAGCGCAAAGTGAAGTGCACATGAACGTATTCGGAAGTGCTGTTGTTTTCCCTATTGTCGCTGTTGCGAATGTAAAACGCGCCGTTGGCATCTTCATCAAACACGTAACTACCGCGTGGTTCGTCGGGCCAGAGGTAGGCGTGGTATGCCTCGCCGTCCCAATCTATCTTCTCAACGCCCATGTTGGCTTGTCGCACATCCAGCATTTCGAACTTGCGATACTCGTTACCTGCCTCGAAAACAAGCTGTGGGTTGTGCGACCAACGCAGTCCGTCGCCCATCACAAACTGGGGTTTGGCGTTCACCACGGCGTTATCCCATCGCCCATTTTGCATCACCACGGTGTAGATTTGCCGCTGAACATCGGTTACAGAGAGGCCTCCGCCATACTTAACCTCCATTGCCACTTGCTGCCAACGGCTGTTAATGCCCTTATCCGTATTGGCATCTACACTGAGTTTAATGCCCATGCGCGGTTCAACCACCATGAAACAGCATTCGGCCACGGCCTTATCGTCGTCGTTGGCATCGTAGATGGTAACGCGGTAGTTGCCGCTCATCTTCAATTTACACCGCTCGTTGGGAATCTGAAACCGATAATGTGTGTACAGCATGTTTGTGTTTATCGACTGTTCCACATGCTCTATCACGTTATCTGCATTAAATCCGTCGATATAATCACTCACAAAGAGGTCGCCAGACGTGCTCCAATCAGCGTTGCAATGCTCCACTTTGTAGGCATAACGCCGATATTCGTGTGTCAGGTCGTCGAAAGCTATATTCACCGGCACGCCTTCTCCCAAATCGATAACAGGCATGGAGAGCCAATTATTGCCTGCCACCACCTGCAACGAGGCGATGTCGGGGTTTAAAATGCGGTTGCGCTGAGCCCAGCCTGCAAGCGAAAGCCATAGGCAGAGCATAAAAATGAGAAATCGTAATGGGCGCATAAGCGTGCGATAAAAGGTGTAAGGGGTTTAGGAGAAAGAAAAAATCGGCAAGCCTAACACATGGGTTTAGGCTCGCCGATACCTATTCATTTCTATCGTTTTGAGACGTGTTCTGCAAACATTCTTTGGCTACATAATGCCACAGAGCGTGTTTACAAACGCACCTTAATGGTAGGTTTATTCGCCTTGCAGGGCAGCAACGCCGGGCAGAACCTTACCTTCGATGGCCTCGAGCATGGCTCCACCACCCGTAGAAACGTAAGAAACCTTGTCGGCAAGACCAAACTTGTTAACCGCAGCAACCGAGTCGCCACCGCCTACAAGCGAGTATGCGCCGTTTTCTTGGGTTGCTTGGGCAACGTACTTGGCAATTTCGCCCGTTCCGTGAGCAAAGTTTTCAAACTCGAATACACCTACGGGACCGTTCCAAAGGATGGTTTTAGACTCGAGAATGATTTTCTTCCAGATGGCCAACGACTCTTCCGAGGCGTCCATGCCTTCCCATCCGTCGGGTATTTGGTCGATGGGCACAACCTTACGATTGGCGTTGTTGTCGAACTTATCGGCTGCAACGGTAGCCACCGACAGGCTTAGGTTAACGCCTTTCTCCTTGGCAGCGGCGATAACGTTCAGCGCTTCGGGCATCAAATCGTCCTCGTGTAGCGAATCTCCAATCTTTCCGCCCTGTGCCTTAACGAAGGTATAACCCATGCCGCCGCCAATGATAAGGTTGTCTACCTTGTCAAGCAAGTTTTTAATTACGCCCAACTTGGAGCTTACTTTCGAGCCACCGATGATGGCGGTGAAGGGGTGTTGCGCATTCTTCAACACGTTGTCGATGGCTGTCACCTCTTTTTCCATCAGGTAACCCAGCATCTTCGAGTCGGCATCGAAGTAATCGGCGATGACAGCAGTCGAGGCATGACGGCGGTGAGCCGTTCCAAAAGCATCGTTAACATATACATCGGCATACGAGGCCAGTTTCTTGGCAAAGTCTTTTTGCTTAGCCTTCATCTCTTTCTTTGCCTCATCGTAAGCGGGGTCGGCCTTGTCAATGCCCACAGGCTTGCCCTCTTCTTCGGGGTAGAATCGCAGGTTTTCTAGCAACAGAGCCTCGCCCATCTTGAGGTTGGCGGCTGCTTCGGTGGCGTTAGCGCAATCGTCGGCGAACTTTACGGGTACGCCCAAACGTTCTGAAACCTTGTTAACGATTTGCGAGAGCGACAACTTGGGGTTCACCTTGCCTTTGGGTTTGCCCATGTGGCTCATCATAATAACGGCGCCACCGTCGGCCAATATCTTCTTCAAAGTGGGGAGAGCACCACGAATACGGGTGTCGTCGGTGATGTTTCCGTTCTCGTCCAATGGCACGTTAAAGTCCACACGTACAATTGCCTTTTTGCCGGCAAAGTTGAATTGTTCGATTTTCATCTTTATTAATGTTATGAATATTTTGTTTTATGCCTGAATTGACATGCACAAAGTTAGTGATTTATCTTGATATACAGCTTTTTTTGATAGGAAAATCGCCTTTTAGCTTACAAGATACGGCTTTACTGGCACCACCAAATGTAATTTGCAATGTACACTTGCCAAACCCATTCGCCAAGCAGACAAGCGAAACGACACTGCCCCACGGGCAGACCATGCACGCTGAACGTGGGGGAAAGCCACATTACGCCAGGCACGATGTCCCACCTTTTATGCCGTTCGTTTCCGCTTTGCTCCGTTACATCTTTTGTCCGCCATACACGTTATACGACACTTTTTCGGCATCCCACTTGTCCTTGGCCTTCGTTTCGCCCTTGGGATAGCCAATAACAACCACGCTTAGTGGCACTATCGTTTCGGGCAATTTCAGCACTTTGCCCATTTCAGAACTACGTTCTTCTAGGGGATAAGCACCTGTCCACACAGCTCCAAGCCCCATAGCATGGGCTGCAAGCAAGATGTTTTCGGTGGCAGCAGCGCAGTCTTGAACCCAAAATTCGCGCCCTGCTCCCTCAATGGCCTTGGTCATGTCGCCACAAACCACGATGGCAAGGGGTGCATCTTTGGCAAAATCAGCCTGGGCGTTGGTCTCGGCAAGAGCCGCCAACAACTTCTTATCGGCAACCACCACGAAGTGCCACGGCTGCTTATTCACAGCCGTAGGCGCCGCCATACCAGCGCGGAGCAACTTTTCCACCTTATCTCTCTCCACGGCTTTGCCTTGATAGGCACGAACAGATGTGCGCAAAAGGATATTATTGTACACCACATCATCGCTAGCAGCGGCTTGCGAACCGACAGCACCACTCATGACTAGCTTGGCGCAAAGAAACACCAAAGCCAAGGCCAGCGCAAAATTGAGTATTGTTGAAATCTTCATGACTTTTATTTCTTACCAGACGGAGTTGAATATTGGCTATATTTAAAGAGCGAACCCGTTGGGCAAACGAAACGGCAATAGGGACGAACGACCACCGTTGAAAGCAAAACGAAAACTAAGGCTATGCCAATGACCACCCAAGAGGCCGACCCGAAGATGAATGCAGAGAAAGGCTCGTAGTCTATCCAATCGAACCACACGCCTGTCCACAAACAAAACATCAACACGGCCCAAAGTATTTGCCTGAACTGGTCTAGGCGTTTTGTTGTTTTGGGCCTCATCTTTATCTTGTAACGCACGCACTTGCCTGCTAGTTCTTGCAACGAGCCATAGGGACACAGGTTGGTGCAATAGTACGATTTCTTACCAAAAAGCGGATAAACAAAAGCTGTTACAAGCATCACAACAGGAACGAGCAAGGCAAGAACGTTCATGCCGTTAGACATGTAGCCCACCATTGAGGTGTAATTAAGGAACGTACCGCACCAAAAGCCTAGTATTGCCACATTCAACACATGCTGCACAAGTCGGTAAAGCCTATTCTTAATGAAGAGCGGAAGTATGGCAGCCATCAATGCAACGCCCAATGCAACAAGCGATTTGGCAGAAAGGTCTAACTTAGACCAAATGTTGGCGTCGGCCTTTGCCTTGGCCGCATACAGCAATCCCCTACGCATGTTCTCTACAATGGCTTTAGAAGTGAACGTTGCACCCGACACAGCATCCACCTGCATGCGTTGTGCCTCATCAATAGATTTACCGTTCCACTTGGTGAGCAGCTGCGAAGCCTCTTCAAAAAACTCAGGCGTTTCGGCATTGTCCAGTGCCTTTACACCAACCACATGGTCGTCTTTCAACGATATTTCCAAAGGCACCGTTCCGCTATAACCCACTACATCTTTGCCTAGGGCAGTGGTATTAACAATCACCGTGCCGTCGTCCAACGTCCTTATCGTGTCTTCGCCGGCTGCAATTGCCTTTTCCTTCTGCAACAGGTCGTGTCCTTGTATCTTACCATCCCTGCGAATGCTCACGCCAAGCACAAGCAAAAAACAGGTGATAAGACTTAGCAGTTGTTGCCATTTTGCCGGTTTACTCATTATATATATGTGCTGTGTTGGTTATCATCAACTCGCGAAAATCACGCGCCAAGCTACGCTTTCGCAAACATCGGCATTACGATTGGTATGTGGTGTTGTCTTCTATTCCGGCCTCGCGCAAAGCCTCCTTACGCTCAACACAAGTGCCGCAAGTGCCGCAATGCACGTGGCCACCCTTATAACACGACCACGTTTCGGCATAATCTATGCCCAACGCCCAGCCGCGGCGCGCAATGTCGGCCTTGCTGATGTTGGTATATGGTGCCACAACGCGTACACGAGCGAATGTGCCTGCCTCAACAGCAGCATCCATAGCGGCGATAAATTCGGGGCGGCAATCGGGATAAATGGTGTGGTCGCCGCCGTGATTGGCAATAAGAACCTTAGTCAACCCATTGCTTTCGGCTATACCTGCCGCCACTGCAAGCATCACGCCGTTGCGAAAAGGCACAACGGTCGACTTCATATTCTCCTCGTCGTAACTGCCGTCGGGTATGCTTTCCCCACTCTCCAACAAGCTACTCTTAAAGTATTGGTGCATAAAGCCAAGCGGTATAACCACATGCGCAATGCCCAAACGTTGGCAATGCAAGGCCGCCAAAGGCAGTTCGTTGTGGTTATGGTTGCTGCCATAGTCAAAAGAAATGCCCAATGCAATCTCGTCTTTCTTTTCGTAAAGCAGCGTAACGCTGTCCATTCCGCCACTCACTACGATTACCGAATCTTTCATTTGCTTATTATATCATTAAACTTGATTGGCGGATTTAGCCACCAAACCAAACTGTTCAAAACTGCGCATACATGCCTACGTACTGCATAACACTTGCAGAACAAAACTTAAAGCTAAGCAACGGCATCGCATGCAACTAAGATGCGAATATCGCAAAAATAACTTAAACACGCAAGAAATAAGGAAGAAATCTTGCTATGTGTACAGGTGTAAAGGCTCAACCAAAACCCTTAGCACAATCGATAAATGTTTGTTTTTAAATTAAAAATCCGTAATAACACTACGAAATAAGCAAACAAAACACGCCATTTACACTTTTTATTAGTATATTTGCATCGTTGTCACCAACATATATACTATTATGATTGCAGAATTTACTATTGAGAATTTCTTTTCTATAAAGAAACCTCAAACCATTAGCTTTGAACCTACGTCAGATACATTTATGTCTGACGAGTATTCGTGTGAAGTAAAGGATGGAATAAGGCTGTTGAAGATAGGCATCATTTATGGCGCTAACGCTTCGGGAAAAAGCAACATACTGAACGCTATCAACTTTTTTAAGACGCTCGTACTAAGAATGCCCCAAGACCGCAACGAGAAAACGGGCGTCGTTCCTTTTCTGTTGAACGACACTTCAAGGAACGAAACAACGAAGATGTCTATGGCGTTTTATGTCAATCAAACCAAATTCGTCCTTAGTTTTGAATTAGACGAAAAGCGTATCTGTGCTGAAACATTAATTGTTTACGACTCAAACAGACCTACAAAGCTATACATTCGTAGCTATGACAAAGGCACAGACGCTACAACAATTGCGTTTGGGGCCAATCTAAAACTTACAAAAAAGAGCCAAGACGTTATCTTAGGAAACACCATTAACAATTGCAGCGTGCTTGCCGCATTCGGAAAAAGCAATGTGGAAAGAACCAGATTGAACGAGGTTTACGAATATTTTGCCTACCATATTAGGGAGGTGTTGACACCAGACATACGGTTGTCTGATTACGTAAAGGCGCATTTGAGCACAGACGAGCGTGGCGAACTGAAACGTTTTTTATTGAACTTTCTCAGAGCATCCGACTTTAACATCGAAGACATTGCCCTACATAAGGGCGATAAGGTGTTTACTTCTGAACTAAGGCAACTGATTTCGAAAGCTCCCATAGACGACAAGACGAAAGAAAAAATACTAAATAAGGGGAGAACAACGAACATGGAACTGATGTTCACCCATCATGCTGGTGAAAAAAAGTACACCTTGCTAGAAGAAAACGAATCGAATGGCACAATAAGACTACTAGGAATGGCTGTTATACTGAACTTTCTGTTGAGAGAAAAGATGTTTGTGGCTATCGACGAAGTGGAGTCTAGCATTCATTATGAGCTGCTGTCCTACTTCATCAAGGTGTTTTTGGCCAATAGCAACCAAACATCCCAATTGCTATTGACTACGCACGACATCAACCTTCTCAACGAAGACTTTATCCGTCGCGACACAATTTGGTTTACCGATAAAGACGAACTGGGAGAAACAAAACTAGCTCGTCTCTCATCGCTTGGTCTCCATAAAAACCTTTCGCCATACAATGCTTACCGCCAAGGAAAGCTGGTTAAGTTGCCTTTCTTAGGCAGCCAATATCTAAACCTTAACGATTAGCCCCATGAAACGGACTGTTACAAAGAGTGTAGCCATCATTGGCGAAGGAGAAACAGAATGGTTTTACTTCGATTCGCTGAGGATAACGTGCCGCTATCCCTTCAAAGTGGCTCCCGATTTTCCACAACACAGTGACGTCAAACACATTTTAAAGCTAGTAGAATCGTACCTTAACAAACAACAATACGATTTCATCGTCTGTCTGTTCGACATGGATAGACTTCTACAACAGCCCTCTGAAATGCGGCTTTACAACAACGCCAAAAAGAAATACGCAGCAAAGAAATATGCAGGAAGAGTGATGTTCATAGAAACAAATCCTTGTACGGAGTTTTGGTTCTTACTGCATTTCTTGCCCAATGTGGTGTGTCGGCAATACGAAAGCTACGAGCAGTTGCTGCCCGAACTGCAAAAACACATGCCAGGATACGAGAAGACGAAACGCTACTTCACCAAAACAAACCTATATAAGTATCTAACTGAGCATGGCGACTTAGAAAGGGCCGTGCAAAACTCTGAGAAACTATGCCAACTATGCCAAAAATCACCCGAAGATTTAAAGGCTTATTCGGAGATTCACAAGGTGATTGAATTACTTAAAACGATATAGGCGCAAGCAAATGTATGGTTAGCCTGTTCGGGATAAAGACTTGTTCTTAAAACAACTCGTTGATGTATTCACATAAAAACCACTCAAAAGAATAAAACAAAACTTATAAACTCACGAAAACCCAACAACTCCCGAATACATCGACTCATCAACTTACAAACTCAAACCTCAAAAACTTATCAATTCAATAACTAACGAACTTATCAAGCCAAGAACTAACGAGCTCATCAACTCACCAGTTCAAAAACTTAAAATATTATTTTTTACTTTACAAACCAACTCTAATTTTCGCTCCGTTCTAGCGAAAACATTGGCTAAAAAGTAGGCAAAAAGCCACTATTTCTACCCTTTCATGCCTTGGGGTTTGTCTGTTTTTAAGCCTAGAACCTGCATTTTGCACCATTTTGCCTTTCTAGATTGGTCGACGGCTCGTAATTTTTCAAGCCCAAATACATGCTTTTAGCCCCTAAAACCCCACTTTTTAATGGCCGTTTTGCCCTTTCTAGCCATGTGTTTCATGGATCTAAAAGGTTTTGTTTATACAATTGCTGTGGATGTTTATGCTTTTCGTTGCACATTTAGGGGCAAATTGCACCGCATTTTGCAGCATTTTGCCTTGCGTTTAGCACCAAAACGCACTCCATTTTGCACCAAAACGCACTGCGTTTAGCACCAAAACGCACTCCATTTAGCGGCAAAACGCACTATATTTTGCAGCAAATAGCCCCCAAACAGGTACTAATGGCAATCTTTTAAAATAAAAATTCATTTTGCAGTATTCCCATGCTAACCCTATTCAGCATCAAAACAAACCTTCGCGAGAATCGATTTTTTGCGGCAAGGTGGGCGATTG
>CALIZL010000041.1 GCA_938028745.1 uncultured Prevotella sp.
AAAACGCACTGCATTTAGCACCAAAACGCACTGCATTTAGCACCAAAACGCACTGAATCTAGCACCAAATATCTCCGAAAGTGGTGCAAACGACGGTCTTTTTAAATAAAAATTCATTTTGCCAACATTCACATGCACCCCCTTTTTGCATCGAAACAAACCTCCACGAGAATCGATTTTTTGCGGCAAGGTGGGCGATTGGCGAGCAGAAAGGGTACTTATAATGTTAAATTTCTTACTAAAAACTAGACAAAATGCGATTGTGCCGTACACGTACGCAGCTGTAACGGCACGGAAAAAACATACGCTGACTACCGCTAGCGCGAGCGGTTCAGGGCATGCTGCTCATGGCCTACGGAAACGGCAGCATGGAAACGCAGAGGTAATCTGGTATCGGCAGCTGGTTTTCAACTTGTAGAGCGTGCATTGAATGGCGACTTGCACCAGGCCAATTTTTGAGGCCTAACTATGTTTTGCCACGGCAAATGGGGCGGAATTTTAGCTTTCAGCGTATCTTTGTCCGGTACTTTGTGCATGAGAGAAATGTTTGTCTTGGCTTTATTGCACAAAGGCAATAAACTCCACTCAATATAAAGAAATATTAAAAGTCAAAACAACTTCATTCTTATCTCCTTCAGAAAAGCTGGTGTGAGTGCGAAATCGTTCAATGTAATCGGACAAGTGAGAGTAGTTTCAGCCCTATTTAGGTATGTGGCCTGTATGAACTTCATCCAAGCCTTCCTTTATAAAGCCGAAAAGTTTTAAATACACTAGCATATATAATCGCGATTATTTTGTAAATTTGCAGTAATATATATCTTAATGAACATATTGGAATGAAGCAGTTGGTGATTAAGAATGTTGGCCCAATTAGGCAAGTAGATATTAAATTAAACAGATTTAATTTCTTTATCGGCCCGCAAAGCAGCGGTAAAAGCACTGTTGCTAAAATTCTTAGTAGCTGTATGTGGCTGGAAAAGGAAGTGCTCACCACACTTAACGATAAGGTGCTAGCAGATGGTGCTGCATTTGTTCGTCTGGTGGAAAGCTTTCATAAGATTGAAGGGTATTTTGAAGACGGCTCATTTGTGCAATACGACACCGACTGCATATCTATTATGTACTGTGATAAGGATATAAAGATTACTCGTAAAGAAAACGAAGATTATCGCAGAGAGAAAATCTGTTATATTCCAGCAGAGCGTAACATGGTTACCTTACCCGAATTGCAGGGCTTTGAATTCGGACATACAAACATTAGGAGTTTCTTGTTCGATTGGTTTAATGCCAGAGAGTTTTTTGTTGCGGGAAATAAAACTGATGTTCTTAATTTGGGCGTTAAGTATTACTATGACTCGGAGCAATCGAAAATAAAAGATAGAATTGAGCATGTAAATGGGCGTACATACCAGATAGCTCTGTCGTCTGCATCTAGTGGTTTGCAATCGCTTACTCCATTGCTTGTAATGTTGCAATATTACACTGATGAGTATTTTCGCTCGTACAACGAAAAGCGGTCTTTTGCAGCTGACACTAAATTGAAAAAGACGATAAGCACATTGCTTAGTGAGTTTAATGAAAACAGGGAAATGCCCAATGCTAAAGATGAAGAGCGGGCAAGATTGGCGCAAGAAGTAAACATTCAATCTTTTTCAGATTTTCTACAAGACCAGTTGCTTAGCCATAAAATTCTTTCGACTTTCTCAAGGCTAATGGTTCCGCATAGAAGTTCTTTTATAATTGAAGAGCCTGAGCAGAACCTGTACCCTTCAACCCAAATGGATTTGCTGGATTTAGTGGTTGAACTGTGTAACGGAGAAAGGAAACACCATTGTACTATTACCACACACAGCCCTTATATATTAAATCAACTAAACCTCCTTGTAAAACGATTTGATGTGGGGGCAACGGATTGTGCCACCTTGAACTGGGAGGAAATATCTGTTTGGGCTGTGAAAGACGGTGAAGTGCGCGACTTGAAAGTACAAAATGCACACCTCATTAATCCCGAATACCTGTCGGAGCCCTTAGATCGAATCTATGAAGAATATGAGCAATATGAAACAACTACTGGAGAATGACTTTCTGAAACACTATGGAGTGACATCTACCGTAGCAATTGATTGCTTGTGTGTGACAGATGTTGACTTCGACCTTGATGATCAAGACTCGCCTATCAGCCAGAAAGCACTTGGAGCGGGGAAGGTTTCTTTTCATAACGACAATGGTGAACTTGAAATAGTTCACTATGAAGACTTTATCAATCAATGCGACAAACCGCCTTCTTTCAAAAAGGGGCGTAAGAAGTGCGACTATTTGCTGTGTCACACTACAACGCCTGAAACAGTTATGTTGCTAGAAATTACTTCTGCCCTAGGTTCACAGGCCAATTTGGAAAAGGCTATAACCCACAAAACCACTGGCAAGGTTTTATATGAAGGTGGGAAGTTTGAAAAGTGTGAAGATCAACTTTTCCAAAGCCTAAGCACACTAGATGAAGTCCCTTCCATTTCAAGAAGGCTTAAAGCATATACCAGAAAAATTTGTTTGATGGCCTACACCATTAAGCCTACCCAAGCTAAGTCACAATCAATAGGCAGTCGTCCATTTGCAAAGTATTTGACGATTGAGGCTAGGGCCACATCAGATAACGGAGCAATTATCGATTGTCCCAGGATAGAAAAGTTGGGCTTTGAGTATAGAAGGATAGAGCACCAATATGTATTTAAGCTATAACACAAAGGCTTGTAGGACAGCTAGCTATCATTATGTACACACGTGATTAACAATGCAAACCCATAGCTAATGGCTTGAAGGCATGTCTCTTGTACGTAGCCAAGCCAAGTGTAAAAGCGCATGGCGAACAGATGGTGATGTTTTGCACCAGAAAGTAGTATAGACTTACCCCGCCCTCTCTTAGATGCGGTGAGGGGGCGAGGCTGGTTATAGGGCGAAAAGCATTGCTTACTCTTTCTTTCTTTGGGCTACCTTTCCGCTGTTTTCATCGTATTCCTTTTGCGAACCGTGCGTTGCGAAGGGGATGAAGATGAGGAGAAGGATGAGCAGGAAGTCGGCGATACCAACAGTGATGATGATGTTGACGAGGGTGTGAACAGACATGTTCCAACCTTCGGGCAGGGTGATGCCCCATATTTTGATGACGGCAAAGAGCGCAACGAGCACGATAAGTAGCACGACGCTCCATGTTATGGCTTTGATGTATTTCATTGTTTGATGTGTTTGTGTGGGGGTATAAGTTGACAAGTTTACCAGTTAATATGCTTATCAGGTTACGAGTTTGCCTCGTTACGAGTTGGCAAGTTGACGATTAAACAACGTAGCGATTAAACAACGTCACGAGTTGGTAAGTTGATGAGTAAACAAGTTGACGAGTTAAACGGTTTACGGGCTAACGAGTTTCTAAGTTGGCACTTTGCCATGCGTTGGCGATGGCATGCTGCGCGGGTGTTAAATCTCGTTGAGCAGTTCGCGTTTCTTCGCTTCGTAATCGGCGTCGGTAATAACGTTTTCGTCTCTTAGTAGGCGCAGGCGAGCCAGTCGGCGCGACAAGTCGTCGCCAGGCGTGTTGCGTTCGTTCATCAATTGGCTAGCGGCTCCCATCTGTCTGCCCATCTCTAACCCCACACCCATTTGTACACCGCTGCCTGCCAGTCCGCCTTCGTTGCGTGCGGCATCGCGCAAGGCGCGTAGTTTTTCAAGCTCGGTGTAGGTAAGTCCGCCTGCTTGTGCGGCTTTCGCATCGGCCGTAACGTCAGCAATTCGGCCTATTCGCTCTTGTGTTTGTTCGTCGAATAGTGTTCCGTCTACGCGGAAGTCGGTGAGGGTGAAACCCAATTTCTGCGTTTCTTCGTTGAGCAGGTTGGCTAGTTCTTGGCCTATTTCGGTGAGGTGTCCGTCAATCTGGTTGTACGAATAGCCCAATTTGTGGATGGTTGTGACGATGTTTTGCGCCAGACGGCCTAGCATTAGTTGGCGTATCTCCTCGTTGTCTACCTCGGTTCGTGTGCCAACGATGTTGATGAAGAAGTGTTCGACATCGCTTATTTGGTAGGAAAATGTGCCGTTGGCACCCATTTCTACGGGTATATTGTATTGTGCATCGATGAATTTAACGGGCGATGCAGTGCCCCATTGTTGGTTTGTTACTTGCGCCTTGCGAAAGAAGTAGATGTTGAGCTTGTGTTCGCTCTCGAAGTTTTGGCGCATGTTTACAAGCGTGGTGAAGAAGGGGTGGTTGTCGGTTTTGAGGTTGAAGGTGCCTTCTTCGGTCAGTACGTCTACAATCTTGCCTTCGTAAACCAGCACTGCGCCTTGTCCAGGCCCCACTATCAGTTTGCTGGCGTTCTTTATCTCGTCGGTTTTAGACGGATATTTGTACCACAAGTATTGCTGTTTGTCGGCTTGCCATTGTATTACAGCCGATAGTTGGTTGCGAAAGATATTGGTTATGCCCATGATGTATTTGTATATAATAATGTGTAACGAAGCGTTTTTTATAATGAAATGTGTCTAGAATTTCTTTACGGTGATGGTCTTACCGTTGTTGCCTAGGAACCAAACGCAGCGGTAGTTGGATATGAGGAAACCTTCGGGTGAGCGCACACAGTAGTGTATGTAGTCGTCGTCGAGTTCGGCTGGAGCCTTTATCGACCACTTACGTTGGGCCGTGTTGGCGTCTAACAATTGGTAAATGTATTCGGCATCTTCTTTGGCTGTGGGCTTATATCGTATAAAGAGTTGTGATTTGTCGAACCAAATCACTTTTGGCGAGAAGTAGATGGCATCGGGTGTGAAGTCGGAATAGTTGATGAGACGCGCAACTTGGCGACTGTATGTGCTGATGAAGGCTTTTACCGAGCCTGCGTTTCCGAAGAAGATGCCCGACTTTCCACCAAAATCCCTGCACCATCCAAATGACCAATAGTCTGTTTTGGGGTAGCCCTCTTGTACGTAGTGCGTGTATTTCACCAATTGAATTTGTTGTTCGGGATACTCGGTGGTTGGTTTGGAAAAGCTGAAAGCCGTTTCAATGGTGGGGTTGGGGAGCTTGGCTTCACAGGCCTCGTAAAGTTCTCTATCGGTGTACACCTTGCCTATGAGCGGCAGGTAGTAACGTTCTTTGCCGAGGTTAGTCATCACCTTGAAACCCTCCGAGTCGCCGCTTTGATCAATTAGTTCTATGCTGGCGAAACCATCTTGTAGCTCGGGTATGGTCTTGTAGGTTGTCATCTCTTTCAGTTCGAACGAACTTGGGTCTATGGTGTACCACGTACTCTTGTTGATAACCACGTTTATCCAACCGTTGTTGAAGGTTCGCGATTGCACATCGTTAAGCTTATCTACGGGCAGATGTAGCTCTTTTATCTTCTTGTCTTTCTTTATGTCGAACACCCGCATCAGGTAATCGGTCTTTTCATTGCGGTAATCTCCCTTTTTGATGGTGCCAAAAACGGCCACAACAGCCCGTCCGTCTTTGGCGACGAAGGGCATTATGTGCTCGGTGTTGAAGCGTTCTTCTTCTTCGGGGGTGCTGGTAAACAGGCCAGACGATGAAGAAGATGTGGAGCTGCTAAGGCATTTGACGAAGACGGTGGGTAGGAATATGAGACATGCAATGCCGAACACCATTAGCAAAAATTTGGTTTTGCTTATTTGGAAAGGGTTGCTGTTGGGGGCAATGTATCGGTGGTTGATGTTGATGTCGTCGCTATCAAGGAAGAAGTCGGTGGAGCATGCTTCGCATTGGTAATAGTCGGGGCGTGTTTCCTTCACCTTTGTGCTTCCGCAATGTGGGCATTTAATTACTTTGATACGTTTACTCATGTTTGTTTTTCCAATTCTCTGGTGATGTGTTACTGTTGGGTTGTTGGCTAAATAAGGCGAGATGAGATTAGTTTGTGGGGAGGGGTAGGGGGCTAAAGGCCAGCTATCCTAGCCTTTAACCACCCTAGCTTACCCACGATAAGCTTGTTAACGTTTTGCTTCCAGTTGCTTTTTAAGCAGCATGGGAATCTCGCTTGTTTCCCTAGCCACGGGTATTCCGGCAGCCTCGAAAGCGGCAACTTTCTCTTTTGCCGTGCCACTTCCGCTCGAGATGATGGCGCCGGCATGCCCCATCTGCTTGCCTTTGGGGGCTTCTCTGCCCGATATGAAGGCGGCAACAGGCTTGGTTACGTGTGCCTTAATGTATTCGGCGGCACGCTCTTCGGCATCTCCGCCAATCTCTCCGATAATGGCAATGCTGTCGGTATCGGGGTCGTTCTCGAACATTTCGAGCAAGTCTTGGAAGTAAAGTCCCACGATGGGGTCGCCGCCTACGCCCACGGCAGTGCTTTGTCCCATGCCGTTTTGGGTGAGATTATACACCACTTCGTAGGTTAGCGTTCCACTTCGGCTGATAACTCCCGTGCCGCCTTTCTTGAAAATGTTGGTGGGCATGATGCCAACCATGCTCTCTTCGGGCGAGATAAGTCCGGGACAGTTGGGGCCGATGAGCTTAGCGCCCTTCTGGCGGATGTAGTTGTAGGCCTGAACCACGTCTAATGTGGGCACGCCCTCTGTAATGCAGATGATGAGTTGGATGCCTGCGTCGGCGGCTTCCATCATTGCATCTTTGGCGAAAGCTGCTGGAACGAAGATAACGGAGGTGTTGGCTTGCGTGGCTTCAACGGCGTCGCGCACGGTATTGAATACGGGAATGCCGCTCACTTCTTGCCCTGCCTTGCCTGGCGAGGTGCCTCCAACGACGTTAGTGCCATACGCTTTCATCTTGGTGGCATGGAAACCACCGTCGCGGCCCGTGATGCCTTGCACGATGAGCCTTGTATTTTTGTTGATTAGAATACTCATTTTAGGATGTTTTTAGTTTGTGAGTGTATTGTTCACTACTATGTTTTTTGTGCACTTTTGGGTGTGTTTCCCCCTGTGCGTTGTTGGCTTGGGTTAATAACCAGCGGCCGCAACGGCTTTCTTACCGGCCTCGGCCATTGTCTCTGCCACGATGAACTTGGTGCCTTTCAGCAGCTCGCGACCTTCTTTCTCGTTGGTTCCCGTCAGCCTGATAACGATGGGCATGTCAGTTTTCAGCTCCTTGAAAGCCTCGATGAGCCCTTGGGCCACGTCGTCGCAGCGCGTTATTCCGCCGAAGATGTTGATGAGTACCACGCGCACGTGTTTGTCGGCGAGCAACAGTTTCATCGCCTCAACAATCTTTTGGGGGTTCGAGCTGCCGCCGATGTCGAGGAAGTTGGCTGGGTTTCCGCCGTAAAGCTTAATCATGTCCATAGTGGCCATAGCCAGTCCGGCGCCGTTAACCATACATCCTATTTCGCCTCCTAGGTTCACATAGCTAAATCCTTTGTCCTTAGCTTCTTGTTCCTTCTTCTCGTCGGCTGTGGGTTCGAACATTGCGAAGATGTCGGGATGACGGTAAAGGGCGTTGTTGTCGAAGGTCATCTTTGCGTCGATGGCTTTCAGTTGTCCGTCTTTGGTTAGCACCAGCGGGTTAATTTCGGCTAGCGATGCATCTTTTTCAACGAATAGCTTGTACAACTTCTGGAACAAGGGCACGGCTTGTTTCACCTGCGCCATATCGTCGAACAGTTTGAAAGCGGCCTCGCGAGCCTTGAAGTCGGTAAGTCCCACGGATGGGTCGATGGCAATCTTAAAGATTTTTTCGGGCGTTTCTTTGGCCACGGCCTCGATATCCATACCACCTTCGCGGCTGAGCATGAGTATGGCACCTTTCGACTTGCGGTCGATAACGATGCTCACATAATACTCGGCGGCGATGTTCACGGCCTCGCCCACCAATATGCGGTCAACGGTGAAGCCCTTGATGTCCATCCCCAGAATGCTTGTGGCATGCTGAAGTACTTCGGCCTCGTTGCTGGCAAGTTTCACACCGCCCGCCTTTCCGCGCCCGCCAGTGTGCACTTGCGCCTTAACCACGCATCGTTCTGTGCCAAGTTTCTTGAAAGCCTCTACTGCCTCTTGGGGCGTTTTGCATAGAATGCTGTTGTCTACTGGCACGCCATAACTTGCAAAAATACCTTTTGCCTGATATTCATGAACTTTCATAGTTTGATAATTAATTATTTGAGAATGAGTTCTAAGTGCAAATTTAGTTTTTTTGTTTTAACCCACGGCGTTGTTTGCAGGGGTAATTTACGGAATAATGATTTTTTAACAGACGCCCTTTCCGTGTGCGTTTTGACATTGTTCAAGCGTTTTAGCCCTTGTGTTTGTCTGCTCTTTGTGCTATATGGCCGCAATGCTTACAAGTTGAAAGGCAATCGCAGGTTGTAACGAACAAGTTGAAACGCACGCACAGCTCTCCACAAACCCACAGCAAAGGGGCGGTTTAATTGAGCATCAGGTTCATTTCTGCCCGTTCTTCTCCAAAGATAAAGTCGGCCAATTGCTCTATTCGCAGCCTTGTGGCGTTAGCGTCTGGCTCGTCTGTCTTCTTCACTTTGCCATTCGCCAAGATGTAATAGGCGTTGTTCATCGGTATGTCGTGGTCGTCTTCCACACGTATCACGGTGTTTGTTTCGGGGTGTTGTTGCAAGTAAAGTAGCAGTGCGCGCTTGGCGTTCACCACGCGAATCATGCCTGGCACATCGTTTTCGGGGCGTTGGTATTGGTCGCCTGCAAGCCTGATGTCTTCTTTTGCCACGTCGAAAGCCTCGGCATCGTGTAGCAAAATGCAGGCCTTGGCGCGTTGCCATTGGTCGAATGTGGCGAAATCCATGCTCTCTGCGCCTTCTGGGGGTGGCGTGCAGGTTATCTGTTTGGCATATCCGCACTTGCCATACCAGTCGAAGAGCCATTCTTCGGCAGGGATGAGCGCGGCGAAAACCGTATCTTTATAATAGAGGTCGAAGTGTGCTTGCCGCATCAGGTTGTCGGCAACGCCCTGCTGTCGGTAGTCGGGATGGGTGCTAACGCCGCTGATGTAGGCCGTCTTCACCTCCTGCCCGTGATACAACAGGTTGTAAGGCAGGGTTTGAAGAGCCGCCACCACGCGATTGTCTATTTGGCAAACGATGTTGTATTTGGGTCTGAACACGCGCGAGAAGTACAGGTCCATGAACTTCTCCGAGTCGCGAAACACCAGTTTCCACAGCTCGCGCGTCTCTTCTTTGATGCGGTTCACGTCCTCGAACAGTGCCAAGGGGTGTTTCTCCATCACGCTGTTTTTCTCTAAAAGGATGTCGGGCTTGTACGATTCTTTTGCCCTTCGCAGTCCTTCGTCGCCCATATCCTCTTCGCGATTGATGTAGTAATATTGTTCGGGCAGGTGTTTCACAAACTCTTGGTTGATGATGGTGAAGGCTCCTTCGTAGTTTACGTCGGCCTTCTCAACGCACACATCGAAGGTGTTTTGGTTGATGGGACAGCCAAAGGTGAAGGCCACCAGCTTGTTGTCTACCCAAATGGTGCCGCCCGTAAGCCCCAATCTGTCCCATCGGTTGAAGGCGCGGGTCATCGAACGCAGTTCAACCGAGAGCTCTTCGTCTAGGTCTTGCTCGTCGTTATCGTCTTTCGACACGCTCCGCCATTGCTTTTCCAGGGCCAGACATTGTGGGATGAGGTCGGGCGTAAGCTCCTTATATATATAATGTGGGTAAAGGCTTTTAAACTTGTTGATGTGGTTGCGTTTGCTTTGCAGCTTCTTTCCCGACAGGTTAATCAGCTTTTCGCGCGTGTAGATGTAGTCGGCCGAATCTCTGTTGGGCTTTATTTCGAAGGTGTCGGGAAAGCGCATTTCGATTAGGTCGCGCATGTAATGGCATACGCCCATCAGCAAAAAGGGATGCCCCATGGCGATGGAGTCGTCTCTGATGGCCTTTATCACATTGATTGAACATTCGTCGCAGGGTTTCACCTTATACGTTCCGTCGTCTTGCAGCTGTGGTTTTGCCACGGGCATCATGTAGGCCAAGTGGCGATTAAAGTGGAACCTAAACACCAAGTAGTCGTCTACGATGGCGAACTGTGTGTTGTAAAGGAACTTCCAACTGATGAGGTTGGCAAACGAGAGGTCGCAGTTTTGGCGTTCGCCCCATAGCGTGTAGCTTTGGATGAGTTGGCGATCGCCCGTTGACAAGTCTTTGAATTTTATCATAGCCTATTGTTGGTTGCTGGTGTCTGGCGTGCTTTGGGGCGCCTGTTCGGCTGCTTCCGTTTGTGGCAGGATTTGCCATGAGGATGCGCTTTAATTGTGCCACGGCACAAAATTATCAATTTTTATTTGTCGGACAAAGGCTATCCCACATATTTTTGTTACTTTTGCATTGTGCATATAGCCAATCAACGTAACATAAAGATAACTTCTTAAAAAACAAGGTAGACAATAATGGACCTATTACACCAAATCATAGAGCGCGCCAAAAGTGACAAACAGCGCATCGTTTTGCCCGAAGCTAGCGAAGAACGCACACTTCGTGCCGCCGACAGAGCATTGGCCGACGACATCGCCGACATCGTTCTCATTGGCAATCCCTCTGAAATTCACAAACTGGCAGAGGCTCGTGGACTTGTAAACATCGACAAGGCAACCATCATCGACCCGCAGGACAATCCCGACAGCGAAGAGTTGGCACAGCTGTTGGCCGAACTTCGCAAGAAGAAGGGCATGACCTTGGCACAGGCTCGCGAACTGGTAAAGAACAATCTTTACCTTGGGTGTATGCTCATTAAAACCAACAGGGCCGACGGACAAGTGTCTGGTGCGCTCAGCACTACGGGCGAAACCCTTCGCCCCGCATTGCAAATCATCAAATGCGAACCGGGCGTTACTTGCATAAGCGGTGCCATGCTGCTCGTAACCGACCAAAAGGAGTATGGCGAAGACGGCGTGGTGGTGATGGGCGATGTGGCTGTTACGCCCATGCCCGATGCCAGTCAGCTAGCCCAGATTGCCGTGTGCACCGCTGCAACGGCGCGTTGCGTGGCTGGATTTAAAGACCCACGTGTGGCCATGTTGAGTTTCTCTACCAAGGGAAGTGCCAGCCACGAGGCGGTAGACAAAGTGGTTGAGGCCACCCGATTGGCCAAGGCTATGGCTCCCGACCTGCGTATCGACGGCGAATTGCAGGCCGATGCCGCGTTGGTTCCATCCGTTGGACAGAAAAAAGCACCCGGAAGTGCCATTGCAGGTAATGCCAATGTGCTGGTGGTGCCCAACCTCGAAGTGGGAAACATCGGCTACAAGCTGGTGCAACGCCTAGGAAACGTCCAAGCCATTGGACCGATTTTGCAGGGCATAGCACGCCCTGTTAACGATTTAAGCCGCGGTTGCTCGGTAGACGACATTTATTATATGGTGGCCATCACTGCTTGTCAGGCACAAGACGCCAAGGCCAAAGCATGCGCTATACCCACCGATAAATAAAAAACAACGATATATAAGAATGAAAATCTTGGTATTAAACTGTGGTAGCTCGTCCATTAAGTACAAGCTCTACAACATGGACAACAAGTCGGTTTTGGCACAAGGAGGTGTTGAACGCATTGGACTTGACGAGGCTTTCTTGAAACTGACGCTCCCAAATGGCGAGAAAAAGGTGATTATGCACGACATGCCCGACCATAAGGAGGGCGTGAACTTCGTTTTCCAAACCCTTCTCGACAAGGAGATAGGTGCCATTAACGACCTGAGCGAAATTGATGCCGTGGGCCATCGCATCGTGCAAGGCGGCGATAAGTTCAACGACAGCTGCATCGTTACGCCCGAAGTGGAACAAGGAATAGAAGACCTTTGCGACCTTGCACCCGTGCACAACGCTGGTCACCTGCGTGGAATCAGGGCCGTAGATGCCCTTATGCCCACCACGCCGCAGGTGGTTGTGTTCGACAATGCCTTCCATAGCACCATGCCCGAACACGCTTTCCTCTACGCCGTTCCTTATAAGTTCTACGAAGACTACCACGTTCGCCGTTACGGTTTCCACGGCACCAGTCATCGCTACGTGTCGCAACGCGTGTGCGATTACCTTGGCCGCGACATAAAGACCCAACGTATCATTACCTGCCACATCGGCAACGGAGCCAGCATGGCCGCCGTTAAGTTCGGCAAATGCGTTGATACGTCTATGGGACTGACGCCGCTCGAAGGTTTGATGATGGGCTCGCGTTCGGGCGACATCGACCCTTCGGCCGTTACTTACCTCATGGAAAAGACGGGAATGCAGCCACAAGAGATGGCCGAATTCCTCAACAAGCAAAGCGGCGTGTTGGGTATTACGGGCATTTCGTCGGACATGCGCGAGATTGAAAGCGCAGCCGAAGAGGGCAACAAGCGCGCTAAGCTGGCCTTAGACATGTACAACTATCGCATTAAGAAATACATTGGCGCATACGCTGCCGCTATGGGCGGTGTGGATATCATCGTTTGGACGGCCGGAGTGGGCGAAAACCAAACGGGTACACGCCTTGATGCTTGCAGCGGATTAGAGTTCCTGGGCATTAAGATGGATGCCGAGGCCAACAAGGTTCGTGGCAAAGAGGCCATTATCTCTACGCCCGACTCGAAGGTTACGGTGTGCGTTATCCCCACCGATGAGGAACTGGTTATCGCCAGCGATACCGAAAAGCTTGTTAGCAAGCTAAAATAAGGGGGCGGTTAGCAAGGCAATAGCGTCTTTGCAAGCTGTTCTAGGCACAGTATGGGCAAAAAAAGGATGGTTTAAAGTTTTTATTTGTAAACCGCATTTTGCCGTAAAGGTGTCTGTTCAAAGCTATTTGTAGTGCGGCTACAAGCCTTTTGTAGTCGCACTACAAGCATCTTGTAGCCTCCGTACAAGCCCCTTGTAATGCCGGTACAAGGGGCTTTGTAGTGCCTGTGCAAACCACTAGTATCATCTCTCTCGCGTATTATTAAACCGTATTATTAAATAGGTGTAACCCATTTCGGGGCGTGCGTACCTCCGCTTTGTAGTCCCTATTAGCCCCTCATCCCGATGCCACTTGTTTACATTCACCCTGCATTTTTTATACAAAAAAGCATGGCGTGGTGGAAATAAAGATGTAACTTTGTGCATATAAAACCTAAAAGTGTTTTCTGAATAGAAACGAACCGCATGCCGTGGGCATGGCTATAAACCTATATACGACACGAAAGATATGATGACATTGATTGTAGTAAGCGGCTCGCGACACACCGATTGGGTGTTTGTTGAGGATGGAAAGATTGTGGAAAAGGCACGAACAGAGGGCCTTAACCCCTATTTTCAGACGCGAAAGGAGATTAGTCGAAGTGTAAGACTGGGCTTACCTGAGGAGTATTTTCACCGGAAACTGCAAAAAATTTATTATTATGGAGCGGGATGCAGCAACGAATCGAAGAAGAAAGTGGTGAGTACGTCTATCATTTCGCAGTTTAAGACGCCCACTTTCGTTGAGAGCGACTTGCTGGCAGCGGCTCGCGGCATGTGTTTAGACAAGCCCGGCATTGCTTGCATACTCGATACGGGTAGCAATTCGTGTTTTTATAATGGCGAAGACATCGAGAAAAACGTGCATCCTGGCGGGTTCATATTGGGCGATGAGGGCAGCGGGTCGGCTATGGGAAAGGCCTTTCTGTCGGATGTGCTTAAACGATTGGCACCCGAAGAGCTGGTGGTCGACTTCCTTTATAAGAACAATACCACGCCATCCGAGATGATGGAAAAGGTGTATAACGAACCCTTGCCGCACTATTATCTGGCCACGGTGAGCAACTTCTTGGCCGAACGGCCCAGCCATCCCTACGTGCGCGACCTCGTTTCAGAGAGTTTCCGCAGTTTCATACGCCGCAATTTGATACAATACGACTTCCAGTCGCAGCCCGTTTACTTCATGGGTAAGGTGGCCACAACGTGGGAACACCTGCTACGCGAGGTTTGTGCCGAGTTTAATTTCGTGCCTGCCCGTATCGAAACAGACATCATTCCTGGGTTGGTTAGCTACCACAACAGGCGAGGGAACCAGTGACACGCAGACGAAAAAAACAATAACACGCAGGCACAGCAGGGCACACACGCGCCGAAGTCGTCTTGACCTTTAATATTTCTATAAATTGCGAGGAGTGTTTGTCTTGGTTTTTGCATCACAAAGATAATAAACTCCTCGCAATTTATAGAAATATTAAAGGTCAAGACGGCTTCTTATAGAAATGTTAAAAGTCAAGACGGCTTCATAGTCTGATTATCGAGTTGAACAAGCATAATAAAGCAATTCTTGATAAAAACAAGGATGTGGCATTTGAAGAAAACAAAGTGTTACCTATCATTACCAATCAAAAGATGAACGATTATCCTAAAGAATTAGCTGAACTGGCAGGTATTGACGGGCCAGTACGTAGCGCATTGACGAAGTTACACCTAAATATGCCTTGCTTGGCACACACGCTGGTAGCAGGACGTTTATCTGTAATGTACTTGCGTTGGGTATTCCTCCGCAAGTAGTTATGAAATGGACAGGGCATAGCGATTACAGGGCTATGAAACCTTGCATAGGTGTTGCAGACAATATTAAGGCAAATGCAATGAGTAAATTTAATCTGTTATAATACCGAAACAATATGAGCCAAGAAGTAAATAAAGCAGAGAAACAAGATTTATCTCTCATTGTTCGAGCCATCGGCTCTGACCTTGAGCATACGCAAGTACGCATGATATCCTCTGCAAATGCAGATATGCTTTTCCACTATTGGAAAGTTGGGCATTTTATTCTCTACCTCCAAAAGAAAGAAGGTTGGGGAAGCAAAGTCATAGATAATCTTTCCAAGGCGATACGTTCTAGATACCCTGATAAGAAAGGTTATTCCACTCGTAACCTTATCTATATGTGCCAATTCGCCAAAACCTATCCTATGGAGATTCTATTAGAAATGGGTAAGGTTGAAAAACAGCTTAGTAGTCCTTCGGTTGTTAATGTATTACAACTAACAAGCGAACTCAATCAATTTGCGCAAGAGCCTCTTGCGCAAATTCAAGCCACAGGTAATCAAGGAAATATAAATACACAAGAGTCTCTTGCACAATTAGGAGAGGTTTCTGAAACACTATCTACCATCTACCAACACGACATAAATCAGATAGAAGAAATTTTTAAGCAATCTGCCGTAGTTCGCACTAACTGGGCAAGCCATGTAATTCTGCTTAACAGCAAGCTGCCTTTGGGTGAACGCTATTGGTACATCACGCAGGCGGTTGCCAACGGCTGGAGTAGTAATGTTCTGCAAATGCAGATTGAAACCAACCTTTTCGCTAGACAGATTACGGCAAAGAAAGTAAGTAACTTCTCGGCACGATTATCTAAACCACAAAGTGATCTTGCCAACTACCTGATGAAAGACCCGTATATCTTTGATATAATGGGGCAAACGGATAAAATGGCAGAACGAGATATTGAACTACAATTGGTTTCTCATATCACCAAATATCTTCTGGAAATGGGTAGTGGCTTTGCTTTTGTTGCGCAACAAAAGCATTTTGAAGTGGGCGGTTCTGACTTCTATGCCGACCTCATCCTCTATAACATCCAACTACATGCATACGTAGTTGTCGAACTTAAAGCCGCACCCTTCAAACCCGAATATATGGGGCAACTTAACTTCTACATCAATGTGGTAGATGATAGCCTACGTGGCGAGCACGACAATAAGACCATCGGCTTACTCCTCTGCAAAGGTGGAAACAAGGTCGTGGCAAAATATGCGCTCTCTGGCTACGACCAGCCAATAGGTGTCAGCGATTATCAACTGACAAAGGCAATCCCCGATAATCTGAAATCGGCTCTGCCCACGGTTGAAGAAGTTGAGGAAGAACTGTCTAAAACTATAAAGTAGACGGTCTTCATAACAAATGAAAGTGCTATTTGTTTTGAATAAGCGATAGGTATATTTATGGCTAACCTTGTTCAGTACTTCGTGCATGAGAGGAGTGTTTGTCTTGGTTTAGTAGCGCAAAGATAATAAACTCCTCTTAATTAGGGTTCTTCCGTTAAATGCGTAGACGCCTATCATGCAATGCATATAGTCTTAATGTGGAGTATTCCTCATTTCTGAATCCATATACCTGTCTTTTAAGAACCTTTATCTGCACAGGCTCTAACGACCGATTTGGGTTCAAAAAGCTCAACGGCCGATTTCGGTTTGCGTTTGTTTTGTTTTACAATACTGCTCTAATTTTCGCTCCGTTCTAGCGAAAATATGGGTTAAAAAGTAGGTAAATGACTACCATTTCTAACCTTTCACGCCTTGCGTTTTATCTGTTTTCAAGAACAAAACCTGCATTTTGCACCATTTAGCCTTTCTAGATTGGTCGCCACCTCGTATTTTTTCAAGTCCAATAACCCGCTTTTTACCCCTAAAACCCCACTATTTAACGACTATTTCTCCCCTTTCAGCCATGTTCTTCATAGCTCGAAAGAGTTATGTTTATACCATTTGCGGCGGATATTTATGCTTTTCGCCGCGCATTTTGCACCATTTTACCTTGCATTTAGCACCAAAACGCCTTGCATTTAGCGCCAAAACGCACTGCATTTAGCACCAAAACGCATTACATTTAGCACCATATTGCACCGCGTTTAGCACCAAAACGCACTACATTTTGCTGCAAATAGCCCCAAAACGGGTGTTGGGGGCGGTCTGTTTAAATAAAAATTCATTTTGACTGCATGTACAACTAACCCCTTTGGGCATCAAAACAAACCTTCGCGAGAATCGATTTTTTGCGGCAAGGCGGGCGGTTAGTGGGCAAAAACGGCACTCACAATGTTAAAATTCGCACTGAAAAGTTGACAGATTTGGGTTGGTGAGTTGACAGATTTGGGTTGACGAGGCGACAACTTCGGGTTAACGAGGCGACAAGTTTGGGTTGGCGAGTTGACAAATTCCAGGTTTAAATATCGTTAAAGGGAAAATGTTAGTCCCCTTAATTTGTTGCCGTTTTGGATTTATTTTACTAACTTTGGCTCTCGGAGACAACTAAATTGCAAGTCTTCAGCTTTAATTTCCCCCACGACTAGAAACCTCAAAAACAACGCCTATGGACCTGTGGACACCCAACAACGACATCGCCGTGAGCATCGGCGGCAAGCTGCTTTTCTCGTTCAAGTCGCTCCGGCTGCACCAACCCATAAACGACCATCACCGCTTTGAGCTCGCCTTGGACTTCGAGGTGGCGGCCAAGGCCCTGGAAGACGGTACGGAATGGCTCGGCAAGCGCATACAAATCAAGAGGAGGGAGGCGAAATCGCCCCTGTTCGTCGGGGTCGTCACGAAGGTCAACGCCTGTCGGGAGAACCTGGACAGCGGAGAGGTCCGCGTGTCGGGCTATTCCACCACCTACCTGTTGGAGAACGGCGAGAGCTGCCACTCGTGGCTCGGCCGCACGCTGGGCGAGATAGTCAGGGAGCTGTGCGCCAAGGCGGGCGTGCAGGCGCAGGTGGAGCCCGAACACGACAAGTCCGTGGGGTACGTCTGCCAATATGGGGAGTCAGACTTCACGTTCATCCGGCGGCTGGCCATGAAATACCAGGAGTGGCTGTACTACGACGGCGCCAAGCTGGTTTTCGGGAAGCCGAAGAAGCCCAAGGCCGTGAAACTGGAGTTCGACACGACGCTCACCTCGTTCGAGATGGGCGTGCAGACGCTGGCCCGGCCCGCCACGGTGTTCTCCTACCTGTCGAAACACGACCACAGCATGGCTGAAAACACGCCGAACAAGCCCTCGGGGCTCGACCGCCCGGGCAGCAAGGCCTTCCAGACCTCGATGGAGATGTTCAAGGAACCTGCCTTGCAGTATGCCCACTCGCGCGTGCACTACATGCTGGAGATGGAGATGTACGTGAGGAAGAAACAGGAGGCGGAGGCCGCCGAGTCGCACTACGTGGTGGGGACGAGCGGGGAGGCGGGGCTCACCGTGGGTTCGGTGGTGCGGATAACCAGTCCCTTCGGCGAGCGCATGGGCAGCCTGGCGAAGGCCTCGCTGGGCGAGTACCTCATCGTCGACATCGAGCATTCGGTGGGCGAGGGCAACTATTACGCCAACAGGTTCAGGGCCGTCTCATCGGGTGTGCGCAGCCTTCCCCTTCCCGACGTGGAGCTGGCCGTGGCCGAAACGCAGATGGCCAGGGTGATAAGCAATGCCGACCCGGAGGGCAAGGGCCGCGTGCAGGTGCGGATGAACTGGCAGGCGGGCAACATGCACACCGACTGGATACGCGTGATGACGCCCGACGGCGGCGGCTGCCGCGACGGCGTTGAGACCAACCGCGGTTTCGTTTTCATCCCCGAGGTGGGCGACCACGTGCTGGTGGGGTTCCGCCACGGCGACCCAAACCGCCCGTACGTGATGGGCAGCCTGTTCAACGGAATCACCGGTAAGGGAGGGGGCGAGGGCAACAACTGCAAGAGCATCTGCACACGCAGCGGCATTAGCATCGCATTCGACGACGACAGTAGGGCGCTGACACTTAGCGACCCTAGCGGCAACATGGTGTTGATGGATGGGCAGGGGCACATGGAACTTAACGCCCCTAACGGCATCGTAATGAACGCCAGCCGCATAGCGATGAACACTGGTGGAAACATAACGCTGAACGTTGGCGGCGAGCTGATGGCGAGTGTGGCCGGAGACTGGCTCACAAGCGTAGGTGGTGCGATGAACGCAGTGACTAACAGCTACCGAACAACCGTGGTGAACGCTTTGGAAATGTGCAGCTCGTCGGCCTTGTTCAGCACGGAAATGGGCATGCAGCTGCAAGGCGAAACGCTGAACGCCATCGGCACGAAGAAGTTGCTGATGCACAGCGACGAACAGGTGCTGGCCAATTCGCGCGGACGGATGGACATGAAAAGCGACGGCAGCCTGAACATGGAACAGAAGGCAGACGACGTGAAGAAGGAGGAGAAAGAACAGATGGCGCTGGCTACGGTGGAGTTCAGGCCCGACGCGGCATATAATGGGGAGTTCGGGTTTGACTGGCTACGGGTGAAAGATGGAGAACTCTCGGCGGAAACACCGTATAAGAACATCATCGTTGGCGGATATTGTGATGGGGAACGTAACCTTACCCCAAAAGAGGCCTATGATAAGTTGAAGGAAGAATACGAACACATACCCATTACGTTCAGGAAGGATGAGGAAAGCAAATACTTCGTGCCTTACCTGAACCTCTATTCAAAGGAATGTGTAGAGGGGATGAAAGTGGATGAGGACGTTCCGAAACCTTGTTATGAGGCATCATTGCGTGTTGTGGTGGACATTAACGAAGATGTGGATAGGTTGGAGTTCGACTATGACAAGGACATATTTGAGATAGACAAGCCTACGTTGAAAGATAAGGGAAAAACAAAAGATAAAGTGAAGTCGCAAGACGACAAGGTGAAGATAACCTGCAAGAAAAGTTTCGATGATGAAACAAAAGGCATTATCCGTGTGTTTGCCTACCCAAAGGAGTGTGCTGGTAAACAGATGGCCGACCAGGTTAGGTTGCGAAGTCTTGCAGGAAAGATAAAGGTTGGGGTGAATGATGAAAAGGCGCAGAAAGAAATGGAGTTTGTGTTGGTGTGTGTGAAGACGGAGGTAAATTCGGTTGAAATGTTAGGAGAGTTTCCTTCTGAGCACTTGAAACTGCTCAGCAACACCTTACATCAAATGTATCTCAACCCCTCGTTCGAACGATATTTGAAGGATGAAAAAGGAAAAGTTATAATCGGTGATAATGGTAAAAAGGAGAATATTGTCCTGGATCTTACTCAAGAGGCTTACTCAGAACAAATAGAAAAATATAGGGAGGGGAATGTCCTCAGAAAGAATCCCATTCCAAATAACCAAGAGGACCCAAGATACATGACCATCCAACGCTATTTGGATGAAAATTTGGCAAACTTCCTACGAACGACCTTCTTAGATACCTACCCCCAATACAGCAGTTCTTTCACAATCTTTTCATTTGCAGAAGATGGGGGATTTGGAAAAAAGGGACTTCCTGGGTTCTGTGAATTAGCAGCAGACATCAAGACTGGAGAGTTTACACATTTCAAGAAGAATGTTGTACTATTTAAAAATCGTTTGCCTACTACCTTATGCCACGAGATATTACACGGATTGGGTTTGCCCCACACGCATCTTGACGTGGTAGAAAACAAAAATGGTGAAATGGAAACAGAAATTATAAAAGAGAAAGATAAAAAGTATGCGTTTGAGCGTGGAGCAACAGACAACATCATGAGTTATGCAAAAGAAAGAAAAACCACTTGGAATTGGCAGTGGAAAATAGTAAGGAAAGATTAAAAATTTAAAAACGATGATCAGATTATTAGTTCTTTTGATAATGGTGCTATTTTCCAATATAAGGGGATGTGCACAGGTTGACAGTATTAATAACAATAAGGATGAGAATATGGTAAGTAAGTTTGATATCAAAGATTTTTACACTAACAGTGATGAGGCGGGCTTTTACAAATATGTAGCGTACGGAAAATCAGTAGTGAAACGAGTCCAGTATAATAACAACTTTAAAGTAATTGGATTTATTATGAATAGTGAGTGTCTTTACACGCCGTACCGGTACTATTACAGGTATGACAAGCAGGGAAATTTGCTACATAGTGTGGATTTCTTCGACAGTTTTCCTATCAGAGAGGAATGCTATTACGATACGTTAGGTCATGTAACGAAAACGATAGACCACGACAAGCCTTATAAGTTTAGCTTAGATGATCTTATCAAGAAGATGAAAGAAGAGTATGGATGTGACATCCTGGACAAGGAAAGACTCATTAAGGTATATCGGTCGGAAGGGAAGAACGACCTTCATAAGCCTTGGTACGAAGTATGTTGCTTGGAAGACACCAGCGTTTATTATTGCAATAGGTACTTGATAGACGGCACAACGGGCGAGACATTGTACATGGAGAAGCATGAAAACGTAATGGACGACGATTTGGATGGAATGCGGCTTTATAGGGCAATCAAGGCTGGTAAGCCAATAACAATACAAGACGAGTACCTTTACGAATTGAAAAAGAAGAAGGGAGGTCAAGATGAGAAAGGGACAAAGAAGAAGGGCAAGAGCTTTTGGCGAAAGCTGTTTGATTAAGGCTTGCCCCGAGCTTTAAGCCAGATTATGCCACGCGAAGGGCAAACGTATATGTGTAACGTCGCAACCACTCAACTCGGCATGCAACCGCTTATCAATTAAACCTCTATTTGAAACCTAAAATTGGAAGCAATGAGATTGTTTGTTGTCATAATCCTTTCACTATTTGTCTGTACACAAGGATGTGCACAGACAGATGGTGTTGAACATAATAAAGGAAAGAACATGAAGAGGTACTTTGATATTAAGAATTTTAATGAGAACCAAGACGGAGCAGGTGATTATGAATATAAGACCAATGATATGTCGATAAGACAATATACATTGTATGATTCGGATGGTCCATTGACTGGTTATATTGAGGATTGCAGAGAACTCCATACACCATACAGCTACTATTATAGGTACGATACAAAGGGAAGATTGCGCCAGATGGCAGTGTCTTTTTGCGGAATGAGTATTGGAAAAGTGTATTTTTACGATTCGCTAGGCCGCACAACGGAAACGATAGACTACAGCGAGCCTTATAAGTTTAAGTTGAGCGACCTAATTGAGAAGATGAAAAGGGAATACGGGTGTGACTTGCTTGATAAGAAACGGCTTATTGATGTACATCGGTCTAAGGGCGAAAGAGACCTTAAAAGGCCTTGGTACTCGGTGTTTTACCTAGAAGAAGAGCATACACACTATGGTGACGAATACCTGATAGATGGCACAACGGGCGAGACATTGTACGTGCTAAAACATGAAGAGTGGAATGAATGTGGAAGTGACATGAGTGATTACTATGCTATGGTGAAAGGATTGCCCACGACGATAGCAGAAAAGTACCTTTACGATTTGAAAAAGAAAAAGGAGGAACAAGACAAGAAAGGGGCAAAGAAAAACGGTAAGAGCTTTTGGCGAAAGTTGTTTGATTAAGGCTTATATACAGGTCTAAGCCTAGCCTGCATCACTCAGCAGATATACAGGGATGTGTAACGCCATCCTCCCTACGCCCCATACTTCCCTTTATCAACAATGCCACTATTAGAAACCCAAAAAACAAGAAGCGATGAGAATGTTAGCTATCATATCCCTTCTGATGCCTTTCTGTACACAATGTTGTGCCCAGACAGACAGTGTTTACAGCCATAAGGGAAAGAGTATGATACGTTATTTTGACATTGATGATTTTGTAGCGAAGGCCAAAGGGTCTGACTTTTATGAGTGCATGGAAGGGCACACGAAGGTTACTTGTTTTAAAATTAGTGATACCACTGGTGTTCATGTTGGGTATACGGAGAATTGTGAAAGCCTTGATACTCCATACAGCAACTATTACGAGTACGACCTTAAAGGCAGATTGCGTTATAGTTTAGAATCGTTTTACAACGTTAGCATTAGGAAAAAATGCCATTACGACACCTTGGGACGCGTTGTTCAGATGGAAGATAAAGACAAACCCTATAAGTTCACATTGGAATCGCTCATCAAAAAGATGAAGGCTGAGTATGGTTATGACATACTTGATAGGAAGATGACACTGAAGATGTATCGTTCAGAAGGCAAGAACGACCTGCATAAGCCTTGGTACGAGGTATGGTGTAATGAAGACAGCAGTGGAAGTTATAGCGATCATTTTTTGATAGACGGTACTACGGGTGAAACTTTGTACATGGAGAAACATGTTGATAATCTCATGTTAATGACACCAGAAGAAGAACTCAAAGCCACGACCAATAAGTTTCCTATTAAATTACAAGATAAATATCTCTACGAACAGAGTAAGAAGAACCAACAAGACAAGAAAGGGACGAAGAAAAAGGGCAAGAGCTTTTGGCGAAAGCTGTTTGATTAAGGTTTGCGTCCGATCTTTAAGCCTGCTTGTGCCACGCTATGGGCAACTATATCTGTGTAACGCCACATCCTCTCAACCCGGCATGCAGCCGTTTTATCAATTAAACCTCTATTTGAAACCTAAAATTGGAAGCAATGAGATTGTTTATTGTCATAATCCTTTCACTATTTGTCTGTACACAAGGATGTGCGCAGACAGACAGTGTTGAACATAATAAAGGAAAGAAAATGAAGAGGTTCTTTGATATTAAGAATTTTAATGAGAACCAAGACGGAGCAGGTGATTATGAATATAAGACCAATGATATGTTGATAAGACAATACACATTGTATGATTCAAATGGACAATTAACGGCTTATGTGGAGGATTGCAAAGAACTTCATACGCCATATAGTTACTATTATAGATACGATACAAAGGGAAGATTGCGCCAGATGGCAGTGTCTTTTAGCGGAATGAGTATTGGAAAAGTGTATTTTTACGATTCGCTAGGCCGCACAACGGAAACGATAGACTACAGCGAGCCTTATAAGTTTAAGTTGAGCGACCTAATTGAGAAGATGAGAAGGGAATACGGATGTGACTTGCTTAATAAGGAAAGAACTTCTGACGTGTCTCGTTCTGAGGGTGAGAGAGACCTTAAAAGACCGTGGTATTCGGTATATTACTTAGAGGAGGGAAATCATTTGTTTGGTGATGAATACCTGATAGATGGTACAACGGGCGAGACTTTGTATATTCTGAAACATCAGCCGATATATGAATGGTGGGACGAAATGAAGTATATGAATGCAGTTATAAACAGGTTGCCCATGTTGATAGAAGAAAAGTACCTTTACGAATTGAACAAGAAGAAGGAAGGACAAGATAAGAAAGGAACAAAGAAAAAAGGTAAGAGCTTTTGGCGAAAGTTGTTTGATTAAGGCTTATATATAGGTCTAAGCCTAGCCTGCACCACTCAACAGATATACAGGGATGTGTAACGCCATCCTCCATACGCCCCATACTTCCCTTTGTCAACAATGCCACTATTAGAAACCAAAAAACAAGAAGCGATGAGAATGTTAGCTATCATATCCCTTCTGATGCCTTTCTGTACACTATGTTGTGCACAGACAAACAGTGTTTATAACTATAAAGGAAAGAGCATGATACGTTATTTTGACATTGAAGAGTTTAAAAGGAAGTCTACAACAAGCAGTGGTTATGATTGTGTAGAAGGTGGTATGAGGGTGTCTTATCTTAAAAGGTATGATTCTAAGGATAAGGTAATTGGGTATGCGGAGTGGCGTGAAGGTATTAACACTCCTTACGGCTACTACTATGAGTACGACCTTAGAGGTCGGTTAATCCATAACATTACATTATTTCAAGCATTCGACATAGGTAAAGAGTGTTATTACGATACGCTGGGACGTACAATAAAAACGATCGATCATGATATACCTTACAAGTTTACTTTGGATGCATTTATTGAGAAAATGAAGAATGAATATGGTTATGATGTCGAGGATAGAAAAAAGGTTAATCTCCTAGAACGTGATGAAGGAAAAGAGGACTTACACAGACCTTGGTATGAGGTTTTATGTACGAATGAACCAAATGGACTTTATGGTGAGCGCTTTTTGATAGACGGCACGACAGGAGAAACCTTATATATAGAGCGAGATGTATATATAGACAGAGAAGGAGACGGAAAGTACATTGAAGATATGCTTGCAGGAAGGCCTGTAACAATACAAGAAAAGTATCTTTATGAACAGAAAAAGAAAAAGGAGGAACAAGACAAGAAAGGGACAAAGAAAAAGGGTAAGAGCTTTTGGCGAAAGTTGTTTGATTAAGGCATATATATATGGGTCTAAGCCTAGCCTGCACCACTCAGCAGATATACTGGGCTGTGTAACGCCATCCTCCCTACGCCCCATACTTCCCTTTATCAACAATGCCACTATTAGAAACCCAAAAAACAAGAAGCGATGAGAATGTTAGCTATCATATCCCTTCTGATGCCTTTCTGTACACTATGTTGTGCACAGACAAACAGTGTTGAACATAATAAAGGAAAGAGCATGATACGTTATTTTGACATTGAAAAGTTTAAAAGAAAATCCACTACAAATATTGGTTATGATTGTATAGAAGGTGGCATGCGAGTATTTTATGAGAGAATATTTAACTCCAAGGATAAGCATATCGGCTATATTGAACGCCGTGTAAGTATTGATACACCATACAGTTATTATTATGAATATGACCTTCGAGGTAGGCTGCGTCTTAGCCTCAAATCATTTTATTCGTTTTATATTGGTAAACAATGCTATTATGATACGCTAGGACGAGTGATTGAAACGATTGATCATGATATACCCTATAAGTTTACTTTGGATGCATTTATTGAGAAAATGAAGAATGAATATGGTTATGATGCTTTAGATAAGAAAATAGTAACGGATGTATACCGCGATGAAGGAAAAGAAGACCTTCATAGACCTTGGTATAAAGTCTTCTGTCTTGAAGAGGCAAATGCCTTTTATGGCAACAGGTATCTGATAGACGGCACAACGGGCGAAACCTTATATGTAGAGCAACACATTCGTGTCCATGGCGAAGGCAGTGAGAAACAGATAGAAGCCATCCTTGCCGGTGCTCCTGAGACTATTCAAGATAAATATCTTTATGAGCTGAAAAAGAAGAATGAAAGAAAAGACAAAAAAGGGACAAAGAAAAAGGGTAAGAGCTTTTGGCGAAAGTTGTTTGATTAAGGTTCGTGTTGTCTCCGAAGTGTATGCCTGCGGTGGGAACGGGGCTGCATTAGCCCACTTGAATGCAGGGGGACAGACGGCGACAGGGCCAAACGCTACACCTACACTTATATGGCGCAAACCGCGTAAAGCCCCAGTTGCAAAAGTATGCGGTTTGCCTTATATCCTAAACGTAATATAAATTTATATATATGGAGAAGATTATCGTAGACGGCGCACACATGCGTTGCACTTTTGCAACAGGCAATGCGCAGATACGCGTAGACAGCCACTCGTTGGTAAGGATTGGCGGCGCGTTGGTGGCTACCGAGGCCGACAAGGTAGGAATGAAGAACATCCCAACCTTTGGAACATGCAAATGCGGATGGCCCAATCGGCCATGCGTTCCCAGTCCTATTGCCTGGCAGCACGTGGCCGCCCAGAGCAGTGTGAATGGCGCAAAGAAACTCACGATGCAATCTTTCTGCCCATGTGCCAAGGGTGGCCGCATCTCTTTCAGCGATGCTGCCGACAACTCCTTTGTGGAGAGCGAGTGAAACGGGCGCGTTGCTGGAAAGGAAACGTAAGTGTGAAACTTCGCCAAGATATAGCGAGGGTTCTTTCGCATAAGGGCGTAATGGTGGAAGGCCGTCCCGCATTGTTACGCCAATCTTACATGGATTGCCCCTATGGTGGGCGAATAGTGATTATCCTTAACGAGAAAACAGCCATTAAGGCGGCAGCCTACATTTTTTTCTTGCAACACCAATGCGCTTTGGCGGCAGATGGGCAATCAAGCTCGGTGTGCAAGAGGCAATATGCAAAATATTTCTATTTGTAAAATATTTTTTCGAAAAAACATTGCTTGTTCCAAAATAATGATTAAATTTGCGGAAGAATGAGGAACCTCAGTCCCTTAGAAACATTAATAACAAAAAAGTTAGACTGTTATGGGCACAAAATTTAATTTACTTATTCTTTTTATCGTTTCCTGTCTTTCGCTAAGTGCTCAGGAGGGTGCTTTCAATGCCGGTGTCCGCTTGGGCGGCGGTTACAGTGTCAACAGTCATGTAGACAAGATATTAGTGAGCGAGGGTTATTACGCCAATTATTCGTTCGACAACAAAGGACTGTTCGTGCCAAGTGCCGAGCTGTTTTTCCTTTATAGGCAGCCTGCAAGCCTTTGGGGCGTTGAAGCGGGCATTGCCTATTATAACAAAACGGCGCGAGTTCGTTACGAGGACAAGAACGAATTGAACTACACGCTCTCCACCCGTTATCATCATTTGGGGCTTGCCGCTTATTTCAATCTCTATCCTTTTAAGGCAAAAAACTCGCTGCACGTATCATTGGGCGGACGAATTGGCGCAAACCTCTCTCCAAGCAACCTAACCTATACGGGTAATCAGGAAGATGCGAAGTTCTCGGCGTTGGGTTATCCCAGCGTAAAAGAGACCGAACGGATGCTCAAAGACAAACTCAAAGGCCGTCCCGATGCGGCATTGGGCGGCGGTATCGGCTATGACTTCCCATTCGGCATGACGCTCGACTTGCGCTATCATTACAGTCTGACCAACAGTATCAAGACCGAAACAAACACCTATAACTGGGTGGAACACGACAACCACAATCTGCAAATTGAACTGACGGTGGGCTATATGATTAATATCCGATAAGTTCTGGCCATGTTCTTATCCTTACTCTCTTTCCCCGCTTTGCCAAGATTGGCATAAGATTTAGGTTTGAATTTATTTCAACACATTTCATGTAAACAATAGGAAAGTGCCTATGGGCAATTCTACTCCCAACACCCGCCGCAATGTCATTAGCGGCATTGTTGCGTTAATCGTTATCCTCATTATCTTGTTGTGTTTACGGCTTTGCAAACACGACAAGGAGGAAGTGCCGACACCTCAAGCAACCCCCTCGGCTTCTACCCCGCAAGACACCATCAAACAAGGCACGACAACAGTTTCGCCAAAAGCGTGGCATAAGGTTTCAAAGCCAAAGAGGAAAAGAAAGGTGATTGCCGCCTCTGCTCTTCAACCCGCAGAAAAGGTGGCTGTTATAGAAAAGAAAGCGGAACCTGCTGTTGTGCAAGAAACGCCCAAAGAACAACCTAAGCAACAAACCGGCATAGAACCAGAATCTGACGACGTGGTAATAGATACGGCGGAAATCATTCGCGAGCCCAAGCCGAGGCGTATTTTCTCGCACAAACGGTATTACCAAACCCGTATCGGCATTCGTGCCGGAGTGGGTTACAGCGTTATCGGCAACCTTGGTGCCTTGGTAGAAGACGGGGCCGTCCGTCCTCGTTATACGATGGAAGAAAACGGTGCGTTTGTTCCCTCGATAGGCGTTTTTGCCCTTTGGCGGCACGACCGCCTTGGCGTTGAATTGGCGGCAGACTACACGTGGCTGTCTTCTACCTTAAAGGAACATAAGCAAATCGGCAACATCGACGAGAAGACGGTCTTTCGTTATCACGTCATCATGCCGCAGGTAGCCGCGCGACTCTACCTGCTGAGCGACCTTTATATGGGTGCTGGTGTGGGCATGAGCATCCCGCTCAATCCTGGCGGCATCGACTTTTCGAGCAATCGTGCGGCCCTATACGTTTCGGTGGACAAACTCACACAGGAACATTTAAGAGAAACATTTCGGGCACGCTTGCACGTGATGCCCCTGCTCAAGATAGGCTACTCGTCGTTTAAGAACGGCATCGAAGCCAGCCTGCAATACGGTTACGGCTTTATGGACCTTATCAAGACGAACGAGAACCCTTACGGATATCACAAAACCACGAACAACAGTCACCTGCTTTTGCTGACAGTGGGCTATACCATTCCCCTAACCAAACAGAAATGACGATGAAACAATCCACACTCCACCTTACAAGCATACTTGTTCCGCTCTTGTGCGCCGTATCGATAACGACTGGTCGGGCACAAGCGCAGACCCAAGCGCAAATACAACCGAAACCGGAATGCCAAGCCCCTGGCGGAGTGGCAGGTTTTGTTAAATGGGCAAGCGGCAACGACAATACCCCTGTACGTCTTACCGGCGCTGGCGGCCTGACCTTTATCGGTGTAGGGAAAATACAGAAAGCGGGCGAACAGCTGCTTTGGAATGTCAGCACACAAGCGGGAAAAACCGAGCGTGTGCAGACCACGGCCCGCACCGCCAACCTTGCCAAGGGCACGTTTATGAACTACACCGGGCGCGACACCTTGCCACAACTACGCCTGTACGCTTATAGCGCCTCATCTGCAAGCGGTACGCGCGGCACGCTCAATGTGGGCGGGATGACCAAAGAAAAACTTCCCATCAAGAGCCTAAAGAACGGCATGGAGGAATATGTGGTTTACGACCGCGCCCTCACCGCCGCCGAACGCATGCGCGTGGAGAGTGCCCTCGCCCTTCGCCACGGCATCACCCTTGCCCATTCCTACCTCAATTCCAAAGGCCAAACCATCCGCAACTATTATCGGCTTAAAGCGTACAACCACCGCGTTGCCGGCATCATCGGCGACGCCACCTCGAAACTCCACCGCACCACGGGCGAGAGTAGCGAGAATGAAGCCGTCGTCAAAGTATCTGCAAGCTCAATAAACGAAGGCGCAAGTTTCCTCTGGGGCGACAACGCCAAGCAACTCTCTTTTACTGCCGACAAGGGCAACGGGAAATGGATGCAGCGATGCTGGGCAGCCACAACGACAGGACAGCCCGCAGAACATCTCACCTTGACTTTCGACACCCGAAGCATCCATCAACTGCAACCACTCGGAAAGGACGAGTGTTACTATCTCGCCGTAGACAACAGCGGCACAGGAAAATTCCCCGTCGGGCAAATCCGCTATTACAAGGCACAGGACAGCCATGCCGACAGCATCGTCTTTACAGGCATTGCCGCCGATGCGGGGGAAAGCATTTTTACGCTTCGTGCCGCTAAAGACTTCTTTGCAACCGTTGAAATAGCACGGCCCCGCTGTTCCACAGCGCAAAAAGGACAGCTCAAAGTGCTTTTCACAGGCGGCACTGCTCCATATAATGTTACGATAAGCCTTGATGGGAAAGCATGTTACAGCCAATCCACAAGTGACAGCCTTATCACCGTTTCCGCCCTGCAACAAGGCAAATACACGATTGCCGCCAAAGACCATACGGGTAAGACACTTTTGAATGAAGTCATGGTTTCCAATGCCGACATGGCCGATGTGCCCGAGTTGCAGGACGTACGTTTCGCCCGCGGTGCATCTCGCGATTACCACCTTGACACCAAGGGCGATTACACCTGCCGATGGAAGAGCCCGAAGGGCAGATACCTGAGTGGCGAGAGCGTTACGCTGGACGAGGACGGAGCGTACATCCTCGAACTGACCAACGCCGAAGGTTGCTCCACCACCCGCACGCTAAACGTATCGACAATGGGCAAAGACGGTTTCGCACGCCACGACGTGTCCCCAAACCCCACGGCTGACGGCAACGTTGATGTGCGCGTGGAAATGTCCGAGTCGCTCCCTCTTGAATTTAGGCTGTATTCCCCCGATGGCGCCCTGTTGCAAAAGGAGACGCGCACGGCCGACACCTATCACGCCACCCGTTGCTATCTGCCCATGAATGGGACATACGTACTTGAGATGAGTAGTGGCGAGAGCAGACAAACCGTCAAACTCATCAGGAAATAGGCGATAGGGATATATCTTATAAGGACAATAAAGTAAACGGTTTCCCCATTAAACGGAATAGTCATAAAAACGAAGTTATGAACAAGTCGGTATGTTTTTCAGCGGTTATTTTAAGTGCGTTTCTGTTGTTTGTTTCTTGTAACGGCAATAGGAGAACTTCGCATATCAGCAACAAGCAAGAAATAAGGGAATCTCCTGTTTCGGATGCCAAAGAACAGAAAACGGGTAAAGACAATCAATCTTTACATGCCAAGAAGTATGCACATGCGGTAACGGGCACGAAAGAAATAGGAAGAGAACGGGGAACAAGGACAAATAAAAGAAACCATGTGTCCAAGCGTTTGCAAGATTTTCGCAAACGCACGGTGAGCAAATACTTCGCCGGCACCCTTGCAGACTCTCTGTCTGTGGGTCGCGCTGAGCTGAAAGTGCCCCATGGCAGTATGGAACATGCCAAGATTTTGAGCATTACGCCACTTAGAAAGGGCGAGCTGCCCCACCTGCCCGCAGGCATGGTGAACGTAACGGCGGACAGGAGTAATCCTACCGTTGCTGCCAACTCGAAAGACAGCATCGCCGGTTACCGTTTCCTGCCGCATGGCGAGCACTTCGTCCATTCGTTGGCAAGCATCACCGTGCCATACGACAGTACCCTTATCCCGCAGGGCTATACCGCCGAAGACATACACACTTACTACTACGACGAATTAAAAGCCCAATGGGTAATGTTGCGGCATAAGGTTTTGGATAAAGACCGAGAGCTAGTTGTGGCCGAGACCTCGCACTTTACCGACGTCATCAACGGCATCATCAAAGTGCCTGAAAATCCCGAAACGCAGAACTACGTACCCACGGGCATCAGCGAACTCAAAGCGGCCGACCCGAGTGCCGGCATCACAACAGTGAGCGCGCCCACCGCCAACCAAAGCGGAACGGCAGCACTAAGCTATCCCTTTGAACTGCCCAAAGGACGGGCGGGCATGCAGCCGAGCGTCGGTCTGCAATACAGCAGCGACGGCGGTTCTTCTTATGTGGGTTACGGTTGGAGCCTTCCTCTGCAAAGCATCGACATCGAAACCCGCTGGGGTGTTCCCCGTTTCGATGCCGATAAGGAAAGCGAAAGCTACCTGCTCATGGGCAGCAAGCTCAACGACCGCACCTACCGCACCACTGATGCACCAGCGAGAACCAAAGACAAACGCTTCTATCCGCTTGTAGAGGGCGGCTTTGCCAAGATTATCCGCAGGGGCGACAGTCCGCAGAACTACACGTGGGAAGTAACCTCCAAAGACGGTACCGTGTCTTATTTCGGAGGCGTGGACGGTACGGTGGACGAAGGTGCCGTGCTCAAAGACGGCAATGGAAACATCCTGCGCTGGGCACTTTGCAAGACACAAGACACCCACGGCAATTTCGTTTCTTACAAATACCGCAAACGCAGCGACAACTTTTATCCCGAAACCTACCGCTATACGGGCAGTAAGGACGAGGAGGGAGCTTATAGCGTACAGTTCGCTTTCAAGTGGGATGCGCGCAAGGATGTGGTCAAGAGCGGTCGTTTGGGTGTGCTGCAAACCGACGATGCCCTGCTCGAACGCGTGGAAGTGAAGTACAACAGCGAGCTGCTGCGCGCTTATGCGCTTCATTATAAGGAAGGTGTCTTTTCCAAAACGCTTTTGGACAGCATCGTGCAACTCGACAGTAAAGGCAGGCGCGTGGCAGCACAAGGCTTTTCTTATTTCGATGAGACCAAGAATGGCATATTCTCTTCGGAAGAAACGTGGAAAAGCAACAGCCAAGAAGAGAAGCCTGTCTTTTTCACAAAGCATTTCGACAATGTCAGCGACTCTCTGTCCATACTCGGTAGTTCCAGCTCTTCCGGTGGCAGCGGCGGCGGCGGATTCGGTGTTGCTGTCGGTCCGGTTTCTGTTGGTGCATCTTATGAATTAAGCATTAACAAAAGCTATGGGGAAGTGGCTTTTGCAGACATTGACGGCGATGGGCTTCCTGATAAGATTTTTAAGACTTCCACCGGCATTTGGTACAGGCCAAACCTTTATGGAAAGACCGCACAAGGCGGTTTTGGCGACCCCATCCACGTAAAGGGTATTGGCAGATTTTCTGAAAGCGAAAGCCTGAACCATAACATCGGAGTTGATGTTGGTGCCGGTTTCGGACCGGTAAGTGTCGGCGCATCTTACGGACACAGTATCCAGAGCGACAAAGTGAAAGTCTACATGCAGGACTTCAATGGGGATGGATTGGTTGACGTCGCCAACAAGGGAACGGTGTACTTTAACCATATCGGAGCGGACGGTAAGCCCTATTTTGAACCGACCAGTGCAGGGACATTCAATCCCATCCATACGCCCGATGAGCAAGTTGTCGACCAAACGTTTATCCCGGACTACAAACAGGTTAGAGACTCTTTGGAACGGGAATTCCCCCTCAATGATGCCGTAAGAGTTTGGAGAGCTCCTTACACAGGAACCGTTGCCGTAAGTGGACAGGTTGAAAGAAGAGCCACACGTGGCGATGGTGTGAAGATGAACATACAAACGCAGGGCATAATACTTTGGAAAGACTCTCTTATTGAAAGCGGAATTAGGCATTATGCCCTCACCCGCAATGTAACGGCAGGGCAGCACATCTTTTTCCGTCTGCAATCCCGTTACTCGGGGACAGCAGACAGCGTAAAATGGGATCCCGCCATACGGTACACGGCCATCGCTTCAGGCGTGACCACTTATGCAGGCGAAGACCTTACCCAATACAAAGCCTCGCAAGACTATATCGGCGGTGAGGCCTCTACGGCATACCTTGCAGAAACAGGAAAGGTGCTCATCAAAGCTCCTTATCACAAAGAAAAGACATCGGACGATGTGTGTTTAAAGGTTATCAAACAGACTCGCGCAAGCAGTACGACACAGACGAAAATCTATCTCAAGGCAGATACCATTGCCGACGGTGTGTTCGAAACGGAATATCTGGCCAACAAGTCGGATAGTGTCATGCTGCAGTTTGTCATCGAGACGAAAAGCCCCATTGATTGGAAAAAGGTAACATGGAAACCCACATACAACTATGAAAATAAGGACACCATTGCCTTATCTCCTGCAAGAGCGATTTTTGCCAAGAATATATTACCGGTTTCGGCACAGCTTTTCAATCCGCTCATCGCTTCAACATTGCCGGCATACGGTACTGGCTTCCGGCTTGTTCCTTGCCTGAAAGTGGCCAGACGTTCAGCCGCCGATAAAGGCACCAAGGTCTTCCTGACCATCAAGAGTACCACAGGCGATTTGATTCATTCCACGGATCTTACCCTTGCCCCTGACGGACACGTTAAACGAGACACGCTTGTCTTTACCGATATGGCTCTTGCCGCAAAATTAGCGAATAGTAGTTACTATGTAACATTCTCTTCTGAACGTGAGTTGACGAAAGCCGATACGGCCTGTATCAAAATTATACGAACCGGCTTCGAGCAGGAAATCAAAGCCTCTGTCTTCAGCAAATACGACAGCAACGACTATGGTCTCCTTTATAGGGGCTGGGGGCAATTCGCCTATAACGGCAACAAGGAATGGAGTACGCGGCCTATTGACACCACGGTTCTGAAGATTGACCGAAATAAATATAAAAACATTGCAAGTGACGACCCCGATCCTGAACGGATTGGAAAGGCAATGACACCCATCAATAAAGAACGTTTCTTTGTGATGGGTTACAATGCACAGCGGGATGTCTACGTCAGTGTGACGGATAGTACCTATATCGGCAGCGTGTCGCAGTGTAGTTCACGTATGGGACAGCAAGAGATAGATGTCGACAGCGTTTCCTATGCCGCCGGTGGCTCTTCCCTCCCTGCTCCCGTTCTAAAAACGG
>CALIZL010000042.1 GCA_938028745.1 uncultured Prevotella sp.
GTTTAGACTTTCAAAGATTTATGCGTAGTCCCCACTAATCTTCCGCTGAGCCCATTTTTTGAGCGTGTTGCCTGCATTTTGCATCACTTAGGGTTTCTAAATGGTTGCCAGCTCGTTTTGTATTGTTTCTATTGGTTTAGTATTCTTCCTACCCAAACGCGTGCCAAAGGTTGTCGTCGGGTAGGGGAGCCTCTACGCAAATAGTTTCTTTCGAGACGGGGTGAACAAACGAAATCTTTCGAGAAAGCAGGGAAATACTGCCATCGGGGTTACTTCGCCTTGCTCCATACTTTAAGTCGCCCTTGATGGGGCAGCCCATAGCGGCCAACTGGCAACGTATTTGGTGGTGTCGGCCAGTCATCAGTTGCACTTCTAAGAGCGTGTAGTTTTCGGAGCGGCCGATAACCTTATAGCTAAGAATGGCCTTCTTTGCGCCTGCCACTTCGTGGTTGTGCGCATAGCTTTTGTTTTGTTTTTCGTTGCGTGTGAGCCAATGTACCAACTCGCCCGTTTCGTTTTCGGGCGGCGACTGTACGATGGCCCAATAGGTCTTCTCCACATCGCCCGTTCTGAAAAGGGCGTTCATGCGGCTTAGTGCCTTGCTGGTTTTAGCGAATGCCACAAGCCCCCATACCGGTCTGTCGAGCCGATGAACCACTCCTAGGAACACGTTCCCAGGCTTGGCATACTTTTCTTTGAGGTAGCCCTTTACGATGTCAACAAGTGGCATGTCGCCGGTTTTGTCGCTTTGAACTATCTCTCCACTATGTTTAGAAACGATAATGATGTGGTTGTCTTCGTAAACAGGAATCATGATATCTAAGGATTGGGTGTGTATGGGGTGGGCTAAGTTCTAGGTTTACAAGTGGACTGGTAAATAAATTGACCGATTGTGTTGGCAAGCTTGCCATTGCTTGTTTGAGCTAAAGCTTGTTCTGAAAAGCACAAAGTTTACATTTAGAACCGCCTTAACCGCAAACGTTAGTTCGGCGAAAGGGCACAACGGCCTTTTCGCCGAACACGAATGTTATGCGTGATTACGTATTCATACCGCCGTCTACCTGGATAACCTGTCCGCTTACATAGCTAGAAAGGTCGGAGGCGAGGTAAAGTGCGCAGTTGGCTACGTCTTCAACGGTGCCGCCGCGGCGCAAAGGAATTTGGTTCATCCACTCCTTACGCACCTCGTCAGACAGTTCTTGCGTCATGGCCGTATCGATAAAGCCAGGAGCAATGGCGTTGGCACGAATGCCTTTGGAACCCATTTCTTGGGCTACAGACTTGGCTAAGGCAATCATACCAGCCTTAGAGGCGGCATAGTTGGCCTGCCCAGCGTTGCCATGAACACCCACAACGGATGCCATGTTGATGATAGAGCCGCCACGTTGGCGCATCATTACGGGGATGGCAGCGTGAATGAAGTTGAACGCGCTTTTGAGGTTTACGCCGATAACGGCATCCCACTGTTGTTCGGTCATGCGAAGCATAAGCCCGTCTTTGGTGATGCCGGCGTTATTCACGAGGATGTCTACCGAGCCAAAGTCTTCTTTCACCAGTTTAACAACCTCTTCGCTTTGTGCAAAGTCGGCGGCGTTGCTGGCATATCCTTTTGCTTTAACGCCGAGAGCGGCAATTTCGGCCTCGGTAGCCTTACCGTTTTCGTCGATAACCAAGTCGGTGAATGCGATGTTTGCGCCTTCTTGTGCAAACTTCAATGCGATGGCTTTGCCAATGCCGCGGGCTGCACCCGTAACAAGGGCTGTTTTGCCTGTTAATAATCCCATTTTGATTTTATTTATGTTAGAAAATACTTTGATTTCGTTAGGCAAAGGTACAAACTTACTTTGACATGGCAAAACAATGTTTGCGCCTGTTGCCCGTTAGCCGTTTAGGGGCTAGTCGGCACTGTGGATGATTTTGCGGTTTACGCCTCCGCTTTGCTCACGCAGTATTAGCGTGGTTACGCCGCCATTATAATACATTTCAACCGTTGCCTGTCGGTGCCCGATTTTATAGGAAATGCCAATTAGTCCGTTCTTATCCACGTCCACGTTTTTGTTCTTTGAAGGAAGTTTGGGCAACAGCATCTCGGCGTTGTCTATGTCTCCTCTTCGTATCGTTTCTTGATAAAGAACTTGCATCGATGACGTTTCTGTAAACAACTTACTTTCAATTTGTGTCATGCCGCCATCTTCTTCTGTGTACTTCGTCGTCGTGTCGGGGGCAACAGGGCGTTGCATTGGCGTGCTGTCTTTCATTGTTGCCGCCGCTTTGGGGGCTTGTACAGTGGCGGGTTTGGTGGCGTGGTTTTGTTCTTTTGGACTCGACGCCGTGCACGCAGCCATGAATATAGCCACGAACGAAAATAATACGGCGGCGGCTTTCATTGCTTATTGATGCGTTTGCCCAATGCGCCATACACCACTTTTGCCACCAATGGCTTGCTGGCCTCTTCGGTTAGGCCATGTCCCAAGCGGCCGTAGATGAAGGGTACTTCAAGTCCTTTGATACAATAGTGTGTGATGTCGGCCACTAGTTCCACGTTGTCGATGTCGAATTCGCCATCGGCTTTGCCCTCGGCATACACCTTTCTGAATAGTTCAATCTCGTCTTCGTCGAAGTTTTTGCGCATCTTTTCCACCGTCCAGATGTTTCTGAAGAACTCTGCACGTAGGTTTCCGTTGCGCACCACCGTTTCTTTTATCATGCTCAGGTGGGTGTATATCAGCTCGATAATCTTGTCTTGCGGACTGATTTTCTTCGCCGCCACCTCGTCTAGCTTGTCAGATAGTCGTTCCAGTTCGGCTTCAATCACGGCATAGTACACATCTTCTTTCCTATTGAAATAGGTATAAAGCGTTCGCCTGCCCTTTCCCGATGCCACGGCGATGTCGTTCATCGTGGTGTTTGCCACGCCGTTGCGTGCGAATAGCTGGCGCGCCACGTCCACTAGCTTTTGTCTTGTTTTGGAAATGGACATCTTCGTTTCCTCCTTTCTCTAATCTATATGCTTGCCGCAAGTTGTTGCACACGGCTTAGTTAATGTGCAAATTTATTGTTTTTTTGTCGAATGAACAAATTATTGGTTTGTTTTTTCAAACAGATAGTGTGCGTGTTTGCAATCGGAACAGGCTTTCTCGGCTGTGTGTTGTGCGCTGATGGTTGTGCCGAAAGTATAGAGAGCGTGTTGTGATAGTCTGTAATGCACTTTGTGCTTTCAGTGCTTTGTCCACTTGCCGTAAACAAAAAAGGCAGGCACAAGGCCGGTTTTCCGGTTGCTTGTGCCTGCCTTTTTAAAGGTGTATTTATTGTGCGGAGTGGCTACAACGATGTGCTTGGCGCGCGTTGTTGGCCACTATTCCACGTTTATTTCTATTTTAGTTCCTGAACACCAACTTGCCATCAAGGGCATCGATGAGGATGGGTTTGTCGCGACTAACCTCTTCGGCCAGTATTTTTTTGCTCAAGTCGTTAAGCACATAGCGTTGGATGGCGCGCTTAACGGGCCGTGCACCAAACTCTGGGTCGTAGCCAAGGTCGGCCAAAAGACTGATGGCATCGTCGCTAACATCTATCTTAAAGCCCTGCTCGGCAAGCATGCGGCCAACCGAACGCATCTGCAAGCGAACCACTTCGGCTATCTCTTGCTTGGTGAGCGGCAAGAACATGATGGTTTCGTCGATACGATTGAGGAACTCTGGACGTATGGTTTGTTTCAGCATGTCCATCACCTGCTGGCGCGTTTCGTCCAAAACCTCGTCACGATTGGCATCGCTGAGGTTGGCGCACTGTTGCTGGATGTACTGCGAACCAAGGTTAGACGTCATGATGATGATGGTGTTTTTGAAGTTCACCGTGCGACCCTTGTTGTCGGTTAGCCTACCATCATCCAGCACTTGTAGCAGGATGTTGAACACATCGGGGTGCGCTTTCTCAATCTCGTCGAACAGAACCACGCTGTAAGGCTTACGTCTTACGGCCTCGGTAAGCTGTCCGCCCTCGTCGTAACCCACATATCCCGGAGGTGCACCGATGAGCCTAGACACGCTAAACTTTTCTTGATACTCGCTCATGTCGATACGTGTCATCATCGATTCGTCGTTAAAGAGGTATTCGGCCAAGGCCTTCGCCAACTCCGTTTTGCCCACGCCCGTGGTGCCGAGGAAGATAAACGAGGCGATAGGACGTTTGGGATCTTGCAGCCCGGCACGACTTCTGCGCACGGCATCGCTAACTGCTGCGATGGCTTCATCCTGTGCGATAACGCGGCGATGCAGCTCTTCTTCGAGGTGCAACAGCTTTTCGCGCTCGCTTTGCAACATGCGCGTAACGGGAATACCCGTCCAACGGCTCACCACTTCGGCAATGTCGTCGGCCGTAACCTCTTCGCGCACCATGCCTTCTCCGCCTTGCGTGGCTTGCAGTTGCTGCTTAATGTTCTCGATGTCGTTGTCAAGCTCTTTCAGTTTGCCATACCTAATCTCGGCCACACGTTCGTAATTGCCCTCGCGTTCGGCCCTGTCGGCCTCGTGGTTCAGGCGTTCAATTTCCAGTTTGTCTTGCTGAATCTTGTTCACCAACGCCCTTTCGCTTTCCCATTTGGCTCTGAATGCCTTCTCTTGTTCGCGCAGTTCGGCAATGTCTTTGTCCAATTGCGCCATCTTCGGCTCATCATTTTCGCGCTTAATGGCCTCGCGTTCAATCTCCAATTGTTTAAGTCGGCGGGTTATTTCGTCCAATTCTTCTGGCACCGAGTCGCGTTCCATTCGCAATTTTGCTGCCGCCTCGTCCATCAAGTCGATGGCTTTGTCGGGCAAAAAGCGGTCGGAGATGTAGCGTTCAGACAGTTGTACGGCGGCGATACAAGCATCGTCCTGTATGCGCACCTTGTGATGGTTCTCGTAACGCTCCTTAATACCGCGCAAAATGGAAATGGCACTAAGCTCATCGGGCTCGTTTACCATCACCGTTTGAAAGCGGCGTTCCAGTGCTTTGTCTTTTTCAAAGTACTTTTGATACTCGTTTAGCGTGGTGGCACCTATGGCCCTGAGTTCTCCACGGGCCAACGCGGGTTTCAAAATGTTGGCGGCATCCATCGCTCCTTCGCCTCCGCCTGCGCCAACGAGCGTGTGAATTTCGTCGATAAAGAGGATAATCTGCCCGTCGGCGTTGGTCACTTCCTTGATAACGCTTTTCAGTCGCTCTTCAAATTCGCCCTTATATTTGGCTCCTGCAACCAGTGCGCCCATGTCTAGCGAATACAATTTCTTGTCTTTCAGGTTCTCTGGCACGTCGCCACGCACGATGCGTTCGGCCAAACCTTCAACAATGGCGGTCTTTCCCGTACCGGGTTCGCCTATCAATATGGGGTTGTTCTTGGTGCGGCGCGAAAGAATTTGCAACACGCGACGTATCTCGTCGTCGCGCCCGATAACAGGGTCTAACTTGCCGTTACGAGCGTCTTCCACCAAGTTCTTGGCGTATTTCTCCAACGACTGGTAGTTCTCGTCGCCCGATTGCGACTTCACCTGTTGCCCTTGTCGTAGGGCCTCGATGGCAGCGCGCGCATCTTTTTCGGTGCATCCCGCATCTTTCAATATGCGAGCTGCCGACGAATTAACGGCCAGTAAAGCGAGGAAGAGCGGCTCAACCGAGACAAACTCGTCGCCAAGGCTCTTCGATAGGTCTTCGGCCTTCAACAAAACGTTGTTGGCTTCGTTGCTTAGGTAGGGCTTACCGCCCTCTACGCGCGGAAGATGTTCTACTTCCGAGTTGGCCAACGTACTTACCTGCATGGCGTTAACGCCAAGCTTCTGGAAGATGTAGTTGGTTACATCGGCGGCCTTTTCAAGCAAGGCTTTGAGCAGGTGCACCGGTTCGATGCTCTGCTGGCCTGCCCGTTGTGCAATGTTCACGGCCTCTTGAACCGTTTCTTGCGCTTTGATTGTATACTTGTCGAAGTTCATTGTCTATATGTTTAATGTAATTTATTGTCTGACTTATTGTCTGTTGAACACTATCCAAACAGTATGCCGATGTTATTTTCTCTGTCAAATTGTCATCTTTGCGACTATTTTTCATGTAAAACATAATTTGTTGGCTGAAAATTTGTCACGTAGATTTGTTTTTCCTACCTTTGTCCCGACCGATAAAAACCATCGGCAAAGTAATCAACGTAAACAATCAACCAACGTTAAACCCTTTTAACTAAAAAAGACATCAAACATGGCAAACAATGAACTTTTGATGAACGCCAACGAAGTGGTGGCGTTCTTGCAAAAACCGTCTTCCGAATTTACCAAGGAGGATATTGTGCGTTTTATCCAAGAAAACGAGATTAAGATGGTGAACTTCATGTATCCTGGGGGCGACGGAAAGCTCAAAACCCTCAATTTCATCATCAACAACTTGGCTTACCTCGACACAATACTCACTTGTGGTGAACGTGTAGACGGATCCAGCCTATTCTCTTTCATCCAAGCCGGCAGCAGCGACCTCTATGTTCTGCCGCGTTTCTCGTCGGCTTTCGTCGATCCCTTCGCCGAAATTCCTACGCTTTGCATGCTTGCATCTTATTTCGACAAGGACGGCAATCCGCTAGAAAGCTCGCCCGAATACACCTTGGCCAAGGCTGCTAAGGCTTTCCGCGAGGTTACGGGTATGGAATTTCATGCTATGGGCGAACTGGAATATTACGTGATAACGCCCGACGAGGAGGTGTTCCCCGCTGTTGACCAGCGCGGTTACCACGAGTCGATGCCTTATGCTAAAACAAACGACTTCCGCACGCTTTGCATGTCGTACATCGCAAAGGCCGGCGGACAGATTAAATACGGACACTCTGAGGTGGGTAATTTTAGCCAAGACGGGCTGATTTACGAGCAAAACGAGATTGAGTTCTTGCCCGTACCCGTAGAAAAAGCCGCTGATGAGCTGATGATTGCCAAGTGGATTATTCGCAACTTGGCTTACCAAATGGGTATGAACGTTACCTTCGCACCGAAAATTACCACGGGTAAGGCCGGTTCGGGTATGCACGTACACATGCGCCTGATGAAAGATGGCAAGAGCGTGATGGTAGAAAACGGCAAGCTTAGCAACACGGCACGCACGGCTATTGCCGGATTGATGAAGCTTGCAGACAGCATTACTGCCTTTGGCAACAAGAACCCGATGGCTTACTTCCGCCTTGTTCCTCACCAAGAGGCACCCACCAACGTTTGTTGGGGCGACCGCAACCGCTCTGTTCTTGTACGTGTGCCCCTGGGTTGGGCTGCCGGTGTTGACATGATGCACAAGGCCAACCCCCAGCAACCGGCCGAAACGCCGGACACGTCGATGAAACAAACCTTCGAAATGCGTTCGCCCGACGGCTCGGCCGACGTTTACCAACTTCTTGCAGGCTTGTGTGTTGGCTGCCGTTATGGCTTTGAATTGCCCAACGCACTCGAAATTGCAGAGCAAACTTACGTTGATGTGAACATCCACGATGCTGCAAATGCCGATAAGTTGAGCCGTCTAGGACAGTTGCCCGACAGCTGCGTTGCATCGGCCGATTGCCTGGAACGTCAACGCAAGGTGTACGAAGCTCATGGTGTATTCTCGCCCGCTATGATTGATGGCATCATCAAGCAGTTGCGCGACTTTAACGACAGCAACCTGCGTAAGGAAGTGGAAAACCGCCCCGCCGAACTGAAAGAACTTGTTGAACGCTACTTCCATTGCGGATAAGACCGAGGTGGAATAGCTAATTAAGGCATGTTCTAAAAATTCCCCGCAAAGGTTCAATCGTTGTTCCTTGTATTGCTCTTCACTGTCTTTTTGCTTTTATCTGGCATCTTTTGCTTTCTCTTTCAGTCGCATAGTGCACTATGCTCCTTCAAGAAGTAAGCAAAACCTGCTCAGCTAAAAGCTAAAAATACAGCAAAGGCAATTTTTAGAACCTGCCTTAAACTATAAATGTGAGCCCAGAACAAGGGTGGGGTAGTGCGCCCTACCCTTGAACTGGGCTTTGTTGTTTAGGCTTATGCCATATACTTCACGCATATAAACCCATGTATAAAAGAAAAATGCCTGCCCTAATTGATGGACGCGCGGCACGCCAACGTAGCTACTGGTGGGGCAAAGTACGCATCACTACGTACATCACGATGGTCATTTTGCAGCTGCTTATTGTTTTCTACGACTCTTTTTGGGGACTTCCGCAGGTTGGGCTTGCCGGATTGCTGTGGCAACTTATTGCTGTTTCCACGCCTGCAATGCTGTTTGTTTACGTTGTGTTGATTATCGTGGTAGGTGTTAGAATGAACCGAATATCCACCTACGAAGAACGGTATAAAAGCTCAAACTTTGAAGAAGAAGAGCGAAAATGGCGCCAAAATGCTGCTATACTTGGGCTGATGCTCGTCGTGCTAATGGCAATTGCCGCGTTTATTGCTGGCAGCATGGGCGTGTTTAATTACGTTAAGGACTTAAGATGTGGGACGATAGTAGCGAAGATGACCTTGAACGAGGTGTCGTACAAGCATCATGTGGTACGTTCAAAACGCCTCTATGCGTGGCTGTTCCCTCAAGTTGGAGGCGGAGAATTTACTTTGCGTTTCGCTAGTTGTAATGAAAAAGACAAGTGGGGATTAACAAAATATTATTACTTTGATTTCTCGCAGTACGAAGCAGATGCAGTTGATAGGGTGCTGCGTGGTGTTTTGGTGAAAGACAAGGCTTTTTCCGCCATGCAGTTTATGAAAGAAACCGATGCCAAGGGGTTGCGCGGGCGTGGTATTAGAAATGGGGTAATCAATGGCGGAACGCCTGCTATGTATCTTGTTAGGTACTATCCACACAGCCATGTCTTTATCAATGCCACGCCTGTGCGGGGCAAACTGTAAGGCTTTGGGGGCTAACAGCGCACCTCTTGTCCACGTCTGCCAGCAGTTTTGTGGCTTGGACAATGCCTTTTTCAATAGGGTTTGTATGCCAAAGAAACGTACCAGCGAGCCTTATGGCTCGTTTTGTTAAGGCGGCGTGAGGCATATTTCCATGTTTGGCGCGGATTTTGTAGCGAATTGATACAACATAACCATACATAAGATGAAAGAAATTAATTATAAGGAGATGAAATTTAATCCTTTCAACCTATTGGGAAAGGAATGGATGTTGGTGTCTGCTGGTAATGAGCAGGACGGGTGCAACACGATGACCATTAGTTGGGGACACTTAGGTTGTCTGTGGGGACACAACGACCCCACGGCAGTTATCTATCTGCGCCCCTCGCGTTATACAAAGACGTATGTGGATAAGGAAAAGTATTTCTCGCTGTGCGTTATGGATAGCGACTTTAAAAAGCAAATGGCCTACCTGGGGAGTGTGTCGGGGCGCGATGAGGACAAGATAGCCAAGGCGGGACTAACCAAAGTGTTTGCCGACGAAACGGTATATTTTAAGGAGGCCAAGCTGGTGCTTATCTGTAAGAAACTGTATGCCGCTGAATTGCAGCAGAGTGGTTTCGTGTATCAGGAAACACTCGATGAGAGCTATCCTAAACGCGATCTCCACACGATGTATGTGGGAAAGATAGAGAAAGTGTTGGTGCGAGATGATGAATATATTAGGCATGGATGCCCCCTTTAAGAAGTAATCGGTATCTGACAAGATAGTACTTAAAAGCACCACCAGAAGTTGCTTTCTTAGAGCCAACTATAAATGTAAAATTGTTTTGGGATGAGAGCGATAACGTTTTTGGCGTTGTTAGCCATGTTGCTAATGCCCCTTTTTGTACATGGCCAGCAGGTGAAAGAGCCTTGTTATGTAGTTGATGGTAAAACTTATGCCTTTGTTTCTTCAACCAACGAACCGGGCATAGAGAAAGAACTGAGCGAACACATCGCCCAAAACTTGCCCATGATATTATATGATGGAACGTCTTTTCGGTTTGTTGTGTCTGCAACGATAGGCAAGCGGGGCCGACTTAAACGACTAAGTCTGGTAAACAAAAAGAGTTTTAAGGGCAGCATGTGGGTTTGGAAAGACGTAAAAAAGATGCTGAATGCCGTTCAATTTAAACCTGCATCGTATGGTGGAAAGCCCATTAGCTATTCTTTCGTGTTTCATATAAAGGTGGATTTCACAACTTGGCGGTAGGCATTGATATGGCCCGTAGAAGTTTTGGCCTGTGGAATATATTACGAAGGCATGCCGTTTTAAAAGCTGTTTGCCACAAAGCAGCCATTATCGAGCAGCTTTCAGTTCTTTTGTGATGAACCTATTTCTGTTAAATAAGGTATTTATATTTTACAAAACATATCCTGCTTACCGCCCTGTTCTAGCGTAAATTAAGGCTTTTGTGTAGGCTATTAGCGGCTATTTGCAGCCTTACGCATTTCGTTTTCTGTCCATTTTTAAGACCATAGCCCGCATTTTGCACCATTTTGCCTTTCTATTTTGGTTGCCAACTCGTATTTTTCAACCCCCCAAATACCCACGTTTTATCCCTAAAATCCTACTTTTTAACGACTATTTTGCTCTTTCCGACCATGTTTTTCATGGTTCGAAAAGGGTTTGTTTATACAATTGCTGTGGATGTTTATGCTTTTCATCTTGCATTTAGCACCATTTTGCACTGCATTTAGCACCAAAATGCACTGCGTTTAGCACCAAAACGCACTGCGTTTAGCGGCATATTGCATTGCATTTAGCACCAAAACGCACTACATTTAGCGGATAATAGCCCCAAAATGGGTGTAAATGATGGTTGTTTTAAATAAAAATTCATTTTGTCTGCATCGCATGTTGGCCCCTTTTTGCATCCAAACAAACCCTCGCGAGAATCGATTATTTGCGGCCTGGTTGGAGATTGGTGGATAAAAAAGCACTCATAATGTTAAAATTTATTCCTAAAAGAAGACAAAGTCTGATGGGTTAACGGGCGAGTTGGTCAACAAGTGGGCTAGCTTATTAAACCCTTACTAAGAGCTTAACAATCTCTATGCGCATGCCTAGCGCAGTAACCATGTTATAGGCATGTTCTAAAAAATCCTCGCAAAGGTTCAATGGTTGTTCCTTGTATTGCTCTTCACGGTCTTTTTGCTTTTATCTGGCATCTTTTGCTTTCTCTTTCAGTCGCATAGACAACTATGTTCCTTCAAGAAGTAAGCAAAACCTGCTCAGCTAAAAGCTAAAAATACAGCAAAGGTAATTTTTAGAACCTGCCTATAAAACTTAGCCGCACTGGGCATCATGTTTCCACTCTCCAAATGTAGGATTTAGTGGCGAGTACACGCTTAGTCAATTCTGCTTGTGTTACCGTTTGCCGCTTTTCGTACGTATAATAGTAGCTGTTTCGTTATAAAAGGCGTATGCCTCCTCATCAAACTTTTCGCGTTCTGCTGTGCCGGGCTTGCCAAACTCGCGTTCTATCTCTTTGCTGATGCTCGTTATCATTTCTCCTTTTGTACTCATAGTAATCTTCCCTTATATTTTTCTTATTGGTTTTGTGCGAACAATCTAATTACGATAGGTAAGCTTGTTAGCTATGGCAGCAGGTCTATATGAGTTGCGACAAGCGTACGTTCCGCAAGAGCGTTTGTTAAATAACGTTTGGCAAAGGCATATAGTTTGTGCCCGTTACTGGCTCAACCTAAACACCCGTGTGGCATGCGGACGAACCTTTGTTGTAAAGCTATGCTTAACGGCAGAAAGCTTTTCGCCCGTCCATAAGTCACGGCATTGGTAGCGTTTGTTGGCATCGAGGGCGGGTATTTGGGTGAAGTGGAAAGTGGCTTCAAGCGGTTTGCCCGACATGTTGGTAACAGAGAGGGCCACATCGCCATTCTCCAAATCCTTGGCAAACACCACAAGGCTGTCTGCATCTGATATGAAGTCGGCCTGTTGCCCCATTCGGTCTTGGTTAAGGGCGATAAGGTGGCGGTTGGTAAGTATCTTCAAGTCTTCTTTTGTAACGGTGTGGGCACGTGGATCAAAGGATAATGCCATGGGCGACGACCACATGCACCACAGCGCAAACTGCGTGGCATACTCGTCTTGCGTCATGCCTGGCGTGCCAAAACATAAGTCGTTCGAGGATTTTCCTTTGCCATGCAGCCCCGTACAAAGCATGTCTGCATCGTTAAAGCGGTTTACGCCTGCATATTGCGCGATGTTTTTCATGGCCTTGATGCTTTCTACCACGCCCGTTCCGCCAGGCTCGCAAGTCCACCTGTCGCGCACATCCGCACTTACGCGCCAGCAACTACCGCCCGATTCTGCGCCCCAAAGCCAAGGCCTTCTGTCGCCCCACTCGCAGATGTAGAGCGTAATGGGGCGTGCAACGGCTTTGAAAGCATCGCCCAAACGGCGGTAACGCACCATGGCAGTGTCTTGTTCGGGCGGCGCATTGCAGTAGTCGCACTTCACAATGTCCACGTTCCATTGGGCATATTGCTCGGCATCTATCCGCTCATAGCCATACGAACCAAATGCACCTGCACATGTTTTGTTGGCCGCATCGGTGTAAAGTCCAAACTTCATGCCTTTGGCGTGCACGTAATCAGCAACAGATCGCAGGCTGTTAGGAAAGCGTTTGGGGTCGGGTAGCGGTTTTCCGTCGTCTGCACGCTTACGCGCTTGCCACAAGTCGTCCATCATGATAGTGTTCCAACCAGCCTCAAACAGTCCGTTTGCTTTGAACATGTCGGCCACGCTCTTAACAATAGCCTCGGAAACATCGCCTTCTACCGAGTTCCACGACAGCCATCCCATGAAAGGAAGGGGCATGGCCAACTTGTCGGACACGGTAAGCTTGATTTGTTCTTCGCTTACCTGCCCGTTTATGCTAGAAGTTACGGTGTAGGTGTATGTGCCAGGTGCTTTTACCTTGCCTTCAACCAAGTTGCGGCGAGCGTTCCATTGCAGTCCGCTAGGTAATCCCTTCACCCCGATGACGGCATCGGCGTGTATTGATTTTATTTTCTGCATAAAACGCACATCGGGTTGCGAGAAAACGCTTTTGGCGCAACGCAAGCCGTTATCGGCAGCGGCCACGAGTGGCATGAGCAGCAAAAGAAACGTAGAGATGAGATTTTTCATATTTGCATGTTGCGGGTGTAAAGATGGGGAGAAATGGCTGGATGGGCAAGCCTTTACAGGTCGTCTTCGATGGCTGTGCTTTTGGCGTATGCCGTGCTTTTGGCCTCGAAGAAGTCGGTTTTTACCATGTTGGCGTTGGCGTATTGAGAAACCCAGCGCATGTTTTCGGGCTCTTCGATGTTGTCTTCAAACAAATTGCCGAAACCCAGACTGCGCCAGCGCATGTTGCCAAGGTAGCGAATGTAGTCGTTTACCATCTGTGCGTTAAGTCCTTGCACCTCGTCGCCAATAACATATTGACCCCATGCAATTTCTTGTCGCACTCCTTCGCGCATCATTTCTTCGTAAAGTTTCACCTTTTCGGGCGTGAAGTATTCGGGTTCTTCTTTCTTCATCTCGTGAATGATGTTGCGGAAGAGCCACAGGTGCGTGTTTTCGTCGCGGTTGATGTAGCGTATCTCTTGTGCCGAACCCGACATTTTGCCGTTGCGCGCCAAGTTGTAGAAGAACATAAAGCCGCTATAAAAGTAGATGCCTTCGAGAATATAGTTGGCCATGAGCGTCTTCATAAGTGATGCTTTGTCGTTGTTGGCGTAAAACTCGTTGTAGCAATCGCCGATGAAAGTGTTGCGGCGAAGTAGGTGTTCGTCGGTTTTCCACTGGTAGAGAATGTCGTTTCGCTCTTCGGGCGAGCAGATGGAGTCGAGCATGTAGCTGTAACTCTGGCTGTGAACGCACTCTTGAAAGGCCTGAATGTGCAGGCAGAGGTTCACCTCGTTGGCCGTGATAAACTCGGTTAGCGAGGGCAAGTTGGCGCTTTGCAGCGAGTCGAGGAACACCAAAAAGCTCAATATCTTGTCGTAAGCCTTGCGTTCGGCAGGCGGCAACAGCGGATAGTCTTTGGTGTCTTGGGTAAGATTAATCTCTTCTGGAATCCAAAAGTTGTTCATTGCCTGCCTATACCAGTCGCTTGCCCACGTGTAGCGCATGTTGTTAAAGTCGTTTAGATTGGTGGTGTTGCCGCCAATCATGCGTCTTAGTCGCAAGTCGGTATCTCCTTGTGGGTTAAACAAGGCGTTCTTTTTTAGCTTATTGTCCATTTGTGTTGTGTTGAGTTTCGTTTGTGAGTGTAGTATTGTTGGTTACGATGCGCAGCTTTCGCATTCTTCCACTTCTAGCGATTTACTTCGTACGTAGTAGATGGTTTTCACCCCACTTTGCCATGCCAAGAGGTAAAGGTCGAGCAACTGTCGCATGGTATAGTTGTTGGTGATGTAGAGATTAACGCTTTGCGCTTGGTCTATATGTCGTTGGCGTATGCCCGATGCGCGCATGCTCCATGCTTGATTGGTTTGGTATGCGCCCTTGTAGAGCCAGAAAGTGCGGTCGGAAAGTGCCGGGGCCACACGTGGTAGCATGGCGCCTTTCTTCTCTTCCAAGAAGAAACGCTGCATAACGGGGTCTAATCCCGCCGTTGTTGCGGCTACAATGCTGGTGCTGCTTGTGGGGGCGATGGCCAAGAGGTAGGCGTTGCGCATGCCTTGTGCCTTTACGCGCTGGGCGGTTTGCTGCCATTGGGGCGAATTGTAGTTGCGCTTGTCGAAGTAAGCACCCGTTTGCCAGTCGCTACCCTCGAAGTAAGCGTAAGCGCCTTTCTCTTTTGCCAAGGAAGAACTGGCCTCGATGGCGGCGCGGTTGATGCGTTCGAACACTTGATCTACAAATTGCAGGTGTTCTTCGCTCTCCCATTTAATGCCTCTCAGGGCTAATGCGTGGTGATAGCCGCTTACGCCAAGGCCAATGCTGCGATAGCGGTGGTTGGTGATTTGGGCGTATGGCACGGGGTAGAAGTTCAGGTCGATAACGTTGTCGAGTGCACGCACAACAGTCGCTACTATATCGTTGAGATAGTCCTCGTTTTCTAACGGCAAGTTGCCAAGCGAAAGGCTAGCTAGGTTGCACACCACGAAATCGCCCGGCTTAACCGTACGTACCACCACGGTATCGCCGTCTTTGGTCAGCACCTCGTTGCTCACTTCTTCGATGGCTTTCATGTTTTGGGCAATCTCTGTGCAGAGATTAGAACAATAGATGATGCCATTGTGCCCGTTGGGGTTGGCTCGGTTAACGATGTCGCGGTTGAAAGTGAAGGGCGTTCCGGTCTCGACAGCCGAACGGAGAACAAGACGGATAACGTCTTTAATGGTCATGGTTCGGCGCGAAAGGCGTTTGTCGGCCACGCATTCGTGATATTTCTCCTCCCATGCCTCGCCGTAGAAGTCTTCCAGCGAGTAACCGCGCGTAGTTAGAACTTCGTTGGGGCAGAACATGTGCCAGTCCTGATTGAGGTCTTGTTGCGCCATTCGCCAAAACAAGTCGGGGTAACACACGGCGGGGAATATATCGTGCGCTTTCATGCGGTCGTCGCCGTTGTTGGTGCGCAGTTGTAGAAATTCGGGCAGGTCTTTGTGCCAAACGTCTAGGTAAACGGCCACTGCGCCTTGGCGAACGCCCAGTTGATCTACGGCCACAGCGGTGTCGTTTACCAACTTCATCCACCTAACCACGCCACCTGCAGCACCCTTAAATCCGCGAATACGACCGCCAGCGGCCCTTACCTTGCCGAAGTAAAGCCCCATGCCACCGCCAAACTTGCTGACTTGAGAAAAGTTGTCGATGCTGCGGTAGATGCCTTCAAGACTGTCGGGTACGGTGTCGATGAAACAGCTTGACAGCTGATGGAAAGGCTTGCGCGCATTGGCTAGGGTGGGTGTGGCCATAGTTACTTCCAGACGGCTAAGCATGTCGTAGAACTTTTTCACCCAATGCAGTCGGTTTTCGCCTTCGTTCATGGCCAAATGTAGGGCAATGCCGAGGAACATTTCTTGCACGCTTTCAACGGGTTTGTGGGCAAACGACCTGATGACGTATCGCTTAATGAGGAGGTCGAGTCCCGAATAGTTGAGCAGCTTGTTGCGTTCTTCGTCGATGAAAGATGCTGCCTGTTGCAGTTCGCTCTCGGTATAAGCGTCGACAATGTAGGTTCCGTAGAGGTTCTGACTGGCCAAATGGCGCACCTTTTGGGCAAAGGATTGTATGTCTTCTGCTTGTTCGAATGTTTCTAGGTCGCGTTGCAGGCGATAGCTAAGCAGTCGAGCCGCGATAAATTCCCAATTAGGAGCCTCGGCCGAGGTAAGTTCCACGGCGGCTTTTATCAAGGCCGAGAGCTTGTCGCGCCCGTTCATGTCGGCCTTAACAAAGCCCATGAATTTCTCGGCGAGTGCGGCAATGGGGTACAACTCAGGCTCAAAGTCGGCCGCGATGCCTTTCAACACGGGAGCAATTTCGGCTTGTTGCAGGGTGTTGGCAATCCTATTGAGGTATTTTCGCTGTTCGGTTCGCTGCCAACGAAACAGAATATAGCTCTTAGCCTCGGCGTAAAAGCCGCGTTGCATAAGGCTCCGCTCCACCTCGTCCTGAATACATTCAACGTTAAGTTTTGCAGGATGGTTTATGATAACTTGCTCAACGGCGGTGGCTACATCGCGAATTTCTTCTTCAACGATGGGTCGGCCTGTGCTGATAAAACTCTTTTTGATGGCCGTGGCAATCTTTTCCCTGTCGAAGGGAGCCATCGAACCATTTCTCTTGGTTATGTCCATGAGGTGATTTAGACTTGCTTTTGATTTTAAAAAACGTTTCGCGGTGTTCCCTAATCCCACGAGTGGAACGTCGCTTTTAAGAATGGGCAGGTCTTCTGACTTTGTTCTAATTCTCTTCGCCTTCCCAATTCGGTCCGCCAAACGGTGCGATTGAACCGAAACAGTGGCTTATGTAACTGCGTTATCTAAAATGCGTGCCTGCGCTGATGCCGCGCGTTTAGTGGCTTTTTAGATACCGCCTTTGGAAGAAAACCGTAAAGAACTTACAGCTGCGGGACAGTCGGAGAGTTGCACCCCGTTCCCTTTTAATCGCCTAGCACTTGGCCCCGGCAAACCAATTCGGGCACAAAGGTACTCATTTTGCCGCAAAGGGCGAAACATTTGCTGGGCGTTATGTGGGGCGAAAATGTGTTTTGGTGGCGGATAAGGCTTTTCGGAAATTAATGTTTACCTTTGTACCAACAAACAATAGAAAAAGAATTATCATCATGATGGAAATAGGAACAAAGGCTCCCGATGTGTTGGGGCGCGACGAGAACGGCAACGAAGTACGCCTAAGCGACTTTAAAGGTAAGAAACTGGTGTTGTATTTCTACCCCAAAGACCTCACTTCGGGCTGCACTACGCAGGCTTGTAACCTGCGCGACAACTATGCCGAGCTGCAAAAACAGGGCTATGCCGTGGTTGGTGTGAGCATAAACGATGAGAAATCGCATAAGAAATTCATCGAGAAACACGATTTGCCGTTTCCGCTCATAGCAGATACCGAGCATAAATTGGTGGAAGAATTTGGCGTTTGGGGCGAGAAAAGCATGTATGGCCGCAAGTATTTCGGCACGTTCCGCACCACGTTCGTCATCAACGAAGAGGGTGTGATAACCCGTATTATGCAGCCCAAGGAGATTAAGGTAAAGGAACACGCAGAGCAGATATTGGGTAAGTAAAGGCACCTAACGCTACAAGCTTAAGTGTGTTTGTTGCGACAACGAGAGCCATTCCGAGGTGGATGCTCTCGTTGTTGCTTTTTTATAAGGATGCCAAAGCCATGAAAGAAGATGGTGCTCTTTGTTGTTTTGCCGCAGACTTTTTTCGAAAGTGGCGATAAAACAAACTTTATTGTCGTTTTGTATGCAGGATATTTGCTACCTTTGAACATTGGTTTAAAACAATCTAACGATGGAAATAATTCGTAAAGAGGATTTTAAGACGAGTGTGTGGAGTGGCGGACTTACTCGCGAAGTGTGCATATTGCCCTCCGTGGGGAGCAGTTTGCAAGACCGTAACTTCGACCTTCGTGTCTCGTCTGCCGTTATTCATGTTACGGAAAGTACGTTTTCAGACTTCACTGGCTTTACGCGCCTCATACTTTGTCTTGATGGCGACATCACGCTTTGCGTGGATGGGCAAGTCGGGACGTTGTCTGATGAATGTCTTTTCGAGTTTGATGGGGCGGCAGATGTTACCTCGGTGAACTCGCCTGGTGCTGTTGATTTGAACGTTATATATAAACAAGGTACGCGTGTATACGCGCGCGTAGAGCGCGGCGAGCATGTGTTTGCAGGTGTGGACCGCATGCTGGTGTTTGCCATTGGTAGCCAAACCACCTTGAATGGTACTCCTCTTCGGCAGCATGATGCAGCATGGGTTAGTGGTGACGTGCATGTTTCGGGGCATGTGCTGTGTGTGGAGGTGGGGTAAAATAATAAGCAATGAACTGCAAACGACACACGGCAAGCAATCTTATGTGACAAAAAGCAAACAGGCATCCTCGTTGTGGAGGATGCCTGTTGCGTTGTGATAGGGTAGGTTTCTAAGGGGATCGTCTGCTTGACGGCTTGTTAACACGTGAGTCTGCCAGCCTGTAAACTCGTTAATCCTGTTGACTTGCGAACTCGCCAACCCTATTAACTCGTGAACTTGTCCGCTCATCAACTCGCTAATTACCGACATATCAACTCGTCTTCCCTCCCTTTTCCACTTAATCTTCTACTGCTGCTTGTGCGGCTGCCAAGCGTGCGATGGGCACACGGAAGGGCGAGCAGCTGACATAGTTGAGGCCTACGCGATGGCAGAACTTCACCGATTCGGGTTCGCCGCCGTGCTCTCCGCAGATGCCGCAGATTAGTTCGGGACGTGTGGAACGGCCTTTCTTCACACCCATGTCGATGAGTTGGCCAACACCTTTCTGGTCGAGAACCTGGAAGGGGTCTACCTTCAAGATCTTCTTCTCTAGGTAAACGGGCAAGAAACTGGCGATGTCGTCGCGGCTGTAACCGAAGGTCATCTGCGTTAGGTCGTTCGTTCCAAAGCTGAAATACTCGGCTCTCTTGGCGATGTTTTCGGCAACCAAGGCTGCACGTGGCACCTCAATCATGGTTCCAACGTGGAAGTCAACCTCCATACCTTCTTCTTCGAAGAGTTTCTTAGCCGTGTCGCGGATAACCTTTTCCTGTTGGTCGAACTCGTGAACAACACCAATGAGCGGTACCATGATTTCGGGATGTGGGTCGAAACCTTCTTTCTTCAGTTGGATGGCTGCACCAAGAATGGCGCGTGTTTGCATGGCCGTGATTTCGGGATAAGTGTTACCCAGACGGCAACCGCGATGTCCCAGCATGGGGTTATGCTCGCTTAGTGAGTTTACGCGGCGTTGAATTTCTTGCACAGACACGCCCATGTCTGCCGCCATTACTTGCTGACCTTCCAAGTCGTGTGGCACAAACTCGTGCAAAGGCGGGTCGAGTAGGCGCACGTTTACGGGGTATCCGTTCATCGATTTGAGTATGCCGTAGAAGTCTTGGCGTTGGAAGGGCAGCAGTTTTGTCAGTGCTTTCTCACGTCCCTCGGTGCTGTCGGCGAGTATCATCTCGCGCATGGCCTTGATTTTCTCGTTCTCGAAGAACATGTGTTCGGTGCGGCATAGGCCAATTCCCACAGCTCCGAAGTTTCTTGCCACTTGTGCATCGTGTGGGGTGTCGGCATTGGTACGCACAACCAGCTTGGTGTACTTGTTGCAAAGCTCCATCAGGTCGGCCAAGTCGCCCGTCACTTTGGCGGGTTGTGTGGTAACTTGACCCAGATATACTTCGCCAGTGCTACCGTTTAGCGAGATGTAGTCGCCTTCGCGCAACACCACGCCGTCTATTTCAAGCGTACGCTCCTTATAGTTGATGTTGATGGCGCCAGCACCCGAAACACAGCATTTACCCATACCGCGAGCCACAACGGCTGCGTGCGAGGTCATGCCGCCACGAGCGGTAAGAATGCCCTCTGCTGCCGTCATGCCGGCGAGGTCTTCGGGTGAAGTTTCTATACGCACCATGATAACTTGGTGTCCTTCCTCATGCCAGCGTGCGGCATCGTCGGCAAAGAACACCACTTGTCCGCAGGCAGCACCTGGCGATGCAGGCAAACCGCGGGTAAGAACCTTAGCTTGCTTTTGAGCTGCCTTATCAAATACGGGGTGTAGCAGTTCGTCTAGCTTGTTGGGCTCGCAGCGTTTCAAGGCTGTCTTCTCGTCAATCTCGCCTTCGCGCAGCAAATCCATCGCAATTTTCACCATCGCCGTACCCGTACGTTTTCCGTTACGCGTTTGCAAGAACCACAGTTTGCCGTCTTGTACGGTAAATTCCATGTCTTGCATGTCGTGGTAGTGACGCTCCAACTTTTCTTGAATGGCGTTAAGCTGAGCGAAAATCTCAGGCATGTTCTCCTCCATAGAGGGATATTGGCTTGCGCGCACGTCTTCTTCGATGAGCTGTTGAGCCGCCCAGCGCAACGAACCCTCCTTAGTGATTTGTTGTGGCGTGCGGATACCGGCCACCACGTCTTCGCCTTGTGCGTTGATGAGGTACTCGCCGTTGAACACGTTCTCGCCGGTTCCTGCATCGCGGCTGAAACAAACGCCAGTTGCCGACGTGTTGCCCATGTTGCCGAACACCATCGCTTGCACATTAACGGCTGTTCCCCATTCGGCGGGAATGCCCTCCATCTTACGATAAAGTATGGCGCGTTCGTTCATCCAACTGTCGAACACGGCGCAGATGGCACCCCATAGCTGTTCCATCGGGTCGGTGGGGAAATCTTTGCCCGTTTGCTTTTTGATGGCCTCCTTAAACAGTACAACGAGCTTTTTAAGTTCGTCAACGGTCATTTCGTTGTCTAGCTTAATGCCGCGTTCGGCCTTAACTTGCTGTATGATTTCTTCAAAGGGGTCGATGTCTTCCTTGTTTGTGGGCTTCATTCCCAGCACCACGTCGCCGTACATCTGTACGAAACGGCGGTAGCTGTCGTAAGCGAAACGCTCGTTGCCCGACTTTTCTGCCAATCCTTTGGCCACTTCGTCGTTCAGTCCGAGGTTAAGGATGGTGTCCATCATGCCAGGCATAGAGGCGCGAGCACCCGAACGAACCGACACCAGCAACGGGTTTTGCACGTCGCCAAACTTGCAGTTCATCAAGTTCTCAATGTGATTGACAGCCTTTTCAACTTCGCCTTTAAGCAGAGACACAACTTTTTCTTTCCCTTTCTCGAAGTATTCGTTACAAACATCTGTGGTAATGGTGAACCCCGGAGGTACGGGAACGCCGATAAGATTCATTTCAGCCAAGTTGGCTCCTTTACCACCTAGCAGATTTCTCATGTCTGCCTTACCCTCAGCAACGCCATTGCCGAAGGTGTAAACTCTTTTTTCACTCATTGATTAGAACGTATAATGTTTTCTGTTTTTACCTTTTGCAAATATAGATAAATATTATTGATTTACAAAACTTTCAGCTCCGATTTTGTAAATTGTACATGACAAAAGTGCCTGTTATCGTAAACAGCGAGCAAAATATTCGGATATTTTGAAGGAAATATGTATCTTTGCAGGTGTGTAGCGCAAGTTCGGGCGCGACGTCGGCGTTGCGTGCGATGGTCTTTTGTGAAGAAAAGGGCGGAAAGCGGGCTTGTTTTTCCCCCTCACGGCGCGTGTGCGTTGCACCTTATTATATATATATGGCAAGAAAGAGAAAAGAGTTTCCGATATTGGAGAACGTCACCATTACAGACGTGGCGGCAGAAGGAAAGGCGTTGGCGAGGGTCAACGACATGGTTGTTTTCGTACCCTTCGCAGTGCCGGGCGACGTGGTAGACCTCAAAATAAGAAAGAAAAAACACAGCTATTGCGAGGCCGAGGTGGTGCGTTTCGTGAAGTATAGCGATGTGCGCGTTGAGCCTGCGTGCCAACATTTCGGCGTGTGCGGCGGCTGCAAGTGGCAAAATTTGCCCTACGAAGAGCAGTTGCGAGCCAAACAACAGCAGGTGTACGACCAACTTTCGCGCATCTCGCATGTGCAACTTCCCACATTCCAGCCCATCATGGGCTCGCAGTTAACCCTGCATTACCGCAACAAGTTAGAGTTCGGATGCTCTAACAAGCGTTGGCTAACCCGCGAACAAGTGACATCGGGAGAAACTTTCGACACCATGAACGCCATCGGTTTCCACATCACTGGGGCGTTCGATAAAATACTCCCCATCGAGAAATGCTGGCTGATGGACGACTTGCAAAATCAAATTCGCAACGAGATAAGGGACTATGCACTAGCACATAACATCACTTTCTTCGACCTTCGACAACAAACAGGACTGCTGCGCGATGTCATGATACGCAATAGCGACACGGGCGAATGGATGGTGTTGGTGCAGTTTCACTTTGAAACAGCCGACGACCCACAAGCGGCCGACGGCCTGCTTGCCCACGTGGCCGAGCGTTTTCCGCAGATAACGTCGCTGCTTTGGGTAGACAACCAAAAGTGTAACGACACATTTGCCGACCTGCCCGTGCATGTTTTCAAGGGCAACGACCATATATTCGAGGTGATGGAAGACCTTCGTTTCAAGGTAGGACCAAAGAGTTTCTACCAAACTAACACCCAACAAGCCTACCACCTCTACGAAGTGGCGCGCCGCTTTGCCAACTTGAGCGGTACGGAAATTGTTTACGACCTGTACACAGGCACGGGAACAATCGCCAACTTTGTGGCCCGACAGGCCAAGAAAGTGGTGGGTGTGGAGTACGTACCCGAGGCAATAGCAGACGCCAAAGTGAATAGCGAGCTGAACGGAATAGGCAACACCACTTTCTATGCAGGCGATATGAAGGATATTCTGAACGATGAGTTTATCGCCAACAACGGACAGCCCGACGTTATTATTACCGATCCGCCGCGCGCAGGCATGCACGCCGACGTGATAGAAACCATTATCCGAGCCAATCCCCAACGCATTGTGTACGTTAGTTGCAATCCCGCAACGCAAGCGCGCGACCTCATTGCGCTAGACGAGCGCTATGCGGTGGCGGCTGTACAACCCGTAGACATGTTTCCCCATACGCCCCATGTGGAGAACGTGGTGCTGCTGGAACGCCGCGCATAACAATCCAACCATAAACAAGCCTATACAATAACTATTAACAAGATACTCATGAAACAAAAGGCAATGCTTGCGCTGCTCTTGGCGGCAACAACGCTCCAAGCCAGCGCACAAAACGGCGAAACTCCGCCAGAAGAGAAGAAGCTTACCTTGGTGAGCAACCTCAAACTTAGCGGATACATGATATCGCAATATCAATGGGCCGACCAAGAAGGTGCTGAAAGCAACGGATTTAACATCCGTATGGCGCGCCTTTCGTTAGAAGGACGTGCGCTTACCGACTTCTATTGGAAAGCCCAGGTGCAGTTTAACGGCAATACGGCCACCCTCGGCACGTCGCCGCGTGTGGTGGATGTGTTTGCCGAATGGCAGAAGTATAAGCCCTTCCGCGTAAAGCTGGGGCAATTTAAGCGGCCGTTCACCTTCGAAAATCCCATGCACCCCATCGACCAAGGCTTTATGTCGTTTGGGCAAAGCGTACTGAAACTATCGGGATTTAGCGACCGAACGGGCGAGGCCGCCAGCAATGGTCGCGACATCGGCTTGCAAATTCAGGGCGACCTCTTTCCCAACAGCAACGAACGGCCACTGCTTCACTATCAGGTGGGCGTGTTTAACGGGCAGGGCATCAACATGCGCGATGCCGATCAGCGTAAAGACGTCATTGGCGGACTGTGGGTTATGCCCATTAAAGGCATGCGCTTAGGTGCGTTTGGCTGGACTGGCTCTTACGCGCGAGTGGGAAATTACACGCTAGTAGACCCCGATACGCACGAGCCAATATTGGATGGGGCAGGACAAAAACAGGTGGTGAAAGGTAAACAAACGGTAGAAAAACGCCGTTTTGCCGTGAGTGGCGAGTATGTTACGAAGGGTTGGACCTTCCGCAGCGAGTACATTTACAGCAAAGGCTATGGCTTTAAGACCGTTCATAACACCAAAGCCGACCTGCAAGACGCCAACATCAATTATGAGGCAGGCGACAAGTCCTATGGCTTCTATGGCTTGGTCATTGCGCCTGTGGCCGATTTTAATGGGAAAAAGCTGCACGTAAAGGCACGTTTCGACCAATATTGCCCCAACGGAAAGCCCAGCACGGCCAAGACTTTCTACGAATTAGGCATCGACTGCGAACTGTCGCGAATGCTTAAACTAAGTGCCGAATATGCGTTGGTGAACGATAAGGCACTGAAAAAGACCAACTATAACCTCATCGACTTTCAACTGGGATTGAGGTTTTAAGGGCTATTGCCGGCCGATGTGCCAGCCGCTTTGGTCCATAGCTTGCACAACAAGAACGGCTCGTTGAAGTGTCAGCGCGCGTTTCTTTGTTATTTGGTATGCTTGTTGCGAGCTTAATTTGCCAACTGGTAAGCTGGTAAACCGGTCTGCGCGTTAATTCGTCAACCAGATACATCATGATAGAGTTAGATTAGTATGTTGTCTTGTCAACTTGTTAACTTGTGCACAAGTTAACCGGTTAACTCGCCAATTTGTCAACATTATTTTATAATATAGAGTTAGAACATGGATAAAGGAAAGAAAAATAGAGTTAGTGAAGAAGAACGGATAAAGCAGCGCAACCTTAACTGGCCTGCGCGTCGTCGCGTTATAGGGCGCGTGTTATTCGTGGCGTTGACCATTTTGGCCATTATTATCTTGGCCTTCGCCTTGTGGGTACACTTGGTGGAGTAGAGCGAAACACGTGGCTGTTGCAAAGCGTTTGCAGCAGGGTCTTCTTCCTTTTCAGGCCACTTGATGGTCTAATACCATGCTAGCTGTTTGTGAAAAGCTGCTAGCAGCAGGCTTTTTGTTTTATACGCGCAGGTTCTGCCCCAGCGTGTATATGGTTGTCCGTATGTATTGTTTTCTTGCTTTATGTGTGTTCTGTTTGTACATGTTGGGGGTTGGCATGGCCGTCATCACAACTTACCACCCCATCAGCTTATAACCCCGTAGACTCACAAACTCATAAACTCACAAACTCACAAACTCATAAACTCATAAACTCACAAACTCACAAACTCACAAACTCACAAACTCACAAACTCATAAACTCACAAAC
>CALIZL010000043.1 GCA_938028745.1 uncultured Prevotella sp.
AATAGCTGCGGCGATTACCGCCATATTACGGCTGCCTCTGCTGTGGCTGCCTCCGATAAGGTTGTTCACAAAGTCTGCTAAACCATTAAAAAAGCCGTCGCTGCCAATGATAAACAGCACAACAAATTCCAAAGCAAACGCCGCAAAGAACACTAATATCATCTTCTTTGCCACATTGCTGCATTTCTCCATTCTTGTTTCCAAGTCTATGGCTTCAGCATTGGGTATGTTACGAAACCATTTTTCTGCGCGTTCTTCCTTTGTCATATCTTTTATTGTTTATTTAAGTGTCATTTTCTGTCAACGGGGCTGACGAGTCGGCTGCCTCGTTTCCAGTTGGCAAGTTAACGGGTTTGTAATTCGCTAAGTGGCAACAAGGCTTGCTCGTTAAGGCTACATTTCCTGTGCTAAATCAATTGTACGAAGAACCTCATCACCCAGTTTTTTTAGCTTTTCTAGCGTTTCGCATGTGCAAATAAAGAGAACATAGCTGTCGCTATCAACATCAAATTCGGCGATGCAGAAGCCTTGCTCTTCCCATTTTTCGTCAAGAACCCCACACCATGTCGGAATGTCCCCATCCTCTTGCAGCCACTCCTCGCGTAGTTCAAGATGATGTTTGCCTGCCAAATCCTGCATTTGCAAATAAAACTCTTCCTTAGTTTCCTTCCAATCCAGCTCAACGGCATTGCCGCTGTCGAGCATTTCATCGGCAATGGCAATCCAAATTATATCCCCATTTCGGTCGGTTTCATCCATTCCCCTGTCTTCGTATCTCTCCTCATGGTCCATATAATATTGTTTGGGCGCGCCAATGCACCTTTCAACCTGAGCGAGATACGTTTCTCCGCCGGGCAATAGTTCAGCGATGGCTTTGTAGTTCTCGGCATCAGTGCTCTTCTCTGTCAGGTAATCTGCGTATACTTTCCAGCTGTGCAGCTTAGGAATAGCATGGTTGTCAAGAAGATTTTGCAACGTCTCCATTGTCTTCTTCTCACTCAAATTCTCCTTTTTGTAGGTTATCACATGGTTGTTTTGCGCTATGTCGATGGTAAAAACGTCAACATCGAAACGCGCAAAGCGGTCTCCCTGATAGATGAAAACATAGTTGTACCTAAATTTGTCGTCTACGTTTATCATGTCTGGTGCCCAAATACAAATAGAATCACGCTTTAGGGCTGCAAGTTGCCGCCTTACTTCAATCATCGTGAAACCATCGCTACTTTCTTCGTCATCGCTATCCAAGCCCCAGTCCGTATAACGCTTTTCTGAATGGTTGGCAAACTGTTCCCTTTCACCGTCTGTTGCCCATTGTTCGCATGTCTCGTCTCTGTCTCTTTCCGCTATAAAGCTATTTACGGCAGATGCCATTCTCTTTTTCCTGAATAAAACGGCAGCAAGAAGGGGCAATGCCATAAGCGGTAGATACAAGATACAAACACCAATTAGGGTCAAAGCAACTCCTCTTCTATTATGTTCTTGCAGTGTACCGTTAATAACGAAGTTGCCTGCGTCATTAAAGATTGTTTCTTTATCGAATAAAAAGAGCAAAACTATTTCCAAAGCAAGCACGGCAAAGGAAACTAACATCACCTTCTTTGCTACTCTGCGGCATATCTCCTTTCTTGCTTCCAAGTTTAAGGTTTCGGCGTGAGGTACGTTGCGAAGCCATTTTTCAGCGCGTTCTTCCTTTGTCATTGGTTTTTCTCCTTAGGTAAATCTCGGTTTTTAGGCTATATGTAAATAGAAGTAAGTTGCTTCATGGCGATTGTCGCTGTGTGCCAAGCTAGTGCTAGCTGCTTTAAGATGTCATTTTTCTCGATGGGGTATATCGCAGTTGTTAACGGGAAATAAGGCTTATGTAAAGCAGTCTAATGCGAGGAACGAAGTCTTACGGGGGCAAAATTAAAGAAATAATTTGTAACTTCAATGGCTTTTGTAAGGATTTTAACCAGCATTAGACAAATTGACCAATCTTTCCGTCTAATAAATATAGGTTGGCAAGGGCCTTGGAAGTTGATGAGTTTGTGAGTTGGTAGGGTTTTTAGTTGGTAAGGTTATGGGGTTTTGAGACTTTGAGTTGGTGAGTTAGAGAGTTAGGAAGTTGCTAATTTTTTGAGTTTGTAAGTTGATGAGTTTGTAAGTTGATGAACTAGTAAGAAGAGATTGCAGTTTACAGTCTGGCTAGTTGAGAAGTACACAAGGGCGGATTGCAGTTAACAATTGGCGAATGATAATCGAAAAGAATTGGTTTTGGAATTAATTTCTTATGGGATAGTTGGCGCATGTTTGGCGCAAATATCAGTACAAAGCCGCTTGTACTGCCGCTACAAGCCGCTTGTAGTGGCACTACAAGGTACTTGTACAGAGACTACAAGGTGCTTGTACTGGCACTACAAGATGCTGTGTACTGATGCTATAAACCGCTTGTAGTACCTGTACGAAGGGCTTTTTGCAGCACTTCAAACGCTGTTCTGCTGGTATGTTGGTGGCAAAGTGGGGTGGGCAAACAAATTTCTAACACCAATTCCTTTTAATTGCAACAAGCCTAGTAGGGCGGTGTAGGTTAGTAAGTGGGCGAGTTGATAGGGCAGTTGGCAAGGTCGGCGGTTCGTCCTCTGTTAGCAATCTAGCGAGTTTGCAAGCTGTCACGGTCATCAGCATGGCTTAAACATTTGTTTAACGAAAGCTTCTGTTTTCTTGCGTAAAAGCAAAAAAACGATTATCTTTACAGCCGATAAAGTAGAAAATGAATTTTAGTGGGCTTTCTTCGCCACCCACACACAGACTTCCTTGCCGTCTGTTACACGTCACCAGTTATTTAAAACCTACGCGAAAACTGGCGCTGGTCGCCATAACAACACGCTAAACATACACTTAACAGGCATTGCAACACATCATTACACTACAAAACAATACCCCAAAAACCTATGAACCCAATTTTACCCCGCGTGCAAACAGCCATGCACCACGCGTTGAGGCATCGCCTTGCGGTTGCCATCCTTTTGCCTTCGCTGCTGGCTATTACGCCAGCAACTGCACAGGCAGCAGCCACGAAACCACAAAACGCACTACGAACAGCCATGCCCGACAATGGCAAACGCCTACTTCGCGGAACCGTTACCGACGAAAACGGCGAGCCGCTGATGGGCGTTAGCGTGTCGGCCGATGGTTCAACGCCCCTCACCGTCACCGATGCCGACGGCAAGTTCAGTGTGCCCATGCCTGCCAACGCCACACAACTAACCTTTACCTATGTGGGTATGGCCACACAAACCATCAACATTGGCCAACGTTCTAGCTTCCACATCGCCATGAGTGCAGGCGAACAGGCACTTAAAGACGTTGTCGTTACGGGCTACCAAACCATATCGCGCGAACGAACAACGGGTTCGTTCAACGTTGTTACGCCCGAAAAGCTGAAAGGTAAACTGCAAACCAGCATCTTGGCACGGCTCGAAGGCATGGTGCCGGGCATGATGCAGCAGAACGGCGCGCTGTACATCCGTGGCATGTCTACGCTAAACGGCGGTGCCAATGCTTACAGCCCGCTGTTCGTTGTAGACGGTTTGCCCTTCGAAGGCGACATTAACAGCATCAATCCTGCAACAATCAAGTCGATAACCGTATTGAAGGATGCGGCCGCTGCCTCTATCTACGGCGCGCGTGCTGCCAATGGCGTTGTGGTTATCAGCACCATCGACGCGAAAGGAGAGAACAAGGCCACCATCAGATACGATGCCAGTGTGAAGTTTACGCCCAAACCCGACATGGACTATCTGAACCTGATGGACACGCGCGAGATGATGGACCTTCGCGAGTATGGGTTCAAGTTTAACTCCATACCCTATGCCATGATACCTCCCAACTATTACCTCGACCCCGTTTCGGAATTGCTTTATAAGCATCGCGACGGACTTATCGACGAGCAGACGTTTCAGGATGGCATGAACAAATATCGCAACCTGAACAACCGCAAACAGCTGGAAGACTTCTATACACAAACGGGTATCGAGCACCAACACAACCTGAGCCTAAGCGGAGGAAACGACATCAACCGCTACGTGTTTACCCTTAACTACCTGGGCAACCGCTTTAACGCGCGCTACAACCAGCTGCAACGCTATGGGGCAACGCTGAGAGACAACATCAAACTGACGAGCTGGCTTAACGCCGAGGCCGCCCTTACCATAAACTATAACAACACCCAAAGCGACAGGGGTATGGGAAGCTACGCCGACATGTATCGTAACCAGCCCTCGTACACCATGCTGAAAGACGAAAACGGCAACCCGCTGAACGTGCCAACCTACAAGTCGGAATGGGAAATGAAACGACTGACGGAGCTGGGACTGAAAGACGAACATTACAGCCCCATAACAAATAGGCGCGAAGAACGATACGACAGCAAGGAAAACTATTACAGACTGATGCTGGGATTGAACCTCAAAATCATGAAGGGGCTTAACTTCGACGTGCGTTTCCAGACCGAAAACTCGGCCGACAAAACGGTAGAGATACATAGCGAACGCTCGTATTATGTGCGCAACATGATAAATGATGCCGCACAATACAACCCAGCCACCAAAAAACTAACCCTTAACGTGCCAGAGGGGGCGCAATATTCGGAGAGTAGGGGCGATGCCGACTCGTACACCTTGCGCGCTCAACTCAACTTCAATCGCGACTTCGGCCCGCACAGCATCACGGCTCTTGCCGGCGGCGAACGGCGCAGAACAAAGACCACCAACACCTCGATATACTACATGGGGTTCAACGAAAGCACGCTGGCTTACGAACCCATAGACCCGACAGCCCTGACAAACGTTAAAGGAACGGAGTCGCTTGCGGGCAATTTCAGTTGGTCGTTCACGGGCAACAATTGGATAAACGAGATAGAAAACCGCTATGTATCCTTCTATGCCAATGCTGCTTACGCCTTCGACAGCAAGTACAACCTCACGGCAAGCATACGTGTCGACCAGTCTAACCTTTTTGGAACCGACCCGCGTTATCAGTATCGCCCGCTTTGGTCGGTGGGTGGCGCATGGCATATCGCCAAAGAACGTTTCTTGGCGGGTAGGCTGTCGTGGCTCAACGCCCTCACCCTTAGGGCTACTTACGGCATTGGCGGAAACGTTCCACGCGGTGCCAGCCCATACGTTACGCTGAAAGCAGCCCAATACAACCCTTGGAGCAAAGACTTTATGGCCGAAATAAAGAGTCCGCCCAACTACACGCTGCGTTGGGAAAAGACCGCAACCACCAACCTGGGCCTCGATTTTTCCGTGCTCAACAATCGCCTTTCGGGTAGCATCGAGGTATATCGCAAGCATTCAACCGACCTTCTTGCCCAGCGCGATGCCGACCCCACACTGGGCTTTAAACAACTAACACTGAATTATGGCAACATGACCAACAAGGGCATTGAGGTTTCGCTGAACAGCGTTAACCTGCAAACGCGAAACCTAAGATGGACAACGGGCCTGAATTTTGGCTATAACAAGAATATGCTCGACGATGTGGAAGACTCTAATCCCAACGTGCACTCCTACACCAGCGGCTTTGCAGCCGTTAAGGGACACCCGCTTGGGGCTATATTCAGTTTTCAGTACGCGGGCCTTTCGCCCACCGATGGCACGCCGCGCTATTATGTAGAAGGCGGCAGCAAAACCGAAGCGCAAGTGAGCAACTTGTCAGACCTTGTTTATTCGGGCACACGTCACCCCACTTATAGCGGGTCGTTTAGCAACACCATTGCTTATAAAGACTTCGAACTATCGTTTATGTTGATGTTCTACGGCGGCAATGTGCTGCGCACCGAGCCAGCTCCCTTCGTGTCCGAACCATCGCATCTCAACCCCAATAAAGAGATGCGCAACATCTGGAGGCAACCAGGCGACGAGCGCAACCCCGATGCCACACCCGCATTTACCGGCTATGCGCTAGACTTGGCCACGATGAGACATCCCTGGTATGCTGCCGACCGACACGTGTTTAAGGCCGATTATGCCAAGCTTCGCCACCTGTCGCTCACCTATCGCGTACCCCAACAGCTCGTGGCCAAGTGCGGATTGTCGCAACTGGCCTTTACTCTGCAAGGGCAAAACCTGCTTAGTTGGAGTGCTAACAAATACGGCGTAGACCCCGAAGCACTGGGAACTACGGGCTACGGATGGGGCATGCGCACCATACCAACGCCTGCAACATGGACATTCGGCCTTTCGGCAACATTCTAAACCTGCGCCCTACACACATTAAAGGAAATGACAATTCCCACCTAAAAGCAAAAGAAAGATGAAAACAACATATAACACCATCGTATCAATGGCTTTGACCGCACTGCTATGCGCCTGCGATTCGTTTCTCGACATCAAGCCCAAAGGAGAGAGAATACCAGAAACGGCCGCCGACTACAAAACCATGATCAGCCATTATGATATACAAAAGATGGGCGAAACATATCCCATCTACCTCACCGACGATTGTTATCTGCCAGACATGGCATTCAGTACGGGTACCCAAGGGCTTAACACCATCAAGCCAAGCCTAAAACGTCTTTACACGTTCGACAAGCAAGTGTTCGGCGATGGAGAAGACGATACGTTCTGGTCCTCGTCTTATTCGCGTATCTTCACCAACAACGTGGTTATTCGCGAAGTGATGGATGCCACCGAAGGAAGCACTGTGGAGAAGGCGGCCATACGCGGCGAAGCACTCGTTAATCGTGCGTTAGACTATCTATACCTCGTTAACGCTTACGCCAAACACTATAACGAGGCCACGGCCGATGCCGATGCTGGCGTGCCCTTGCTGCTTAACGCCGACATTTCGCAAACCAATCTTACGCGAACTAGCGTAAAAGGCGTGTATCAGCAGATACTGGCCGACCTCAATGAGGCAGAAAGCAGCCTGCCAGAAGAAATAAGCGGCAATGCTTTTCATGCCACGAAAGATGCCGCACGCGGACTTAGAGCTAGGGTTTACCTATATATGGGCAACTATGCAGAGGCACTGAAGGCGGCCAACGAGGTTATTGCCCGACACGATACGCTGCTCGACCTTACGCGTTATGAAGTGGTGAAACCCGCAGGTCAGATAGGTCGCACCAATGTTCCTGATGCCGATGCCAACCCCGAAAGCATCTTTATCAAATACGCACCCTATATCTTTGGGCTGAGTTCGCAGGTGTTTCCGTCGGACAGCTTGCTGAAATTATACGAAGATGCCGACATGCGAAAGGTGCTTTTTATGGCCGAAACGTTTCGTGGAAAGCCACTTCCGCGCCCAATATGGGTTCCGTATGTGCGGGCCAACACGGCCATTAGCACGCCCGAGCTGTTTCTCATCGCTGCCGAATGCGAGGCCCGTGTGGGTTATATGCCACACGCCTTGGCGCTGGTAAATAAATTGCGTGCCCATCGCATTAAGGATAATGGTTACGTTTCGTTGGTGGACAAGGACAGCGTGCTGAATTTCGTACTCGAAGAACGCCGCCGAGAGTTGGCCTTTAACGGCTTTTTACGCCTTGTAGACCTGAAAAGGCTTAACCTAGACCCGCGTTTTGCCACAACGGTTAAGCATGTTGGCGAGACCGAAACATGGACACTGCCGCCAAACGACCCGAGGTACATCCTGCCCATTCCGCAAAAGGTGATGCGCTTTAATGCCAACACCATGACCCAAAACGAAAGATAACAATATGAAAAGACTTTTTTCGCTTGCCCTATTGGCTGGGCTCATCGCAGTTCAATGCTTGGCTGTGGGCATAAGCGTGCAGGGGCATACGGCCGACAAGAGCATTAAAAGGCTGTATCTCTTCATGGTTCAAGACGAACGCTACGGCTACGTTCAGCCCCTCGACTCGTTCGAGGTGACGGACGGAACATTTGCCTATCAAAACGATACGCTCACCACGCGCCTCTTCTTTCTTTCGCCCGTGTTCAATGTTAACGACATGGAGAGTTGTTTCGCACAGGGAACTTACTTGTTTTTAGCCGGCGGCAATAACCTGTTGTCGGTTTCTAGAAATGCCCGCGGAGCCATATCGGCAGACAATCCCAACGTGAAACTTAACGCGCAATACGCCCTGTTTACACATCAAAAGGACAGCGCGGGGCACAAACATACGCTCGATTCGTTGGACCAAGTGTTTTACGCGGCGCGCAATCGCAACGACCAACGCGAGATGCAGCGCATAAAAACCTCTACCGCACCTATCTACAATCGGGCATACGAGCAGTTGCGACAATGGTTGGACAAGGAAGTGGCGCGGCATCAGGGCTCGCCCTTCGGCCTATACCTTTATTATACATACAGGTTGCAGCACGCCAACATCACCAACCGCACTGATTTAGACCATGCGCGACAAGTGGTTGAGGGGGCTAACGATGAGGCGAAACAAACCTGGTATTATGCCCGAGCAACGCAAAAGCTAAATGCTTTGGAACAAACGGTGGTGGGACAAGTGGCTCCTCCCATTGTGGGGGAAGACAAAGCAGGAAAAGCTTTGAGCCTATCTCACTTTAAAGGGAAGTTTGTATTGGTAGACTTTTGGAGCTCTTCTTGCACTTGGTGCAGGAAAGAAACGCCCAACTTGCTCAAAACTTTCAATGCCTTTAAAGACCAGAACTTCACCATCTTGGGCGTTTCTACCGACTTTAGGAAGGCCGATTGGCTGAAAGCCATTAAGGAAGATGGGGCTATATGGCAACAGCTCTTGCTTAAAGGCGATGCGCGCAAGCAGGTTTTGGCGGCCTATTCTATTGTAAGCATCCCCCAAATTCTCCTCGTTTCGCCCGATGGAACAATCATTGCCAAAGACTTGCGGGGGAATAAAATCTACGAAGCGGTGCAAAAAGTACTAGCGAAATAGCAGTTGATACACGCCGGTATAAGGCAAAGCGGGCTAAGCAGGCTAATCGTACAAGTGCGATTAGCCTGCTTTTATTATATAGTGAGGGTGGTATAGGGAGTGGGTTAGCGTACGAACGACCGATGGCTGGAGCAACAGCTGTTGCCGTTGACTATGAGCAGCATGCCCTGCAAACGCTTGCGCTGGTCGTTGCAAACGTACATGTTTTTCGTGCCATTGCCCACTTGTGCGAGTTTACGGCATATTTATTTTGTTAAGTTTTTGGTAAGAATTTTAACATGATAAGTGCCCTTTTTGCCCACCAATCGCCTACCTTGTCGCAAAAAATCGATTCTCGCGAAGGTTTGTTTTGATGTAAAATGGGGTTAGCATGTGCTTGTAGTAAAATGAATGTTTATTTGAAAGGGCTGCCATTTACACCCGTTTTGGGGCTATTTGGTGCTAAACGGCGTGCGTTTTGGTGCTAAATGGAGTGTGTTTTGGTGCTAAATGCACTGCGTTTTGGTGCTAAATACAAGGTGTTTTGGTGCAAAACGCAAGGCATTTTGGTGCTAAATGCGGTGTGATTTGCTGCTAAATGCAAGACGAAAAGCATAAATATCCACAGCTTTTGTATAAACAAAACCTTTAAGAACCATGAAATACATGGCTAGAAAGGGTAAAATGGCCATTAAAAAGTGGGTTTTTAGGGGCTAAAAGCAGGTAATTGGGGTTGAAAAAATACGAGTTGGTAAGCAAACTAGAAAGGCAAAATGGTGCAAAATGCAGGTACTTGGCTTAAAAACAGACAAACCCCAAGGTGAGAGAGGGTGGAAAAAATGGCTTTTTGCCTACTTTTTAACCAATATTTTCGCTAGAACGGAGCGGAAATTAGAGTGATATTGTAAAATAAAAGCTAACAATTTAACCCAAATCGGTCGTTAGAGCCTGTGCAGATTTTGTGTGTTGTTGAACATATTGCCAGCCTTATTCTTGAAGACGTAGCGGGCTACGTCGAGAGAATAAGACAGGTAAGATGCCGACAGGCAAACGAAAGATGAACAGGAAGCGATGGAAACAATCTAAAATAATAAGTAAGCGGTCTAACGACCGATTGGGGTTTAAGCTTTTGAGGTGATGAAATTTTATAGTCGAATAGAAATGGATTTGGAAAGCCATAGGTGCATCGTAAACAGGCAAAACGTGATTTTTTTCCTCTGCGTTGGGGTTTATGGATGCCAAGCTACGCACGTCTTACATTCGTCTAACAACCATTTTCCAAAAGCAATTCTGTTTGACTATAAGTTGATGAGCTTGCGAGTTGATGAATTTATGAGTTGTTGAGTATCAGCGATTTTATAAACCAGTGAGTTGACTTGTGCTGCACTCTTCTCAATGAAGTGGTCTTAACTTTTAATATTTCTATCAATTGAGAGGAGTTTATCATCTTTGTGATGCAAAACCAAGATAAACACTCCTCGAAGTAAAGAGGACTTCATATTAACCCCAAATCGGTCGTTAGAGCCTGTGTAGATTTTGTTTGATTGTTGAGCACATTGCCTGTCTTATTCTTGAAGGCGTAGCGGGCTACGTCGAGAGAATAAGACTGGCAAGATGCCGACAAGCAAACGAAAGATGAACTGGAAGCGATGGAAAAAAATAAATAATTGATAAGCGTTCTAACGACCGATTGGGGTCAAGAGTCAAGACAACTTCTATATTCTCTTTACAACTTTAATCTCTTGGTTTACCTCTGAGCACAAGTCTGACAGCTTTTCAACATCTTGGCGTTTGTAGATAAAGTAAAGATCGCAATAGTTACCACACACCATTACAAAGCTGGCAACACATAGCTCCCTGTTTGCCCATTGTTTATTAAGAATTTCACACCAGGTTTCTATTTCATCTTCCTCATCGAGCCAGTCTTCATTTAATGTAAGGTGATATTTGTCCGCCAGGCCTTTCATCTTCAAACAAAATTCCTGCTTCGTCACGTCCCAATCCATCTCAACGGCATTGCCGTTGTCGAGCATCTCATTGGCAATGGCTGCCCAAATTATGTTGCAATTCCGTTCATTTTCATCCATCTCCCTTTCACGATACATCTCCGCGTTGTCGGCATAATACTGTTTGGGCGCGTCAATACACCGTTCAACCTTAGCGAAAAGCGTATCGCCATTGGGCAGTAACTTTGCAATTGCCTTATAATTCTCGGCATCGGTGCTTTTTTCTAATAGGTAAGACATAGCGACTTTCCAACTTTGTAACTCGGCAGCAAGATTGTTGTTCAGCACATTTTGCAACACTTCCATTACTTCTCGCTCATTCAATTTGTCTTTCTCATAATTAATAACATGATTGTCATGCGCTATATCACTGGTAAAGATTTCTATATTGAAATGCCCAACCTGCTTTTTCGGGCTGATTGAGAGGTGGCAGAACTGGTATTCATCATTTGCTTTTATCGGAATATGCGCCCACATAAGAATGCTTTTAAAACTGCCAGGCTTTAATGCAGCAAGTTGTTGCCTTACGTCTTTCGGCGTAAACCCTTCAATAGTTGTGCCGTCGACAACCATATCCCAATCGGGATAGGACGTATCCATCCAACCATTCAGCTGCTCCCAACCTTTATCTGCTGCCCCATGTCCATGTGTTTCGCCCTTGTTCGTTATGCCCAAGGTTCTATTTACGGCAGATGTAATTGCTTTTTTCTTGAAGACAAGGGCAGCAATGAGGGGTAATGCGAAAAGTGGTGCGCAGACAATTGCTGCGACGATTACCGCCACATTACGGCTGCCTCTGCTGTGGCTGCCTGCGACAAGGTTGTTCACAAAGTCTGCTAAACCATTAAAAAAGCCGTCGCCGACAATCAGAGACAGTAAAACTAATTCCAAAGCAAGCACCGCAAAGAACACTAAGACCATCTTCTTTGCCACCTTGCTGCATATCTCCATTCTTGTTTCCAAGTCTGTGGCTTCTGCATTGGGTATGTTACGAAACCATTTTTCTGCGCGTTCTTCCTTTGTCATATCTTTTATTCTTTGTTTAACCCCAATCGGTCGTTCGGCCGCTTACCTATTATTTTAGGTAGTTTCCATCGCTTCCTGTTCATCTTTCGTTTGCTTGTCGGCATCTTGCCTGTCTTATTCTCTCTGCGTAGTCCGCTACGTCTTCAAGAATAAGGCTGACAACATGCTCAACAATACACAAAATCTGCACAGGTTCTAACGACCGAATTTGGGTTTAAGTGTCGTTTTCTGTTAATGGGGCTGACGAGTCGGCAGGCTTGTTTTCTGCAGGTCAGTCAATGGGTTTGTAATTCGCTAAGTGGCAACATCCCCACTCGTTAAGGTTACATATCCTGTGCTAAATCAATCGTGCGAAGAACCTCCTCGCCCAGTTTTCTTAGCTTTTCTAGCGTTTTGCATGTGCAAATAAAGAGAATTTAGCTGTCGCTATCAATATCGAACGCGGCTAAGCAGAACCCTTGTTCGGCCCATTTTTCAGCGTGTTCTTCCTTTGTCATTGGTTTTTCTCCTTAGTTTAATCTCGGCTTTTAGGCTATATGTAAATAGGAGCAAGTTGCTTCATGGCGATTGTCGCTGTGTGCCAAGTTGGTGCTGGTTGCTTTAAAATGTCATATATCATGATAGTATGTATAGCAATTGCTAATGGGAAGCAATGCTTGGATAAAGCGTGTAGGCACGAGAGACGAAGTTTTACGAAAGCAAATTTAAAGAAAATATTTGTTACCTCAATGGCTTTTGTAAGGATTTTAACTGGTATTAGACAAATTGACCAATCTTTCCGTCTAACAAGTCTAGGTTGGCAAGGGCGGTGGAAGTTTATGAGTTAGTGAGTTTTTGAGTTGGTAAGTTGGTGAGTTTTTGAGTTGGTGAGTTTTTGAGTTGGTAAGTTGGTAAGGTTTTGAGTTGGTAAGTTTGTGAGTTTTTGAGTTGGTAAGTTTGTGAGTTTTTGAGTTTTCTAGTTGGAAAGTTGATGTGTTGATGCCTTTGGAAGTTGTTGGGCCTTAGTGCGTTTATAAGCCTGTGAATTGGCTTGTTCTGCGCTGCTCTCGGCTTGTAGAAATATTAACCCCCAATCTGTCGTTCGGCCGCTTACCTGTTATTTCAGGTTGTTTCCATCGCTTCCTTTTCATTTTTCGTTTGCTTGTCGGCATCTTGCCTGTCTTATTCTTTCGACGTAGCGGGCTACGCCTTCACGAATAAGGCAGACAATATGCTCAACAATACACAAAATCTAAGCGGCTCTAATGACTGATTGGGGGTAAAATTAAGATGTTCGGAACCTTGTAGAATACATTTAACGACATCTTGTGCCTTATATTCTCTTATTTTGGCGGACGGCCGATGAGTGATAGTTTGAAGGGTGGGGCTTACTTTATGAAATAGGAATACGCGATGCCCATTAATGAGCATTGTAGATAAGGGAATTGCACCGATTAGAAGTTTACCACACAGCAATATTTCAACATAAAAACTCCCCCATCTTGCAGGCAAGATGGGGGAGCTTTATTGATGGATTATTTCTTTTCTTCCCAACCGGGAGTTTGCTTGATGGCGTGGCCAGCGTTGCGGTATAGCGTTAGCTGGTCGAATGGGATGGGATAGAGATAGTCTTTATCCGAGTAGGTACGCATAAAGTCTTGTTTCACTATGGGCCTGATATAGCCAACAGAGTCGTTAACCTCATATTCGCCCTTGGCATTGAGGAGAACAAGTTGTATCTTGCTCATTTTCTCTTTCGTTAGCGTGTTCTCGGGCTTAGCTGCTGGATGAACGGTGTTGTACCACTTTATGTATTCGCGTTTGTTGACGTAGGCACCCATGTTAAGCTTGGGGTTCTTCACCATGTCGGCATAATTGAGCTTTTTCCAACGGCGCAGGTCGTTAAAACGTAGGCCTTCGTAAACCAATTCTACGCGGCGTTCGCGGCGTATCTCCCATAGGATGGGCGAAACGTCTGCATCGCGTTGGGTATCGTTTATTACGCCAGCAGGTACGCTCAGGGCATCGCCCACCAGCTGCAAGGCAGGCATCTTGGTGCTGGTGCGCTGACGAAGGGCGTTGATGGTGCGGTCGAAGTCGGCTTGGGTAAGGGTGTACTTGCCCAATGTGGCCAACTCGGCTGCGGCCTCGATGTAGTTCATCATCACTTCGTTGAGTTTCATCACAGGTGCATCGGTGATGTTGGTGAAACTCTTTCCGCCGGACTTGCCGATGAGTGTGGGGTTGGCAAAGCGATTGGCGAAATAACCCGATGCGGCATACACGGATGCAACAGAGGGCAAGCGCAGTTCTGCTGTGTCGATGGTGGCATAAAGTCGTGGGTCGCGATTGGCCATCTCGTCCTTAAACAACATGTCGCCTTTGTACATGGCGTTCCCACCTACCTGTGTAATGGGCAGTCCGTTCTTGGTGAGGTAGCTCTCGATGAGCGACTTCGAAGGGCTCGACTTTTCGTGTTCGGTGTTGTTGAACGTCATCAAGCTGTGGGTAACAACGCCAGCTACGTACGAACGATAGAGAATAATCTCGGGATTTCCGGCAAGGTCTATCGAGGTGGTGAGGTCCTTATAGTTGGTGCATAGCTGATAACGCTTTGATTTCAATACGGAATCGGCCGCATCTTTGGCCTCTTGTAGGTATTTGGCAGCCAACTCGTTGTTTTTGTTGTGATACTTTTGCCACGTGCCTTCGAAGAGGAAAATACGAGAGGCGTAGGCATACACAACATCCTTAACAATGTGCAATCCCTTGACATCGTCTTCGAGGCGTACGTTTGCCATAGCGTACTTCATGTCTGATAATACGCTGTCCATCACTTCTGCTCGTGGGCTGAACGCGCGATAAAGCGCAGCCTTGTCGGTTGGTGCGATGGGCTGCTGATAGTATGGAACGTCGCCGAAGTTAGATACAAGCTTGGCGTATTCTAGCGCACGGAGAAAACGGTTAACACCCGTCCAATGGCGTTTAGGCTCGTCTAGCATGGTAGAGCGGGATAGCTTGTCGAGGTAGGTGTTAACGGTGTGTATCATTTCGAAGTTCCAAGGATTGGTGGAACTTGTTGTAGTGGGCACGTTCTTCGTGAAGAAAGTGGCCTTTTCTTGTGCGTTGTCGTCGTTCCAGTCGGCAATGTCAGTTTCGGCGAACCAGTCGGCACGCCCCCATGAAGAGTTGTATCCCTTGAAGAAGGTTGGGTAAACGTTGTACATGGAATACTTGACGACATCTTCCGAGTTCCACGTTTCGTCGTTGTCGGCACGTAGCCGGTCGAAAGGCTCGCGCGTAAGGAAGTCGTTGCAGGCCACCAAAGGCAGGGCCAAGAGCGCAAGGCTCAATATCTTATGTTTCATATCTTGTTCTTGTTAAGGGGGTTAGAATGCGGCTTGCAGGCCGAAAGAGATGGTACGGGTGTAGGGATATGAACGTCCGAAGGACCATGCGGGATCTTTAGCGTCGCGCTTGTACTCAGTAGTTTCGGGGTCGATAGGCAAGCGTAGGTTCTCAAATTCGAAGAGATTTTCGGCACTTACATACACGCGTACGCTTTGCAACAAGGCTTTGTTCACGATGTTTTGCGGCAGGGTGTAGCCCAAGGTGATGTTCTTGCAGCGCAAATAGGCCATGTTGGCCAAGAAACGAGTTTGTTTGAGGTAGTTCTGGCCGTTTTGATTCCAGCTCATATCCGTTGGACGGGGATAGAATGCGCCCGTATTGGAGGGTGTCCAGTAGTCTAGCTGATGCTTATATGCAGCTTCCTTGTAGCCAGAACCGCCTGCTGGGATGCCGATTGCGCCGCCAACCCAGAAGTCGCGCTTGCCCACGCCTTGGAAGAACATGTTGAAATCGAACCCCTTATAGCTTGCGCCGAGCGAGAAACTGTACTCGTAGTTGGGCAGGAAGTTACCAATCACCCTCTGGTCGCCAGGGTTTTCAACGGTGTTGTCGCCATAAGTGATGGCCTTGTCGCCGTCGAGGTCCTTGTATTTCACGTCGCCTGGACCAAACTTAAAGTCATCGTTCTCGAATTTGCTTTGCGAGGGGATGCCCGCTTTGAGCTTACCCGTGTTGTCGAAGTCGTCGGCTTGGAACAGACGGTCGGTCTCGTAACCCCAGATCTCGCCTAGTCGCTTGCCTTGATAGTTGCCGTTGATGTTGCGGGTTTGGCTGTTAAACTTGGTGATAACCTCTTTAACGTGCGAGAAAGAAGCCGAAGCCGAGATGCCTAAGCCGTTGGAGAACTGGTGTTGATAGTTGACTCCTATTTCTAATCCGGTGCCTGTTATCTCGCCAAAGTTTTTCTTTGGTACAGTGGCGCCAAAGGTGGCGGGTAGCTGTTCGCCGGCGGTGTGCATGCCTGATGTAACGCGACGATACCAGTCGAAGGTTACGTTGAGGTCGTTGTTAAAGAAACTGGCATCGAAACCAAGGTCGAGTGTGGACACGCGTTCCCATGTTAGGGCATCGGAACTAACGGAAGGAGTGTTGAGTGTAGCTACATTCTTTCCGTCGATAACCCATCCTGAGTTCTGCGGAGCCATTGTGGGCAGGTAGGCATAGGCGGCCACGTCTTGGTTACCGATGGTGCCCCACGAGCCACGTAGCTTGAAGTTGGAGAGTGCGGGCTTGGCCCAGTCCATGAATTTCTCTTCGCTTGCGCGCCATCCTGCGGATAATGAGGGGAAGAAAGCCCACTTCTTGCCAACGGGGAAACGCGAAGAGCCATCGTAACGCAAGTTAAATTCAAGTAGATAACGTTGCATGTAGTCGTAGTTTAGACGTCCGAAGACACCGGCTGCTGCGAAATCGTTGTGGTAACTGTAATTGCTGTTGTACGAAAATTGGTTGCCGTAGGCCAGTGCAATCTCTGGATACTTCTCGTTATAGAGCTTTTGGCGTTCTGAATAATGGGAGAAGGCTTCGCGTGTTTCGGCGTCGAAACCTGCCATCAGTTTGAAGTTGTGTTGCTCGTCGAGGTTGAACATGTAGGTGGCATAGCCCTTGAAGATGTTCTGCAAAGTGTACTGACTGGACTGCTCAACCATGTTGTGGCCCAAACCATAAAGGTTGGTGTAGCTGGAGAAGGGCGCACTGGCAAACATATCGTAGGCGTAAACGGTGCCGCCGTTAAGCTTACGCGCATCGTTGGTGAACGAGAACGTATAGTCGAAGTTGATGGAGAGATTCTTCAACGGCGTTATCTCGGTGCCCAGGTTGGTGCGAACGTAGGTGGTTGTGGTGTTTTCGCGGTTGCCGTGCTTAATGTCGGTAACGGCCGAACGGAAGGGACGGCCTTTGTAGTTGGCATAAGGATACCAACGCGGCCAACGCAGTAGGTAGAACCAAGCATCGAATTGGCCAGACGTGAAGCGATAAGGCTCGTCGTTCTTGGTGCGGGTGAAGAGTACGTTTGTGCGAACCTTCCACCAGTCGCGAATGCTCGACGTGATGCTGCTGTGTAGCGTGTAGCGGTCGTACTGGTCGCTGTTGTATTTCATCACGCCCGTTTGGTTAAGGTAGCTAAGGCTGATGTTATAGGTGGTTTTCTTGCTGCCGCCCGTCACTGAAAGGTTGTGGTTCTGCTGTGGAGTCCATTTGCGGGTGAACTCTTTGATGGGATCGAACGAGCGATAGAAGTAGGTGTTGCTGCCAATGATTTCAAAGTCTCGCCCTTCTTGCATCTCGCCAAGTTCGTCTTGCGACATTCCACCATACTTGTTTTCCCAATCTTCGAGTTTCTTTATTAGCCCCTCGTCGATGGTGTAGCCGATACTTGTTTCTCTTGTTTTGCCTTTGCTCTTCATAATCTCGAAGATGAAGCGAGCGTTGTCTGAGGCTTTCATCTGTTCGGGCATCTTGGTGGGCGTGCTCCATGCGAAGTTGTTCGAGTAGGTTACGTTCACCTTGTCGTTGAATGCGCCTTGTTTGGTGGTGATAAGGATAACACCCCAGGCTGCACGCGTTCCGTAAATAGAGGCCGATGCGGCATCTTTGAGCACCGAAATGGTTTCGATGTCGTCGGGATTTACGAGGTTGAGGTTGGGAACTTCCACGTTGTCTACGAGGATAAGCGGAGATGTTCCTCCCTCAGCACTAAGCGAACCCACCGAACCGCGAAGCTTAATGGCACTTTGCGTGCCTACACCGCCGATGCGGTTGGTGATGGTAAGGCCTGGCGTGATGCCCTGCAAGGCTTTGGCCACGTCGGTGATGGGACGGCTGGCGATGGCCTCTTTCACGTTGACGTTGGCCACGGCACCCGTGAGGTTCACCTTCTTTTGTGTGCCATAGCCCACCACAACAACCTCGCCTAGCTGACTGGCGTTCTCTGTCAGGGTGATGCGCATGTCGGCCCTAGCCGTCACTTGCATGGGATTGTAACCCACGTAGGTGATGGTTAGCTTGTCTCCCGGGCGTGCGTCGATGGTAAATCGGCCGTTGATGTCGGTCACTGCGCCCACGCCCTTTCCTTCAATGGCTACCGATGCACCCGTTACGGGTTCGCCGTTGGCATCGGTAACAATGCCCGAAAGGCTTGTTTGCTGTTGCACTGCGTTTGTCGTGCGAGGCGATTGTGCGGCTGCTGCCTGCGCCTGATGTGGGGCGAAGGTGCCCGAAAGGGCTGCGAAAGCCGCGCTTAAATAATAGATTCTTCGCATTTTAAATATGATTTGAAATGTTGGTTATTCGTTTTGGTTAGACTTATGCCGTAGTTGTAAAGCTATTGCTGGGAGGCCAAACGGCTCGAACCTGTTGTTGGCGTACTGCCTGTATATGGCATGCAGTTGGCAGGGCACTTGCCTTTCGGGGGGCAAGTCCCTGCCAATGCTTGTCTTGTTCGCTATGCTTGGTACGGCAATTGGCTGTTAAACCAGTGCTGTTGCCCACTTGTTATACCGTTGCAGCTTCCGAAACCTCTATAAGGAAAGGCCGCCTTGCGGCCTTTTACCATCCTGGGTTCTGTTCCAAATTGCCGTTAAGCGCCTTTTGTCCCGTGGGGATGGGGTAGAAATAGTACTTCTTATCGTAAGTTCTAACTTGCTTGCGAGTGTTGGAACCTGCCATGTATACCTCCCAAGGTGCGGCATTGTTGAGCGTGTCTAATTCTACTTGCGGTTTGTCTACGGTGGTCATGTTGGCTCCGCGGTAGATGTTGGGGTGCGCTTTAGAGTCTACTAGCTCTAGTTGGTGCCAGCGTATGAGGTCCCAATAGCGGTACCAGTTGTCGAACATCAGTTCGCAACGGCGTGCGCGGCGTATCTCCCAAAGCAGATTACTTACGCCCATGTTGTTGGCGGGGTCGGCATCTGGGGTGAGTGTCATGTTAGGAAGTCCGGCGCGGGCTTGCAACAAGTTCACCGACTTGTCCAAATCGTCTTGCGTTATCGAGCCCAACTCGGCCATTGCCTCGGCATAGTTGAGGTAGATGACGGACAACCAATAGATGGGTGCATCGGTGTATTGGCGGTTTATATTGTTGCGTTCGGTTGTGGTAAGTAGTTGGGGGTTGTCGTATTTGGCCACGCCATAACCCGTGGTAGAGGTGAATGCGTTAGAACCTGCCCTTGAATAGGCTTTGCCCTTGAATGCCAACACCGAGTCGAGGGTTGCGCTCAGGCGTTTGTCGCGCACCGCAAAGAGGTGTTTGATGTTGTAGCTGGTGTCTTGTACGGTCTTCATCACGCCGTCAACCTTTTTCTGCACGTTCACAATAACCATTTTAGGCGCATCGGTTTTGTTCAGTGTCGTGGTAGCCAGTGGTTTGCCGTCTAAGAACAGGTAGTTGTCAAACGCGTCTTTGGTCATGCCGTTCGTTCCACCCGTATTTACCGTGTAGTCGATGAGCGAGTGCATGAGCGTGTTCTTAGAGTAGGGCTTATAGAATATCATTTCGGGGTTTTTGCTCAGGTCTATCGAGTTGTAATTGCCTTGATAGCTGTCGTTGAGTTTTAACTCCTTATCGTCCATAATTACTTTGCAAGCCTCCACACAGATGTTGAGATATTTTTTTGCCCTTTCTGCATCGGGTCCTTTGCCTGCATTGTCTTCCGCTTTGCGATATTTGCAGTAGGTTCCCTCGTACAGGGCCACGTCTGCCAGCATGGCTTGGGCCATGTTCTTGGTGAAACGTTGCTTGTTAGTTCCCGCTATGTGTTGGGTGGCAAAGCTGAGGTCGGCCGCAACACTGTCCATCACCATGTCGCGATCTACACGTGGACCGTATAGAATTTTGTCCGAATGGTGGTCGGGTACGGTTATCACCAGTGGCACATTGCCAAACATGCGTACCAATTGATAGTATTGCCATGCCCTATTAAGGCGTGCAATGGCTTGGAAGTTGGCTTTGTTGCCGTCGTCCATGCGAGAAGTTGAAAGCCGCTCGAGGATGAAGTTGGCATGCCTGATGGACTTGTAGGCATCTTTCCAATCGCTTGATGTGGCAGGGGCGTTCTTCCAAGCCCAATCGTTCTTTTGGAAGTTCACTTGGTCGTCGCCCAGAGTCTTATAGTAGAACCACCCTTGTCCGCCAGCATTGCCATATCCCAAGTAATCCTCGTAGAAAAGGTTACACTGGTCTTCTAGGTTTACGGTGTTGTCCCAATATTCGGGCGTATCTGTGAACTTGTCCTGCGGCGCAAGGTCTAGGAAGTCGTTGCAGCTTGCCAACGCGCCCATCGTCAACAGGCCGGCTATGATTATCTTTTTCATTTGTCTAAGGGTCTAGATGGTTTATAATGTTACCTGCATACCAAACGAGAGGGTGCGCGTAATGGGGGCAGTACGTCCCCAACCGCCATACTTCAAACCTGCACCCGCATTTATTTCGGGGTCTACGGGCAGGTCGTTGCCTTTATAAAGCAAGAAGAGGTTGCTTGCGCTCAGGTATATGCGTGCCTTTTGTATGTAAGCCTTGCGGGTTAGCTCCTTAGGAAGGGTGTAACCAAGGGTTACGTTCTTAAGCCTGAGGTACGACATGTCGGTGAGATAGCGCGATTGCGGATAATAGTTGTTCGTTCCGGCATCGATAACCGATATGTTTCCTTGTGGGTCGTTGCCAGGGAACAGGCGTGGATACTTGTTGGCTTGGTTCACCTCGTAGCGTTCAACGTCTTTCAGTCCGTTTTTATATATCACGCGGTTGTAGCTCAGTTGATGGTCGTATATGGCAAGGTCGGCCTCGCGCATCAGCGGGAAGTTCATTGAAGAGACTGTCCACACATGGCGTTTGCCCACGCCCTGGAAGAACAGGTCGAGGTCGAACCCGCGCCATGCGCCGCCAAGGTGGAAACTATATTCGTAACGTGGCAAGAAGTTGCCTATCACTTTCAGGTCGCCGTGGTTGTCGGCAGTGCCTTCACCTCCGTCTATAACGCCGTTTCCGTCTAGGTCTTTAAACTTCACATCGCCAGGTCCGTAGTGGAATGAGCCTTGCTCCAAACCCTTTTGCGAGGCTATGCCGTTGGCGTAGTTCCATGTTCCGTTTGCGTTTTGTCCCGTAAAGTCGCTCTCTTCAAAGTAGCGGTCGGTTTCAAATCCCCAGATGTCGCCATAGGTTTTGCCCGAATAGTTTTGGTTAAGCAGCTTGGCCTTGCTCTCCCATTTGGTTACAACGGTCTTCGAATCGGCCAAGTTGAAATTGGCATACACGTTAAACTCGCCAAAGCGGTGGTGCCAATCGAAGGTTAGTTCCCATCCGCGCGTACGCAATGTGCCTGCGTTTGCCATAGGGGCATCTGTTCCCAACACTTGCGGTAGCACTTGGCTGGGGGCTAACATGTCGGTGTTCTCGCGCTGATACCAGTCAAATCCCACTGATAGTTCGTTGTTTAGGAAACCTAAGTCAAGCCCCACGTCGGTGGTTCGTATGCGTTCCCATGTCAAAATGGGCTCAACTAGATTTGGTGTGTTGAACATTGGCAGTTTGTTGGCATTCTCTTGGTTGCCGTCTACCCAGTGTACGTCGTCTCTATCTACTTGGGTAATGAGCGATTCAAACATGTAGTCGCCCACGGCCTCGTTGCCAATTTCACCGAACGAGGCGCGCAACTTACCATTGCTAACCATATGGCGTAGCTGTTTGAAGTAAGGTTCTTCGGAGAAACGATAGCCCAACGACACCGATGGGAAAAATGCCCAGTGCGAATGGCGTGGGAAACGTGACGAACCATCATAGCGGCCGTTAAGTTCCAGCAGGTAGATGTCCTTGTAGTCGTAGTTTATGCGACCGAAGTAGCCTGCTGAGGCGCGGTGGGTGTGTTTAGCGTCAAGGTCTTGCCCGATGGGGCTGGCCAAGTTTAGTTCGGGAAAACGCTCGTCGATAATTCCTTTCCTGTTTCCCCAGAAGTAGCTGTACTTCTCTTTTTCGGCATTCAAGCCCAGCATCACCTTGAGGTTGTGGTTGGTGGCAAAGGTCTTCTCGTAGTTAAAGTAAGCGTTAAGTGTCCAAGTGTTTTGCTTGGAGTTGTCGCGCCATACGTTGGTGTTGCCTTTGCTTACGATATACGAAGGCGTTACACTACCCCAGTTCAGACCATATACGGAAAAGTCTTGCGAACCCGAGTTCATGTTCTCGATGGCGTATGTGAAGTCGGTGTTGAATGTCAGTCCTTCGGTGATGTTGGCCTTTACAAAGGTGTTGATGCGCAAGTAGTCGGTAGTGACGTTCTTGTCGGCGGCCTGTTTTAGCATGGCCATAACGCGCCTGTCGTAGCCGTTGATGCTGCCCGAAGGCAAGAAGAACGAACCCCATCGCCAGATGTATTGGTACACGTTGTTATAGGTGTCGGGCGTGGTGAAGTCGCGGCGAGTGAAGTTTAAGCGTGCGCCCATTTGCAACCAATCGTACGGGCTAGTGGTAATGGCAAGCGAGGCATTATATTTGTTCAGCTTGTCGGGGCGTATTTTCATCGTGCCCTCTTTGTAGTCGTAGCCCAAAGATAGGTAATAGTTGCTCTTGCCTGACGAGCCTTGTACCGAAAGGGCATGGCTTTGGGCAGGTGCGGCGTTGTTGTAATAAATCTTGTTGATGTCCCAATCGGCATAGTAGTAGGGCGTTTTGTCGATGATGGTGTAGTCGCCAATGTTGTTGTCGTCTACATATTGGCGCATTTCGCGGTATCCCTGCTTGCCGCCGTTCTGCTGTTGCCACTTCTCGGCCAACGGCAACAGCTTGTCGAAATACATGCCGAAGAGTTCAACCTCGTAGTTGTTGGCATTGGCCTTGCCTTCCAATGCTGCCCTAAGTTGCGATGGCACGTCGGGGAACTTTGGTAAAAAGGTTGCTCCGTCCCAAGCGAAGTTGTTAGAGTAGTTTATCGTGGTGCGGTCGGTTCCCTTTGCTCCCTTTGTTTGTATCAGTATCACGCCAAAGGCGGCCCTTGTTCCATAGATGGATGTAGAGGCTGCATCTTTAAGCACCGAAACGCTTTCGATGTCTTGCGTGTTAAGGAACGAGATGTCGTCCATGGGTACACCGTCAACAACGATTAGCGGATTGCTTTTAGCTTCGTTGCTCAATGTGCCCACACCGCGAATGCGCAAGGTGGGCTTGCCGTTGATGTCGCCGTTGTTGCTGATGACCGACAATCCTGGCACAGCACCTTGCAAGGCTTTGGCCACATCTTGTTGTGGGCGTCCTGCCATTGTCTTTGATAGGTCCACTGTGCTAACGGCTCCCGTAAGGTTGGCTTTCTTTTGCGTGCCATAGCCCACAACAACCACTTCGGTTAGTTGCCCGGCATCTTCTTGCATCTCGATTTTCATCGATTCGGATGCTGCAACGGTTACGGTTTTGTAACCTACGTATGAGATGGTCAACTTAGCGCCGGGGCGCACGTTGATGGTAAATCGCCCGTTAATATCGGACACGGCACCCACGCTCTTTCCCACTACGGCAACAGATGCGCCAGTGATGGGTTCGCCTTGTGTGTCGGTAATCACGCCCGTGATGGTGTTCTGCTCTTGCATCTCGGTCACGGTTGCCGTCCCCTTCGTTTCTTTTGCCGCTGCCGTGAGCATTGTACACGGGGCGGAAAGGGCAGCCAGCATTGCACATAAACAATAAGCTTTTTTCATAAGGACATTATTAGGTAGCTACGTTGTGAAGGATACCAGTGTTTGCTTCGTCTTCCACGAAGTGGGTTTTCGTTTCCAAAGCGTGGATTTGACGTTCTGGCACATGTTCGCTCGGTATGCTGTTGTTAATGTAATTGTTTAGAATATACGACCTTTTCATCTTTTATAGGTCTGGGTATCATCGATTGTTTGTAGCAAATTTACCGATTTTTAATATATGTAGACCTATTTTTGTGTTAAAAATCATTTATATTACAAGATTTAAGAGTTTTGAGCCAAAAGGTTAATTGGTGTTTAGTTCGGCTCTTTTTCGGCACTTTTGTGGTTTTATTTGCTGGATGTATGTAAAAAAGATAGTTTCTTGTTGTTTTGTGCGCGTGTGCTTATAAATGTTTATTTATTAGATAATGGGGTAATAAAAATGTTTGCTTTTGAGGACTTGATAAAGTAAAATGGTTTATTAAGTCTAGGGCTTTGTAGGCGCATCGCTGGGAAATGAAGAGCCAACTTCTGATGGAAAAGCTTGCAAGTTGAGGTCGTTTTGTCTTTTCTCTCATTGAGGCTGTCTTCTCTTTTGATGCTTCTGTAAGTTGAAAGGAGTTTGTTGTCTTTGTGAAGAAAAGCCAAGATAAAGCTACCTCACATGGTCGAAGTACTGAACAAATCCACTCGCTGGCTTATCAACTCACGAAAACTCAACAGCTCATAAACTTAGAAACACATCAACTCACCAACTTAGAAACTCAAAAGCTCATCAACTTAGAAACTCAAAACTCCAAGAACTCAAAACTTAAAATGTTAATTTTAATTTTACAAAAGCGTTCTAATTTTCACTCCGTTCTAGCGAAGCAATTGGTTAAAAAGTAGGCAAACAACTACTGTTTTTCGCCTTTTGCTCCTTTTGTTTTGTCTTTTTTAAAGAACAACACGTGCGTTTTGCACCATTTTGCCTTTCTAGTTTGCTTGCCAGCTCATTATTTCTTACCCCAAATTACGCACTTTTAGCCCCTAAAAACCTACTTTTTAATGGTTGTTTTGCCCTTTCTGGCCATGTGTTTCATGGTTCTAAAAGGTTTTGTTTATACAATTGCTGTGGATATTTATGCTTTTCGTCTTGCATTTAGCGGTATTTTACCTTGCGTTTTGCACCAAAACGCGCTGCATTTAGCATCAAAACACCTTGCGTTTAGCACCAAAACGCACTGCATTTAGCACCAAAACGCACT
>CALIZL010000044.1 GCA_938028745.1 uncultured Prevotella sp.
CTTGTAACAGGGTTACGAGCAAAGTGCAACGAGATTACAAGCATGCTGTAACACGACACCTTGCTCAAAAGCAGCCTGAAAGCATGTGGAGAGAGGGTAATAGTATGGTGTAGGCACCAGAACGCTTACCATTATAACAATGCTCATTCGTGATAATCAGATATGCCAGTTTGGTATAAGGCGATTGCCGTTTGGGGCAACATCAAGGTTTCAGCTGTCGTTGCTACGCCAACAGCCGCATCGCGGTTGGCTTGTTGGTAGGGTTGTGCAAAGGAAAGGTGAAAAAGTGAAAGGGCTGAAAGATGAAGAAAAAGAAAAGTGAGAGCGACCTACCTTGCCTGGACATTAGCCTTCTTGCCACAACGCCGTAGGTGTTGGTCTGCTTTCTGATAGCAAGCTTACGCTATCATTTAGTAAGAAAGCTTATCGGCGCATATAAATTAATGATGCTTTATACTCATCAAGAAAACAAAACAACAAGCAAAATGGAAACAGACCAACAACTATGGCGTTGGTTTCACTCTGCCCAGCGCAGGCAGGGTAGGTCGCTATGGCGCCCAACCCAGCCCTACCAACAGACCAACCCCTTTGTGGTTGTTGGGTCATCGAAAACTACCGACAAACCACCCCTTTTGGGGGTGTTGGCGCATCACAAACTACCGACGACCCCCCCCTTGGGGTTGTTGGGCCATTGCAAACTGCACATAAGTCCAATTTTAGCCTGTTATATGCACGACATCGTTTCTTATTGAACAGCACAACTTGCACGCTTTGTTATCCCTAACTGATGTAATCAGATTAGCTGTTCTTAACATGGCTAAGTTTAGAGTGCCATTGTGCACATATTATCTTCAACAGCTAAACCATCCATAGAGCAGCTGTTCCCTTAGCCTGAGCCAGCAGATTGAACATAAGGGTTTGCGCAACTTGTTGGGCATGTGGCTATGTGTTAAACCTCAAAAGAATGCAACTAAAACAAAACACCCACGTTGCCGACGAACGGCAGCGTGGGTGTTTTTATATTATATGTTGCGGGATTTAAAGCCTTTGGCCATTAAAAACTCAAAGGCCAACCAAGCTAATTGCTCACGAACGCACGGCCTTACATCTTTCCTTTCCCCAACAACACCAGGGCCTTTTGCACCACATGGTTGTTTTGGTTCATGATGTGGAAGTACTCCGACATGTCCCATAGGTCGCGTGCCACCAAAGCTTTCAGCTGTATCTTGATGCTTGCCAAACTGGTTTTCAGCTCCTTTTGGTCTTTGGCTTTAACCTTTTGCTTTTCGCCTTCGGCCACAATCTCGTCTATAAGTTCTTGCGGCACCTGATACTTCTTGTTGAACTCGGCAAACGAGGGGTACTTCTTTTTCAGTTCCTTGCGATGCTTGTCCATGTATTGTATATTGGCATTAACGATAATTCTCTTGGCAGCCAGCTCGCGATTGTAACGCGAAAACTGCGTGGTGTCTAGCGGAACAAAGTAGTCGGGCATGATGCCACCGCCACCATACACCGCGCGTTTGCGGCGTAAGGTTTGGTATTTCAGCGAGTCGTTTAGGTGAATGCTGTCTGCACTGTAAAGCTCGCCATTCTTAAAGCGGTTGTCTAGGTCCTTCTCGTAGTTGGCATTGTCGCCCTTGGTGTAGGGCTTCTGTATGCACCTGCCCGATGGCGTGTAATAATGAGCCACGGTTAGGCGCATCATACTACCGTCGGCAAACTCGATAGGCCTTTGAACTAAGCCTTTGCCAAACGAACGACGGCCCACGACGATGCCGCGATCTTGGTCTTGCAAGGCCCCCGTTACGATTTCGGCAGCCGATGCTGAGAACTCGTTAACCAGTACGAACACCCTGCCCGTGAGCATTCCGCCATCGCCTTGCGCGCGAAACTCCTGCCTGTCTGCATTTCGTCCTTGGGTATATACGATGAGATCGTTGCGGCGGAGGAACTCGTTGGCAACGCGCACCGCCGCTTGCAGGTAGCCGCCGCCATTGTCTTGCAGGTCGAGTATCAGGTCGGTTGCGCCCTGCAATTGCAGTTTCATCAACGCCCGCATAAACTCTTCGTAGGTGGTGGCACCGAAACTGCCGATGCGGATATAGCCCACGCCCGGCCTGATAAGATAGTAGGCATCGAGCGTTTCGATGGGTATTTTATCGCGTTTTACATGAAAGGCCAGCAGCCCCTTGATGCCGGGGCGCACGATACCCAGCTTAACGATGCTGCCTTTGGGGCCTCGCAGTCGGCGTACGATGTCTTCTTGCGACATCTTCACCCCAGCGATAGCCGTGTCGTTAACGCTTACAATGCGGTCGCCAGCCATTACTCCCACCTTTTCTGACGGACCTTTGGCTACGGGCTGTATAACGAGCAGCGTATCTTTGGAAACGTTAAATTGTACGCCGATGCCCTCGAACGAACCTTGCAACGATTCGTTCATGGCCTTTGTTTCTTTCGCAGTTGAGTAAGACGAGTGGGGGTCTAGCTTTTCGAGCATGCCCCTGATGGCATCCTCAACCAGCTTGTTTTCGTTAACGGTGTCGACATACAAGTTCTTGATTGCCATTTCGGCAATCTGCATTTTTTGCTGCGGATTGTCTTTTCCGATGGTAGTCCGCAACTGTGCTTGTGCAGCTAGTGTGGCGAAACAAGCTGCAAGAATTAAGATTTTCTTCATATCTGTACGTATTTACTTTGGTTGGGTTGGGAGGGGTGGTAACAACAATGGTACAAGTCGGGCTGGTTGTATGTGCCGCGACAGGTCTAAAACAATTTCAACTGATTTTATAAAGGCATGTTCTAAAACTTCCACGCTTATTTTTTTCTCCTTTTTAGGTTTGCTCTTCACTGTCTTTCTGTCTTTATCTGGCATCTTAGCCTAACTCTTTCAGCGGCATAGTGAACTATGCTCCCATCAAGGATTAAGCCAAGTTTGCATGGATAAAGCCTGAAAGCGCAGTGCAGGTAACTTTCAGAACACCTGCCTAGACCAATCAATAAAGCCTTTTCATCATCCTCTCCAATATCCCTAATTCTCTCGTTCAATCTTTTTCGTTCTCTCTTTCACTCTTTTCTCTCTCTATTCTCTTTGTTCTCTTAGGTGCTTTCTTCTCCTTTCTTTAACGTGTTAATAAATTATACTTCGGTGGTTTCTTCTTCTGTCGGGCCGTCGGTTTCCACCACCAAGTTGTCTATAATGAAGTTTTGGCGCTCCATTGTGTTCTTGCCCATGTAATATTCCAATAGCTTATGCACTTGATCGTTCTTGTGCAGGGTAACCTGTTCCAGTCGCATTTCGGGACCGATGAAGTGCGTAAACTCTTCGGGCGAAATCTCGCCCAATCCCTTAAAGCGCGTAATTTCGGGGTCGGGACCCAGCTCGGCGATGGCTTTTTGCCGTTCGTCTTCGTTGTAGCAATAGCGCGTGATGAAGTCGTTTTTGCGTTCGCCCTTCATCAGTCGTGCATCGGCAGCGGCAATCACCTTCTTGCTCTTAATCTTTGTTCGGCGGTTTCGTACGCGGAACAAGGGCGTTTGCAGCACGTAGACGTGGCCTTTCTTCACCAGTTCGGGGAAGAACTGCAAGAAGAAAGTGATGATTAGCAGACGAATGTGCATGCCGTCGACGTCGGCATCGGTGGCCACGATAACCTTATTATATCGCAATGTGTCGAGTCCTTCTTCGATATCTAGTGCCGCTTGCAGCAGGTTGAACTCTTCGTTTTCGTACACCACCTTCTTAGTAAGCCCGTAGGAGTTGAGTGGTTTGCCGCGAAGCGAGAACACGGCCTGCGTGTTTACGTCGCGACTTTTAGTGATACTGCCGCTTGCCGAGTCGCCTTCGGTGATGAAGATTGAACTTTCTTCCTTGCGATCGTTCTTTGCATCGCTGAAATGTATGCGGCAATCGCGCAGCTTTCTGTTGTGCAGGTTGGCCTTCTTTGCCCTTTCGCGTGCAATTTTGGTTACGCCCGCCATTGCCTTTCGCTCCCTTTCGCTCTCGTCAATCTTGCGTTTAATCTCTTCGGCCACGTCGGCGTGTATGTGCAGGTAGTTGTCTACTTCGCGCTTAATGAAGTCGCCCACGTACTTGTTAACGCTTTCTCCGCCAGGACTCATCGTCAGCGAACCCAGCTTAATCTTGGTTTGGCTTTCGAACATGGGCTCTTGTACGTTGATGGCGATGGCAGCCACCAGTCCGTTGCGAATGTCAACGTACTCGTAGTTCTTCGAGAAAAAGTCCTTAATGGTTTTGGCGATGTGCTCTTTAAACGCGCTTTGGTGCGTGCCGCCCTGGGTGGTGTGCTGTCCGTTAACGAACGAGTAATACTCCTCGCCGTATTGGTTGGCGTGGGTAAAGGCAATCTCGATGTCTTCGCCCTGTATGTGGATGATGGGATATAGCCCATCGTTGGTCATGCGGTCGTTCAGCAAGTCGGCCAAACCATTGCGGCTAATGATGCGCCGCCCGTTGTGCATGATGGTTAAGCCGGCGTTAAGGTAGGTGTAGTTGCGGAGCATTGTTTCCACGAACTCGCCCTTAAAACGATAGTTGAGGAATAACGTGTTGTCGGGTTCGAAGAAGATGAACGTGCCGTTCTCTTCGTTGGTGTCTTCCGTATTGTCGCTAATCAGTTCGCCTCTTTCGAACACCACGCTGCGTACCTTACCCTCGCGATACGACCTAGCCTCGAAACGTGCGCTCAAAGCGTTGACGGCTTTGAGGCCAACACCATTTAATCCCACGCTCTTTTGAAAGGCCTTCGAGTCGTATTTGCCGCCTGTGTTGAGCATGCTCACGGCCTCTACTAGCTTTCCTTGCGGAATGCCGCGGCCGTAGTCGCGCACAGATACGCGCAGGTCGTCTTCCAAATCCACCTCGATACGCTTGCCGGCCTGCATCTTAAACTCGTCGATAGAGTTGTCAATCACCTCTTTCAGCAGTACGTATATGCCGTCTTCGGCTTGTGTTCCATCACCAAGTCGGCCGATGTACATACCAGGGCGTGTGCGAACGTGTTCCATGTCCGACAAGTGCCTGATGTTATCGTCGGTGTATGCCGTCTGGTTGTTGTCTTGTTGGGTGGATGTGGGCGTGTTGTTTGCGTTCGAACCTGCCGTGTTGGCTGGGCCGAATGTCATCTCTTGTTGATTATTAGGTGTCTTTTTCTTATTCATCTTCCTTTGTGGTGTCTACTAATTGGCTCTTTTATGGTGCGCCCCTGCGTTAGAAAGTCTTGATGTAACACTTCCGTCTTTTGTGGATGCTAGCATCCAGCCACTCCCATTGGCTTTGAACCTTCGAGTTGGTTTCCATCTCCACTTGTGTTTCTCCCCATTCGAATCCGTACTTTTGGTAGCGCGGAATAAGGTCGGCGAAGAGTAAAGAGTTAACGCCTTTCATGCGATATTCGGGTAAAACACCGATGAGCAGCAGGTCTACCACCTTTGTTTTGTGGTATTTGATGGCCCTTAGCACGTGCCACCAACCGAAGGGCGTTAGTCTTCCGCGACGGCATTTTTGCAAGGCGCGCGTTAACGAGGGGATGGAAATGCCCAGTCCTACGAGCTTATTGTCGGCCGCCTCGTCTTCAACAAGGGTGATGAGGTCTAGGTCGGCCATAGGGAAGTACAGCTTTACGTACTGGTCCATTTGCCTTTCGGTAAGTTCCGAGTAGCCGTATAGGTGCCCATAGGTTTTATTCACGAGGTCGAAGATGCGTTTTCCGTATCCTCCCTTGAAAACATCGTCGCGTGTAAGCTTCTTTATTTTGAGGCTATAACGCTTTTGTATCATGTCGGCAATCTTGGCGAACTTCTCAGGAACTTCGTTAGGCACCATCAGCTTGTACTCCACGTAGTGATTGTCCACCTCAAACCCTTCGATGCTTTCCATCAGTTGGGGGTAGTACTCATAATTATATATGGTGGGCATGGTTCCTAGTTGGTCGAACCCCGTTGTGAGCATACCTTCTGGGTCCATGTCGGTAAAGCCCAGCGGACCCACGATAGAGCGCATGCCCTTAGAGCGTCCATACTCTTCCACGGCTTGAAGTAATGCCTCTAACACTTCTCGGTCATTGATGAAGTCTATCCATCCGAAGCGCACGCTTTTACGGTCCCACTTCTTGTTGGCGCTGTGGTTGATGATGGCAGCAACGCGCCCAACCAACTTTCCTTCTTTGTAAGCGAGGAAGTATTCGGCCTCGCAGAAGTCGAACGCCGCGTTTTTGTCTTTGCTCAACGTGTTCATCTCGTCGCTGAACAGGTTTGGCGCGTCATACTCGTTACCCTCGTATAGGTCGTAATGTAGGTCGATGAACGCCTTTAAGTCGCTTTTGGTGCAGACTTTCTTTATTATCACTGCAGACATGTGCTATGTATATTATTTGCTGTTTTTGTTCTTTTTGCCTTTTCTCAAACGCCTCAGCGGCATGGCTTGGGGGCTTATTTGCGCGTGCGCAAGGTTAGAAAAAGGGCGGTTTAAGCCGAACGTATTCGTGCTTTAACTTGCAAATGTACAATAAAATGCGCAGACTTCAAAGAAGTTTTTGTAAAATGCTCCTTTTATCTCACATTTTTTTTGTTACTTTGCGGTAAGATATGACAAGTATGGAATAAAAGAACAACAGATGTTTGATGGCGTTTGGAATGGGAAATGAGGTGATTTGTGCGGTGTTAAAAATGCGTAACGCGCCACTGTTTTGCTCGAAATAGCTTTTGTGCTTCGGAATAAAACGCCTACTTTTGACCAACGTTTGACAGTAATCTTATAACAAATTTAATACACAAATGGTATGCAAAAAACTCTCTTGCTTTTGTTTTTTCTTGTGTTATGGACTAGCCTTAATGCACAGATAAACATTACAGGCCTAGTTCAAGATGAGGCTGGTCATCCCTTGGAAGGTGCCGTTGTGAGTCTCGTCTCGGATGGAACAAAAGAAAAACAAAATGCAATCAGTGATGCAAATGGTCGTTTTGGTTTAGCCGTTAACAAGGATAAACACTTCGACAACCTCTTAGTAACTTATCTTGGCTATGCCGATTATCATGTAAGATTGGAGAATGTAGTCCATGATTTATATTTGGGTGAGATAACCATGCTGCCTGTTGAACGCACGGTGCAAGAAGTAGAGGTGGTGGGGCAACGTGAAATACAAAAGATAGATCGTAAGATTATCATCCCTTCCAAGTTCCAATTGAAAGCTGCTACCAATGGATTTGGACTATTGCGAAACATGCAATTGTCTGGAATTAGGCTCAACACCATCGATAATACCATACGCACATCTACGGGCGAGCCCGTTCAATTGCGCATCAATGGCGTGAAAACAACTATTGCAGAGATAAAGGCCATTCGCCCACACGATGTTCTAAGGGTGGAATATTACGATATGCCTGGGGCACGCTATGCAGGTGCGGCAGCCGTTATCGACATTATCGTGAGATATAAGGAAAGGGGAGGCAATGTTAGTGGCGACTTAACCAATGGCGTTTCGATGCTGGGCTTTGGCGAATATCAGCTGTCTGCCAACTATCATGAAGGCAAATCGGAACTGAAAGCCGTGGCATGGTGGAACAGACGTGACCTGAAATGGATAAGGGAGAATACCGAAACCTACCACTATAACGACCGAACTTTAACCAACAGAGAGATAGGCGACCCCACAAAAGCTAAGTTCAATAACTTTGATTTCTCTCTGTGGTATAGCTACGCGGTTAACAAAAGCGTGTTCAGTGTTATATTCCGAGACAGGTATAACCACGTGCCGAACTCCACTACCGATAGGATTAGCACTTTATATACGGAGAACAAAACCTATCGCATCAACGACTTTATGCGCACGCACGACAATTCGCCCTCGCTAGACCTGTACTTTCATACCATGCTACCTCACCAACAGACTATCTATTTCGACCTCGTTGGCACTTATATCGGCAGTGGAAGTAATCGTAAATACACCTTGTTTGAGACGGGACACAATGATCAAGACTTTGTTTCCGAAACAACGGGGCGTAAGTATTCGCTCATCGCCGAAGGTATATACGAAAAGATGTTCAACCGCAGCAAGCTTTCTTTCGGTGTTAAGCATACGCAGACGTACACCAAAAACAGTTATAGTGGGACAATAGAGAACCTAGTTAAGCTGAACACATCGGAGACTTACCTTTATACCGAGTGGCTTTCTAAACTGGGGAAACTAACTTATACCTTGGGATTGGGGGTAATGCGGATATACAATAGTCAGGCAAACAACAACCTTAGCTCGCTAATCTTTCGGCCTAGGTTATCGCTTGCTTACAATGTGACAAACAGCTTGGCGATAAAATACACAGGATACGTGTCGGGTTATGCACCTTCGCTCTCTAACATGAGCGACGTTTCGCAAGACATTGACATTTATCAGCTAAGACGTGGAAACCCAAATCTAAAAGCAGTTACTTTCGTATCGAACAGTCTTTCTGTAGATTGGGCGACGAAATGGCTGAATGTTGGCCTGTACGGAAGGTACAGCTACGATCACAAACCCATTATGGAAGAAACGCTATTGGAGAACCAACGCTTTGTGCGAACGATGAACAATCAACGCGGTTTCCACCGTATTAACACCCGCATTGATTTTAAACTCCACCCATTTGGCGATTGGCTTTCCCTTCAAGTAACACCATTCTTCAACCGATTCATTAGCAATGGCAACCACTACACCCACACTCACGCCAACTGGGGAATGCGCGGGCAGCTGCTAGCCATGTATAAGCAGTGGCTTTTGGCTGCCGAAATGGAGACGAGCCAGCATAGCTTGTGGGGCGAAACGCTAGACAAAGAAGAGGCTAGCCATAATATAGCTCTTGGATATAACAAGGACAAATGGGCGGTACAGTTGGTGGTGGCGAACCCATTCACCACCCTTTATACCACCGAAGTGGAGAACCTGTCGCGTATTGCGCCTGCAAATAAACTGGCGTATTCCAGAAATCTGCGGCGCATATTGATGATAAACGTGTCGTTCAATCTCGATTTTGGCAAAGCCAAGACCGCAGGGAACAAGCGAATAACCAACACCGACGAGAATACGGGCGTGCTGCATGCCAGATAATGCCCTTTATTTAGATGATATTAGATAAGCCATAAACAACAGCCGAATATGGGAAAAGGAAAGAAAGGAGGCAAGCGCCTCACCAAAAAGCAGGTGGCCGAAAGGCTACAACAGTTTTTCGAGCAGCAGCCAGGAAAGACTTTCAGTTTCAAAGAAATCTTTAAAGGACTGAAACTCGACACGCATCCGCTCAAGATGCTGGCCATCGACGTGATGGAAGAGATGGCTTGGGACGACTTCTTGACCAAAGTGACCGACAGTTCGTATCGCCTCAATCAGGCCGGACAGGTGCTCGAAGGCCGTTTCGTGCGCAAAACCAACGGCAAAAACTCGTTCGTACCCGACGATGGCTCATTGCCCATCTTCGTAAGTGAGCGAAACTCCAAGTCGGCACTTAACGGAGACCGTGTTCGCGTGCAGCTGATGGCGCGCCGCAAACGACATATCAAGGAGGCGTTGGTTATCGAAATACTGAAACGTGCCAAAGACCAAGTGGTGGGTAAACTGCGGGTTGAGCGCGACATGGCGTTCCTTGTAACGCCCGAAAACCTGTACGTACACGATATCTTCGTGCCTAAACGTAAGCTTAAAGGCGGCAAAACGGGCGATAAGGCCGTGGTGAAAATAACCCAATGGCCCGATGCCGAACACAAGAATATCATGGGAGAAGTTATTGATGTGCTTGGTCCTACGGGCGAAAACGATGTCGAGATGCACGCTATCTTGGCCCAATACGGCTTGCCCTACACTTATCCCAAGGCGGCAGAAGAGGCTGCCGAACGCATTTCGGCCGAGATAACGCAGAAGGACTACGACGAACGCGAGGACTTCCGCAACGTGTTTACCTGCACCATCGACCCGCGAGATGCCAAGGATTTCGACGATGCACTGTCTATTCGCATGCTCGATAAGGGCCTTTGGCAGGTGGGCGTGCACATAGCCGACGTGAGTCATTACGTTACCGAGGGCAGCATCATCGATAAAGAGGCCATGAAACGCGCCACAAGTGTGTATCTTGTAGACCGCACCATACCCATGTTGCCCGAACGGCTGTGTAACTTTATCTGCTCGCTTCGCCCCGATGAAGAGAAGTTGGCTTATAGTGTTATCTTCAACATGGACGAAAACGCCGACATAAAGGCTTACCGCATCGTGCACACCGTGATAAAAAGCGATAGGCGATATGCTTACGAAGAGGTACAACAACTGTTGGAAGACAACGGTGTTGTTGACGGAACGGGCGAACCTGCGCCGCCAGCACCGAAGGGAGGATATAAAGGCGAGAACGCCGACTGCTTAATAATGTTGGACAAACTGGCCAAGAAACTACGCGAAAAGCGCTTTAAGAACGGTGCTATAAAGTTCGACCGCGAAGAACTTCACTTCGATGTTGACGAGCAAGGCAAGCCCATTCGCGCCTATTTCAAGCGTTCGAAGGATGCCAATAAGCTGATAGAAGAGTTTATGCTTTTGGCTAACAAGACCGTGGCCGAGAGTGTTGGCAAACCCAAAGGCGGCCGAACGCCCAAAACTTTGCCTTATCGCGTACACGATAATCCCGACCCGCAGAAGCTCGAAAACTTGCGCGAGTTCATCATGAAGTTTGGTTATAAGCTGAAAACAACAAGCACTAAGGGTGAAACCTCGCGCTCGTTGAATAAGCTAATGGACGAGGTGGCGGGCAAACGCGAGCAAAACCTCATCGAAACCATCGCCCTTCGCGCCATGATGAAGGCCAAATACAGCATCCATAACATTGGTCACTTCGGCCTGGCCTTCGATTATTACACGCATTTCACCAGTCCTATACGCCGTTATCCCGACACGATGGTGCATCGTTTGCTTACGCGTTATGCCGCAGGAGGCCGCAGTGCGAACAAGGAACACTATGAGGAACTGTGCGAGCATTCGTCGGAGATGGAGCAGGTTGCACAGAATGCGGAGCGCGATTCCATTAAGTATAAGATGGTAGAGTTTATGGCCGACAAGCTGGGCGAAGAGTATGACGCGCACATCAGTGGCATTGCCAGCTATGGAATCTATTGCGAGATAGACGAAAACCACTGCGAAGGCATGGTGCCCATGCGCGATTTGGACGACGATTACTACGACTTCGACGAACGAAACTATTGTCTTGTAGGCAGGCGACGCCACCGCAAGTATCAGCTTGGCGACCCTATTCGCATACAAGTGGCTCGTGTAGACCAAGAGAAACGTCAGCTCGACTTCACCGTGGTTGATAAATAAAACCTCACCCCCTGTCCCTTTTCCCTTTGGAAAGGAGGCAGGGGTGTGCTTTATTCATCATCTTTTCACGGCTTTCTCCATCCTTTCACCTTTTCACCTTTTCACCTTTTCACTCTTTCGCCTTTTCACCCTTTCACCTTTTCACCTTTTCACCTTTAAAAGGCTTTAGCCATCCTTTCACCTTTCCACCTTTTCACCTTTTCACCTTTAAAAGGCGTTAGCCATCCTTTCACCTTTTCACCTTTTCACCTTTCCACCTTTTCCCCTTTTCCCTCTTTCCCCTTTTCAATTTTTCCCCTTTTCACCCTTACTTACTCCCAAAGTTTTCATACCTTTGCATGAAAAAGATGAGAATTACCACCGTGATACTCGACTTTGACGGCACGCTAGGCGACTCGCGCCGCATCATTGTCGACACACTGAGAGAAACCCTACGGCTACATGGCTTGCCACAAAATAGCGAAGACCAATGCGCGGCCACCATCGGGCTACCCCTTAAAGAGGCTTTCGTGCGTTTGGCAAACGTAGACGATGCAACGGCCACAGCCTGTGTAACAACCTATCGCAGCATTTTCGACATCAACAATGTTACGGGTGCGGTAAAGCCCTTTGCCAACGTGGTGCAAACCATTAAGCGCATGCACGATGCAGGACTAACGCTCACCATAGCCAGCAGTCGTGGGCGCGACTCGCTACCCAACCTCGTGCGGAGCATCGGCATAGGCCCATACATCAGCTATATTGTGAGTGCCGACGATGTTACGAACGCCAAACCCCATCCCGAACCGGTGCTCCTTACCCTCGAACACTTTGGCGTAAAGCCCGAAGAAACGCTCGTTGTGGGCGATATGGCATTCGATATCGAGATGGGGCGCCGCGCCAACACCCTTACTTGTGGCGTAACCTATGGCAACGGCACGCCTGCTGAGTTGGAAGAAGCAGGTGCCAATTGGGTGATAGACGACTTTGCCGAGCTGCTCAACATCATTTAATCCCCTTAACCCCACCCGCGCAACACCCACCGCACTTCGAAATAAAAACCCATAAAAAACGATACTTATGCAACCAATCATCAACCACTTTACCGACAACGATGCCTACACTTTCAGTTGCCAGTACTACATTTTGCAAACCTATCCGCGCGCCGAAGTGGAATACACCTTCTTCGATCGCAACCACACCGTATACCCCGAAGGCTTTGCCGAGAAGGTGAAAGAGCAGATTAACCTGATGCAGAACGTGCGAATAACCGAAGAGGAGATAGCCTTTATGCAGCATCGCATGTATTATCTGCCCCAATGGTACTTCACTTTCTTGCGCGGTTACAAGTTCAATCCGGCCGAAGTGCATATCGAACAAGCCCCAGATGGGCAACTCGCCATATCCATTCGCGGCAAATGGTATTCCACTATCATGTGGGAGATGCCCGTACTATCCATTGTTTCCGAGTTGATGCACCTGCATCGCGGCGACTTAGAACGCTATGATGCCGCCGTAGAGTACGAACGCGCTGTTGATAAAGCTAGGCAGATATTGCGCGGAGGATTGGTTTTGGGCGACATGGGTACGCGTCGCCGACTGTCTTTTGTGCATCACGACAATGTGATACGTGCCATGAAAGCCACCGCCGATGCAGGCGGAGAGCAGGTAGACGGCGTTTTCGTGCCGTGGAAGGGACGTATAATCGGTACAAGCAACGTGTATTTGGCCATGAAACACCAACTCGTCCCCATCGGAACGATGAGCCATCAGATTGTGGAGTTCGAAGAAAACGTCAGCGGTATCTTCGAATGCAACTTCAATGTGATGCGTAAGTTCAGCGATGTTTACGATGGCGACAACGGCATTTACCTCTACGACTGCTTCGGCGACAAGGTTTTCTTCAACAATCTATCAAAGCGCATGGCCTTGATGTTCGTTGGGTTGCGTGTAGACAGCGGCGTGGAAGAAGAGCAAACCGAAAAAATCATCGAAAAATACAAGCAGCTGGGCATCAATCCGGCCACCAAGCAGGTGATATATAGCAATGGCTTGAACATCGAACGCGCCTTAGAGATACACCGCTTTGTAGACGGACGTGTGCAAGACAGCTACGGCATGGGCACCTTCCTTACTTGCGATGTGCTGGGATGTAAGCCCATGAACATCGTGGTGAAACTCACTAAGTGCCGCATTACCGAGAAACGCGAATGGCACGACTGTGTAAAACTATCGTGCGACAAGGGCAAAACGCTGGGTAATCCTGAGAAATGCGCCTATTTGTTAAAGCAGATAGGGTAGGGCAAAGGATGTAAATAACAAAAGAAAAGCGAACGGAGGCCACTCGTTATGTTAGTACAAGGTCTTCGCTCGCTTACTTACGCCAAATTGTGAGTAGACGAAACTGCTATTGTTCGAGGAGGTGCGAGCATAGGTTGGAGGGCATGTTGAAATGATTTAAGTGTAGTTTGCATAATTTGTTTTCTGCCTTCTTAGGCACATTTTGCCCTCTTTCTTTTTGCTTTCTACAAAATAAAGCATATATTTGCAGCATCTAGCAATAACCATTTTATGGCAGGTACGAACGTTCTGCCCCAATTAATTAACTCAAAACGGCATGTTGAGGATTCTTACCACGTACGACTCCCGTTGCCGTTTATAAAACCCAAGACGATGAAGCAATGGAAAAGCAGTTTGTGGCTGATGGCAGTGCTTGTGCTGTTGGCCGCTTGTAGTGCCGATGAGGAGAAAGAAACGTACAGACCCATGACGGCATCTTCCGTCAACGGCACCGTGTATGTTGAAGTGCAAGATGGCGAGAAGACCCTATCGCCCAGTGCATTGCTGTACGAATGCAAGTTCTCGGTGTTTGGAAAAGCCAGTAAACGCACCTTAAACGTGCATGCCTACAAGCTAGATGACGTTGACGTGTTTCGCTTTTTTGCCGACTTGCCCGACGAGTCTGTAATGAAATTCTGGGACACGGCCGAGGGAAAACGCGGCGAAGGCTATGCAGATGTGGTGATAATGATAGACCGCGTTAAGCTGCCGATGCGTTTTCATTATGTGTATGCGGCTGTGCCCAATGCCGAAAAAATGTTGGGAGGAACGAGTATTGCTGTAAAATCGGTGGAGTATCAGGGTAAAACGATATACCCTTACCTGCATAATAAGCATTTCAAGATTGTTTTGCGCAAGCAAGGGCAAGGCTATTCGGTAGAGTAAAGTGGTGTGTACAACCCACTTGGGCTAAGCACATGGCGTTAACGCTCAACCGCAAACCCTTGAATTTAGCAACGGAAAAGAACATTGAAGGCTGGCAAACCCAGCCTTCATCACTTTACTACCTTCTGCCTATTGCCCACCATTTACTGCCTCATCACCATTTACTACCTCTCCTCCTTGCTACCTTACTCCTAACGACCCTCATCACCTAACTACCTCATCACTTACTACCTACTATCTCACCACTTACTGCCTTGCCGCCTTACTACCTACCCCTTACCTACAGCCTTACTACCTTACTACCTCACCACTTACTACCTACTACCTTACTACTTACTACCTTACTACTTACTACCTCACCACTTACTCCTTACTACCTTACTCCTTTACCATCTTAAAACTTTAAAATATATTTTACAAAACATACCCTTCCCATAGCACCCTTCTAGCGCAAAAACAGCTCTCAAAACAGGCAAATGACCGCGATTTTGGGTTTGGCACACTTCTTTTTTAGTCCAATTTTGAGCATGCCACCTGCATTTTGCACCACTTTGCCTTTCTAGTTTGCTGCCGATTCTAGTTTTTGCCAGCCCCAAATTGCTGCTTTTTGCCCCTAAAAACCCACTTTTTAGGGTACATTTTGCCCTTTTGAGCCATGTATTTAATGGTTCAAGAAGGTTGTTTTTATACCATTGCGGCGGATATTTATGCTTTTCGCCTTGCGTTTATCGGCATATTGAACTGCGTTTTGCACCATTTTACCTCGCGTTTAGCAGCAAAACGCATTGCATTTAGCGGCATTTTGCAGTGCATTTTGCACCAAAACGCACTCCATTTTGCACCAAAACGCAGTGCATTTAGCAGCAAATAGCCCAAAAGTTGGTGCAAATGGTGGTTCATTTAAATAAAAATTCATTTTGCCGCACCCACAGACTAACCCTATTTTGCATCGAAACCAACCTTCGCGAGAATCGATTTTTTGCGGCAAGGTG
>CALIZL010000045.1 GCA_938028745.1 uncultured Prevotella sp.
AATGATAGAATAGACAGTACAAGCACCTTATTCTCTTGTCAGCTTGTCACTTGCAAGCACTTTGTTAACTTGTAAACTGGCTCTATAACGAATCGTGTGGGTTGTTTGACCCGATTAGAATAATATCTGTTGTATTCATAGAAAGAAGTTATTTGTTCAGTTTAGTTTTAGCGTTTTACACTTTAGCCAACGGAAAAGGATGTTTTAAGGTCTTATTTCATACAATATTCGTGAATGTTTACCATCATTTGCTGTTGTGCTGATACTCTGCACATGTGGTGCGGATGCTTAACACCATATGTGCGCATGCTTAGCACGACATGTGCGGATGCTTGACACCAATGATATTGATGACAAAATACGATAGAATAGGGTGTAGAATTGAGAGAAGATAATCGTTAGATAAGAGTAATATTACCCATAGAAAAAGAGGATGTGTCAAAATGCAAATTAATAACTTGACAACTTTCAATCTATAAGTAGGATTCTTCTAAAGGCAAAGAAAAGACCATTTCTTTACTCAAAATCGAGTACAGAAATGGTCATTTTTTATTGGATTGTTTCAAACTGTAAGATTATCAAAATGGTATTTGCATTTTGACACATCCCCGCGGGAGTGAGGCTTTTTTTCTTCTTTTCCTTGCCCATTCAATTTATTCTTCTTACCTTTGCGGCCGTGAAACAATTAGCAATGACATATCCAGCCAATCCAGCACAGCAAAGAAACTTTGATTTCTTTGCCTTTTTTAGTGCTTTATATTTGGTAGTTTCAGATATTTTGCTAACACACACACACACACACACACACAGGCGCACCTAGCGTTTAATCATACTTTTTTTCTTCCATCCTACGCGCGCGCGAAGCGTGGCGTAACCCTTGTAAACAAAGGACTTCTAGGAGTTTCCTTTGTTCGCTTTTTTGTGCCCGTTTGCGAGCTGTCAAGAAAGCAAAATAAGGACGTTTTAAGCATTGATTTTACCACAAAAGATACTTGTAATTCTCTAGTAATAGTTTGTTTTCTCTCGTTGATTTCTCGGGCAGGCAGTGGTAAAACGCTGTCTGCCTGTAGAGGGGGAGCGTGCAGACGGTTAAGAGAGATAGATGAGAAGGTTATCAGGATGTATATAATAAAAGGTGAGCAACAAAGCCACATAGAGAGTAGATAACAACTATTTTTAATCAAATCAAAAAGCAATGAGAAAGAAACAAGAAAAGAAGGATTATTCTGCACCACGTTGCATGATAATCCAAGTAAGCGAAACCACTTATTTGATGGACACATCGTTCCCTAGCCAGCACAGGAAGGCAAACAAGGCTACTGGTCCTGCTACTGCTAAGGCAAGTCAATGGGATGAGAAAGACTTCGAAGACGAAGCCCCTACACCATGGGAAGACTAATAGAGAGTTATTAACTAAAAGAACAAAGTAAAACGAATAAATGATGAAGAAAACAATGAAACAATATTCATTTGCATCGCAACTAAAGTCTTTGGCTGTCGTGTTCGGCATCGCCTTGACTTTCGCATCTTGTGCTAAGGAAGAGGTGGCACAAAACCCAACCAACAAAGAGGGCGATAACGACAAGAACCTAACAACTTTCGTAGAAGGCGACGAGGCAAAAACCCGCACATCATTGGATTATAACAGTAGCGACTTCTCTTGGGAAGCAGGTGACTACATCTACGTTAAGGACGATGATGGCGTATTGCAGAAGAGTAGCAACGCTCCAACTCAGAAGGTAGCTTCCTTCCGTTATAGAGTTCCTGGCAAGTTTGGCGCAAGTGCAAGTTATAAGGTTTATTACTTGGGTCAGAACAGT
>CALIZL010000046.1 GCA_938028745.1 uncultured Prevotella sp.
CCAGCGATTTTGCCCTATCCGATTTGCTCATCCGTTTGTTACCATCCTGCGCAGCGTAGCCGGCAGGTTTTTCAGCATAGCTATTTACAGCCTTGTGCATTTTGTTCAACTTTGCCGCTGCGGGCGTTGCGATGACAAATGTAAGCGCAATCACTGCCGATACATTTATTAGCCGATTCATTTTGATCATACTTTAAACTTGCCCCCTGCTGAATCTCTTTTCAGAGTAACGCCTTACGGGGCTTGGGCGTTGGGATTGTTGATAACGTGTCGACCTTTGGTCAGTTCTAATTTCAGAAGTTCTTTCCTTTTTTAATTATTAGCCATGAGGGTTATTAGTACTTCCTCGCCGGGCCACTGTAACTGATGTTAAGAATGCACTCCTTACCATCCTTTCCTACCACGCGTCCGTTTTCGAGCTTGATGTTGATAGTGCTCGCTAAATCGCCCGAAACGGTGAGCGTGCCCTCCTTGAAAACAGGCTCACTATCGCCAGGGATACCAGATGTACTTATCAAATTCTTGCCGTTGTCATAGTAAGCTACCGACCAAAAGCTCCTTCCGTTGTACTCCCGCTCTTCCTTTTTCTTCAGGTCGATGGGGGTGCCGTTCATATGCTGCTCTTTATTCAGATGAATTTCCACAGCTTTTCCACCATTGGCAGATAAGTCGAGAAAGAGGCGGTAGTTGCCATTGGGCTCGTCATAGTAGTTGACCTGGAAGATAGAACTCTCCTCATCACCGATGGTTACGGTGTTGGTAAACTTCTCGTCATGGTCTTTCGAGCACGAGGTAAATACGGTGCTCATCATCACTACTGCGGCAAGGGCGAAAACTGTTTTCGCTACGCTTGCAAAAGATTTTTTTCTTTTCATTGTTTTTGATTTAAATTATTGTTATAGAGAATTATTAATTACGGAGGAAAGAGAAAGAATAAAGCACTTCGAAATACCCCCCCCCACGCTTGACAAAAGCCGATGGTTTAAATTATATGCCCACTTTGAGCGCAGGCAACAGCGCGTTAATTTTTTCGATGTTCGCCTCGGTGCAGATGGTGTGCAGACTAATGGCCTACGGCGAGTGCTCTAAGTTGTGGAGCGATGTTAATGCCAATGTTTTTACTTTCATTGCTATATTCTTTTTTAAGTATTAATAAATAGAGACCTCTGCAAAACTCCTTCTATAATTTATCTTTCTTAAATATTTTTTGTACCTTTATCGTATGAAACAGAAGTTATCCTCTCCAAGTTTTGCTGACCTATTCCTTGCGCAAAGAAAGGTCAAGCAGACATTCTTTTCACAAATAAACACAGTCATTGATTGGGCACCTATTCGTGCTATAATAGAAGTGGCTTATACAAAAGGCTATAAGTCTACTGGTCGGCCCAGCTATGACAGCCTTGTTTTATTCAAGATTGAATTACTCCGTACCTGGTATGGTCTGAGTGACGGAGAAGTTGAAGATCAGGTTAACGACCGCCTGTCTTTCAGCCGTTTTGCAGGTCTTGACATGGAAGATATCGTCCCTGACAGTACTACTGTGTGCCGTTTTCGCAACATTCTTGTTGAAGCAGATTTGTATGATACGCTTCTTGAGGAGTTTAACAGGCAATTGGAAGCTAAAGGAATCATTGTAAAGCGTGGTGCCATTGTTGATGCCAGCATTACGAATACTCCCCGTCGCCCCCGCGGAGGTAAGAGCTATGAGGTCGTTGAGGATAGAAAAGAGGATGAGAACATAGAGGCTTCTGAGAAAGCCATGCTCAAAGAAGTTGTCAAGCCTAATGTAGATACAGAAGCCCGTTGGGTAAAGAAGATGGGAAAGCTCCACTTCGGTTACAAGCGTCACACGGTAACGGATGAAAACGGAATGGTGCTTGCCGAGGAAACGACAGCTGCCAATGAAAGTGATATGAAACACTTAGAAACACCCCTGAAGAAAGCTAAATTGCCACGGAAAGCACTTGTCTATGCCGATAAAGGATATGACTCGATGGAGAACAAAGAAACCCTCAAACGTATGAAACTTAAAAGTCGTATCATGCATAAAGGAACAAGAGGACATGAAATTACAGAAAGGCAGCAGCGTATCAACGTTGCTATAAGTAAGATACGCTACAAAGTAGAACGTACCTTTGGTTCTATGCATAGATGGTTTGGTGCTGGAATAGCAAGATACGTCGGACTTTCAAAAACACATGCGCAGCATATTATGGAATCCATTGCCTACAACTTATACCGAACGCCAGGGATTATTGTGTCAAATTGTATCAGATAATATGAAAATACACCGATAAAAGATTATTATCTACTCAAAAATTACCTCCAACGGCATCTTTTGGTCAAAAATATTCATTCTTCTAAGAGTATATGGGTGAAAATCGAGAGGATAGTAGGTTTTGCAGAGGTCTCGTAATATTTTTTATCAACTAGCTACCGTTTTTGGACAAGGAGTACTTGTGATGGTAGTTGGAAATCTACAGATTATATATCGCAACAATATCAGTCTATCATGGAGCTTAATGTTTTATGCAGTCGCAGGCCTTTTTATTGTCCTCTGGTTATTCGCCATACGGCCTAATAAAATAAGCACTATAACTTATCCCACACAAGCTAAAAACATCCGGGAATACACATGCGATAAAGTCTATTTATCCATCAGAGAAATAAATATCCGAGAAGTGTTTATTATGTTTTTACTACTATTACTTTACCGTATTCCAGAAGCATTATTATCTAAAATCTCAACTCTATTTCTTATTGACGCAGTACACAACGGCGGTCTAGGACTTTCACCACAAGAATTTGGATTTACTCAAGGCACAGTAGGCATCATCGCTTTTGTATTAGGAAGCGTTCTTGGTCGATTCTCTATAAGTCATTCGAAATTCAAAAAACTACTC
>CALIZL010000047.1 GCA_938028745.1 uncultured Prevotella sp.
GACCATTCGCGGTAGTTGCTGTTAAATGTGGTTGCAAAGATAATGATTTTTAACGTATTAGGCAAGTTTGTGTGACTTTTTCTTTATGCTTTCGGTAAGAAATAGGCAAATTTAACGAGAATGGGGTTGAGTTTTACAGGTTTTTGGAGAGTAACAAACCTATTGGCGCATGAATATAAATGCAGGCCTATTATTTACGTAATGGTCTTGCACGCCTTTGATGGCTAATAGTGTCGAGCCAGCAAATAACAACCATTGCCCCACATAGCACGAGCGTTTGCGAACTTGTGTTTAGCCTCAATCCTGCACAAACTGCAACTTCCATCGCGTTTGTTACTTGCTACAACCCCTTCAATTAACCATGATCAATAAAACCATCCAGAACAAAAGCTGACAGAAAAAATTAGCATTATGCTTAAACCCACTAAAAGCATAGGCACTATTTGCAAGCGCATATGTATCATCGATACTGTTAAATTTAGTATTATTGTTTTACAAAACGTACTTTCAAAAACAAAGGTTCTAGCACAAATTAGGGCTAAAAAGTGCAACATTTTGTCCAAATTTCCACTATTTACGTTTTGCTTTACATCGAATTTAAGCATAAAACCGCCTTTTTGTACCTTTTGGGCTTTCTATTTGGCGTTTGGCTCGCCGTTTTTCGCCACCCCAAAAACCGCTTTTTAGTGGTAAAAACCCACTTTTTACACCACTTTTCAGTCCAAAAACACGTAACTCACTTATCAAATTTTGGACAAAAGGCTCCTCTTCAGTCTGCAAAATGCAGCACTTTGTTCTGCGTTTTGCTGCATTTTACCTTGCGTTTTGCATGAGTTAGCCTTGCGTTTTGCATGAGTTAGCACTGCGTTTTGTAGGAGATAGCACTGCGTTTTGATGCAAATAGCCCGAAAATTCATAAAAAATACGGTTTGTCTCTATCAATTTTCGCTTTACCAAGATGCACCATCCTACTTCTTTTTATACAAAACCAAACCCTCGCGAGAATGGATTATTTGCGAGCGAGTGGGAAGTTGGTGATAAAAAAGCTACTCACAATGTTAAAATACGTGCCATATATTTTACATTTTCCCAAAGCCCACTATTATAAACTAGAATAAAACAACAATTAAACCCAAATCGGTGATTAGACCACAATGCTTTAGAACTTCTTATTTGTGTGTTGTTTCCTAACAGCTTTTATTTTCTTGTCGGCACCTTGCCTGTCTTTCTAACTTGACGTAGCCCGCTACGCCTGCATTACAAAGACAGCCAATCTGCTCGACAATAAAACAAAATCTGTTTAGTCTCTAAAGACCGATTTAGGTTAAAGGGAATAAAAAAACGCCCCGATGTAAAGCTGTCTTAGCACATTCTGTTCAGACAGCTTTTACACGGAGCGTAGTTTTTTAGAGGGTTTTACTACATATTCTCACATTGTTCGTCGCCATGTACGGGAATCTTGGCATCTTTATCGGTTTTTTCAGCCTTATAACCAAACTTCTCGAATGCCTTTTGCAATTTCTCTTCAGTAGTCTTTTTAGGGTCGAAGGTTATGAAAACCTTTTGGGCCTCAACATCTGTTTTAATTTCTTTCACCCCTTTTTCAAAGCGAATATTGCCTTTAATTTTGGCTTCGCAACTTTGGCAATGCATCTGCGGAGTGGTGGTAAACACAACGGTTTTAAAATCCTTGGCGGCAGCAATCATGGCTACCACACAAAGCAACATCGTAAAAAATAACTTCTTCATGTCTTTGTTTGTTTATGGGCGGTGGCCGAACTAGCGTTCGGCACACCCACCCTTAGTGATGATATTTATTCTATTTTATGATTCAAAGGAGTTGTTAAGGGCAGGCACTAAACATTCAGTATTGCGGCATTAGCGCGACTGTGCCATTAAAGGCGTTGCCCCAGATTAATTCGGATGCCAATATAAGCCATCGCCCCTTGCACGGGTCCGTAAACCATTGTAGGTTCAAAGCTGTTAGCCCATGGATTACTAAAGCCAATAATGGGATTATTTTGCTTATAATTAGTGAGATTTTCGCCACCCACATACACTGAGAAATGTTTGAAATAACGCGTAACCTGCGCGTTGAGCTGTGGATAAGCCTTAAAATTAGGCTGCCACGAGAGGTTTCCCGATGCCGTGGTGTAAGGTTGTGGCATTCGGCCACCCCCATTCAACACCGCCGTTGCATCAAATTGCCATAGTGCAAGCGGTGTTTTGTAGCTAGCAGTGAGCAGAGCTTTATACCTACTTTGCAGCGGTTTCCACAAAAGTTGTCGGCCATAAGTGGTTTTAACGAGATTATAACGATAGGCGGCTGTAAGCTCAAGACTATTGAAGAAAAGATACGAAGCATCTACTTGGAAAGTGTGCGAGTAGCTTTTACCATTAAGATTGGTGATGCGCAGTTCTTCGGAATTGGAGTCGTAGTCTATTATAGCCTGGTCTAAGAAGTGGGTGTAATAATAATCGGCGTTCAGCTTAAGTGCCTGTTTGCCTATGGGGATAACAAAACTTAGACTGCTGCCATAGTTCCATGCCGCTTCTTGTTTTAATTCGTCTATAATAAGCCGACGCCCAGAAGCCATCAGGTAATTGTTTTCGGCCAGTGCGTGCGGGCTACGATAACCCTTGCCGGCCGAAAGACGAACGGTGAGGAACTGTGCGGGCATCCATTTAAGGTGAAAACGCGGGGTAAAGAACGTGCCATACACATTGCTATGATCTAAGCGCAAGCCGGCCATCGCCACGAGATGATTGTTGAGATTGTAAGTGTATTGCACGTATGCGCCAGGTGTTGTCTCGCTTTCTAAACCCCGTTCCATGGGATAGAGGTTGCCATAATTAGCAGCAACAGCACCTAAAGGCAAAGTTAAGCTTTGGCGCAGATAATCGTGATTAAGACTCAAACCGGCAGAGAGATTGTGTTTGGGTGTGAAATCGGTTTCGAACACTAGCGATGCATAGGCACTTTTCTCGTTCACATCATATTGTTTTATGCCATAAAGTGCGTCTTGTTTATGCAGAGAGGCGTTAGCCAGTAAGGCGATGTTTGTGCCATGTGCGGCATTAAGTATAAAGGCATGTTTCATATAAGCCTCGTATCGCTGTGTGCCAATGTCAATTCGGTAAGGTGATGTGCCACCATACAAGGGCAAAGCACCAGCTACTTGCCCATTGGTTCGGTCTTCTTTTAAAAGCGATAAGCCCGCATGTAGCATGTAGTTGCCCGTTTTCCAGAACCAGCGGTTTTGCAAGTTGAACTGTTTAACCTGGGGGTCGTCTTGAAATCCATCGCCATTACCATCGCTATGGTTCCAATTATTCTCGAAGTGCGCCAATATTTCTGTGCTAAGATTTTTATTGCCGTTGATGTGAATGTTGCCATCTGCATTGGCTTCAACTTTCCCCATGGTGCTGCCATAGAGATTTAACGAGAGTCCTTTTTCGTCTTCTGGCTTTACATATTCCACATTTATTTGTCCGGTCATGGCTTCGTATCCATTCTTCACCGACGAATTGCCTTTGCTCACCTGCATGCTTTTCATCCAGTTTCCAGGCACATAGCCCAAGCCATAAGGCAATGCAGCACCGCGAAAGTTAGGCATATTTTCGGTTAGCATTTGCACGTAAGTGCCACTCAGGCCCAATAGTTTTACTTGCTTAGCGCCGGTGGTGGCATCGGTGTAGTTTACATCTACCGAAGGATTGGTCACAAAGCTCTCGCCAAGGTTGCAGCAAGCAGCCTTAAAAAGTTCGTCGCGCGAGATGTCTTTGCCATTAAGTGCGCCTTTAAGCGAGCGCATGGTTGGGCTCAGCGGAAAATTAGTGGGGACAAATTATTTTTATTACTTTTGCATCATGG
>CALIZL010000048.1 GCA_938028745.1 uncultured Prevotella sp.
AAAGTGGCACGCGAGCTGGGTTCAGAACGTCGTGAGACAGTTCGGTCTCTATCTATCGTGGGCGTTGGAGTTTTGCGTGGCCCTGTCACTAGTACGAGAGGACCGTGATGGACAGACCTCCGGTTTACCGGTTGTGCCGCCAGGTGCACCGCCGGGTATCTGAGTCTGGATCGGATAAGCGCTGAAAGCATCTAAGTGCGAAGCCGGCCGCAAGATTAGAACTCCTCATGAGGGTCGTCCCAGACGAGGACGTCGATAGGGCGCAGGTGTAAAGGCGGCGACGCCAAAGCCGAGCGCTACTAATTGCCCGAAACTTTCTTACCTCCCGCATCTCAGCCGTGTCGTCGGCCCGCTCGTTGCGGATGCCGCAGGACATAAGTGCCGCGTGGCGCGTCACTCCTTCTTTCCCTTGCTTGTGCGATAGTCAAACCCCTAATCAGGTGGTTATTGCGGCGGTGTCCCACCTCTTCCCATTCCGAACAGAGAAGTTAAGCCCGCCTGCGCCGATGGTACTGCAATGCAATGCGGGAGAGTAGGTGGCCGCCTTTTTTCAATACGAAAGCCCCGAGCGCGACATCCGCACTCGGGGCTTTTGCGTTTTGGGAGGGTAAGATGTGAATGTTATGTGTGCTCTCCATTTTATTGGTATATAATGATGTGTAAACATTTTCATTCTCGTTGTTTACCAGATTCCAAAAGATTAGAACTAAGCCCCAAAAGTTAAAGCAATATTTTTTGTTAAACGAAAAATATATTCTGTTTTTTTTGCTTATTTGGGTTAGAAATGATACCTTTGCAAATGGATTGGTATGATCTGATTCTATAAAACCTACTTAAAGGAAAGTTACTTAAAAGAGCGTTTGATATTCCCAGTGTACGTTGTTGAGAATTTACACCCTCCCCATGGTATAGGCTATATGCACTCCTGTGGATTTATATCTTGGAGTTGAGATAATAATCTCAAATGTGGGAAAAGGTTAGTTTTGGGGAAAGATAATTCAAAACAGTTCAGATTGACACTCAATAGTTCCCACGCTCTTATGTAAAACTAATACTGTGTTCTGGGAACTGACAGAAGAGCTAATTTATGACACAACAAAGTTCAAAGGTTTTTAGTATGCATAAAAGGGACCTATTACACTCACTCCTCAATTTATGTGGAGAGAAGCCTTTTATCTATCTCTTCCTTCTCAACCTTGTATCAAATTGCACTTATTCTTACACCTATCATCCTTTTGTTGGAGTATTATTGATGGTGTGCCTGTCGGGGTCAATGGCCTTGCTGGAAACGTTGGTGTTCAGTTTTTTTAGCAAGGTAAGATCCTTAGGGGTAATGTACCTAGTAGCAGTTGGAATAATTTATACAATTATTATCCTTACAGACTATTTCTGTCTATTTAACTTCCAATCTACTTTTGATCAAGATAAACTTGATATATTAAGAGAGACAACTCCGAAAGAAACTAGAGAATTTCTACATACCTATTTGTCATTCGGGCTTGTATTAGGAGGATTGGCCTGTGTCCTTTTAATGCACATCATGTTACTTCGCTTATCATTGTTCATTTCAAAAATAAAAAGAGTACGATTCTTCTTTGCATTAGTATCCACCATAGGTTTTATGGGCTGGGGTTTTATGATTATCAGCTATATTAAGTTCCACAATGGTTTTTCCATTCCGCAGTACACTTCAATCACCCGTATAGCATACTCCTATCACATGTCTAAAAAACGTTTGGATGAAATCAAACAGCTATACACAGTCTGTAAACAGATTCCTGCTTCACAGGACTTTAATGATAAGCCGAACGTGATAGTCCTAATTGGCGAATCGTCATCAGTATATCATTCGGGGCTATTTGGCTATAAATATAACACGACGCCGAACTTAAAGTGTATGGAGGCTGAGGGAAATCTTTTAGCTTTTGATAATGCTGTTTCTGTTGACGACCATACCCATGGTGTGATGGAATCTGTCTTCTCTTTAGATTCTTTACGCACAAATTTTAATAATACACCACTATTCCCAGCTGTCTACAAAAATGCTAAATATCAAACACATTGCTATGACAATCAATATTTTGTCGGTGGTGTAAACTTCTTGTCAGATCCTGTTTTGTCGCGGTTGATGTTCACCACCCGTAATCAAAAAGGTTATACGTACGATGAGGAACTTATTCGTACAGTTAAAGTGTCTAATGCACCAAGCCTATATGTTATCCATCTCATGGGGCAACACTATACTTATACACAACGTTATCCACAAAAGTGGGACAAATTTCAAGCTAGTGAATATGATAAAATCCGCTGGAGTGAAAATCAAAGAAAGCTGATTGCCCAGTATGATAATGCCACATTATACAATGACTTTGTTGTCACATCACTTATCAACAAGTTTAAGAACACCAATAGTGTTCTCATATATTTCTCTGATCATGGAGAAGAAGTATTTGAACTTCGTGATTACAACGGACATGGAAATGCAGCATATTCTCCAGATTTAAGATATCAAATAAGAGTTCCATTGATAATGTGGATGTCCGATACCTACATGAAGAATCATAAGGATGTATATGATAAAGCAGTAGCTAATAAGCATACGCCTATTATCACGGACGATGTTTCTCATACAATCCTGAGTCTTGGAGGAATTAAAACCCCTTGGTATAATCCCCACAGAGATTTTCTTAATAGCAAGTATAATAGGGGGAAGCGTAGAATAGTGTTAAACTCAATAGACTACGATAGTTATAGCCCAACAAAGTAAATTTAAAACCAGAATGGCTCTTTCTTTTGAGTGCTATTCTCTATCGCGGGGAGAGTTAAGCACGTAAACAATTCTATGGAAAATAAGTTTTCTGGAAGTGGCTGCTGGTCATTGATTATCATTCCTAGGAGTTAATATGTTCTCTGATAGTGCTTCATTCCTGCGGATGAGGTTGCTTTAGGAACATTTGTAACGTAACAATTTCTAAATCTTGGTTTTACTCAACGCAGTAAAAAGGCTCACGGATAACCCGTGAGCCTTTAACGATATAACTCATAAGTTCTTATAAATCATATCTTAGAATTTTAAGCCATTAACCGTGTCTTTTTCTTTCACGACTCAAGGTTTATGAGTTAAGAAAAGATACATTGTTTTTAGCTATTTCCACGCGTTTGTGGATGATAGTTCTATCCCTCTTTACTTCACCTTATACGTCGTTCTCACCGTGATGCTAGCCACCTTTTCTTTGCTGCTTGTGTTGAACGTTCCGCCCCAGCTGTATTCCTCCTCGCTGTTAAGACCCACAATTTGGAACACGCCCATTGATGAAGACACAATTGCGCCAACCTTCGAATCGCTACCCTTCGCGATGGTTTGAGCGCGTTCGTATGCGTTGGCCGATGCTTGGTTAAGCATCTCCATCTTCAAGTCGTTTAGCTTTGTGTAATAGTAGAGTGGTTTCTCGCTACTGAAATCCATTCCGCGATTGTACAGCTCTGAAATGCGTTGGTATACGCCTTCTACGCGTTTCAGATCGTTAGAACTAACCGTGAAAGTCTGCGAAACGGCGAAACCATTTTCAAGCGTTACGTATTTGCGGCTGTCTTCATCCCAAAAGTCTTTCGTACGTTTGCTGATGTCCACGCTGCTCATTGTTATTTCCTTTTCGGGAATGCCGTGCGTTTGTAGGTATTGGCGCATCACGCGAGCCGCCTTTTCGAACTCGGTAAAGGCCGAACTACGTGTAGAACCCTCGGCATTAACCGATATCTTCCAAACGATAAGGTCGCTCGTAATCTGTTTTTCGGCCATACCAGTAACGTTGATGTTGGGTTCTCCCTCTCTAAAATTCTTGAAGCCTGCGGCAATTAGCCAAGCCCCAATAACAATCACCACTCCAATAATAGAGGTGATAATGATTTTTGTCTTGTCCATACGATGTTAAGTTTATTAGTTCATTAGCTCATTAGTTTACCAATTCGCGTGTATTCGTGAAAGGTTAGACTGATTGCTCTTTTTGCAAAAATAGCGAAAAGAACGATAGGTTGTTAGAAAATTGCCTTGTTTTTTTTCAACGGACATATATTTTAAATAGTTTTAGGTTTTCTCGTTGGGTGTCTTTCGGTTTAAAATGCTTAACTTTGCAATACACATTATATAATGCCTCACGAAACATGTATTATCTCGAACGACTTTGGATTTGGATTTCCCGACTAAACTGTTGCCGCGGTTTCGGCATTCAGTCGCCGTCGGCCTATTCGTTCGTGCGTTACGTGGTTAACGAGCATTATCCCTATTATGCCTACGCCGACTTAGCCGATAGCTTTCCACAATTGGGCAAACGTGAGCGCAAGTTAGGCGAGTTTTATTTCCGTCTGGCCAATTTCGCGCAGGCCAATCAGTGGCTTTGTTGTGGCCCGATACCGCATTGGCTGGGCCCTTACGTGCAGGCGGGCTGCAAAAGAACGACCGTTGTGGAGCTGGAAGATGCAGACCTACGCGCCATCGCCTCGGCAGAACAGCCCATTGTGGTGCATCTGCTCGACCCTTTGCATGCCGAAGAAGCCTGCCTACGCCTGCTGCCGCTGCTCAACGAGCAGGCCATACTCATGATAGACGGCATCGCCTGTTCGCGTCAGGCCAGGCAATTGTGGAAACAATTGCGCCGCTACACGCGCACGAGCGTAACCTTCGACCTGCATTATTGTGGCCTGGTTTTCTTCGATACCGCACGCCCCAAGCAGCACTATGTTATTAACTTTTAACCTAACGCTCCCTCCCTCTAATATGAAAGTTTACACCAAAACAGGCGACAAGGGCACCACAAGCCTTGTGGGCGGTGCGCGCATAGACAAGTCGCACGCCCGCATCGAGGCGTATGGCACCATTGATGAGCTTAATTCTGCCTTGGGCTATCTGCTTGCGCTGTTGCCCCAAGATTCGCATGTGTCCTTGCTCGAAAGTGTTCAGCACGCACTTTTCAACATCGGTTGCCACCTCGCCACCGACATCGAGCCAGGAAACGAAACGGATGCGCCTTGTCTCGACCCGTCTTGCGCTGTGCAACTAGAAACGACCATCGACCGGATGCAAGAAAAATTGCCGCCCCAAACCCACTTTATCTTACCTGGGGGAACGCCTGCGGCAGCCTGGGCGCACGTCTGTCGCACCATTTGCAGGCGTGCCGAGCGGCGTGTTGTGGCCCTATCGCACGAGGCGCACGTGGCATTCTCTGCCTTACAATACCTTAATCGGCTCTCCGATTACCTATTCGTTTTGGCACGTTTTATCAACCATAATGCCGATTTGTCGGAAAAAACTTGGCAAAACACTTGCAAATAACAATAAAAGTGTTATTTTTGCAGCCTAAACCGAAAACATTAACAAGAAAAACTATTAAGATATGTATTGGACATTGGAATTGGCATCTAAATTAGAAGATGCGCCTTGGCCTGCAACCAAGGAAGAACTCATAGACTATGCTATGCGTTCGGGTGCACCTTTGGAGGTGTTGGAGAACTTGCAAGAGATAGAAGACGAAGGCGATGTCTACGAGAGTATCGAAGATATTTGGCCCGACTATCCTACAAAGGAGGACTTTCTCTTCAACGAAGACGAATATTAATCATATTGAAAAGGGGGATGTGTTTGGGTAAAAGCCCAGCACATCCCCCTTTGCTTTGCTTGGTGGGCGCGTATAGGGCTTAGCCCTAGGATGTCCCTACGATGTTAAAACGGCCTAGTAAATGCACAGGGGGCTGGGGGCTCTTAGTGTAACAATGGTTCACTTAGTCGACTAGCCCATTGCTCCCCAATCGTTATGCCGCCCGTTTATCCCTTTCTTAACCTTCCTTTTCATCCACCTTACACCTCACTGCTTATGTTTAAAAAACTCTCGCGGCTCAGTCGCCCTTGGCTTATTTTCCTCGCCATAACTGCTTGGCTGTTAGTTATGGTACTATCTTTTATCTTGGCTTATAACTATACGCGCAGCGTGGCTGCAAACGATGGCATTGAAATTCCAACGTTATGGCAACTCTTCTCTGGTGTTTTTTCGTTTGCTTGTCGGCACATAGCCTGTATTATTCTCTAAACGTAACCCACTAAGCCTTCAATAACAAGTAGGGCAACATGCTCCACAAAACACGAAACCAGTACAGACACTAACGCCCGATTTGGCTTGAAAATCACGTATGTTGCCGATTATTTTCGTAACTTTGCACCATGCAAACAAAAGAAAAAGAGCTGATATTGCTAAGTTTCGACACCGAAGAGTTTGATGTTCCGCGCGAGCATGGCGTAGACATCAGCTTGGAAGAAGGCATGCGCGTGTCGGTAGAAGGCACAACGCGCATTCTCGATTGTCTGAAATCTAACGGCGTTCGCGCCACTTTCTTCTGCACGGGCAACTTCGCCGAGCAGGCACCGCACCTTATTCGCCGCATCATGGACGAGGGGCACGAGGTGGCTTGCCACGGAGTGGACCATTGGAAACCTGTTCCCGAAGACGTATGGCGGTCTAAAAACATACTTGAACGCGTGGCGGGCGTGCCCATGCGCGGCTATCGGCAGCCCCGTATGTTCCCCGTGAGCGACGATGCACTGGCCGAGGCGGGCTATCTGTACAACTCTTCGCTCAATCCCGCCTTTGTTCCAGGCCGTTATATGCACCTCACCACGCCCCGCCGTTGGTTTATGAAGGGCGAGGTAATGCAAATTCCGGCCTCGGTTACACCCCTTTTGCGTTTTCCTTTGTTTTGGTTGTCGTTACACAATCTGCCCCAATGGCTGTACAACGCCATGGTTAGGCGCGTGTTGCGGCACGATGGCTACTTCGTAACCTACTTCCATCCGTGGGAGTTTTACGACCTCAAAGAACATCCCGAATATAAGATGCCCTACATCATACGCAACCATAGCGGAATGGATATGGTTAACCGGCTAGACCGTTTGGTAAAGATGATGAAACGGCGCGATGCAGAGTTTATTACCTATACCCAGTTTGTTGAACGAAAGAAGGGGGAGAAGAGATGACACGATTGGCTATTGTTTCGCCTTGTTACAACGAAGAGGCGGTGCTAGATACCTCGGTGGCGCGCCTAACGCAGCTGCTCGATACGCTGGTTAGCTTGGGCGACGTGTCGGCCGAGAGCATGATCGTGTTTGTAAACGATGGTAGCACCGATGCCACTTGGCAGCTGATATGTCGCCATCAGCGCGAAAACCATTATGTGCGGGGTATTAATCTGGCTCGAAACGTGGGTCATCAAAGTGCCATCATGGCCGGAATGCTCACCGCAAGGCATTGGGCAGACGTGGTGATAACCATTGATGCCGACCTGCAAGACGACCTTGCGGCCATTCCTCTCATGCTGCAACATTATCGCGAGGGTAGCGACATCGTGTACGGCGTTAAGGTTTCGCGCAAGGCCGACCCCGTTTTCAAACGCCTTTCGGCTGTGGCTTTCTACAAGTTGCAGTCTAAAATGGGCGTGAAAAGCGTGTTCAACCATGCCGATTTCAGGCTGATGAGCCGCCGAGCACTGGATATTCTTGCTGGTTATGGCGAACGCAACCTCTACTTGCGCGGACTGATACCCATGATAGGGCTTGAAAGTAGCACCGTAGACGACGTGATAAGCGAGCGCACGGCAGGCACATCGAAGTACACTTTAAAGAAGATGCTGTCGTTGGCACTCGATGGCATCACCTCGTTTTCGGTTCGTCCCATATACCTTATATTATATATAGGCCTCTTTTTCCTTTTCCTCAGTCTTGTGGCGGGCGTGTATGTTGTTCATGCGCTCATTGTTCACACGGCCTATCCCGGTTGGGCGTCTATCATGTTAAGCCTTTGGCTCATAGGCGGAGTTATCATGTTGTCTATCGGCGTTGTGGGTGTTTATGTGGGCAAGATATACACCGAAGTGAAGAACAGACCTTTGTTTAACATACGCGAGATAGTTGGCGATGACGACAACGCAAAGGTTTAAAGGTTGGTGGAAAGGCCATCCCGCCTTTCGGGCACACTTTTGGCGTGTGTTTCGCTTTGGCATTGTGGGCGCGATATGCACGGCCTTGCATTATGGCGTGTATTGTCTTTGCCTGTTGTTTGCCAATGCCAACGTGTCTTACACCGTGGGTTACGTGGTTGGCTTGTTGTGCAACTACGTGCTAACCACCTATTTCACCTTTCAAAGTAAGGCCACTCGCGGCAATGTTGCGGGCTTTGTGGCCAGTCATGCAGTAAACTATCTCATGGAGATTGGTTTGCTCAACCTCTTCCTTTGGTGGGGACTTAGCAAGCTGTTGGCACCAATCGTGGTGATGGCCATTGCGGTTCCGATAAACTTTTTGTTGCTGAATGTGGTGTATAAGAAAAGGAGTAAGGAGTAAACCTCACCCCCAGCCCCTCTCCAACGGGCGAGGGGAGTGGTATGTTTTGCCGATTACGAGTGGGAACTTCACCCCTTCATATTGTGTTAATGGTGGATTTAAAGGCCTGTGCGAGGTCTAAGTGCATCACGTTATATGAACATTTCGGCAGACCAAAAGGGCTAATCCAAGCCTGTTTCACCCCAATTGAGGACTTTCGAATCGGCCTGTTAAGGATATGTTATAATGGTAAACATGTTTTACAAAATGCGTTTTTTGGCCGAACCATTCTAGAAAAAAACACCTTGAAAAACCCATATAAAATGCGCCCGAGTGATAAAAACAGCAGCAAACATTGTGTGCTTTTCCCTCAACTTTTTGCCATTTACTATGCTTTTGCATTTCTCTTTGAAGAAAATTTGTGCCAAATTTGCATCCGCAACAACAAAAAATGCTGGCCAAAACGCTTGCTTTTGCATTGCATTTAGCATCAGAACGCATTGCATTTAGCACCAAAACGCATTGCATTTAGCACCAAATCGCATTGCAATTTGCACCAAAACGCAAGGCTTTTAGCACCAAAGTGTAGACAAAAGACATGGAAATCGGATGTAAATGGCTGTTTATAAGCAAGTTAGCTCTTAAATACGAAAAGCGGCTTGGCGGCTTTTGGCGGAGTGCTTAGTTGTGCCCTGCGCCCCAATTGTATGCTAAAAAAGCCGTGTTTTGCGCTTTGTTTCTCGCAAATAGTTGTAAATCATGTTGTTATAAACTTGAAAAATACGCGCCAATTTTCGCCCCACGCCCAAAGATTTTACGGCGAGGGCACTCACAATGTTAAAGTTTGGCGCAAATATTTTACATTTTTGTGGCTGCTGTTCCGCACCATTGAATGGTTTTAGCGTTAAACCCAAACGGGTATATTATAGCCTGTACAGGTTTAGTTCGATTGTCGGCACGTTGCCTGTCTTATCACTCCCCTCGGTCTTTGGTGAGCGTTTGGGGGTGAGGCTCATAATTCTTCACCATCATTTCCCAGCATAGCTTCAACCAAACGATAAGGCAGGGCAGGGCTTTGAGCGAGTAGGCTTGGATGTATTCGCGCTTGATGGCGCGCGGATAAAGGTCGGACGAGCCCATGCTCGACAGCAAGAAAACGAAGACTAGCAGGCAAATATCTGCCTTGCCACGCTGCCAAGGGGCTGCAAAATACCATACGCACACGCCGCTAAGGGCGATGATGTACGAACTAGACTCGCTCCCCGTACTGAAAAGCACCGTGAAAAGCAACACCGAGGCTAGTAAAGTCATGCGGAAACCCTCGTTGCGCCATTGCTTAAAACGAAGGTAGGGCAGGGCGAAAAGCACAAGGGCGGGGGCTAAAATCAGTAAGTCGTTGTATTGGGGGTTGCCCAACACGCGCCTAACCATACCCAATGCCGAGATGTTTTGCGCCTGGGATACCAGGTTTTCGCCGTTTTTCTCAACCAAACACACAAACCACTCGTGGTATTGGCTCACTACATAGTCCGGACTACTGATAATCATCGGTGCAACGAACAACACAACACCCCAAAACAACAACGATAATACGAACTTGCCTTTATGCTTGGAGAAGAAGAAAAACGCCAGACCAACGATGCCATAGAGTTTAACGAAGGTGCCAAGCACGATGAGGCAGGCCGCCCAAAAGTCGCGTTCTTTCTCTATCAAGGCGTAACTGGCGATGATGATTGCTGCAATGGCGATGTTGAACTGCTGCATGAAGAGCGACGTGAGCAGTGTTTCGCTGCAAAACCAAAGCACGAACATCTGCTGCCAACTGCTAAACGTGCTCCGCGTTATGGCGAAATAGAGGGTTAGCGATAGGGCGATGCACCAAAACACAAGCCCTAGGGGTATGGGCATCAGCGCGAAGGGTGCTATTACGAGCGAAAAGAATGGGCCGTAGTGGTTTACGTCGTAGTATTCTAGCGGATATTCTGCGTAGAGTGATGTGCATTGCAATGTGTGCCAAAACACACCGCGGAAGATGCGGTAGTTGTTGTCGGTGCGATTGTATTTCAACACGGCGGCAATAACCGATAACGCAATCCATAACCAAAGAATTGTGCGGCGGTCGTGAAAGAAGGGTTTGGCCAAAAACGCCTTAGCTTTTGTTGTGATGTTGGATGACATGTTTTTGAGTTTCTGAGCTTTTGAGTTTATAAGTTTCTGAGTTGTTGTTTGAGTTGGTGAGTATTTGAGTTGTTGTTTGAGTTTATGAGTTGGTGAGTTTATGAGTTTGTGAGTTGTTGTTTGAGTTTATGAGTTGGTGAGTTTATGAGTTTGTGAGTTGATGTTTGAGTTTCTGAGTTTTTGAGCTGGTAAGTTTTTGAGTTTGTGGGGTGGTGAGTTTATGAGTTGGTGAGTTGTTGTTTGAGTTGGCGAGCTTGTAAGTTTATGATTTATTGAGTTTCTTAGCTTACAAACCTTTTATCTGAACTTTTTACGCTATTTCAAATTGCAAAGTTGAGGACTCAAAAACTCAAAAACTCAAGAACTCACCAACTTATAAACTCAAAATCTTACCACCTCATAAACACAAGAACTTACCAACTCAAGAACTTACCAACTCAAGAACATACCATTCGCCACACGGTTGCGATGAGCGTAGTCATTACAACACCTAGGGCTAAGGGCAACAACGTGGCCACGATGGTCCATTTGGCACTCTTCGTTTCCTTATAGATGGTGTAGATGGTGGTTGAACAAGGGTGATGCAATAGGCAGAACACCATGAGGCAAACGGCTGTTAGCATGTTCCATCCGCCCATTAGTAGTATTTGTTTGGTTTGTTGTTCGGTTCCTTCCATCAGCACGCCAGCTGCGCCCATGTCGCTTTGTCCCAACACCAGCATTGTTAGCATCATTATCGTTGGGATAACAATCTCGTTGGCGGGAATGGCCAACACGTATGCCAGAAGTATCACACCATTCAGTCCCATAAGCCATCCGGGCTTGTCGAGTAGCGATATAAGATGCTGGGCAATGGTGGCATCTGCCACGTGGATGTTGCAGCAAAGCCATATCAATGCGCCTGCCGGGGCGGCAAACACAACGGCACGCCACAGCACAATCAGTGTGCGGTCGATGAGAGAAGTGTAAAGCGTTTGCCAAAACTGGGGCGGACGATAGGGCGGAAGTTCGAGATGGAATGTGGAAACCTCGCCGCGAAGGATGGTTCGCGACAGCAACCACGAACTGCCGAACATGAAACCAACGCCCATAAGCACCACCGTCATCACCGCTACCAGCGAAACCATGCTGCTATATTGTGCAGGAACGGCTGCGCCGATAAACAGCGTGGCCAACAATATCTGTGTGGGCCAGCGGCCATTGCATAGCGAAAAGTTGTTGGTGATGATGGCAATGAGCCGTTCGCGTTGGCTGTCGATGATGCGTGTAGACACTACGCCTGCCGCATTGCAGCCAAAACCCATGCTCATGGTTAGGGCCTGCTTGCCGTGCGCACCCGAACGACGAAACAATTCGTCGAGATTGAAGGCCACGCGAGGCAGATAGCCGAAATCTTCGAGCAGGGTGAAGAGGGGGAAGAAAATGGCCATAGGCGGCAACATCACCGATACCACCCACGCCGTGGCCAGGTAAACGCCGTCTGCAAGCAAACCCGTGAGCCACCAAGGGGCGTGCATAGACACGAAAGCATCGTGTAGGGCAGGGTGCATGATGCCCACCAACAACTGGTTGAGCCAGTCGGAAGGATAGTTAGAGCCGATGATGGTGAGCCAAAACACGCCACACAGCAAGGCCAACATGATGGGGAACCCCCAGATGCGGTGGGTAAGTATGCGGTCGAGTTTAACGTCTAGCGGTAGCCGTCCGCGTTGGTTGCCCTGTGTAACCACCTCGCTGCAAATCTGTCCCGCTTGTGTGTAGATGTCTTCCACCCACAGGTCGTGGAAGTTACTGCCAATTTCGAGCAGCAATTTTTCGGCAAGTGCGTTCAGTTCGGGGTTTCCGAAACGCTCTTTCACGCTTGTGTCGCCCTCGATTAGCCTGAAAGCAATCCACTCTGCGTTAGAAATGTTGGGGTACGTTTCGGCTACCTTGCGTGCCAACTCCTTGACATGCTGTGCGGCATGTGGCGGAAGGTTGGTAGAGCGGTGAGGGGTGCACTTGTATTCGCCCACAGCCACTTGGCGCATACGCTCTAAAAGCAGGTCGATACCTTGCCCCGAACGGGCCGAGGCCCCCACAACGGGGATGCCCAAACGGCGCGAAAGGGCGTTAAGGTTGATGTCTATCTTGTTTCGTTTGGCCTCGTCGAGCAGGTTAACGCACAGCACGGCCTTGTCGGTAATCTGCAACACCTGCAAGATAAGGTTCATGTTGCGTTCCAGTCGGGTGGCATCTGCCACCATCACCGTAACGTCGGGCTGTCCGAAGAGGATGAAGTCGCGTGCTATTTCCTCGTCTTCCGAAGTAGACGAGAGCGAGTAAGTTCCGGGAAGGTCAACGATGCGGTAGCCTTCGCCTTGGTAAGCGAAGTAGCCTTCGGCCTTTCCCACGGTCTTTCCAGGCCAGTTTCCGGTGTGTTGTTTCAGTCCTGTAAGGGCGTTAAACACCGTACTCTTACCCGTATTGGGGTTTCCGGCCAATGCCACAACGTAGCGTTCGCCGCCCGCTTGCGCACCGCGCCGTTGCAAACTGTGCATCGCTGCCTTGGGGCAAGCGTCACAGGGAGATGTATTTTGTTTGTTGGGCATAATCGTTATTGTAGTTTTGGCTTGGCGTTATCTTTTGTTATAGACATTGCCTTAGTTGTAGCCATCTGCAAAGTTACCATTTTTATGGCAATTAGCGCGCTGCTTTTCTCCCCAGTTTTGTTGCTATACCTAGCAATGTTGATTGAATGCAGTGTGTTTTTTTAGTTCTTGTAGCAGATTATTCGTTAACGTCTGTAATTTGATTGGGGTTGAGAAATGTGTTATTGATACTGCGCAATACCATCTACATGTGGTTTGTATGCTGATGATTTGGCTTGTTTCACGCGTATAAAAGTGGGCGATTTTTCCTTGTTGATCAATTCTTTGGTTTTTGGGTAAGCAGTGAAATATATTATTTGTGTAAAGTTTTGTTATTTGTTTCTTTTTACATAACTTTGCGCTATGCACTGCATTGGGTAATGATTGTGGTGCGTGAAAGAACAGAAGTCAAACTAAATGTATGGAAAGGATGAAGAAAAGCGGTAAGATTATCTTTGTGGCGTTAGGCATATTACTTGTTTTGGGTACGGGTGTTTTCACTTATCTGAACCACATTCCCAAAGCAGAGGCGTTTGGATATGAAAGCCTAGTGTTGTGTGTGACGACCTTTCTTTTTTACAGGCCCTTTACTAAGCGGGGTGAGTTAGAGGCTATTTTATTGAATTTCGTCATTATATTGGGTGTTACTGCGGTTGTTACTGTACCCGAATGGACGTTCAACAACATTATTACGGCTTGGGGATGGAGTGCAATTGGATTTCTTGTTGTCTGCGCCATCAGCTTTATTGTGCGCAAAACCAAGCTGATGGATGTGGAAAATGGGCCTGCAGAGCATAATCAATGCCCCAACACGTAGCTTGTTGTGTTTCTGGGCATAGCTCAAACAAACTTGATTGCGCTAGCAATCCGATTGTTTTAGCACTTGATTTTCGCTATGAGGTGATGGCGGAACGACTGCGTTTTGTACAATATTAGATGTGCAGCTGCATATAAATTGATGGGGATGGCTGTCTGGCTATCCTGGTTGAATTGGCCAGACGGCACCAATTAATCCTTCTATCTCAACATTGTCCCAAGCTACACGTTAGGCCAAACACGGCTTAACGCTTTTGTTCAGTTAATAAATAGGTGAGATAACCTGTTGACAAGTAGTGAAATTGGCTGTTAACAAGTAGTGAAACTAGCTGTTAACAAGTAGTGAAACTGCCTGTTAACAAGTAACGCTGTTAACCGGAAAACAAGGCTTGAAAGCCATTTCATCTTACAAAAAACGCTAGTTTTCGGCCGCATGATGACGGCCGAAAACCAGCGTTGATAAGTCTTATTTGCTCTTCTACCGCCTTTCTCTAAGTGTAAGACAAATACGTTTCTGCGGTAGAGAACATCCAGTAAAAGGAGGATTCTGCTTAGAAGAAGTAGGTCACGCCCAATTGCCAAGCGTTGCTACGGCCGTCGTATTTCTTAACAGCATCACCAACAGCATCCTTTGAAATCTCCACTTCACCCGTCTTTCCAACGGCAATGTTGTAGCCCAGAGTGGCTTGGAGATGGTCTGCCAAGGTGCAACCAATACCTAGGTTGATGCTGAAGTTAGACGATTTGAGTGTCCAATCGGCCACTTCGGGAACGATTTCCTTGTCTTTCTTACCCAAGTTGAATGCTACCTGCGGACCAGCAAAGAGGAAAATGTTGGCCGTTTCGCCCAATCCGAACGAGTAACGTGCATTGATGGGAATAGCCAACTGCTCGCGAGAGACAACAGAACCGAGCTTGCCATCCTCGCTCTTCATCTTAGATTCGCGCTTTTCGTATAGCGCGGAGATGTCCATCCCCATGCCAACGATGGGCAACGTGAACTTAACCGTTGGGCCAATAAAGAAACCTAAGCGGTTGTCGGTTTTCCAAACGTCGTCGTTTACCGAAACTTCGGAGGTGTTGATACCACCTTTTAAACCTAACTTCGTTTGTGCACTGGCATTTGCAGATAAGGTCAATGCTGCGGCAAGCACAGCCATCTTCATCATCTTTTTCATACAATAATAGTTTTAAATTAAACAAAGTGCGCACTTCGAACGTGGGTGTACACGCCAAATGCGCGTGAAAATTACGGTTAGTGTCTCTCTCTTCTTACCGACATGCGTGGCGATGCGCTGCCCTGACTGCTGCGTGCAGCCTTCTCTTTCTTGGGTGCGGGTGCCAATGTTGCACGGCGGTTGGCGCGGGGGGCTTTCACTCCGTGACTGTTTTTCGTGGTTAGTGCCAGACTGTCGGCTTGTTGTGGTGCTTTCACACCCCACATGCCTTTCTCGAAAGCGGCTATCTCCGCCTCGATACGTTTTTGTTCTTGTGCCATAGCCGAGTCGGTTTTGCAGTATTGCGCCAACGTCAGGCCCAGCATGTTGTTGGTTTTATATATCTTGCCGCGATATTTGTTCATCGTGAAATAGTCGGCCAAGCTCATGGTTGCGGCATTGTTTAGGTTGCTCGTCATCACCGTTTGCTTGGCCAAGAAGGGTGCAAGGTCGTCGTATTTCACCCAAAACAAGGGGTAGGATGTGGCATCGCCGAAGTCGTCTTGTCGTTTCATGATGGGACAAAGGGCCAGAACCTTGGTGTGGAATGTGGCCGTTGCCTGGTCGTAATAGGCACTTTCCTTGATGTAGTAGGACGTAACCTCGCGCGAAGGAATGTCGCTGTTGTCGATGCGCACGCGCCCATCAACCCGCTCGTAGAAGATGTGATAGTTGTCTAGCAATGCCAATGGCTTTACGCGAGCCGAGTCTTCAAAGCTCTCGTTGCCGTCTAACCGATACTCGTATGCCTTTACTTGTCCGCGCATCACCAGCTTAAAGAGGTAGGTAAAGAGGTTCATGCGGCCGTCGATGGGCTCAACGGGGTAGTAAAGTCCTGCGTTGGCGTCTTCGGTAAGGTTCAATTCGCGGTATATGTCGCGCCTCCAAACAACGTCCTCGTCCATCTTGCTTTGTGTGGGAAAGGATATTCGCGCCCTCAGGCTCACGTTGTCGGCGTTGCCTGTGGCGGTGTTTTGTTGGTTGTTTCGGCGTGCGGCAGGTTGTGCGAAAGCCACTTGCAGGGCGCACGACATCAAAAGTATGAATGCTAATCTTATCATCTGTTGTTGAATTGGGTTGGATGGTTGGGGTGCAATCGTGGCCTAATGGCCTATGCTTGCTGCCTTATTAGGCTGCGGTTTTGCCGGCTTTGCACCTCGCATTGTTACCTTACGATTACCTCCATTGCCTGCGGTAGCTTGCGCGTTATGCCATCGGGACCTACGGCCGACACGTTGCTGATGTAGAAACGCTTGCTACGCGACAGCTTGCGGAAGGCATCGCGCTGGCGTTCGGAGAACTGACTGCCTGCCGAAGACATGGGAACGGCGTTGCCCATGTTGTCGAAGAACACCGTCTCGAAACTCAAAACGCGGAAACGGATGTCGAGAATGCCGTCGTCGATGGCGGCATGTATGCCCTCGGCACCCATCAGTGCGCCCTTGCTTAGGCCGCCGCCTTTAAAGCGGTCGGTGCCAACGGCGATGTAGGCAGTGGGGTCGGGCAGCTTACGAACATGGAAAACGGCTTGTCCCAAGGAACGAACCTTACCCTTATCGTTGGCTGTTATGTTGAAGGTTACGTCGCGTCCAACGGCCGAAGGCACGGCTACATAATGCCCGTTGCCCTTGTTGGTGAGTGTTCCGCCCGTCATGGTCATGCTGATGGCGTTCTGCGGGATGCCCGAAACGCTAACGCTCATGGGGTTTGTATAGCCTGCATAGAGCACGTTCATCAAGTCGGCGGCCACCGTTGCGGCTGTTGGCATGGCCACAACCTCGTACTTTTGCAGGAAGTTTCGGCGCAGAACCTCGCCCGAACCGTTACGCATGGTGATGTATCCGCCAAACGAATGTTGGCCTACACCGCCTGCGGCGAACGAGTATTTGCCGCCCCGAAGGTTCACACGCGCACCGTTTATGTATATGTCGGGCTGCTGTGTGGTGTCTACCGCCGCCATAACGATGCTCGCCGAGAACGTTTCGCCGGGGTAGAGCGTGGTCTTTTCGGGTATCACAAACGCATCTAGCTTGTTCACCCTAATATCTTTCATGTCGATGTTGGCCACTAGTGTGTGCAACACTTCGCCCTCGGCATAGCGTATGTCGCTCTGTAACTTCGACAAAAGGGTCACTGCGGCCGACACGGGCATGCTCTCGAACATGTATTCTTGCCAGTTCTTGCCCATCGAACGCTTGCCTTTGGGTATCTCGGTAGAGAGGTTTTGGGCGATGATTTCGCGTTGTGTGGGGTCGTTAACCATCTTCAAGATGTAGTTTCGGTAGGCGTTGATGCCCTCGTAAAGCTTACGTCCCTTGCCTTCAATCGGAGCTAGCATCACATGGCTCGCCGCTTCGAGGTTCTCCTTGTTCACAATGTCGTGTACGTCGGCGTCGCTTCCATCGGCCTCGCGAACGATTGCTACCTTAAGCTTTTCAACGAAATTGAACAGCGAGTCGCTGGCTCGCTTTACCCCTTCGGCTTTGTCGAACCACGCCTTTACTTTCTCCGGGTTCGACTTTAATTGGCTGGCGAACACGTCGTATAGTGCCTCGTTCTGCTTGGTGGAACCCGATATGGTGCGTTTTAGGCTATCCTCAACCACCGAAAACCCTTCGAGTACTTCGGTAGAAACGTTGAGAGCCAGCATCGCCATGAGTACCACATAAAGCAGGTTAATCATCTTTTGGCGTGGAGATATGGGCCTTTTCTTTATTGCCATCTGCCGCGTTGTTATGGGTTTTGCATCTTCATGTTCACCGTCATGGCCTCAATCATGCGGGCATAGATGGCGTTTAGCTGCTCAATCTGTTGCGCCATACGTCGGCTTTGGTCGTTAATCTGGTCGATTGTGCCGATTTGCTGACTTGCTCCTTTGAGCTGCATCTCGTAAACCTTGGTGATGCCTGTGAGCGTTCGGTTGAGGTTTTCCATCTCTTCGCTGTCTCTTGTGAGGCGCGCGCTTTGTTGACTAACCTTTTCCAGCGTCTCGGTAAGCTTGTTTAACTCGTCGATATAACGGCTTGTAGCCTCTACCACTTCGATGTCGGCCAGCAAGGACGAGCCTTGAGCGGTGCTTGCAGCAGGCGGCGTTTGGGCGTTGGCATGGGCATGAGCCGCAGAAACCGCGCCTGTGGGCGTTGATGCGTTGGCCGAAACAACCACTGTGGGCTGCTGAACACCGGCGGCAGACTGCCTAACGGCTGCTGCTTGCTGCTGTTGAACACCGACAACGGGCTGTTGTTGAACCGCAGCCACACGTGTTTTTGTGGGCTGTTCAGCACCAACGTCAGTGCTTTCAAGATGCTCTTTTGTTACGTGCGATGGCAGGTCCATGCCGTCGGCGGTCTTGTCGAAAGGCCGGTCGAAGGCCGAAAGAAAGAACACCACTACCTCTGTTCCCATGCCGAAGAAGAGCATGAGGTTGGCACCGGGCAAGTGTGTAAGCTTGAAGAGTGTACCAAGGATAACGATAGATGCGCCCCAACTGTATGCGTAGTTGAGGAAAGTTTGTCCGGGAACGCTATCCATCCACTTTTGCAGACGATAGACGAGGTTGTATTTACTGTACGATGTCATTTGCTTTTTTGCTTTTGAGGTTTGCCCGTGGACGTTGTTGCCAGGCTTCTAACGCAGCGAAAACCGATGTATGCGCGCGGTTGGTTTTGGTATTCCCAGCTACGCCACGCACTGCGGATGTACGATTCGGGGTCTTTCCACGACCCACCCCTCACGCTTTTCTTCTTCAGTCGGTAGGGGTCTTCCTTAGCCGCCTTGTAATCCAGCTGCGGGTTTAGGTCGTTCATGGCGTCAACGCCGGCCTCGGTGTATATGGTGCTGGTCCATTCGGCCACGTTTCCGGCCATGTCGTACAGGCCATTGCTGTTGCTTGGATAGGCACCAACACGACTTGTTATGAGGTTTCCGTCTTGCGTATAGTCGCCGCGGTCGGGTTTAAAGTTGGCGTAGAAACAGCCTTGTCCGTTCTTTACGTTGGGATTTTCCCAAGGAAACTCGGCTCCGCTTTTGCCGCGGGCTGCATATTCCCACTCGGCCTCTGTGGGTAAGCGGTAGCGTTGCACGAAACGAGCCACGGCTCCCAGGCCTTTAAGCAGATAATCGGTGCGCCATGCACAGAAGGCGTTGGCTTGCTCCCACGTTACGCCCACTACGGGATAGTCGTTGTAGGCAGGGTTGCTGAAATAGTTGCGAAGATACACTTCGTTGTCCGAGTTAGTAAAGTCGTTCACCCAGCAGGTTGTGTCGGGATACACGTTTACTATATAGGTGTTGAGGAAATCCCACGGCCCACTAAGTTGCCTGTTGATGGTTTCGCTCACGATATTTCCGTTGTCGTCCACGTAGGCCGTGTCTTTCGAAATCATCACTTCTTCGTTCGGGTCGACGGTGCGGTCGGTATTGAGGTTGCGCTCTTGTGGCAGGATGCGGTTTTTGCGCAGTGCGGCCGTTGTGTAGTCGTAAATCTCGTAGCGATAATTCAGCTGTCTGTAGTCGAGAAGTTTCTCTCCCGTAACGGGATTGGTTACATACAAGCTCTCGATGGCGCGCTGTTCGTCTTCGTTAGGCTTGCGTGGTAGCGGCTTTTTCCAGTTCACCTGCGGCCGAATGGCGTTTCCGTCCTTGTCTTCGGTAATCATATAGGTCTCGTCGCCGCCGTAAGCAGGGTCGGCCAAGCGTGTGCGCAGGATGCTGTCGCGCACCCAATTCACAAACTGTTTGTACTTCGAGTTGGTCACTTCGGTTTCATCCATCCAGAATCCATCTACCGAAATGTCTTTCACGGGCGTGTTCTTGCCCCAAAGACTGTCGCCTTTCTCGATGCCCATCTTAAGGTATCCACGCCCTACACGGGTCATTCCGTAGGGCGTTGGCTCAGCGAAGTTCTTGCTAGAACCCACACCAACCACTTCGCCACCACGTCCTGAGGCGGAAATACCTTTGCCGCCGAAACATCCTGAAAGCATCAGCGACAGGCCAAAGGCGCACAGCGCCAACACGATTTGCCTTTTTCTCTTCATCATCTGTTTTATCCAATCAACACGAGCCGCACTCCCCAGTATGCCATCTAGCGGCAAACCGCCCGTTGCCCAAGGCCTTTGCGTTGGGGTGCGCCCTACAATAGTCTTACGCTTTTATGTTTATTCTTTCCTTTTTTAACGAAATTCAGTTCCTGCTCGTAGCCCACGAACAGCTCGTGGCTGCCGTTTCCCGGCTTAATGGCCGAGGTGTACATCTCGTAACTGTACCCCAACACGATGCCGTGAAAGCGTCCGCCAACCATGCCCGTTACCGAAATGGTGGGCGCATAGCTCACACCTGCGTACAACAAGCGTTTCTCGTTGGTGTATTCCACGCGTGTGGAGATGTCGGCACGATAGCCTGTGCCGTCTGTTCGCACCAAAGCCGAGGGCTTTATCTTAACAAACGGATTGCGTAGCGAAATATTGCATCCGCTCGTTAGATAATATGTGGGGGCGACGTGCAGCTCGTGGCGTTCGCCTAGTTCCACGGTGGGCGAGTTTAGGTGTTGTGCCGAGAGGCCCACATACCATGTTCGGGCCATGTAATAGAGACCAACGCCCAGGTCGACGGCGTTTCCCGTCTCCTCGCTTGTAGGCAAGGCGTGGTCGTTTGCTTCGGCAGGGTCGAGTCGTGTGCCGTCTATGTTCTCCAACAGCAACGCCCCTTGCAGTCCCAATCCCAATGTTGCGCTGCCCAGTTTCAGCTTATAGGCGTATTGCAGGGCAATGCGTTGGTGTTTGAAAACGCCAATTTGGTCGTTCATTAGCTGCACGCCTGCGCCGTGGTTCATGCCTGCGAAGACGAAAGGCATGTCTGCCGCGAGCACCATTGTTCGCGGATTGTTCTCAAAACCCGCCATGCTCATGGCGTAAGCACCCGTTATGTTAAGCATCGGCTGCTTGCCCACGGCGGCAGGATTGAACGTGGGTTCGAGGTCGAAGTAATGCGAAAAGGTCGCATCGTATTGGGCACTGGCCTCCGCAAAGCCCAGAACCAGCCACAGCGTAATGATGGTTAAACGTTTCAACACGTAGTGTATAACGCGCGGCAGGCGGATATATTGTGCGTGGCGGGTGAATTTTTGAATCTTTTGCTACTGAATGTTAAATGTTTAATCTGCAAGAATGATTGTTAGTTCATTACTTGCGCATGTCGCTTTAATAATCTATTTTTGCGGAAAATGTAAGACGTTAAATGATGAGAAGCTTACATATCTTTTCTAAAGAAGCATCGCTCACGGCACATATTCTACCAATTCGCGGTGTTTGACTGCTTGGTTGGCTCATTCTAGATGCCAACCAACCCCTTCTTTTTGTTCTTCTGTTAAATGCGTAGGTGCCTATCATGCAATGATGTAGATAGTCGTAATGTGAAGTGTTCCTCATTTCTGAATCCGTAGGCTTGTCTTTTAAGAACCAATTAAAACAGGGAAAAGGATAGAACAAAGGTGGAGGAGTCGCCGTCAATGTCCCTCCTCCCTCGCTTTGGTAATCCCTACTTCACTCGTCATTCGCATGCGTTCAACAAAAGTTTTAAACTGTAAGCAGAATACAGAAACGAAATACAGGTATTTTGCAAATTTGTTCTCTCTTACATAACCAAGAAGACTACCGTAAAAGGACACAAGATAGAGGCGGTAAAAGGAAGCACGTTGAACAGAAGAAAGTATAAGAATTGGATAATCACTATCATCACTAAACGCCACGGACATGACTGATTATTTCACATTAATGAACAAAAAGAAGTATGCCGCAGCAGAACGCTTGCTGTTGGAATGCTTGAATGATGACCCGACTGATGACTATGTGCTTAGTCAGCTGGCACTTGTTTCCTGGTACAGGCACAAAGACGAGGAAGCATTACGTTATGCAGACAGGGCCAAAGCGGTTGATCCAACAGCACCGCTTACACTTGCTATTCGCGCCAAGATCCTTTGGTCAATGAAAAAATTCGAACAATCCATAACTGAATGGGAACAAATTCTCAACATGAGTGAACAGGAAGTGGAACAGAAAGGGTATGGAAAGAATTGGGCAAAAAGCATTATCAACGATGCTAGATACTACAATGCCCTCTGTTTGCATAAGCTTTTTCGGGATAAAGAGGCTCTTCCTTTGATGGAAGAACACCTTAAAAACAGGGCGAAAGGCATCGCGAGTGACATCACCAAGCAAGAGGCAACACTATTTTATAAAGGACTGAAGTATAGTGATTTCCGACCCTATGTAAGCGAAAACGATGAAGGTTACACCACCAGGGCACTGGCCCATCGAATAGAAGGGAGGATGAAAACACTGGAAGAGGCCAGGCAATGGGATAAGCTGGTGCGTTATCTTAAAGGTGTTTGCAAACGTTATCCCAAGGAATATTATTTCCAAGTGCGACTGTCTGAATACAGCAAGAAGCTTGGAAACAAGGCCGATTGCCTTAAATATGCCGAAGAGGCCTTTGCACAAGAAACTAACGACCCACTTGTGAAGTACACATACGCCGTGGCATTGAAGTATTGTGGCCGAAACGAAGATGCCTTAGTGCAGTTCGAAGGCCTTGTTGCGCTAGGCTTAGACTACATCGCTTACTCGGAACATGGCGAGGGAATGCGCTGGGCAAAGAAAATTGTGCGGCACTCGCAGCGGTATATCGAGGAAATCAAACAAAAGGAAGAAACAGCAGAAAACCATTAAAAGCAAGATGTATGAAGGCATTTGTGTTGTTCATTTGCAGCCTCTTCGCCTTGACGATAGGCTGTAAGGGCGAAGAAAACAAGGCGGATTATCACGAACTTCGCGACAGTTTGGCCAAGTTGGTGTTTGCGGTTTGCGACAGCGGGCTAAACAAGAAATTCGGCGAAAACTTGGCCCTCACGAAGATGAAAGGCATATACCTGCGCAACGGAAAGGAAAGGGCAAGGGCGTTTTTGGCAGAGCAAGTGAAAGCTCATCCCGAGAACACGCAACTGCGGAGCATGTTAGACGATTGGGCCGACATCGCCAATGGTTTCGAGCAAGAACGTACCATGCACTCCAAAAGCCCGTCTACCAGCCCTTAACCGCACACAAAAGGCAGTGGTGAAAGTCCCGCCTGTTATGTGAAAGCAGAAACATAAATAACTAAAAACCCTAACTAAACAATATGGATATGGACAAATTATATCAACTAATAGAGCAGAAACGGTTTAAAGCCGTAGAAAACCTGATGCGGAAAAAGCTCGAACAGGAACCTGAGAACGTCTATTTCCTCGCCCAACTGGCAAATGCGCTTTGGAACCTCAATAAAGACGAGGAGGCATTGAGCTATGCCGACAAGGCCAAAAGCATTTCTCCCACCAATCCGCTAACGCTTTTTACCCGCGCCCGCGTTCTTGGCTCGTTGCACAAATTCGAAGAGGCTGCTGCCGAATGGGAGGAACTCATCAGTATGGGGGAAGCGGAAGTTGCGGAGAAAGGTTTTGGAAAGGGTTGGGCAAAGTCGGTGATTAACGATGCCCGATATTACAGAGCTCTTTCCCTGGGCGAACTTAACAGGGACAAAGAGGCGCTCGCCCTGATGGAAGAACACCTGAAACACCGGGGCAAGGGCGTAGAAAGCGACTTCACAAAGAAGGAGGCTACGCTGTTTTATAAAGAACTGAAATACAGCTATCTCAATTCGGGTGTGGATTATTCGGATGAAGGTTACGCCACCAGTGCACAGGCCCATCGAATAGGAAGGAGGATGGAGGCACTGGAAGATGCCAAGCAATGGGATAAGCTGGTGCGTTATCTTAAAGGTGTTTGCAAACGTTATCCCAAGGAATATTATTTCCAAGTGCGACTGTCTGAATACAGCAAGAAGGTTGGGAACAAGGCCGATTGCCTTAAATATGCCACAAACGCCTTTGCACAAGAGCCCAACGACCCGTTGGTTAAATATAATTATGCTGTGGCATTGATGTATTGTGGCCGAAATGAAGATGCTTTGGCGCAGTTCGAAGGCCTTGTTGCGCTAGGCCTAGACTACATCGCTTACTCGGAACATGGCGAGGGAATGCGCTGGGCAAAGAAAATTATGCGGCATACGCTGCGGTATATTGACGATATTAAACGAAGTTGTGTTGACTTCTAAACTTTCTATAAATTGAGAGGAGACTGTTGTCTTTGTGATGCCGGCACAGGACAAACGCTCCTCTCGCATAGCAAGTGCAGGGTAATTCAACTCGCTGGCTTCTAATTAACAAGTTAACAAGTTGACCAGTTGACCAGTTTCACAAGTTGACCAGTTAACAAGTTGAGGAGTTGAGGAGTTGAGGAGTTGATAAGTTAACCAGTTGACGGGTTGACAAGTTTACAAGCTCATCAACTCACATGCTCAAAAGCTCATCAACTTACAAGCTCATCAACTCACATACTCAAAAACTCATCAACTCACAAACTCAAAACCTCATCAATTCACGAACTCACGAACTCAAAATCTTAAATCCGATATTTTTATTTTACAACATCGTTCTGTTTTTAGCTCCGTTCTAGCGAGAAAATCGGTTAAAAAGTAGGTAAATGGCTACTGTTTTTGGCCTTTCAATCCTTTCGTCTTGTCTATTTTTGGGAAAACAACCTGCGTTTTGCACCATTTAGGCTTTCTAGAATGGCTGCCACCCCATTATTTTTTTACGCCCAAATACGCCCTTTTAGTGCCTAAAACCCCACTTTTTGATGGCCATTTTGCCCTTTTTGGCCATGTTTTTCATGGTTCGTCAAGGGTTTGTCTATACAATTGTGGTGAATTATTATGCGTTTTGTATTTCGTTTTGCACCATTTTGCCCTGCATTTAGCACCATTTTACCTTGCATTTAGCACCAAAACGCACTGCGTTTAGCGGCATTTTACCTTGCGTTTTGCACCAAAGCGCAGTGCATTTTGCGGCATATTGCACCGCATTTGGCTGCAAATAGCCCAAAGTGTGGTGCAAATTGCGGTTTTATGCAATGCGTATTCATTTTGCTTACGTTTACAACTAACCCCTTTTTGCCCCAAAACAAACCTTCGCGAGAATCGATTTTTTGCGGCAAGGTGGGCAGTTGGTGGATAAAAAGGCCACTTTTAGTGTTAAATTTCTTGCTGAAAAGTTTACAACGGCTGATGGGTTGGCAAGTGGACAAGTGAACGAGTAAATCGTTCGTCTTATCGTGTTTGGGCATAAATACGCCCTTTTTTGACATAAGGACATAAGAAACATAAAGAGGTAGTCTTGACTTTTTCCTCGTTTTGTGCCACTGCAAAGATGTTTTCAACTTGTAGAGCATGCACTGAAAGGCCTTCAATACGTTATTTTTCGAGGCATAACTACGTTTTGCAACAGACAAATGCGGAAGATTTTCAGCTTACATCGTATCTTTGTCCAGTACTTCGTACATGGAGAAGTGTGTTTATCTTCGTTTTACATCACAAAGGCAATAAACTCCTCTCCATTTATAGAGATGTCACGAGTCAAGACGGTTTCGAGAGGATATGTTAACGAGTAGACAAGTTGATGGGTTAACAAGCAGACGAGTTACGAGTTAACGAGTGGGCGAGATTACAAGTTAACAAGCTGACAAGAAAGCGAATTTGCCCAAAGTCATAGGCTTATTGCAGCGGTGTTAGCCCCAAAAGTCATCAAAAAGGCGTTGCGTTTTGTGCATAACCGGCAAGCTGTTGTTGCTATTGAGGTGCATGTTACACACAAAAAAGGAGCCGAACTTCCATCACTGGAAACCCGACCCCAACCAACAATTTAACTTTATACCTTGACTAAGCTAACTTCTATTATCTAGAAAACCTTTTAGCCACAACTATATTAATTTGCGTCCTTGTTATCCTAAACACCAAATTGTTGGCTAAAACGTGGGAGTTAGGCTCACGCCTCGCTCCATCCAAGTATGAAAAAAAACATTTTTATTTATGGGTTCATTGTAACTTTCATTTCTTTATCTTATTACCGCATTTCTTGCATTGCTTTCTCCTGCACACGCCCGGCAGTCTCTTCTGGGGCTTTTTTGCAGGGGTATGCTTGTTTTTTTAAGCTTCCCTCCTTCGTTATGTCTATCTGCGAAGGGCATGCCCTATTGGGCAATGCCGTGGGTTTCGCTGTTATCCTTAGGCGTTTTGCATGTAGCGGGCTTTTGTGCTTGCCCCAACAGGCCTTTCGCCTTCTTTCCAATCATTAACTTTTCACTAGGTTCGTTAGTTCCGTTTCATTTAAGCTTATGTTTTCGATTGTATGCCTTTTAAGAAAGAACAAGGTTGCGGGGGTAACCTGGTTAGATAAGGTACAGTTTGTATTCGGGGTTAGATAGTTCATTGATAATACGATAAGATAATGTCGTTTTCTTTGTGTCTATGTCACCTTTCCCGCACCTGAACTTGCTCTTCTCAACGGTTTGGGCCCGAAGGCTTCGCCGTTTGTATCTTGGTTTCGCTGTAATGCACTTTAATGGTTGTTGTTGCTGTTGAAGCTTGTTTTGCAGTGGTTGACCTGCATTTGCTGGATTTGCTTTCTTCATTAGACTTTGCAAAGCAGAAAAGTTGGCGGATTGACAAGTGCCAGTGCTCTCTATTCATCCATTAATTCCGGTTTGCACTATTGAGAGATTGATGATCGAATAACCAATTAATCAAAATTTAAAAAACCAGGTTGCCCTCATCTCTCCGCCAACTGCGTTTTCAATAGGGAAAGGAAGGCCGCCGGTAGAAAAACAAAACTAAACATACTATTCAAATCCACCTTGCGGGCGGCCCCCATCTTATGATGTAAACCTTCCCTATTTTAAGGGATTTACGTCTCACAACGTTTACCCTGTTGCGTCTTTAAAGTCAAATCCAGTTTATCAACCTTATCGTTTCACAACGTTTTTCCATTAAATCTTTACGTTACTCTATCCATCATGACCAGCAGTCACTAGGGGGTTACGAGTTACATTTACAGTTCAACATTTCTCATTCTCAGTGTCAGCCATCCTGATTTTCATCGTTCAAGCTGTTTTCTTCTTTGTTATAAGGAGTGGTCTCGCTTGGCTCATCTCCCTTTTCTTTTTTCTTCTTACAATTATCAAGAAGTACTCCCAAACGTTTGTCTACTTCCGCTTCCACCATTTCTTTAATGACTTCGAGAAGTTCCACCCGTTCGTCACATTGCCGTCTGTTGTTGCTTTGACGTCTCGGTAATGGAGTATCTCGAGCACCCTTCATAATCGTTCGTTTTATTCGATGGCAAAGTTAGGTGGTTTTTTGCCAACCATTACTAGTAAAAACATGCAAATAAGTGTTTTTTTTGTGCACCCTCAAACAACCCCAACTTGTAATTTTTAGCAATTTGGCACTGACAGGTACCGATGAAATGGGCGTTTTTTAGTGACAGGTTTACAGTATTTAGGAACTGTTAAAATATAAAAATTGACAGATGAAAATACCTGCCTGCTGTGCCGAAAAATTGTATTTTGTGGGGTGTTTTAAAAGAAAATGTCGGGCTAATCAAGCTTGTTTTACAAGCCAGACCAGCCCGACGGTAAAGATTTGATTGATAAAAAGCAGCTTGTTAGGCGCTATTCCTTTTGCCTAACGTATTGAGTGGGCGTTATGCCACACAGGTTTTTAAATGCGCGAACAAAGTTGGAGTAGTCGCTGAAGCCGCAACGCTCGGCCACATCGCGGAAAGGCATACTGGGATTTTTGTCTATCAGCAGGCGCGCCTTGCGTATCTTCATGCGCAAGATGTAGCCCATAGGCGTACATCCCGTAAGGGCCGAGAGCTTACGATAGAACTGGCTGTACGTCATGCCCATCTTTTCGGCCACTGCCGACACCTCAATCTCGCCGCCAGCATTGAGCAACATGTACACCGTGTCGGTTGTTTTGTTGATAAATCTGCGGTCGGCTTCGCTTTGCGGTTGTTCTTCTTCCTTGTCTGTTTCTTCCAGTTTGGCGTACTTATCTCGTAGCAATCGGCGTTGTTCAAGCAGTTTTTCAACGCGCATGCGCAGTTCGGCGCGGTTAAAAGGCTTGGCAAGATAGGCGTCGGCACCTGCTTCCAGGCCCTTCACGCGGTCGGTTTCGGTTATCTTTGCCGTAACAACGATGATGGGGATGTGGCTCGTTACCTCGTTAGCCCTAATTCTTCGGCACACTTCCAGCCCGTCTATGCCCGGCATCATCAAGTCGGTAACAATCACATCTGGCACCATTTCTTCGGCTTTGTGCAGCCCGTCGTGTCCGTCGTGTGCGTAAATGATGGCGTATTTGTCCGACAGTTGCGAGCCGATAAAGGCTGCCACGTCCACATTGTCGTCGATAACCAGCACGCGTAGCGCATCGTCGTTGGCCGTATCGGTGTCTTCGGGCTCGTCTCCTTCGGTAGGTAAGAGGGGCTTTGGCATGTCGGCCGACTGCGGTTGGATGGGTTCTGCCTGCGATTTTGTTTGCCTGATGGGCATGTTAACGTGGAAAACACAGCCTTGCCCCACGGTGCTTTCAACGCTGATGGTGGCGTCTATCGCGTCTACAATCTGCTTTACCAAGGCCAGTCCCACGCCCGTTCCAATCTTTGCCCCATCGTTTTCGACTTGGTAAAAAGCCTCGAAGATGTGCGGAAGGCTCTCGGCAGGTATTCCTTTGCCCGTATCGCTCACGTCCATCAGCAGTCTTTGTCCGTCTGTGTGCACCTTTACGCTCACCGTTCCTTGCGGCGGCGTGTACTTAAAGGCGTTAGACAGCAGGTTGTTCATCAGCTTATTGACATAGTCGGGCACGAAATCCATCAGCACTTCGCCGCAAAGGTCGGCCGTAAAGGTCACTTCGCGCATGCGTGCATATTCGCGGTAGCTCTCAATGTTCATGGCAATTTGCGCCACGATGTTGCCGTTTCGCCATGCAGGTTCGCCCACGGCCGACTTCATTTTCGATATGTCGAGCAACTGATTGATGAGTGTCAGCAGGCTTGTTCCTTGCCTTTCGATGGTTTTTGTCTTCTCGCGCGTGTCGGCCGGCACGTTCTTGTCTTGCGATATGGCCCGACTTAGGCCGAGAATAACCGTCAATGGCGTGCGAAACTCGTGCGTGATGTTGGTAAAGAAGTTCTCGCGTAATGCGCTCATCTTCTTTAACAGCAGGTGATTGCGCTTTCGCATGCGGCCAGTGTATATCAAAGTGCCAATCAGCAGGCCCAAAACCAAGATAACCAGCGTGCCCGCATAGAGTATTCCCGTCTTTTCGCTACGTTCGGATGCCAGCTCTTCGCGGGCCTTGTTCACCTTTTCGCCCTGCATTTGGCGTTCGATGTTGAGGCTGATGCTTTGTATGCGGTTCACCTTCTCCATGTCGATAACGCTGTCTTGCATGGCACTGGCCAGCACATGGTTGGCCAATGCGGCGCGGTAGTCGCCTTGTCGTTCGTAAAGTCGGTATAGGTGGGCGTACACTTCGGCCAGATGTTCCTTCGATTTTATCTTTTCGGCTATCGCCTTAGCACGTTGTAGGTTCTCGAAAGCCGTGTTGAAATTGCCCGTAATGTAGTCGATGCTCACCAAGGCCAGCAGTGGTTGCAGGGCGTGCCATTCGTCTTTCGAGTCGTGTAACTGTTCGTATGCCGTTTGATATTCAGTGTATGCCTTGTCGTATTCTTTGGCTTCTTGGTACATTTCGCCAAAAGCCGTGTGGCAAAGGGCAATGCCAAGCTTGTTGTTGGCGTGTCGGTTGGATGCCATCGAGCGGTGATAGTAGGCCCATGCGCTGTCTTTTTTGCCCATGTGGTTGGCCACCGAACCCAGGTTAGCACAGTTAATGGCCTGCCCAATGTCGCTTCCCAGTTGGTGTTCGCCTTCCAATGCCTTGCGCAAAACGCTGTCGGCGCGTTTGAAGTTGCCCAAGGTCATGTAGATGTTTCCCAGTCCGTTGAGCGATTTTACATAGTTTTTTCTGGCCAGCCAACACGTGTCGCCACTCTCTTCCGTCAGTCGCAGAGCCTGATAGTGGTAGGTTTGGGCGGCATCCAGAACGCCCAGTCGGCGATAGTTGGTGCCGATATAGTTCAGTGCGAGCACCCATTCGATGGTGTCGCCCATGGCTTCGGCCTGCTTTAAGCCCTTGCTGTGCACGCGTAACGACTCTTCAAAGCGGCTTTCGTCGCGCAAAGCCTTGCCCCATTCGCGCAAGGCCACCACGCTACCCAGTTTGTTTCCTTGTTTTTCCAGTTGCGCTTGCAGCTTGGCTAAGGCCTCAATGCCTTGCGCCTGTGCCACGATGCTGTCTGCCTTGCGCCGCTCTTGGGGCGTATGGCAACGATGTCTGCCCGTGCAGGCAGCCAAAAGTAAAAGGGCTGGTAGTATAAAAAACGCCTTTCTGGCGTATATGGCCATGCGCAAACATGGCCGTGAAAAGGTAGAAGTATCCTCCATAAACGATGGGATAAATAAGCAAACCTCTGCCACAAAGCACTTCATTAAGAAAGGGATTTGACGACAATTGGGTAACCGAACGAAGGAAAAGAGTACCCTATATTGGTGATAATCTCACCCTTTTCGTACGGTGTAGCTTGTGGATTTTTTGCAAAAATACTGCTTTTATTTAACAAATGGTGCTTTGTTTTTGTTAATAGATGTTCAGTGATGGGTGCTTTTTGCTTGCAAATGTATATTTTTCTAATGGCGTTCCCTTTCAAAATCGGGGAGAAAAAGCCTTGTGTGCGCACCAAAGTTGAAAAACTTTGCTGACCGTTTAGTCCGTTAAATAAATAATCGTAACTTTGCGTTAGGTTTTGGGCGGCTAGCGAAATCGACTGCCGCAAAGGGTGAAATCCCTTGCGAAGAACGCCTGAACAGGACTTGCCTAGCCCCCGAACGAACCGCAAGAAGAACGAAAAGAACAACGAAAAACGGCCTTGCCCATGCGTTATGTAGACGTAATATTGCCCCGCCCCTTAGAGGGTTACTTCACTTATGCCATCTCCGACGAGCTGGCTACAAGGGTGAAACTGGGCGTTCGCGTGCTTGTGCCGTTCGGTTCGTCAAAAACTTGCACGGCTATGGCGGTGAGCGTGCACGATGAAAAGCCTGCGTTCGACACCAAAGCCGTGCTGCAAGTGGTAGACTCGGCACCGATGTTGCTGCCCCAACAGCTAGACCTTTGGCAATGGATAGCCCAATATTACATGGCGCCCATCGGCGATGTGTACACTGCTGCCTTGCCTGCGGGCCTTAAAGACGAGGCGGGATGGCAGCCAAAGACCGAAGTTTACGTGGCGTTGGCCGACAATTTTCAAACCGATAAAACGCTAAACATCGCCCTCGACATGCTGCGCGGCGCGCGCCAACAGCTTAAAGCGTTCACCCATTTCCTGCAACTCACCCACTGGGACACCTTAGAAAACAACCAAACGCAACAGCCCGTGGCCGAGATAACGCGCGTGGAACTGATGAACGAAAGCGGTGCAAGCAACGCTACCATTAAGGCTTTGGTAGACCGCGGCCTACTACGTATATATAATAAGGAGGTGGGACGACTGAATACTGGCGACACCGAACCCTGCGAAAAGCCCAAACCGCTAAGCGCGGCACAGCAAGAGGCGTACAACAGCATCGTGTTCCAGTTTCTCAAAAAGCGAGTGGTGCTGTTGCATGGCGTAACATCCAGCGGTAAAACCGAGGTGTACATCCATCTTATCAGCAAAGCCTTGCAAGAGAAGAAACAAGTGCTTTACCTGCTGCCCGAAATAGCATTGACCGTGCAAATGACCTCGCGCCTGAAACGTGTGTTTGGTAAACGCCTGGGCATTTACCATTCGCGATACAGCGATGCCGAACGGGTGGAGATATGGAAAAAGCAACTTTCTGCCGAACCTTACGAGGTTATACTGGGCGCAAGGAGTGCCGTGTTTCTGCCGTTTCAACGTCTTGGGCTGATCATTATCGACGAAGAGCACGAGGGAAGTTTCAAACAGCAAGACCCCGCGCCGCGTTATCATGCCCGTTCGGCGGCCATCGTGCTGGCCAACTACTATGGCGCGCAAACACTTTTGGGCACGGCAACGCCTTCGGCAGAAACTTATTACAACGCACAAACGGGCAAGTACGGCCTTGTTGAACTTACCACGCGGTACAAAGACATTGCTCTGCCAGAGATAAAGGTGGTGGATGTGAAAGACCTTCGCCGGCGTAAGCTGATGAACGGCCCCTTTTCGCCGACCTTACTGTCTGCCGTTCGCAGTTCGTTGGAACGTGGCGAGCAAGTCATTCTGTTTCAAAACCGGCGCGGTTTTGCCCCAATGGTAGAATGTCACACCTGCGGTTGGGTGCCCAAATGCGACAATTGCGACGTGTCGCTAACGTTGCACAAGAATATGAATCAGCTTACCTGCCACTACTGCGGCTTTACCTACGCTGTGCCAACAACATGCCCCAATTGCGGCGAAACCGACTTGCGGGGGCGCGGTTATGGCACGGAAAAGATTGAAGACCAGTTTGCGCAGCTGTTTCCGGAGGCCAAAATAGCACGCATGGACCTTGACACCACGCGCACAAAAAACGCTTACGAGCGTATTATACACGACTTTTCGCAGGGCAAAACCAACGTGCTTATCGGTACGCAGATGGTTACTAAGGGGCTAGATTTCGACAAAGTGAGCGTGGTTGGCATATTAAATGCCGATGCCATGCTGAACTATCCCGACTTCAGAGCCTACGAACAGGCGTTTATGATGATGGCGCAGGTGAGCGGAAGGGCAGGCAGGAAGGGTAAACGCGGACTGGTTTTGCTGCAAACAACATCACCCGAACTGCCCGTCGTTGGTCAGGTGGTGCGCAACGATTATCAGGCGTTCTATGCCGACTTGTTGGAAGAACGCCGTTTGTTTAGGTACCCGCCGTTCTTTCGTTTGGTGTATGTCTACCTGAAACATGCCAAAGAACAGGTGGCCGAAACGGCAGGGATAGAACTGGGCAGTCGGCTGCGACAGCTGTTTGGCGACCGCGTTCTTGGTCCCGACAAGCCTGCTGTGGCGCGTGTAAAAACGTTGCACATCCGTAAATTGGTGTTAAAGTTAGAGCCGTCGCTCAGTGGCGAGCAGGTGCGCCAATGCCTGCGATACGCCTATAACGAAATGGCGAAAGATAAAAAATATGCCACCCTGCACGTGTTTTACGATGTAGACCCGTTGTAAGGGGAGGAGTTAAGGAGTTAGTAAATAAGGAGTTAAAGGAGTTAAGAAGTTAAGGAGTTAAGCCAAATGCCTTGTTGCAGAGGGGCTAACTACCTTGTTAACTCGTCAACTAGTAGTGGGGTTAAGCCAAATGCTTTGTTGCAGAGGGGAGAACGCTCTTATTAACTCGTCAACGATAAAGAAAAAAGGAGAACCATATCATGGCAACAACCATAAACAACAAGGAACATTGGTGGACGGCAACGAAAGGTTTGCTGGGCCACAACAAGCGTGTGGACGGAAAGGAACTGCAAGAAGACTTCCTTAAATATATCTACGAACGGGGCAAGGAAATGACTCGTATGCAGGTAGATGAGGCCGCAAAAGACCTCGGGACCAACCGCGAAGGCATGGCCAACATCGTTGGTGCGCTGGCTTTGGCAGGCGAACTGGCCGCCAACGACACGCTCGCACTTACCGAAAAGGGTTGCATGCACGCCCTTCGGCTTATTCGCGCCCACCGCATCTACGAACAATACTTGGCCGAACACTCGGGTTATGCACCGTCCGAGTGGCACGAACGGGCACACCGCATGGAGCATCGCATCACGCCCGACGAGCAAGAGCGTATCGCCTCGTTGTTGGGCAACCCGCTTTTCGACCCTCATGGCGACCCCATACCCACGCCTTCGTTGGCCGTAGCCGACAAAGCCGCAAGCGGCGAACCCGTAGAGGCGCAGTCGTGGTGGCGGATTACGCATGTGGAAGACGACGACAAGCAGCTGTTTACGCTTATCGCCGAGAAGGGACTGACCAAAGACTCGCTTATCTTCATCACCCAAATAGATAACTTGGCGATGCTGTTCGACTACGAGGGCGAACATTTCTCGCTGCCCGTAACAGCACTCGAGGCCATCAACATGCGCCCCGTAACACCTGCCGAGCTAGCCAGTCTGCCCGAAGTGCAGGCGCAAAGGCTAGTGCACCTAAAAGCGGGCGAGCAGGCGCGCATTGTGGGTTTGTCGCCTGCATGCCGCGGCGCACTTCGTCGTCGTCTGCTCGATTTGGGCTTCGTTAAGGGCAGTGTGGTGAGCATCGACATGCCTAGTCCGATGGGCAATCCCATCGCTTACGTTGTTCGTGGTTCGGCCATTGCGCTAAGGCACGAACAAGCCAAGTACGTTTTGGTGCGTAAAGACCTTGTGGAGGGCGAGGGACAGCAGCAATAAAGGCACAAATGGGGGATTGGCGTTGCCTGGCATGCGCTGTTGGCGTGTGCCATGCGCCCACGCTTGTTTACCAAACCGGCATGCAAGCTGTGGCTTGTAGGTATTGCAAAAGCCCGTTTCGGCATCTCTTTTCTAAATGCTCGCGATTGTTAAATGTGGTGTTTATATTTTACAAAACATGTGTTGTCCGTCGCTCCATTCTAGCGAAAATTATGGCTGTTTGGCAGTAAAAATGCCGCTAAAAGCCGACTTGCAGATCTCGTTTTTTGTCCCTTTTCGTGCATTTTGTCGGTATTTAGTATCGTTTTACCTTTCTATTTGGTTCTCGACTCGTGTTTTCTCTGATGCCAAAAACCAGTTTTTAACCCCCAAAATGCCACTTTTTAATGGCGGTTTTGCCCTTTCGGGCCATGTGTTTCATGCTTCTGAAAGGTTTTGTTTATACCATTTCAATGTATTTTTATGCTTTTCATCTCGCATTTAGCAGCATTTTGCCTTGCGTTTAGCGCCAAAATGCACTGCGTTTAGCACCAAAATGCACTGCATTTAGCACCAAAACGCACTGCGTTTAGCGGCATATTGCCCTATATTTTGCTGCAAACAGCCCCAAAACAGGTACAAATGGCGGCTGCTTGTAATAAATATTCGTTTTGTCGCATTCGCAGGCCAACCTCGTTTTGCAACAAAACAAACCTTCGCGAGAATTGATTATTTGCGGTCGGGTGGGCTGTTGGTGGAAAAAATGTTAGCTATAACGTTAAAATTTATGCCGAAAAGATTACAAGGATGAGGGGTTGACGAGAGACGGTAAGTTAACAAGCTGACAAGATAGTTAGCTCTTCTGCAACAAGGCATTTGGCTTAACTCTTAAGGGTGAAAAGGTGAAAAGGTGAAAGAATGGCTGACGCCCTTTAAAGGTGAAAGGTTGAAAAGATGAAAAGATGGCTAACGCCCTTTAAAGTTGTCTGTCGGTTCCTAGATTTCTAGTTTCGTCTAGCTTTCGGACAGGTCCGACAAGTCCGACTTGTCCTATTAGCCTAACGCCACCTATACATTTGGCTTAACTCCCTAACTCCTTAACTCCTTAACTCCTTAACTCCTCTATTTTTTCGTGTTTTGCCATAAATAGAGGTGTTTTTTGACATAAGAACATAAGGAACATAGGGCGCATGAACGGAATTTTCAACAAAATAATACGTTTTTCTTGCAAGTTGTCGTTTTATTCCATACCTTTGCAGAACAAGGTATTTTATTAATACGGCGCGTGTTAGGCGTAGCTTTTGCGCGTTAGGTTTTGTAACCACTTTTTTTAACTTGAATTAGATGCAGAAATGAAAGAGAAAAACAACCGACTAGAAACGTTGAAACTGCTTATTTCCAGTCAGGAGATAGGCTGTCAAGAAGACCTATTGAAAGCACTTTCCGCAGAGGGTTTCCAAATTACGCAAGCCACGCTCAGCCGTGACTTAAAACAACTGAAAGTGGCGAAGGCCGCCAGCATTAATGGTAAGTACACCTATGTGCTGCCCAATGAAACGATGTATAAGCGCATACCCACTCCGCGCATGGCACGCGAGATGATGCAGGTGTCGGGCTTTCAGTCTGTTTCCTATTCGGGAAACATGGGCATAATGAAAACCCGTCCGGGTTATGCCAGCTCTATCGCCTACAACATTGACAATGGCGGAATAGAAGAAATATTGGGCACCATATCGGGAAACGACACCATATTTATTGCTTTCAAAGAGCCTTTCGACCCAGATGAGATGACGCGGAGAATGCAAGAGGTAATTTCGCAGATGTAAATGAATGGTGCTTAATTTGTTGATAACCATTAATCTAATCGTAGAAAACAAACACACCGCAATGCGGTAGCTCGTTTGTTTGGCTAAGTCGTGCGCCGCGAATGGAGGGCGCAGGGGGTGAGAAACTGGGCCGAAGGAGGCGCATGGGCGTTTCTTCTTTTGGCAGAACTCGGTGCGTTCTTTTTCGTTCCTCGAAAAGTGCGTTTTGCCTTTCCACTTCGCCCCAAGCTCCGTGTTGGCGATTTCCAATTCTCGCCATGACAATGTTTGAGCAAGCTCGACATTGTTCATTTGGCTTAACGAAAGCGTTGGCTTTGTTAACCAATGCGTTGGTTTTGTTAACCGATGCGTTGGTTCTGTTAACCAATGCGTTGGTTTTATCAAACAATCATCCTATTGCAGCCTAATCGGCCTCTCGTCTTTCGGTAGCAAGCCTTGCAAATGCCGCCGCCGCTATGCGGAAACTGGCTAAAAGCTGTCTTAACAGTATGCCAGCTGTTGCGTGTTGCCCCTTAAACGTTAAGTTTTGTACGTGCAAGGAACAATGGCTGTTTGCGCATTGCCCCTTGTCGCGTAGCCTTATGCCCTGCAAGTTCCACCGGCACACGACAGCGAAGCGTGTGTTGGTGTACGTCCCTTTTACCGCTTTCGTGCGACTTTTAGCGTGCGTATGCAAAGCGGTAAATGGCCTAAGTGTCTTCAAATTTTGTGCAAAAGACAGGTTTTACTTGCAAAATTCACATTTTTTGGTTAACTTTGCAATCGGTTACGAAGTGCGTAGCCAACCTCTTCCCCCATCGTTTCTGTGAAATCAATTCATTTATAGGATAGGGAAGAGGGCGGTGTAAGCCCCTTGCGAAAGGGCAGCTGGCATCATATTTCAATCTATTCATGATTAGCGAGAATAGACTCTCGTTGATAATAAAACTCTCTTAAATTTGTGGGGCGACTGTGGCATGAGGATGTAGCAGTCGTCTTTTTTTTGTCTTTTTCTTTGTGTTTTGTGCTATTTGCACTACCTTTGCCTTTAAGTATAGCATAAAAAATGAAGTCATCAGATTTTTTCGGCAAACTAACAAGCAAGTATATCTGGCTAAACCTCGCGGCTATGGCGGCTGTGGTGGTGCTACTTGTGGTGGGTGTTAAGTTCGGTATCGACATGTACACCCATCATGGCGAAGCCATCCCCGTACCCGACATCAAGCATAAGTCGTTCGCCGACGCCAAACAGATGCTGGCCCACGCAGGCTTGCTCATCGAAGTTACCGATACAGGATATGTTAGAACGTTGCCCGCAGATTGTATTTTGGAGCAGTCGCCGCAGCCGGGCGACTTTGTTAAGTCGGGTCACGTTATCTATGTGATAGTAAATTCGGCCAATACGCCCACCATTACCATGCCCGACATCGTGGACAACAGCTCTATGCGCGAGGCGATGGCTAAGCTTAGGGCAATGGGTTTCAAGGTGGGAGAGCCGCAATTCATCGTGGGCGAACGCGAATGGGTGTACGGAGCAACCGTAAACGGCCGACATGTGGTGGCCGGCGACAAGATACCCGTAGATGCAGTGGTGGTGTTGCAGGTGGGAAATGGCTCGCGTTCGGAAACGGATTCGACCATCGACTACGTGGAACCCTCGTATAACAACAAGCAAGAGGATGTGGAAGGAGAGGGAGATGTCGACGAGTTCGACGTGGTTTCGCCTGCCGAGCTGCCGCAACGCGGCGATAAATAACCGCCACTTGGATGAGCCGAGGGCATACTTCAACAACAGCAACAACGCATGACCGATTATATAATAGAAGAGATAGAAGAGCAGGACGACGATACAGGACAACTATACGAGCATCTGCGAATAGTGGTGGATAAGGGACAAGTGCCCGTACGCATCGACCGATTTATGACCGAGAGGCTGCAACATTCCAGTCGTAACCGCATACAAAAGGCCGCCGACGCGGGTTTCGTGCATGTAAACGAACGCCCCGTGAAGAGCAATTACAAGGTAAGGCCTGGCGATGTGATTACGCTGATGCTCGACCGGCCGCACCACGACACGACTATTGAGGCCGAAGACATACCGCTCGACGTGGTGTACGAAGACGATGCGTTGATGGTTATCAACAAACCGGCGGGCATGGTGGTGCATCCAGGTGCGGGAAACTTCCACGGAACGCTTATCAACGCCGTGGCTTGGCACTTGCGCAACATGCCCTCGTTCGATGCCAACGACCCCGAAGTGGGGCTGGTTCATCGCATTGACAAGGACACGAGCGGACTTTTGGTGGTGGCGAAGACGCCCGAAGCCAAGCGAAAGCTAGGCTTGCAGTTCTTCAACAAAACCACCCATCGCAGTTACAACGCCTTGGTGTGGGCCAACTTCGCCGAAGACGAAGGGCGTATTGAGGGCAACATCGGGCGCGATCCGCGCGACAGACTGCGCATGGCCGTGTTTCCGCCAGATAGCGAAACGGGCAAACCGGCCGTTACTCACTATCGCGTGTTGGAGCGTTTCGGTTATGTAACCTTCGTGGAGTGCATCCTTGAAACGGGGCGAACCCACCAAATAAGGGCGCACATGAAACATATAGGTCATCCGATGTTTGGCGACGAACGCTATGGCGGTACCGAAATACTGCGTGGCGAACGCTCGTCAACCTACAAGGCTTACATACAAAACTGCTTTAAGCTGTGTCCTCGACAGGCTTTGCACGCCCGAACGCTGGGCTTTGTACATCCCACAACGGGCGAACAAATGGACTTTACCTCGCCCTTGCCACAGGATATGGAGCAGTTGTTAGACAAATGGCGCAACTACATCAAGGGATTGGCTGTTTGATTAAAACGACATGAAAGGGTGAAAGGTGAAAGGGTGAAAAGGTGAAAAGGTGAAAGGGTGAAAAGGTGAAAAAATGGCTAACGCCCTTAAAGGTGAAAGGGTGAAAGGGTGAAAAGATGGCTAATGCCCTTTAAAGTTGTCTGTCGGTTCCTAGATTTCTAGTTAAGTCTAGCTTGCGGACAAGTCCGACAAGTCCGACAAGTCTGACTTGTCCTAGTAGCCTAACGCCACCCATGCATTTGGCTTAACTCCTTGTAACTCCTATAAAAGGTGAAAAGATGGTTGCGCTTATTTGCATGTTGGCCATCTAATCCAGAAAAGTCCTATTGATTCACTTGATGTCCCTTTTGTTCTTATGTCAAATATGGGGCAGAATTTGTGTCAAAGTACAATACAAGAACTCGTAAACTCGTTAACTGACCAACAGAACTTAAAGAAAAGATATATAAGGATATGAAAGATTTGAAGAGAAATATCGCCATCGTATGCGGTGGCAACTCGTCTGAACACGAAGTGTCGTTACGTTCAGCGCGAGGTTTGTACTCGTTCTTCGATAAAGACAAGTATAACGTCTACATTGTAGACATCGAAAGGATGAATTGGAAAGTGGACCTCGGTAACGGCGAAAAGGCCGCCATCGACAAGAACAACTTCTCCTTCGAGCACGAAGGCAAGCATGTGTTCTTCGATTATGCCTACATCACCATTCACGGAACGCCGGGCGAAAACGGCATCATGCAAGGCTATTTCGAACTTATCGACATGCCTTACTCCACTAGCGGCGTGTTGGTTGAGGCGTTAACTTTCGACAAGTACGTGCTAAACAACTACCTGCGTGGCTTTGGCGTGAACGTGGCCAAGAGCATTTTGGTGCGCCGCGGTCAAGAGTATGGCATCGACGAACGAGCCGTTGAGGAGCAATTGGGCATGCCTTGCTTTGTGAAACCAGCTGCCGACGGGTCTAGTTTCGGCGTGTCGAAGGTGAAGAACGTAGACCAATTGGCCCCTGCATTGCGCAAAGCGTTGATGGAAGACGACTCCGCCGTGATTGAATCCTTCCTCGATGGCACCGAGATTTCGGTGGGATGCTATCGTGTAAAGGGCGAAACAAAGGTGCTGCCAGCAACAGAAGTGGTGAGCCACAACGAGTTTTTCGACTACGATGCGAAGTATAACGGGCAGGTGGAAGAGATTACGCCTGCACGTATCGCCGAGGAAACTGCTCGCAGGGTGGCCGACGAAACGGCGCGCATCTACGAACTTCTGGGCTGTAACGGCATTATCCGCATCGACTATATCTTGACGAAAGAGCCCGACGGAACGGATAAGATAAACCTTATCGAGGTGAACACCACGCCCGGAATGACGCCCACAAGCTTTATTCCACAGCAAGTGCGCGCCGCTGGAATGGAAATGAAAGATGTGTTGAGCGACATTGTGGAGAACCAATTCTAACCCCTTGCCGTACTAACGCGCCCAAAAAGTATAACTCGACAGCCTCGATTCCCACTCAATGTGTTTAGTTTTGTATCAAGAAAAAGGCTAGGTAGCGATGCGAATCGCTTTTAGCTACTTTCATACAAAGGGAGTAGAGGCTGTCATCTTATCATCTACATAACATGCAATCCAATAACTATCTAGAGAAATTCGCAACCATTCGGCCTTTTGATGCCGAAGAGTTGCCCGCCGCTTTCGACCGACTTTTGGCCGATAAGCAGTTCGAGTCTGTGATAACTTACGTCTTTCCGCAGCTGCCTTTCTCGCTTTTCGCGCAACAACTGCGGGCTTGCAAAACCAGTATTGAAGTGCAAAAGACCTTTGCCTACCCCTTTTTGGCAAACCTATTGGCCAAAGCAAGCAGTGGGGGAGACATGGATAGTACGGCCATCGACAACCAACGCCGCTACACCTTTTTAAGTAATCACCGCGACATTGTGCTCGATTCGGCTTTCTTAGCGAAGTTCCTTATCGACAACGGCTTCTCTACCACATGCGAAATAGCCATTGGCGACAACCTGCTTTCCCTGCCGTGGGTGAAGGATTTGGTGCGCGTAAACAAGTCGTTCATCGTAGAACGCAACCTGCCTATCCGCCAAATGCTGGCGTCTAGCAAGCTTTTGTCGGAGTATATGCACTACGCCATCAACGAGAAGAACGAAAACGTATGGATTGCACAACGCGAAGGGCGGGCGAAAGACTCTAACGACCGAACCCAAGAGGCCGTTTTGAAGATGATGGCCATTGGCGGCGAGGGAGACATCGTTGACCGATTGGCCGACTTGCACATTGTGCCGCTGGCCATTTCGTACGAGTACGACCCCTGCGACTTCCTTAAGGCCAAGGAAATGCAGCAGAAACGCGATACGCCCGACTTTAAGAAGAGTGCACAAGACGATGTGCTGAGCATGCAAACGGGTATTGTTGGCTACAAGGGTGGCATTCATTACCATTGCGCACCGTGCATTGACGGTTTCCTCTCTACGTTGGATCGCGACATGCCCAAAGGCGATTTGCTTGCTGCAGTGGCCCAACACATCGACCAAGAGATTTATCGTAACTATCGTATTTACCCAGGAAACCGCGTTGCGTTGTATTTACTTACGGGCGAAAAAGGGGCAGACAACGCCTTTACAGCCGAAGAACAGGCCACGTTCGAGAAGTATTTGGAGGGTCAGATGGCTAAGATAAGCCTTCCGCAGAAGGACGAAACCTTCCTGCGACAACGCATGCTCGAGATGTACGCCAACCCATTGATTAACCAACGCTCTGTATGATGAACGCTCGTAAAGTCATATCGCCACTCGCACGCTTATTGCTAGGTGGGGCTTTCGTGGTGGCTCTTATTGTGTTAACCACCCTTTCGGCTTGCGAAAACGATAGCTACGACACGGGCGATGGTACCAATTCGTACCTGAAAGCCCACTTTGCCGAGGCTCACACCGCAGCCAATGCCAAGCTTGCTTTTGCCGTAACGGATGACGGAGACACCCTTCGGTTTCCTCCGAACACATCAAACAAGGCCTTAACAAAGGCAGATAGCGTTTATCGCGTGTTGTATTATTACGACCAACGCGGGGCAAACATCAACCCCCGAAGTATCGTTCCCATTCCTGTTGTTACGCTTTCCGACAGCACGACGTGGGCCACCGACCCTGTAACGTTCGAAAGCGCGTGGGTTAGCAGAAACAGGAAGTACTTCAATATAGGCTTTGCCTTGAAGGTGGGGCGAACAGATCAGCCCGATAGAAGGCAGCGAATAGGGGTTGTTCGCGACTCGTTTGTTACTACTGCCGCTGGCGAACACATCTTATATATGCACCTCGCGCATAGTCAGAATGGCGTTCCACAGTATTATTCGCAACGTGTGTACATCAGTGTACCCATTAAAAAACTTCCTGGCAACACCCGTTTCGTGTTTCGGGTACAGGATTATCAAAGGCTGATTACGGTGGAAAGGGGAGGTAGTTAAGGAGTTAAGGAGTTAAGGAGTTAGGGAGTTAAGGAGTTAAGCCAATAGCTTGGTTAAACAACGAGGCTCGAAACAACTAAGGCTGCGACTTACTAACAAGCTGGTCATCCCCTGTGCAATAAAGCATTTGGCTTAACTCCTTAACTCCCCAAGATAGTTATCCTCTGTGCAACAAAGCATTTGGCTTAACTCCTTAACTCCCCAAATGTACTCCCTAACTCCTTAACTCCTCACAATCTCAACATCATGCTTACCAAACAAGTAAACGGAAAAGGTCCTCAATGGGGCAACAATTGTTATTTCTCTGAGAACGCCACCATTGTAGGCGACGTCACTATGGGCGACGACTGTTCGGTGTGGTTCTGTGCCGTTCTCCGTGCCGATGTAGACGGAATACGCATCGGCAATCGCGTAAACATCCAAGACGGAGCATGCGTACACCAGTCGCATGGTACGCCCGTAGTGATAGAAGACGACGTGTCGGTGGGGCACAACGCCACTGTTCACGGCTGCATCCTTCGTCGTGGCTGCCTTATTGGTATGGGCGCAACGGTGCTAGATGCCGCCGAAGTGGGCGAAGGAGCAGTGGTTGCGGCTGGTGCCGTGGTGCTGCAAGGCACGAAGATAGGTGCAAACGAGCTGTGGGCAGGCGTTCCTGCCAAGCTGGTTAAGCGCACCGCGCCTGGTCAAGCCGAAGAGTTCGCCCAGCATTATATGGAGATAAAGAAATGGTATTAAGATTCATGCCATTGATTAGCCAGCCCTTCTGGCTTTCATGGTTTCTTTAATGTCACTGGTGTTACTAGCTTATCTAGGTAAGCCGCCATGTCTCGGCCACCTAGATAAGCTAGTTTAATTTTGTAAAGTCAAGCCGATTACCTTTTATCTTCCCAACTCTAACGGCTTTGTGGCCTCTTTCAACCACACCAGATGTTCGCGGTCTAGATGTGGAGCAAGCGTGGTGTACACCATGCGATGGTAGTCGTTGAGCCACGCAACCTCTTCTGCCGAGAGCATGGAAAGTACAATCGGCGCGGTGTCGATGGGGCAAAGCGTTAACGATGTGAACTGCAAGAACTCGCCAAAGGCCGTTGAACGATAAGGAACGGTGAGCAAGGTGTTCTCTATCCTGATGCCATATTCGCCCTCGATATATAGTCCTGGCTCGTCGGTGATGGTCATTCCGGCGTGGAAAGGCGCGGGCCGCCATTGCATCCTAACCTGATGTGGCCCCTCGTGTACGTTGAGATAAGCCCCAACGCCGTGCCCCGTGCCATGCAAATAGTTCATGCCCTCGCGCCAAAGCGGTAAGCGTGCCGTGGCATCTAGCTGCGTGCCCGTTGCGCCATCGGGGAATTTCAGCATCGCAAAGTTGATAAATCCCTTCAACACCAGCGTGTAGGCGGTGCGTTGTTCGGGCGTTGTTTCGCCCAAAGCGATGGTTCGCGTGATGTCGGTTGTGCCGTCTTGATATTGCGCGCCGCTGTCGATGAGCACCAGTCCGCGCGGTTTTACGGGAATATCCGTTTCGGGTGTGGCCTCGTAATGCACGATAGCCCCATGCGCTTCGTAGCCAACGATGGTTTCGAACGACTTCCCGCGGAACAGCGGTTGTTCGGCCCTGAACGACGTTAGTTTCTCGTCCAGACTGATTTCCGTTTCTGTTCCGCCCTCCACGGCAGGCTTCAACCACTTCAAGAACTTCACCATCGCGATGCCGTCTTTCAGCATTGCGTTGCGAAAGCCCCTTATTTCGGCATCGTTTTTCACCGCTTTCAAGGCAGGGACAGGCGAGGGCAGCGTTATAATCTCTTGGCAAGTAACCTTTTGCGCAAGCGTATAGTTGGTTGTGTTGGGGTCTAGCAAGATGTTATATTCGGCATAACGGGCAAGCCCCTTATCCACATCGGCGTATTCGGCCACCTCAATTTGCTGCGATTTAAGATACTCCGCCACCTCTGCTCCTAACTTCTCCTTATTAATATATAAGGTAGTACGACTTTGTTCGATAAGCAAGTAGGCAACGAACACGGGGTTGCATTGCACATCAGAGCCGCGAAGGTTAAGTGTCCACGCCACATCGTCGAGGGTGCTAACCAGCGTTCCGTCGGCATGTACGGTGCGCAAGGCCTTTCGTATGCGTTCTATCTTGTGTCGTGTTTCTTCGCCTGCCAGTTCCAAGGGTTGCAATTCAACGCTGTTGGTGGGTATTTCGGGGCGGTCGGTCCATATCGTTTTCAGTGGGTCGATGTTGGTTCTAAGGGTTAGTCCGCCTAGCTTTCTCAGCTCTGCTTTAAGCGCGTTCACCTCGTTCAAGGTGTTAACCATGCCGTCTAGTGCCACTTCGGTGTTGTCGGTATGGCGCAACTTGTCGGCCAGCCACTCGGCAACACTTGGCGTTTGCGGCAATCCGTCCTTCATCAGCTTAAAGCCTGAGCCTTGTAATTGCTCTTCGGCGGCGATGAAGTAGCGCGAGTCGGTCCACACGGCGGCATCGTCGAGCGTTACCACAGCCGTGCCGGCCGAGCCGTTGAACCCCGAAATCCATTCGCGCCCTTTCCAATGTTCGGGCACATACTCGCCCGAATGGGGGTCGGTACTGGGAAAGATAAATGCCGCCAAATGTTCTCTGCGCATCAGTTGGCGCAAGGCGTCAAGTCGTTGTTCGATTGTTTTCATATCTAGTGCTTTTAGTTTCTGCTGTGTTATATTGTTGTGTTGCGCCCCCATTTGTACGTCGTGTTCCGTCGAGGAGCATGTCGCGGGAAGTGTGCCCGTATGTTGTTGGCTCGGTGCTAAGTTATGAAATAAATATGAAAAACGTGGTCTTTGTCACCACTTTTGTAAGCTACAAGTAACAAAAAGCACGTACGTTTTAAAATTATAACAAATTAAAGGCCATGTAAGATGCCTGCCTTACCATTTTTTTTGCTACCTTTGCCCTAACAATGTAACGAAGTTACTTTAATCAAAAATCAAATATAATTATGGAATTTCTAACAGATGAGAAACTAGTTATTGTCGGTGCAGCCGGCATGATTGGTTCTAACATGGCTCAAACGGCTGCCATGCTTGGCCTTACCCCCAACATTTGCCTTTACGATGTGTACGAGCCAGGATTGGCAGGTGTTACCGAAGAAATGCGCCACTGCGGTTTCGAGGATGTGAACTTCACCTACACCACCGATGTTAAGGAGGCTTTCAAAGATGCTAAGTACATCATCTCGTCGGGTGGAGCACCCCGTAAGGAGGGCATGACCCGCGAAGACTTGCTCAAAGGCAATGCAACCGTGGCCGAACAACTGGGTAAAGACATCAAGGCTTACTGCCCCGACGTTAAGCATGTGGTTATTATCTTCAACCCCGCAGACATCACGGGCTTGGTAACGCTCATCTGGTCGGGCTTGAAACCCTCGCAAGTTTCAACGCTTGCAGCCCTCGACTCCATCCGTTTGCAAAGCGAATTGGCTAAGCACTTCGGCGTTGCTCAGAGCGAAGTTACGGGTTGTCGCACCTACGGAGGCCACGGCGAATCGATGGCTGTGTTTGCTTCTACCGCCAAAGTACAAGGCACGCCGCTGCTCGACCTTATCGGTACGCCGAAACTCACCGCCGAAAAATGGGCCGAAATTAAGCAGAAGACGGTTCAAGGTGGTTCGAACATCATCAAACTTCGTGGCCGCAGCTCGTTCCAAAGCCCTGCTTACGTATCGGTTAAGATGATTGAGGCCGCCATGGGTGGCGAAGAATTTGGATGGCCCGCAGGCCGTTACGTGTCGTTCGCAGGCATCGACCACATCATGATGGCTATGGAAGTAAGCATCACCGAGAAGGGTTCTGCCTACGAAGAGGTTGTTGGCACGCCCGAGGAAATGGCCGAATTGAAGAAGAGCTACGACCACTTGGTGAAGATGCGCGAAGAGGTTATCGCCCTTGGCGTACTTCCTCCCGTAGAGAAGTGGGGCGAAATCAACCCCAACTTGAAGTAAGTTAGGGCTGAAAAGCTAAAAACACGCATCCCCCAACGCACCGCAAGTGCGCTTGGGGGATGTTCTTGTTTGGGCGGTTTGCCTTGTTCGGCCGAGCGAAAAGGCGGTGTGAGTGAGGTTCAGGCCTTGCATTGCGCAGCATGGCACATTGTCGTTGTGCCCACTCTTTACCATGACTTGTTGTCCTTTTATGTAAAAGAGTTTGCTAGTTAAGCATAAAAATGGTAATTTTGCACAAGTTAGTGGCCATACATGCCATGCGTGTAAAAACGCGGGGTGCAGGCCAATACGAGAACAACAACATGAAATAACTGCCATCCCTTATGCAAAGGGCGTTGCGCCAGCAAACGAAACGGCCGCGCAAGGGGAACATACCTATTATATATAATATGTCTGAAAGAAAAGTGAGGGTGCGTTTCGCGCCCAGTCCCACGGGGGCATTGCACATCGGCGGAGTGCGTACGGCACTCTACAACTACTTGTTTGCCAAGCAACAAGGTGGCGATTTGGTGTTCCGCATTGAGGATACCGACTCGCAACGCTTTGTGCCAGGAGCCGAAGAATACATCATCGAGTCGTTCCGCTGGTTGGGAATAAAGTTCGACGAGGGCGTTTCCTTCGGCGGAAAGTATGGACCTTACCGACAAAGCGAGCGCAAGGAGATTTACAAACAGTATGTAGACCAGTTGCTAAACGAAGGCAAGGCCTACATCGCCTTCGACACACCGCAAGAGCTTGAAACCAAAAGGGCCGAGATAGAAAACTTTCAATACGACGCCCAAACCCGCAACGGCATGCGCAATTCGCTGACGATGACGGCCGAAGAGGTGGACGCACTAATAGGCGACGGCACGCAATACGTGGTGCGTTTTAAGGTGATGCCCGGCGAAGAGGTGCATGTTAACGACATGATTCGTGGCGACGTGATGATTAAAAGCGACATCTTAGACGACAAGGTGCTGTATAAAAGCGCCGACGGACTGCCCACCTACCACTTGGCCAACATCGTAGACGACCATCTAATGGAGATAACCCACGTTATCCGTGGCGAGGAATGGCTGCCTAGCGCGCCGCTCCACGTGTTGCTATACAAAGCCTTTGGCTGGGCCGACACCATGCCGCGCTTTGCCCATTTGCCCCTGTTGCTTAAACCCGAAGGCAAGGGTAAGCTATCGAAACGCGATGGCGACAGGCTTGGTTTCCCCGTTTTCCCCCTGGAATGGCACGACCCCAAGACGGGCGAAGTGTCGTCGGGCTATCGCGAAAGCGGCTATTTCCCCGAGGCGGTGATAAACTTCTTGGCCTTGTTGGGCTGGAACCCGGGCACCGAACAAGAATTGTTCACCCTGCCGCAGCTGGTTGAGGTCTTCGACATCAGCCGTTGTTCTAAGGCTGGTGCCAAGTTCGATTATCAGAAAGGTATTTGGTTTAACCACGAGTACATCTTGAAAAAGAGCAACGAAGAAATTGCACAACTTTTCGCGCCGATAGTGGCCAACAACGGCATAGACGAACCGATGGAACGCGTTGTGCAGGTGGTTGGCATGATGAAAGACCGCGTGAACTTCGTGAAGGAGCTGTGGCCGCTGTGCTCGTTCTTCTTCATCGCACCGCTTGAATACGACGAGAAGACGGTGAAGAAACGCTGGAAAGAGAACTCGGCCGAGGTGATGACACAGCTGGGCGACGTGCTAGAAGGCCTGAACGACTTCTCTATCGAGAACCAAGAACGCGAAGTGTTTGCTTGGGTAGAAAGCCAAGGCTATAAGTTGGGCGACGTGATGAACGCTTTCCGCCTTGCGCTTGTGGGCGAAGGCAAGGGTCCAGGCATGTTCGACATCAGTGCATTCCTTGGCAAAGAAGAAACCTTGGCACGACTTCATAGGGCGGTTGAGGTGTTGAAATAGGGTAGGGCGGCATTGCGCCGCTTGCCCCATGCTTAAAGGCTTGTTGCATAGTGTGCCGTATGACGACAGTAGACCAACAACAACGCATTGCGCCATCGAGGCGCAAACCGTGCAATAGGCCTAACATCACCCATTCATCAAAAAACCACGCTCGTGTATAACATCATTATTTATATATATCTTTTGGGCGTTGCCCTTGCCAGTGTTTTCAGTACTAAGGTGCGGAAAATGTGGCGAGGCGAACGCGATGCTTTCGATGTGTTGCGCCACCAAGTTGAAGAAGGTGCGCAATACGTGTGGTTTCATGCTGCCTCGCTTGGCGAGTTTGAGCAGGGACGGCCGCTTATCGAAGAGTTGCGCCGTACGCATCCGCAATATAAAGTGCTGCTCACGTTTTTCTCGCCGTCGGGTTACGAGGTGCGAAAGAACTACGAAGGTGCCGACATCGTTTGTTACTTGCCGCTTGATACGCCGCTCAACGCCCGCCGCTTTTTGCGGCTGGTGCACCCCGTGATGGCTTTTTTCATCAAGTACGAGTTCTGGTACAACTACTTGCACATCCTTAAACATCGCGGTGTGCCAACATATAGCGTTAGCAGTATCTTCCGTCCCGACCAGATTTTCTTTCGTTGGTACGGCAAGAGTTATGGAAAAGTGCTTGCTTGCTTTTCGCATTTCTTCGTTCAGAACGAACAAAGCCGCAGCTTGCTGGCCACGATAGGCCTTCGCAATGTTACGGTTGCGGGCGATACGCGATTTGACCGCGTGCTGCAAATACAAAAGGCCTGCAAGCATTTGCCTTTGATTGAGAACTTTGTGCAGGGCAAGCACTTGTTTGTTGCGGGTAGCAGCTGGCCGTCTGATGAAGAGATTTTCGTGCCTTTCTTCAACGCGCGGTCTGATTGGAAGATGATTATTGCGCCCCACGTGGTAAGCGAAGAGCACCTGCAACAGCTGGAACAACAGGTTGAAGGGCGAACCGTTCGTTATTCAAAGGCCACGCCTGAAACTGTGGGTGAGGCCGATTGTCTGCTCATCGACTGCTATGGTCTGCTGTCCAGCGTTTACCATTATGCCGACATAACCTATGTTGGCGGTGGTTTTGGCGTAGGCATACACAATGTTTTGGAGGCAGCGGTGTGGGGTGTTCCCGTTATTTTCGGTCCTAACAACCAACGTTTTCAAGAGGCGCAAGACTTAATGGTGGCCGGCGGCGGCTTTGAAGTGGATTGTAAAGCGCACTTCGAGGCGCTGATGGACGAGATGATTGAGGCTCCTTGGCGTGTGCAAGCGGCTGGAGAGAAGTCAACCGAGTATGTGAAGAGTAAGGTTGGCGCAACGAATAAGGTGTTGGAAAGGGTGTTCCCTGCCTACAACCAGCCTCAAAGCTAACTACAACTGGCCTTACCCGCGACCCTACTACCGGCCTCACCCCCAGGCTTAACAGCCAACTCCGACCCCTCTACCGGCCTCACCCCCAGCCCCTCTCCAAGGGGAGAGGGGAGTAGTATGCTTTGTTATAGCGTTGTTGGCTTTGTGTTTGCAAAGCGTTTTTGTTCATTTTCTTCCAAAAAAAGCGGTCTCATCTCCAACTCCTTTCAAGCAGAGAGGGGGGAGTAGTATGCCTTATTATAATTGTTATTAGCATTGTATTAGCAAGACATATCACTCCCCTCTCCCCTTGGAGAGGGGCTGGGGGTGAGGCCGGTAGTAGGGTGGTGAGTGACCAGTGGTTTTGGGCTGGTCGGCTTTTACCTCTCTCTTCCAAAGATGCGGAGCAGGTAAAGGAAGAGGTTGATGAAGTCGAGATAAAGTGTTAGCGATCCCATCAACGCCATCTTTTGTGCGTTCTCATCCGCGTCTTCGGCTCGCATTAGCAACTGTTTAATCTTCTGCGAGTCGTAGGCGGTAAGGCCAACAAACACAAGCACGCCGATGTAGCTCACGATAAGGTCGAACATTCCGCTCTTAAAGAAGAGGAGGTTGACAATCGATGCGATGATAATTCCAACGAGGGCCATCAGCAGTATCTTGCCCAAACCCGACAAGTCGGCCTTGGTGAAGTGGCCAAGCAAGGCCATTGTGCCGAAAGTTCCTGCGGTGATGAAGAACGTCTTGGTGATGACACTGGCCGAATAGGCGAGGAAAATCACCGAGAGCGTTGCCCCGTTGAGGGCCGAGTAAAGGATGAAAAGCAGCGTTGCCGTTGTGAGCGAGAGCCTGTTGATGAAACGGCTGATGCCGAAAACCAACGCCAGCTCGGCAATGATGAGCACCATGAACACGGCACGGCTTTCGAACATCTGGCTGATCAGCACCTCAGAGTGGGCCACGCCATAGGCCGTAACGCCGGTGATGATGAGGGCAAGCGTCATCCAAACGTACACTTTACGCATCAATGCGGGGAAGGCAAGCGATAATGCACCCTCTTTTTCTCTTATTAGTCTGTCGAAATCTTGTTGTTCCATAACTTTGTTTGTCTGTTAATTGTTTTGCATAGGCAAAGATAAGACGTTTTCTTCAATAAACACTTGTGTGTTCAAAGAATTTAACAAATATGAAGAAGTTTCTCTTAAACAACGTGATAAACAGACCAACAAAGCCTGCTATATGGCATGCTTTGTATAGAAAACAAACAAATTGCAGGCATAAAAGCATAAAAAACATGGTTTTGCTTTATCATGTGATGCCTTTTTCGTATATTCGCAGGGTATAACAAGATGATAAATTGAGGAGATTTACCGAGTAGCTAAGGAGAACTTATGGAGAGTTTAATGAGCTGGGAAGTTAATGAGTTGTGCCAATGCCGTGCTGTTATCGGCCTTTCGTTAGCTCACAAACCCATAACTTATGAACTCGCAAGCTCATGAACTTGTCGCCTCATAAACTCATGAAGACATGAACAAATCCATTATAACCAGAGGACGGGCACTGAACAGCGTATTGGCGTTGGGTGGTTTCGTACTTGTTTCGCTATTGGTCATCGTTTGGTTTCTGCCGCGCAACAACACGCCGCAGATGCGTTACGATGTGGGCAAGCCGTGGATGTATGGGTCGCTCATTGCCAAGTTCGACTTCCCCATTTATAAGAGCGACCAAGTGGTACAGCAAGAGCGCGACTCGCTGTTGGCACTTTTCCAGCCATACTATCATTACGACAGGAGTATGGAGAAACGGCAGCTGGCAAAACTGCAAGCCGACTACCCCAAAGGAATACCGGGAATGCCCGTGGCGCAGATGCGAACACTCTACGACAGGCTGCACCGACTTTACCAAGCCGGCATCATTGGCACGCCCCAATATAACAGTATAGCCAAAGATTCGAGCAGCATGGTGCGCGTTATATTGGGTAAAAGCGTGCAAAGCATGCAGGTTGGCTGTATATATAGCACGATGAAAGCCTACGAACAGCTGCTGAACGACGACGTGTTGTCTGCATATCGCTCGGCTTTGCAGCAGGCAGATGTTGTTAGTTACCTGCATCCGAACATGACATACGACAAGGAACGCAGCACAACCGAACTGAACGACCTGCTGGCAACCGTGCCCTTGGCAAGCGGTATGGTGCTTTCGGGGCAGAAAATAATAGACCGGGGAGAGATTGTGAACGAACATACGTATCGCGTTCTGGCGTCGATGGAGAAAGAAGTGGCGCGCCGCAACGTGTCGAAGGGCGAAATAAAGAACACCGTCATCGGCCAAATCATTTATGTGCTGCTGCTGTTGGGGTTGTTTACGTGCTTCTTGGTGATGTTCCGTCCGCAGTATTTGGAGAAGGCGCGCTCGGTGGTGATGCTTTACGTGATGATAACCCTCTATCCCGTAATGGTGTCGCTCTTTATGGAACACAGCTTGCTAAGCGTCTACATCATTCCGTTTGCCATCGGTCCGATGTTCATTCGCGTGTTCATGGATTCGCGAACAGCTTTCACCACCCATGTCGTAACCATGCTCATCTGTGCAGTTGCGGTGAAGTATCAATTCGAGTTTCTTCTGCTGCAACTCATCGGTGGACTGGTGGCCATCTATTCTTTGAGCGACCTTTCGGGTAGGGCGCAGCTGTTCAAGTGCGCGCTATTCGTTACCATTGCCAACTTCGTGGTGTTCTTTACGCTGCAATTGATGCAGACTGGCGACATCGCCCACTTCGAAACAAGCATGTATAGCCATTTCATTGCCAACGGTGTGCTGCTGTTGTTGGCCTATCCGCTGATGTATGTTATCGAACGTACCTTCGGTTTTACGTCTAGTGTGACGCTTTTCGAACTCTCCAACACCAACAAGGGCTTGCTCCGCAAGATGAGCGAAGTGGCTCCTGGCACGTTCCAACATTCTATCACCGTGGCCAACCTCGCCGCCGAGATTGCCAACCGCATCGGGGCAGACAGCTTGCTGGTGCGTACCGGTGCGCTTTATCACGACATCGGAAAAATGAAAGCCCCCGTATTCTTCACCGAAAACCAAGTGGGCGTGAACCCACATAAGGGTCTGCCCTATAAAGAAAGCGCGCGCATCATCATCAGTCACGTTACCGAAGGGGTGAAAATGGCCGAGAAAGCCAACCTGCCCACCTTTATTCGCGAGTTTATCCTCACCCATCACGGGACGGGAATGGCAAAGTACTTCTATATTAACTATAAGAACGAGCATCCCGATGAAGAGGTAGACGTTCGCGATTTCTCTTACCCCGGGCCAGACCCCTTTACGCGCGAACAAGCGATTTTGATGATGGCCGATACGGTTGAGGCCGCCTCGCGCTCGCTGCCCGAGTACACGGAAGAAAGCATTAAGGGGCTGATAAATCGTTTGGTGGACAACCAACTAGAAGAAGGCCACTTTAAAGAATGCCCCATAACGTTCCGCGATATAGCCTTGGCAAAGGCTGTTATGCTGGAAAGATTGAAGAGTATTTACCATACGCGCGTATCTTATCCGGAGCTTAAACGGGGATGACGACAGGCATTTAGTAGACTCTTTATAGCCCCCACATCAGCAGTGACAGAAGCGTACGCGATGTTACCTGCGTTATTCAGGAAAGGAAGGCTAATGCCAACGTAGCCGATAACAGAATCGAACATGTAGGACTGCACAAATAGCTGATAACGTGCAACAAACAAGACTTTTAGTAATATTTTTCGTAATAATAACATTAAGATTGGTTAAAAATTAGTGCTTAATGGTGATAATTCGACCAAATTTACTAACTTTGTAACCAACAATATTAACAACTGTTTAATATGCGCTCATTCAAAAAGGCCAGTTCGGCCGCTGTTTTGGCAATGTGTTGCCAATCGTTGTTCGCTGGCGGATTGCTTACGAACACCAATCAAAACATTGCCTTTAACCGAAACTTCGCGCGCGATGGCGTGATTGCCATCGACGGAGTTTACAGCAACCCTGCTGGTGTTGCCTTCCTAGAAAAGGGGTGGCACCTGTCTTTCAACTTCCAAAATGCCTATCAAACCCGTACCATTCGAAGTGGAATGTCGGTTGAGGCAGCCAAGTCTACCCCTTTCTATCATCCCCTTTCGTTGAACGCGGGCGATGCCGAAGGCACGAAGAAATATGTAGGAAAAGCTTCTGTGCCCATCTTGCCGTCGTTTCAAGGCGCATACGTCGGCGATAAATGGAGTTTCCAGTTGGGCATTGGCCTTATTGGTGGTGGCGGAAAAGCCACATTCGATGAGGGGCTGGGTTCGTTCGAACGGCAAGTAGCACTCATACCCGCAGCGTTGGCACAAGCGGGACTAACGTCTCCCACGCCGGCCTATTCGCTTGCCAGCAACATCAAGGGCCAACAATACATCTTTGGCGTACAGATGGGTGCCACATACAAGTTTAACGACCAGCTTTCTGCATACGCAGGCATGCGCGTGAACTATGTATATAATAGGTACACGGGAAGTATAACCGACATAACGGCCAACATTGCCGGCGCGAACGAAAACCTCTACACCTACTTCGGCAACAAGGTCACCCAGCTTAACGCACAGGCTGCCGCGCTGAAGGCACAGGCCGAGGCCACAACCGATGCCGCATTGAAGGCCAAACTGCTTGCAGGTGCAGCCAAAGCAGAGGGCGGTGCCAGGCTGATGAGCGAAAAGCAAGGCCAAGTGAAGGACAAATACTTGGAGTGTACCCAGAGAGGGTGGGGCGTAACGCCGATAATCGGCTTAGACTTCAAGACCGGACGATGGAACTTCGGCACGCGTTTGGAGCTGAATACGCACCTCAACATCGAGAACGATACGAAGGTTGACGACACGGGACTGTTCCAACACGGCGTGAATACGCCCAGCGACTTGCCCGGTCTGTGGACCATCGGCACGCAATACGCCATACTTCCCAACCTCCGCGCAATGGCATCGTACCATCTCTACTTCGACAAGAGTGCGAAAATGGCCAACGATAAGCAGAAGCTTTTGGGCGGAAACACCCAAGAATTTTTGGCCGGAATGGAGTGGGACGTAACGCCCGACATCACGGTTAGCGCAGGCGGACAACGCACGCAATACAATTTGGGCGACGGCTCGTACCTCTCGGACATGAGTTTCGTAACCAGCAGCTATTCTATTGGCTTTGGTGCACAAGTTCGATTGGCCAAGAACATGAAGCTCAACGTGGCCTATTTCTGGACCAACTACGAGAACTTCGACAAGACATACAAGCAAACGGTGGTAACAAATGCCAACCCTTTGGCCACCGTAACGCTCGACAATACAGATCGATTCAGCCGTACCAACAAGGTGTTGGGTGTGGGGCTTGACATCGTATTCTAGAAGAAATACTTTATCTAACTCTCTAATTCTCTGCCCATATCTTCATCCGCGAGGACAAAACGGTATGGGCCTTTTTTATGTTCGTACGTCAACGGCGACTTTAATGCCAACTTGTGGTAGTGCATTAGCAAGCCATTTGGATTGTTGTTCGATGTTGGATAGGCTGTTTCCACGTTGGGTAAAGTCCTATTCGCCTTAGTTTTACACCTTATTTCTTTTTGCCTTAACTCCCTTTTTCCTAAGTGCCCGTCTTCACTTTTTGGTGTTTCCATAAACTGCTAGGCACTTGTTGTCTTTCTGATGCCAACACAAGAAATACACTCCTATCATATACGAAGTGCAGGACTAACCAACCCTCTGGCTTGTAAACTCACCAAAACCCAACAACTCCCAAGTACATCAACTCTTCAACTCAGAAAACTTACCAACACATCAACTTACCAACACATCAACTTACCAACTCACCAACTTACCAACTCACCAACTCACCAACTCAGAAAACTTACCAACTTACCAACCCGTCAACTCACCAACTTACCAACTCATCAACTCACCAACCCACCAACTCACTAACTCATCATCTCACCAACTCATCAACCCACCAGCTCATCATCTCACTAACTCACTAACTCACTAACTCACAAACTCATCAACTCACCAACTAACTAGCTCATCAACTTACAAGTTGTTAATTTTATTTTACAATTCCGCTCTAATTTTCGCTCCGTTCTAGCGAAAATGATGGTTAAAAAGTAGGTAATATACTACTATTTCTAACCTTTCGCACCTCTTGTTTTGTTTGTTTTTAGGTTCCGAACCTGCGTTTTGCACCATTTTACCTTTCTAGATTGGTTGCCAACTCGTGTTTTTTCAACTCCAATTGTGCCCTTTTAGCCCCTAAACCCCCACTTTTTAGCAGCCATTTTGCCCTTTTCAGCCATGTGTTTCATGGTTCTAAAAGGTTTTATTTATACCATTGCGGTGGATATATATGCTTTTCGTCTTACATTTAGCAGCATTTAGCACTGCGTTTTGCACCATTTTACTTTGCATTTAGCACCAAAACGCCTTGCATTTAGCACCAAAACGCACTGCGTTTAGCACCAAAATGCACTGCGATTAGCACCATATTGCACTACATTTAGCTGCAAACAGCCCCATAACTGGTGCAAACGACGGCTTTATTAAATAAAAATTCATTTTGCCGCATACACAAACTACCCCCTTTTTGCATCAGGACAAACCTTCGCGAGAATCGATTTTTTGCGGCAAGGTGGGCAGTTGGTGGATAAAATGGCCACTTTTGGTGTTAAAATGCTTACTGAAAAGATTACAAAAGTTGAGGGGTTGACAAGTGAACGGGTTAATCGTTCGCCTTATCGTGTTTTGGTATAAATACGCCCATTCTGACATAAGAACATAAGAAACATAAAGAAGTAGTCTTGACTTTTCCCTCATTATGTGCCACCGGAAAGATGTTTTCAACCTGTAGAGCGTGCACTGAAAGGCCTTCAACAGGTTACTTTTTGAGGTATAAACATGTGTAGTCACAGACAAATGGGGGCGATTTTCGGAAGCCTTGTTGCGCGTAAAGAGCACCTAGGCATGTTTCGTCTCAGACAAATGTGGGCGATTTTCGGGTAATATCGTAGTCTTTGTGCAGTACATCGTATATGCGCGAGGTGTTTATCTGGTTGTTACATCACAAAAATAACATACGGCTCTCAACTTATAGAACCATGAAAAGTCAAGCCGACTTCTTAGCTCAAGCGCAGTTCTCATCTAGTTCAGCCTCCTTCACTATCTGCATAAAGGCCGTTAGTCCCTTGGCAAAACATCCATGCTTTGTTGCCCCTCGCCCTTTTTACAGGTAAGGTTTCGTATTTCAATCGTTTGATAAGTTATGCGCCAGTAATAGTTAAGAAAACTTGATGTAAGTCAATAAAAAAACGCATATTGTAATAAATGCAACATTTAAACCGAAAAAAGTACTAATTTTGCATCACGCATTCACAATCACCGATAATGTATAACGACAAACATGCCTAATGCGATTAACCATCGCGGCTTTTCGTTCTTATCGATCCTTGTAACTAATTATTTGATGCTAACTAGAATAAATCGCTTTATTGCACCAACAACAAACACAGGTTTTATTCACCTCACTTCGGCTTAGCCTGGCGAGGAAAGGGCATTATGCGTTACCGAGCACAGGATGACCCCAAGTGCTACAATCTAAAAGCAAACAACACTAATTATAAACAAAAATGAAGAGAGAACAACAAAACAAGTTACCTTACACATCGCCACAGTGCGATACGGTTAAAATCGAGAACATCGACTTCCTATGTGTCTCAACGAGCCCCGACAAAGGCGACAGCACAACCCCTTCTGGCTACCAGAACAAAGGCGAACACAACGTAGGTAGCATTACGTTTGGTAACAGCCCTGCTCCCGCAAAGCAAGGAATGCTTTTTGAAGAAGACACGGAATTTTAATAATAGAAGTACACCAATGAAAAAGAATACCCTATACGGCATGGCATATGCCATAGCACTCACCGCTTTTACAGCATGTAGCAACGCTCCCATTTTAGAAAACGATGGTAGCGACAGTAACACGGGCAAGCAAAGTTCTGCGCAAAAAGTAGCTTTCAGTGTTGAGTTTAAAGATTACAACACCAACGAACAAGAGGTGACGCCGTTTTCGTTTACCCATGAAGCAGTACAACGCGACACCGTAAATCTAGGAAACGGATTGCAGGCAATAGCCACCCTTACGCTTAACAACGACGCATCAACGGCCAAAACCAGCACTCGCGTTCTGCCTAACGATACCTATACGATGGAGGCATACGAAGGCTACACACACGAATTTATGGGGAAGATTAGTGGAAAGATTGAGAATGGCAAGTTTATTTCAGATGATGGAAGAGACGAAATACCACTCGACCCAGGCTATTATCATTTCTTGCTGTACAACAGTAAGGTGCGTTTCGAGGACGATTCGCTCAGAATTGGCCGCGCCAATTCCGACGACGCATACATTGGATATGTGGAAGAGATTGTGCGCAGTAAGCCACAGCACCAGAAAATACTCTTTCCGCTGAAACGTAAAGGGGTTAGGCTGAGGATGAAAATAACGGGTTCGGCTGCCTTTGGCGTTTCAACAGCTACGTTAAAGAACGCTGATGCTCAGGGTTTGCCTGCCTCTTTGAAGTACGATTTGACGGGCAACAAGTGGTCTACTGCCACTAAGAGTGCCTTCGCACAAAACATAACGTTCCCCGCGAGCAAGCCCGGCAAACTTGCAAACACGCATTTCGCCTTGTCTAACGAGTACACTTACTTGCTCAACACCACCACTGCCGACGACTTGATGATTACGTTTAACAGCGGAACAATCTATGGTTACAATATGGCTGGTAAGGGATTGAAGTTTAAGAAGTTGGTGTTTGCTACCAACGGCAGCTACATTCTCAACATTGACTTGGTGAAAAAATAAGGCTGCTAATGGGTTGGGCGAATGCAACAACCATTTACTAAGGTAATAGTAAGCCGAAAGCTTATTACCAAACGATATGAAGGCGAGACTTGTCCGATGGGCAAGTCTCGTTTTTGGTAAAAGGGCAGGGCGGAATGTTAAATACTGCACATGGCGGCATTAAACGTGCGGTAAATTTGTTAAAATGTTGAAAACCCCTTTAAAGTGGAACATGAAATGACGGAAATAGAGCCTTTTTACATATTTTTGCAAGGCATTTTAACAACTTGAATAAAGACAATGGAAGAATCAATAAGAACAATCGGGCAACGCCTGAAAGGCCTGCGCGAAGTGCTGAACATACCCGCAGAGGAGATTGCCGACCTGTGCGGCATATCCTTAGAGCATTATTTGAAGATGGAAGACGGCACTGCCGACCCTTCGGTTTATCGCTTGGCGAAAATCTCGAAACGCTATGGCATCGACCTCGACGTGCTGCTTTTCGGCGAAGAACCTCGTATGAGTGCCTACTACCTTACGCGTAAAGGCAACGGATTGAGCGTGGAACGCGACAACGACTATCAGTATCAAAGTCTTGCCAGCGGCTTTCGCGGACGTAAGATGGATCCTTTCCTTGCGCAGGTAGACCCACTTCCCGAGGGTAAGACCTATCGCAAGAACACCCACAACGGCCAGGAGTTCGACTATATCCTTGAAGGCGCGATGGAATTGACCCTTGGTGAGAAGGTGATGGTGTTGAAAGAAGGCGACAGCGTTTACTTCGATGCCACTAAACCGCATCGCATGCAAGCCCTTGGGGGTAAGCCTGTGAAGTTTTTATGTATTATAATGTAGGAGAAAAACACCAATGGTAGAAAGATTTTTAAAGCAGACAACTTTCGTTTCGACAGAAGATTACAACAAGAACTTACAGTTCATCATTCCGGATAACTTTAACTTTGCTTACGATGTGATGGATGCTTGGGCTGCCGAAGCACCCGAAAAAACCGCCCTGATATGGGTCAGCGACGAAGGCGGAGAACGCATTTTCAGCTTTGCCGAGCTGAAAGAGGAGAGCGACCGCGCGGCATCCTACTTCCAAGAGCTGGGCATTGGCCGTGGCGACATGGTGATGCTCATCCTTAAACGTAAGTACGAGTGGTGGATTGCCATGCTGGCCTTGTGCAAAATTGGTGCTGTGGCCATTCCTGCCACCCACATGCTCACCACGCACGACATTGTTTATCGCAACAATAGTGCCAGTGTTAAGGCCATTGTTTGTGTGGGCGAAGATTACGTTCTTACGCAGATAAAGGGCGCAATGGCCGATAGTCCTACGGTGCAGACCCTCATCAGTATCGGGCCTGATGTGCCAGAGGGGTTCCATAGCTGGCAAACGGGCGTAGAAAAGGCTGCTCCCTTTGTGCGCCCCAGTAAGGTTAACGACAACGACGACACCATGTTGATGTACTTCACCAGTGGCACGAGCGGCGAACCCAAGATGGTTGCCCACGATTTTCTTTATCCTTTGGGCCACATTCCCACGGGCGTGTTCTGGCATAACCTGGGTCCGGAGAGCATACACCTCACGGTTGCCGACACGGGTTGGGGCAAAGCCGTGTGGGGAAAGCTATATGGACAGTGGATTGCTGGTGCAGCCGTGTTCGTGTTCGACCACGAGAAGTTTGCGGCCGACAAGATATTGCGCATGATAGAGAAGTATCGCATCACCTCGTTTTGCGCTCCGCCCACGGTATATCGTTTCCTCATACACGAGGATTTCAGCGATTACGACCTCAGTTCGCTTACCTATTGCACCACAGCTGGCGAGGCATTGAACGCCGCCGTCTATCGCAAGTTCTACGAACGCACGGGGGTTAAGCTGATGGAAGGCTTCGGACAAACCGAAACTTGCATGACATTGGGCACGATGCCCTGGATGGAACCCAAGCCTGGCTCGATGGGTAAGCCCAATGCACAATACGACATTGACCTGATTCGCCCAGATGGCACGTCGTGCGAAGACGGAGAGAAGGGGCAGATCGTGGTTCGCATAGGCAACAAACGCCCATTGGGCCTGTTCAAGGAATACTATCGCGACCCCGAATTAACCAAGCAAGCCAACCACGACGGCGTGTATTACACGGGCGACATCGCTTGGCGCGACGAGGATGGTTACTACTGGTTTGTGGGGCGTGCCGATGATGTGATAAAGAGTAGTGGCTATCGCATCGGTCCGTTTGAAGTGGAAAGTGCCTTGATGACGCACCCCGCCGTAGTTGAATGTGCCATTACGGGCGTGCCCGACGAAATTCGCGGCATGGTGGTTAAGGCCACGGTGGTGTTGCACTCCAAGTGGAAGAGTCGTGCGGGCGATGAGTTGAAAAAGGAGCTGCAAGAACACGTTAAGCACGAAACAGCACCTTACAAGTATCCGCGTATCGTGGAATTTGTAGACGAACTGCCCAAAACCATCAGCGGAAAGATTAGGCGCGTAGAGATTAGGCAGAAAGATAACGCCAAGTAAAGCTTGGGCGGTTGGCTGCTAAATGCAAATGGTGTGGCTGCTGGATAAAGGGCTATTGCGCCTAAGCGGCATTGCTGCAACCCTATGGATGCGCACTTTGCGGCACGCATACACATGATAATATATAAGGAGAACGCGAGCTGGGAGATGATACCCAACTCGCGTTCTCCTTATTATACACTTGCCGCAATGGGGCGCATGTTGCAAATGTGCAGGGCTAAAAGTCGCCACCTTAATGCCGTGTCGTTGTTGGCTGTGTTGCAAACATGGCTCGGACATAGGCCGTTGTAGGCTGATAAACCCGTGGAGGAAGCGGGCAGAAGCCTTACAGCTTGCTGCGATCGAGGATGGTGATGCGTTTGCCTTCCACGCGTATTGCCCCCGCTTCGGCCAGTTCGGACATGGTTCTGAGCAGCGAAAACTTTTGTATGCCGAAACTTTCTGCAATCTCTTGCCGCGACTTGTCGAGCTGAACAACGTTGGAACCCTGTTTGCCCGAAGCCTCTTTGAGGAAATAACCTATCTTTTCGCGCACGGTGAAAAGGCTTAGCACGCGCAATCTCTTGGTAAGGAACACGTCGATGTTAGACAAAATGGTTATAAAGTTGCGTCGCAGTATGGGGTCGATGTCGATTAGTTCCACGAAGTCGGCTTTTTCCATACGCAGCACGGTGGTTTCTGTTTCCGTTTCTACGCTTACGGGCATCAGGTTGTCTTTCGAAAAGATGAGGGCGGGCGCAATGAGGTTGCCTGCCACAAGGCGAATCACTTCTACCGACTTGCCCGAAAGGCTAACCATCCTTGCAACCATCTCGCCTTGCACCATGATGTCGACATGGCGGTAGGGCATTCCGGCAAGAATGTAGATGTCTTTCTTGTCGAATGTAACAATTTTATGCTTGGTACTTGCCACGATTTGTTCGAGGCCTTGCTCGCTTATGCCATTGAACAATGGGCAATGAGTCAGCGCATTTAATAATTTCTTCTCCATCGGTTACAAAATTAACCATTATTTTTGTAACGGCAATGCTATTCGGTAACAAATGTTATCTGCTTAACGCTTGGTACGGATTTTGTTTATAGGTGGTAAGGAGTAAAGTAGTAAGTGATAAGTAGTAAGTCTAGGATGCCTAGTATTCCTAGGATACCTAGAAATCCTAGAATACTCAGTACACCTAACGTTCCTAGTAAACTAGAAACTTAGCAATACACCAACATATAAACTCATACAGATATGGATAAGAAAATAGAAAAAGGCAAGGTGATTGTTGCCGACGAAATGATTAGTTATGCCGAAGGAGGCGTAGTAAGTAAGGAATTTGTGCATGCCAATGCCGGCAGCCTAACGCTCTTTGCATTCGATGAAGGACAAGGGTTGAACGAACATTCCGCACCTTTCGATGCAACCGTGCAGGTGTTGGACGGCGAAGCGGAGATAAAAATCGATGGTGTGCCGCACGTTGTTAAGGCAGGCGAAATGATTATCATGCCCGCTAACCATCCCCACGCCTTGTTCGCCCACAAGCGTTTCAAGATGTTGCTTACGATGATTAGAGGATAATAGGTTGGGGTGAGCTTTCATAACAACTCTCGCCCCAGAACCTTTTTCCAAGAAACAACCTTGCCCCGCCCCCTCTTCAAAGGGCGCGAGAGAAGTAATGTGCTTAGTTTCAGCCGCATTTGCTTTGTAGCTGCATGCCATTTCGTTACTCTCGACCTTTGGCTGGTGAGTGGGGCAATGTTCTTTTAACTCCCTTTAACCTTTACTTCGTGCAAGCATTCTTTAATCCTACGTTTATAGAGGTGTAATCAACAATAAAAGTAACTTTAAAAATAAGAACAATGTACACAAAATCTTTACTGACAACTATGGGCACAAGTGCCCTCTGTGCAACAATGCTGTTATTTACCGCTTGCGACAAAGACAACGACTCGAACAAGCCCATGTTGAACAAGCTTACTTTCGACAAAACGAAGGTTGAAGTAACAGAAGGCATGGAAACAGGACTGAACGTGAAAAACGGAACGGCACCCTTTAAGGCGATGCTGTCGGGAGAAAAGGATAAGAAAATTGCCGATGTAACCGTGAAAGACCGCGTAATAACCATCAAAGGTAAGATGGCAGGCACGGCTACGCTGGCCGTTACCGACAAGAAAGGCGATAGGGGCGTGATTAGTGTTGTTGTGAACAAGCCCGTTGGGACGTTAAAACTAGACAAAACTTCGCTCACAATGGAAGTGGGAAAGACCGAAGTGGTGAAGGCGCAAGACGGGGATGGAAAATATACTGCTGTTGCCAAAGACCCGAAAACGGTTGAAGTGACGGTAAACCGCTATGAAATATCTGTTAAAGCACTAAAAAGTGGTAAGACAGATGTTGAGGTAAAAGACGGAAAGAATAATTTGGGTATCATATCAATAACTGTTAAGTAAACAATTCATTTCATCTATTCTGACTTCTGTATTTGGAAGGATCAACCCCCGATTTGTGAAAATCGGGGGTTGATTGGTTTAGTGTAGGTTGGTCTTTCGCATGTGCCCTAACCGCCCCATGTCGCTTTCTGTGGCCCCAATCAAGGTGTTGTGGGGCAAACATAAGGATTTGTAATGCCCTATAAACAGCGAGATTGGCTTGCAGCAAACTGCATCGTACCGCATTACAATCAGCATTGTACCGCGCTACAAGGCTCTTGTACTTGCCCTACAAGGCTCTTGTACCCACGCTACAAGATGCTTGTACTCATGCTACAAGGTGCTTGTACTAGCCCTACAAGCCACATTGTAGCCCCTTGCGGCCGACATAATGCAGGCTAATTGCTGGAAAAGACTTGCTGACAGACAAATTGCGAAGGCGTTTTTGCCCACTATAAGCAGTTCTAGGCATGGCAGATAACCCGCCGCCTCCCCTTCGGCAGCACCTTTCCCAATGTGGCTGTGTAGCTGCTGCATTCAGTCTAATGTTTCCATAAAACGGCTACGTTAGGTCGTGCAACCTGCATGGTAGCGTGGCAAGTTGTAAGCAAAGGGGGCCAAAGCGTGTCAAGTAGTAAAAATAGAGCGGTGTTATGCGCTGCCCCTGCCGATTGAACAAACACTAATAAAATGTTAAATCTTAGGGGTTGAGCACAGAATAGCCCGCGAAAAGTTTCGTTGTTCTGTCAATTTTGTTGTACTTTTGCCATCGAACATCAAAAGGGGCGAACCGCACATGCAATCTACCACATCGCCAAATGCGTTAGCCATGCCCCAAACATGTTCTTTTCGTTCCTCGAAAAGTGCGTTTTCTCGCCATGACAAATGTTTGAGCAAGCTCGACATTGTTCATTTGGCTTAACGAAAACGTTCTTTTTCGTTCCTCGAAAAGTGCGTTTTCTCGCCATGACAAATGTTCGAGCAAGCTCAACATTGTTCATTTGGCTTAACGAAAACGTTCCTAACCACATGGCGAAAAGCCACCTTGACACAAACCTAACGTACCTAAATTGCAGCATTACCGAAGATGATATACATTGAATTGCCTTTCAACCAAATACGACAAATAACGTTTTACCTGGCTATGGAAGAATTTGTGGCTCGAAATCTCGACCTCGAAGAATGTTTTTTCATGTGGCAGGTGGAACCTACTGTGCTGTTTGGCAGAAACCAACTCATAGAAAACGAGGTGAACCTTGACTATTGTCGGGAGCACAACATTAAGGCTTTCCGCCGTAAAAGCGGAGGCGGATGCGTGTATGCCGACATGAGCAACGTGATGTTTTCGTACATTACGAAAGACGAAAACGTGAGCCTTACCTTCAATCATTACCTCAACATGGTTACGCGAACGCTGCAAAAGCTGGGCGTGGAGGCCGAGGCTAGTGGCCGAAACGACATCTTGATACATGGCAAGAAGGTGTCGGGTACGGCCTTTTACCACGTTCCGGGGTGCAGTATCGTGCATGGCACCATGCTCTACGACACCAACATGCAGCACATGGTGGGCAGCATAACCCCCACCGACGCCAAACTGGTGAGCAAGGGTGTGCAAAGCGTAAGGCAACACATAGCCTTGTTGAAAGACCATACCAACATTTCGCTGCCCCACTTTAAGGCTTTCGTTAGGCAAGAGCTGTGCAACGACAAGCACGTGCTAACGCCCGACGACGTATTGGCCATCGAGGAGATAGAGAAAGAGTACCTAACGCCCGAATTTATTTACGGAAACAACCCGCGATACACCTCTATTAGGAAACAGCGGATTGAGAACGTGGGCGAGTTTGAGGTGCGCATCGAGATGAAAAAGAATATCGTTAAGCAGGTGAACATCATGGGCGACTTCTTCTTGACGGGCGACATCGACAATCGTTTGCTCGCAACGCTGAAGAACGTACCCTACACCGAAGAGGCCATTAGGCAAGCCTTGCCACAACGGGTAGACGATATTATTATGAACCTAAGTAAGGAAGACTTTATCAAACTTATCATATAAAAGCCCTAAACAACATGGAAGATAAAAAAACTTGCCTGCACGACAGGCACGTTGCACTAGGTGCACTGATGCAACCTTTTGCGGGCTACGACATGCCCATTCAGTATTCGTCTATCACCGACGAACATAACGCCGTGCGTAACCATTGCGGCGTGTTCGATGTTTCGCACATGGGCGAAGTGTATATCACAGGAAACGAGGCCGAAAAATACGTCAATCACATCTTTACCAACGACATCGCTGGTGCGCCCGTTGGCAAAGTGTTCTACGGTATGATGCTTTATCCCGACGGCGGAACGGTAGACGACCTGCTGGTTTATAAGCTTGGCGAAAACGAATTCTTCCTCGTTATCAATGCCGCAAACATAGATAAGGACGTAGATTGGATGAGACAGAACGCCGCTGGCTATGACGTGGCCATCGACCATTGCTCGGATTACTACGGACAATTGGCTGTTCAGGGTCCCGAGGCCGAGCAAGTGATGGAAGAAGTGCTGGGCTTAGCCTGCAAGGATCTGGAATTTTACACAGCCAAGACCATCGCAACGCATGGCGCAAACGTCATTGTGAGCCGCACTGGGTACACGGGTGAAGACGGTTTTGAGATTTATGGTCCCCACGATTTCATCGTTGAACAGTGGGATAAGCTGATGGCCAGCAAGCGATGTGTGCCTTGTGGCTTGGGATGTCGCGACACGTTGCGCTTTGAAGTGGGCCTTCCGCTCTATGGCGACGAACTGAGTAACGAGATTTCTCCCGTCATGGCAGGGTTCAGCATGTTCTGTAAGCTAGACAAAGAAGAGTTTATCGGCAAAGAGGCTGTGGCAAAACAAAAGGCCGACGGCGTGGAAAAGAAGGTGGTGGGCATTGAACTGAAAGACAAAGCCATACCTAGACACGGCTACGACGTGGTGAAAGACGGCGTGAAGGTAGGCGAAGTAACCACTGGCTACCACTGCATATCGGTAGACAAGAGCGTGTGCATGGCACTCGTAGACAGCCAATACGCCAAGCTGGGCAACGAACTCGAAATACAAATTCGCAAGAAAACGTTCCCCGGAACAGTGGTGAAGAAACGCTTTTATGATAAGCATTATAAGAAGTAAAGCAACTAGGTGATGGGTTAACAAGCTGATAAGGCCTCACCCCCAACCCCTCTCCAAGGGGAGAGGGGAGTGGTATGTTTTGTTAGTTGACGAGTTTGCCAGTGGTCAAGTCGATAAGTCTACAAGTTTACCAGTCGACAAGTTTCCAAGTTAACGAATTGACAAGGATTGCCGTCCACTCTGCAATCAAGCATACGGCTTAACTCCTTAACTCCTTAACTCCTTTAACTCCATAACCCTTAACCAACAACTCAGTAACTAAAAAACTTAAAATACAACACTATGGCTAAATTTATAGAAGGACTCTATTATAGCGAGTCGCACGAATATGTTCGTGTAGAGGGAGAGTTTGCATACATCGGCATCACCGACTATGCACAAAACGCATTGGGCAACGTGGTTTATGTAGACCTACCCGAAGTGGACGACGAGATTGAAGCAGGCGAAGACTTCGGTGCAGTAGAAAGCGTGAAGGCTGCCAGCGACCTCACTTCGCCCGTTAGCGGCGTGGTGGTAGAAACCAACGAGGCACTAGAAGACGAACCCGAGCTAATAAATAAGGACGCATTTGCAAACTGGATTATGAAGGTGAAAATGGCCGACACAACCGAATTGGACAACCTGATGGATGCCAAAGCCTACGAGGCGTTCTGCAATAAGTAAGCCCAAACAATCCTAACGCTATGCAATACAAGTTTTTCCCGCATACGGAAGAAGACATCAAGCTGATGCTTGATAAGATTGGTGTGCCTTCGCTAGATGGGCTCTTTGCAGAGGTGCCCGAAGAAATACGCTTCCGACGCGACTACGACCTGCCCAACGCCAAAAGCGAGATAGAGATAAGGAACCTCTTTGGCAACTTGGGCAAGCAAAACAAGCAGCTAACGGTGTTTGCCGGCGGCGGTGTGTACGACCATTACACGCCGTCTATCGTGCCATACCTCGTTTCGCGCTCCGAGTTCCTCACCAGTTACACCCCCTATCAGGCCGAAATATCGCAAGGCACGCTGCACTACATCTTCGAGTTTCAAAGCATGATGGCCGAACTTACCGGCCTGCCCATCGCCAATGCCTCGATGTACGATGGCAGCACAGCCACTGCCGAAGCCGCCATCATGGCCGTTGCATCGGGCAAGAAGGCCAATAGGGTGTTGGTTTCCGAAACGGTAGACGATAAGATTTTGGCCGTAATACGCACCTATACACACTTCCAAGGTGTGCAAATAGAGGTGGTTCCTGCCGAAGACGGCGCCACATCGCGCACCGCCATGCAAGAAAAATTGCAACAAGGCGGTGTGACTGGCATGATTGTTCAGCAGCCCAACAAGTACGGCATCATTGAAAACTACGACGGCTTTGCCGACGATTGCCACCAACAAAAGGCACTTTTCGTGATGAACAGCGTGGCGGCCGACCTCGCCTTGCTGAAATCGCCGGGCGAATTGGGGGCAGACATCGCCGTGGGTGACGGCCAATCGCTGGGCATACCCATGCAATTCGGCGGTCCATCGGTGGGTTATCTCTGCTGCACCGAAAAGCTAATGCGCAAGATGCCAGGGCGTATCGTGGGCCAAACAAAAGACAATCGCGGACAACGAGCCTTTGTGCTCACGCTGCAAGCACGCGAACAACACATCCGCCGCGAAAAGGCCACATCGAATATCTGTTCTAATCAGAGCCTTATGGCTTTGTGGGTAACCATCTATCTCAGTGTGATGGGCAAAGAGGGACTGAAAGAGGCCGCACAAATGTCGGTAGACGGGGCGCACTATCTTTACGAAAAGCTTATCCAATCGGGTAAGTTTAAACCTGCGTTCAACCAGCCTTTCTTCAACGAATTTTGCGTAAAATATGTTGGCGGAGACCTCGATCAGCTGCAACAACGCTTGCTCGACAACGGCATTTTGGGCGGAATTAAAATGGCCGACGACATGCTGATGCTAGCCGTTACAGAGAAAAGAACCAAGGAAGAAGTTGACCTTTTGGTTAGTTTAGTAACCCAATAAACCCCGAAACAAGATGAACAACAAATTATATGGCAACTTGATATTCGAGCTTTCGCGGCCTGGATGCCGCGGCTTTCACTTGCCAAACAACCCTTTCGGGAAACATCCAATAGCCAACGAACTGAAAAGAGGCAGCGATGCACAACTTCCCGAATGCGACGAGGTGACTGTGGTGAGGCATTACACCAACCACAGCGGCAACAACTTCGGCGTAGACAACGGCTTTTACCCGTTGGGCAGCTGCACAATGAAGTACAATCCCGTTATCAACGAAGAGGTTGCGGCCATGCCTGCCTTCGCCAATCTGCACCCCGCACAGCCTGCCAACACCTGCCAGGGCGCGTTGGCCGCACTGTACGGACTGCAAAAGGCACTCTCCGAAATATCGGGTTTGCACGAGTTTACCCTCAATCCCTTTGCCGGAGCGCAGGGCGAACTTACGGGTTTGATGATTATTCGTGCCTTCCATCAGGCAAACAACGACACGAAACGCACCAAGGTGATTGTTCCCGACTCGGCTCACGGCACCAATCCCGCATCGGCTGCCGTGTGCGGACTGGATGTTGTGGAGGTGAAAAGCACGCCCGAAGGCACCGTTGACACCGAACACCTGAAACAATTGCTGGGCGACGACGTGGCAGCGATGATGATGACCAACCCCAACACCTTGGGATTGTTCGAGAAAGACATACCTGCCATTACCAAAATGGTACACGATTGCGGTGGACTGATGTACTACGATGGGGCTAATCTTAACCCCTTGCTGGGCGAATGCCGCCCTGGCGACATGGGTTTCGACGTGATGCACATCAACCTGCACAAGACTTTCTCTACTCCTCACGGCGGTGGTGGCCCCGGTGCTGGTCCTGTTGGCGTGCGCAAAGGCTTGGAACAGTTCCTGCCTTCGCCCCATGTGGTGCGCAACGGCGACCGTTACGAGATTGTAGAAAACCCCTTTGGTTTCGCTCCCGATGCGCCAACGATGAACCTAGGCACTTTCTTCGGCAACTTCGCCGTGCTGATGCGCGCCTACACCTACATCCTAACGCTGGGCAAAGAAAACCTTAAAAATGTGGGAAAACTGGCTACACTCAACGCCAACTACATTAAAGAGGCACTCAAAGACGTGTACGACCTGCCTATTGAGGGGCTGTGCAAGCACGAATTTGTGTTCGATGGCCTGAAAAACAAAGACACGGGCATACGCACAATGGATGTGGCCAAGGCCTTGCTAGACTATGGTTACCACGCCCCCACCATCTATTTCCCCTTGCTTTTCCACGAAGCCATGATGATAGAGCCCACCGAGGCTGAGAGCAAAGCCACCATCGACGGCTTTATAGAGGTGATGAGGAATATTGCAAACGAGGCCGAACACAATCCGCAACGACTGAAAGACGCGCCATTGAACACGCCTGTTGGTCGTGTAGACGACGTTCTGGCAGCCAAACACCCCATAACCACCTATAAACAAAGCATTGATGAACAAGTTTGATATCTTGATTATCGGCAGCGGACCTGGCGGTTATCGCACTGCCGAGTATGCGGCACGCAAGGGTTTGCAGGTGGCCGTGTTCGAGAAGGACCAACCTGGCGGCACTTGCCTTAACAGTGGTTGCATCCCAACGAAGACGCTTTGCAAGCATGCTGAGGTGGCCGACACCGTGAGGGAGGCTGCACAATATGGTGTAGCCATCAAAGATGCGGCCTTCGACATCGACATGCAGGCCGTTGTTGCCCGTAAGGAAGAGATAACCGAGAAGCTTCGGCAGGGCGTTGAACAGCTAATGTCGATGCCGGGAGTTACCTTTGTAAGGGGCGAGGCGCGGTTTACGGCCAACAAAACGCTTGTGGCAAACGGCGAAGAATACACTGCCGACAACATCATCATCGCTTCGGGGTCGTCGGCAAAGGTGCTGCCCGTAGAGGGTGCGCAGCTCAATGGCGTGATTACCTCTACCGAACTGCTCTGCCTCAACCACGTGCCACGCAGTCTTTGCATCATTGGTGCGGGCGTTATCGGTATGGAATTTGCCAGCATCTACCGCAGTTTTGGGTGCGAAGTAATGGTGGTTGAGTTTCTGAAAGAGTGCCTTCCCGCACTTGACAGCGACATTGCCAAACGACTTCGCAAGCAGTTGGAACAACGCGGTGTGCAGTTTGCGCTGCAATCGGGTGTAACAAAGATTGAACAAACGGAGGACAACGCGTTGCGCGTGCACTATCAGAAGAAGGGCAAAGAGGCCTTCGCCGATGCCGAACTGGTGCTGATGGCCACTGGGCGTGCGGCAAACGTCGACGCACTGGGTTTGGAGAACACCGACATCTGCTATACAAAGGCTGGCATAACCACCGACGACAACATGCAAACCAATGTTCCCGGCGTGTATGCCATTGGCGATGTGAACGGCAAACAGATGCTGGCGCATGCCGCAACGTTCCAAGGTTTCAGGGCTGTTAACCACATTGTGGGGCATACAGACCGCATTTTGTTCAACGTTGTGCCTGCTGCCATCTTCACACATCCCGAAGTGGGAAGTGTGGGATTGAGCGAAGACCAATGCAAGGAGCAAGGCGTGGCCTACAAATGTAGGAAGGGCTACTATCGTTCTAACGGCAAAGCCAACGCAGGGAATGCCACCGAAGGCATGATTAAACTGATGACCGACGAGCAAGACCGCATTTTGGGCTGTCATCTCTATGGCGAAAATGCAGCTTTCATTGCACAAGAGGTGGCCGTGCTGATGAACTTTGGCGCCACACTCTCGCAGCTAGGCGAAATTGTTCACACGCATCCCACGCTCAGCGAGATACTGCAAGACATGGCCTTTATGCCTTAACTACCTATTAGGTGTGGCTAGCCACAGACGTTGGCCACACCCAAACGAATTTTACCTTCATGAATTTGCCTGCGCCCAGTGTGGTTATATCATAAAGCCACCTAGGTGCAGGCTTTCTTTTTGCAGCCAAAACAAGAACGACTGGAATGCTTGGAGCATCTCATAAGAAGGGTTTAACCCAAATCGGGCATTAGAGCCTGTGCAGATCTTTTTTATTGTTGAGCATCTTGTCTGCCTTACTCTTGGAGGCGTAGCGGGCTACGTCAAGAGAGTAAGACAGACAATATGCCGACAAGCAAACGAAAGATGGACAGGAAGCGATGCAAACAACCTAAAATAAAAGGTAAGCAGTCTAACAGCCGATTTGGGTTAGGTGCACATTTGGTTGGTTGCGATGCCATGTACGTTGTTCGTTAAGTTGTTGGGTACAGATACAGCACGCTTTGCCCTTGTTGGCCAAACTGCCCTGTTGGTTTTACGCGATGAATAGTGGGGTAGGGTCGTAACTTATTTGCGGGTACATGCAAAAAGTGCAAAGCCTCTTCCCCTTAGCCCATTGCAGTAGCTTTGGGATAGAGGAAGAGACCATTTGCGAGGTTGAATCTATTTAGGGTTGTGGTTCGCCAAAACGATTAGCTGCGGGTTCGCCTTCTTTGATGCAAAGAACGAGGAACCAGATAGAGCCAATAATTGGCACGAAGGTGATGAAAATCCATCCGCCACCTTTACCAATATCGTGCATGCGGCGAACGCTTAATGCTAAGCCAGGAACTAATATTGCCAAAGCAAATACGCCAAAGATGATGGAGACGATTAGTGTAGCAGCCGTGCTGCCGGCCAATACTGAAACGAGAATTTGATAAACGATGCTGATTGCGGCGTTGACCAGTGCAAATAGCCAGAACTCTGAACGGTTTGCACGACCTTTAAACAATGCGTACTTGTTAGTTAGTACGTTTTTGTAATTTCCAATAATGTCCATAATGTAAAAGTTTAAGTTATTGATAAATTCTGTTATAAGTTTATGTCATATTGTTGGCACTAGTTAATAAGCCATCGATGGGAACTTGCCCACCATAAGAAGATGTGCCACACCGCGAACTGCAATAAGTTGTTACCGCTTAATTGGCTTGTGCCTGCCTTGTTGGAGGGTTGCGGCGGCGGTGTTATGTGCTTGTTAAAGAACGTGGCGAACTTCTACGATGCAAAGATAAACGAAAATTTCTGAACTGCCATTATATTTCATTGATTTTTTTTGCATTTTTCTTGGTTATAACTCTTTTTTAGGAATTTGATATGATTAAAAAGGAAGTAATAATGAATTGTAAGTGGGGAAAGCTAGTCAGACTTGTCAGACTAGTCAGACTAGTCCGACTAGTCCGACTAGTCTGAGAAGTCCGAGCTGTCCGACTGGCCCGACCAGTCAGACAGCTCGGACTGTTTAGTCCTTTAATTGCTTATGCCTCGCCATTCCCACCCACGTTAAATGGGGCGATGGTGCGAGGGCCTTCGTTGGGCAACTTAATTTTGCCGAACTCTTGCTCGTACTTAAAGATGTTTTCTTGCATGGCCATGAGCAAACGCTTGGCATGTTCGGGTGCCATGATGATGCGACTGGCCACTTCGGGCTTTGGCATGCCAGGCAGTATGCGGGCGAAATCGAGGATGAAATCGCTTGGCGAATGCGAGATTAGCACAAAGTTAGAGTACACGCCCGAAGCTATTTCGGGTTTCAAGTCCATTTCAAAGGGAACGGGTTGTTTCTGATCCATATCTTTATCGGTGTTTAGCAGAGCCTTGCCACATGTTTGCATTTGCGTTCATGGGCAAGCCCTATTGTATACAAGTCCTATTAATATATAGGTGTTTATGTTTAGTGCCTTACGCATTTGCCGCAAGGTTCTCGTCGGGCGACACGTCAACGCCCAGCCGTTCGGCTTGTTCTTTCATCAGCTTGTTCTTCTTACGCTTGGCCTTGAACTTGTCGAAGCCCAAGCCGTAAACGCCGATTACCGAACTCTGCGAAACAAAGGCGGCGGGGTCTATCTCATTGATGATGGAGAATATCTTGCCCGACTCCGTTTGGCGAGCCAAAACAAAGAGCATCTTCACCTCGCGACCCGAATAAAAGCCATGACCGCTGATGGTGGTGCAGCCGCGTTGCGCATTTACGTTAATGGCACGCCCAATCTGCTCGTACTTGTCGGAGATGATGAAGAACTGCACCGACTGATGCATCATGTTCACCACCTTGTCTACACAGATGGAGAAGATAAAGAGGAATACGTAGCCGTAAATCACTTCCTCCCAATTGCGCAAGGCCACGTAGCTGGCTGTGACAATAGAAATGTCTACCAGCAAAATGAGTTTGCCAAGTGAAATGTCGTGATACTTGTTAATCATGGCCGCCACCACGTCGGTGCCGCCAGTTGAGGCATTGCTGGCCAGTCCCAATCCCACGGTGCTGCCCAAACTGGCCGCACCCAGCACGATGGCCATGAAGGGTTGGCCTTGCAAAAGCGTGGAGCCTTCCATCCAATGCTGCCCCAATGCGCTGAAAAGCGTGAACATCACAGCCGCATAGAGCGTTTTAAGACAGAACTGCCAGCCCAGCACCTTTAAGGCGATGAGCAACAATAGGGCGTTTACGCCCAAGAAAGTAACTTGTACCGGAATGTTCCAACCCCAGTAAAGAATGGATGCCAAGCCTGGTATGCCACCCGTGGTGATGTGATTCGGAAGCAGGAAGATGGCCCATCCCAAGCTGCCGATGAACATGGCGATAGTTAGTAATACTAGATCTTTTAGTAGCGTGTATCTTTTTAACGTCAACATACTTTGGTTTTTTATGCGACAAAGATACGCAATAATCGTGAAAAAAGAAAGCAACGAAATAAAAAATATGGGGTGGAGCAAAGAATTAATGTGTACCTCTGCCGCCAACTGTCTTCAAAACAAGTCCCATTACGAGGGTCGTTACCAAACACAATTCGGCCGTAAAGTCGCTAACTGTCTTCAAAACAAGTCCCATTACTCGTCCTTTCATTTGCACACGGCCGTAAACACAAATTCTTACCAGCTAGAATACACAAGAACATCATCTAATAAGAGGAGAGAGAAAGGTGGGCTAAGCTGGTGCTTAGGCCTTCGCACCAAGTAAATTGACAAGCTATACTTACGGTTATATAACACACCGAGAAATCATAAAACGGATGAGCTGAATTTACACACAAAGGCGGACTCAACGTTCTCTCACAAAAGGAGCGTTAAGTCCGCCTGATGTTTAATCGGAAAGCTGTGCAGTCTAACAAGCACTACAAGCCAATGTGCCAGTGCTATGGGCTAGGAACGAATGTCTCAACAACAGCACCATAGTCATTTTTTGCGGTAAAGTAATTTAAAACCAGCGTCACTTTATTGTCCTTGTATAGCTTGCAACCTTTCTCCGGGTCTGTTGCAAATGCCTGGTTGTTTTCTTTTGTGGCAAGGTCGCGAATATAAACGCCGTTCAGAACGGTGGCTTGTGTGGAAACGGCAACAAATTGATAATCGTCTTGCTTAGCATTCAACAGGGTGAACTTAATGTTGCTTTTACCGTTATAAACCTTATTTAGTCGGTAAAGCCCTTCCCGGTTTTCACATTTCTGCAATACAACGTCTTTTATAACCTTTTCCTTGTTCTCACCGAACGACACAAGCGCGAAAGTATAAGTTCCCTTAGCCATATCACTCCATGACAATCCAGTGAAGTCGAACACTTTAAGCGTTTTGGCACCTGCGCCCGTGGCCACTACTGCCACTTTATATTCTCCTGTCATGCCTTCAACGGCAACATCAGCCACCGCGCCGCCCGACAAATCTTTCACTTTCGTTCCGCTTGCAATCACAAAGTCCTTAATAGCCTCTTCACCTCCCTGCTGCATCTTTGTTTCAAACTCGGCCTTAGGTATGCTTGCGTAGTAAACAGCATCAGTTTTGCTGTTGGTAGCCACACGCAAAAGCATGTCGTTATCGGGGTTTAGTGGATCTTTGGCGTCAAGTTGGTATATCGTAGCCACGGCGGTGTTGTCGTTTCCAGGTTCAGAACCTTGTTCGTCAGCACATGCAGCCATGAAAGCCAAGCCCAACAAAGCCCATGCATAATTGATAATATTATGTTTCATTGTAAATACTTCGTTTAGTTTATTACATTATATAATAGGCGTGCTTTGAAAATACGCCTTCCCGCTGTTGTCATCAGAACTGGTGTTCTTCCGAATCCTTTTGGGGGTGTATGGGGATATCGTTATTCGTGCAAGCTCTGTTATATCTAAGTTCCGTTTCGATGATACAGAGGTTCATCCACTTAGGATAAGCGGTGGTGTTCCAGCGATAGCCCGCCGTATGATTGGTACGAGGATAGTTACGTATGATACCCTTGTTAAGTCGCTTTATGTCGAAGGTTGCAAAGCCCTCTCCCCACAATTCAACTCGGCGTTGCCACCAAACTTCATTTTGGAAAGCAGAGGTAGCCGTGTTTCCGTATGCCTCATTATGCTTGCCGTACACGAAATTCGGGTCGCGTGTCTTGGCAAATTCAGTAAGCAGTGCGATGCCTTTGCCCTCATCTTGCATGCCTACAGCCTCGATCTCAATGAGTTTCATCTCTTCTACGCGCATCAGTGGAGCCCAAACGGCAAAACCTACGTGTTGATTTTCACGGCCTGCTACTCCCCCTGCGTTTCTAAATTTCAGTTGGATGCCGCCCACATTAAGCTGCGCTGCAGCCGCACTAGCCATAATTTGCTTGCAATACTTCACGTCTTCTTTATACGCATAAGTGCGCAGAGCCTCTCTTTGATCGTCTTCCGAAAGGTCGTCTAAGGCAAAATCCACGAACACCTTGCGGCGCCAGTCGGTAGTGGGGATGGTTTCAAACAGATGTCGGTCGATATTCATCAGTCCGCCGTAGTTCGATGCGTAGCCGCAGCCCGACAAACTCTCGTTCAGCATCACCGACCCCCAAGACGAGTCTGCGTCGTTCAAGCGGATATTTGGGTCTTCCTCATTATACTTTACGCCAAACATCCACGCCTTATTAGGCGAATTAAAGCCGAGTTCTTTGCTGGTATATGCCGCCTCGTCCATCATTGTGTACTTTTCTTGTGCCAATTTCGCATATTTCTCAGCGTTCGCCCAATCTTGTGTTTCCAAGTATGCGCGTGCTTTCAGTCCATAAACCACACTCACGTCCGGTTTCCGTATGTCAGGGCGCACATACCCTTTCAGCAGTTCTTCTGCCTTATCCAAGTCCGACAAGATAAACGCCCACATTTCCTCATTGCTCCTACGTGGGTTATTATACAAGTCCTCGTTCGTTGTTTTCTCCGTTACCAAAGGCGTTGTTTCTGCCTTTTTGTTTAGCGAGTAAGGTTCTGCTGCATACATGCGTGCTATGTCCATGTAGAACATGGCTCTCATGGCACGAGCGATGCCTGCGCCTGTACGTCGGGCTGGTTCGGGGTTCTCGCCCGCCATCCCAATAACGATGTTGCAATTCTTTAGCCACTTCGAATAATAGGTCCAAGGCAATTGGCAAACCGCATAACCTGGTCCAAGCACCTCGCTCACCGAATACCAGGAATCGTAATGGTTGTTCTTACCCACCACGGCAATGTCTTGTCCCATGGCGTCGCGCTCCAAGAAGAAACATGGGTAGCCTGCATCATACACAAAAGTAGCTGTTGGTCTATAATAGAATTGCCCCACGAGTGTGGATGTTGTTGCATCCACAGCCTTCTCGAAGGCGTTTGGTGCTTCGCCCAACTGTTTTCCCGTTATAGTTCTGCCCTGCGGATCCACTTCTTCAATACATCCTGAGAGCAATGCACATGCCCAAAAAGAGGCTATCAGTTTTACTGCTATATGTTTCATAAACAATATTCTTTAAAATTAGGTCTAAATCAGAATGTCACTTGTAGTCCACCCGTGATGTTACGCGTTGGCGAGTAAGAGCCCACCGACTTGTTGCCGTCGAACGAGTAGCGAGGGTCGAATCCTTTACGAGCCGACCAGAAACAGAGGTTTTCTCCTGCTACATATACACGCAGTGTAGAGATTTTATACTTATTGGTAAACGTTTTGGGCAAGGTGTAGCCCACTGTAAACGACTGGAAGTTGAGGTACGTGGCGTTGGTAAGCCATCTGTTGGAACTCTTAGCCCTATAGTTCTCGCCATACTGGAAACGTGGGATGTTGCTTGCGGTGTTGTTTGGCGTCCACGATTTGAGTACATCCTTATGAAAATTAGCACCAGAAGCCTGAGACTCAACAGGGTTCATCAAGGCAGCATACCTATCGTCGTACACCTTTCCGCCCAACTGATAGTCGAACGCAACAGTGGCATCAAACCCATAAGCTTCTACTGTTGTGCTAAATCCGCCCGATGCCTTTGGCATTACCGAGCCTTGCTCGTAGAACGATGCCTCAGAGATGTTCGTGGTTGTGCCATTGCGTTTCTTGTTGGGGAACGAACCGCGGTCTTTAACAGCCACATCGGTGTCTACATAGTACAAGGCTTGTCCGTGTTCGTTTACGCCTGCATACTCTGGCAGCAACATGTTATATAGGGGTTTCCCCACCTCGTACCAGCATTCGTGGCCGGTGCCATTGTCCACATAGCCTCCATAATCTTGTGTTTTCTGCTGCGGCAATCTCAAAATCTTAGTGGCATTGTGGGCCAACATGCCCGTTATGCTCCAAGTGATGTCGCGCGTACGTATGGGCGTAACGGTAAGCGTAACCTCTACACCGCTGTTACGCATGTCTCCAATATTGCCATAATATCCACGCGTTCCCGACAGTTCGGGTAGCGAAAGCCAGAAAAGCATGTCCGAAATCTTTTTGCTATAAACATCCACGCTACCCTGCAAGAAGTTCTTTAACAGCGAAAACTCCAAACCAACGTTTAGGTTGGTAGTGGTTTCCCATGTAAGTTCGGGGTTGCCAGGTAATCTAAATGACGGAGCCATTGACGTGGCCGAAGATTTAGAGAGCGTGTATTGGTCTGCAAAATACCAGTTGTTGCCCAGCGCATCGTTGCCTTGTTGGCCCAACGACACCTTCAACTTCAAGTGGTTAACCCACGGCACGTTAAAGAAACTTTCTTTCTCGATATTCCATGCACCGCCAACAGACCAGAAGTTGCCCCAGCGGTTTTCCTTCTTAAAGCGCGACGAGGCGTCTCTACGATAAGACAGCGAGCCGTAATACTTTTCCTTATAGTTGTAAAGCACGCGGCTAAACCAACCTTCCACATTGTAACGCTCGCCGTACGAACGGCTGTTCGATTTTGTGGCGAAAGCGTCTAACTCTAAAATGTTTGGCGAGAAACCGCCTGTTGCAGTGGCGTTGAGGTAGCGCAGCTGTTCGTTGAAATACTCGTGTCCGGCCAGCACATTTACATCATGGTCGCCAAAGGTCTTGTGAAAGTCCAAGGTTTGCACGTTGTTTGTGCGCAGGTAATAGTATTGGAACTTCGTAAGTTCGCCGTTTACGTTCACCTTCGAGCCATACAGGCTGTTGTCGTAGTCTGAACGGGTTATGTGTTGAAAGTTCAGGTTGCTTGTGGCATTGAACTTCAACCAGTCGGTGAAAATAACATCAACATTGAATGTACCATTAAATTGGTTTACCAAGAAGTTCTTTTGGTTGTATCTGTTTGCACCAAGTGGGTTGCCTTGCGCAGAGAAGGCACGCGGTGCATTCCCTACGAAGTTGCTTCCTGGCACACCATAGTCGTAATGCGGATTTCCATTCTTGTCGGTGCGTATAACGGGGTTGCCGTTTGCGTCGAGCGTACGCACGTAGAGCGGATAAATAGGCGCAATCATGGAGGTGAAATACAACAAGTTAGAGGAGCTGAGCTGGTCGTCCATGTTGGGATTTTGGTTCTTGCTAGAATGCACATAGTCAACATTTCCGCCCAGCTTTAACCACTTCTTTGCTTGATAGTCTGCCTTTAAGCGTGCGGTGTAACGTTCGTAGTCGGAGTAAAGAATCACGCCATTGTCTTTCAGGTATCCTGCGCTAGCGAAGAACGACGAACGCGTGTTGCCGCCGCTTACGCTCACGTTATAGTCTTGCCTGAACGAGTTTCGGTAAGCCTCTTTCGTCCAGTCGTCTGGAGTCATATAATATGTTTCACCGTCGGCCGTTTTGTACGAACGGCCAAGCGTGGCCTTGGGATTTAGTTTGCCGTCGGTTCCAATAAGCTGTTCGCCTGTTGGCACGGTATATACATTGTAGCCCAATTGGGCAAGCATTTCCTTATTGGCTCTCGCATGGGCAGCATCTGCGCTCATCCCGTCGGTGTAGAAGTACTTGTTGCGTAGCATGCCGTAGTATGTTTCATAGTATTGCCCTGGGTCTTTAATCACGTCGTAATCTTGAATGGCCCTGCTGTTGCTACCCCACTTCATGTCTACCGTAACCACGGCTTCGCTGGTGTTGCCGCGCTTGGTGGTAATCAGAATCACACCCGATGCACCGCGCGCACCATAAAGGGCGGCACTTGCTGCATCTTTCAGCACGGTTACGCTTTCAATGTCTTGTTGGGGAATGTTGCTCAACGATCCGGGATAAGGCGCACCGTCAACAATGATTAATGGGTCGGTCTTGGCTTCTAGCGAGGATATGCCACGGATGTTCATCTTTCCATTGTCTGCGCCAGGTTCTCCCGATGCCTCACGCATCTGAAATCCGGCCACTGTCCCGGCAAGCGTAGAGCTTACGTTTGTTGAAACGCGCTTTGCAAGGTCTTTGGAAGAAACCACAGCAGCCGAACCAGTAAAGGCCGATTTCTTTTGCGTACCGAACGCCACCACCATCACCTCGTCGATGGTATTGTCTACGCTTTCCAGTTCAACGCGCATGTTGGCTTTTGCTGTAAGCACCTTGCTTTTCATGCCGATGTACGAAAATTCTAGTTGGGCATTAGCGGGAACGGAGAGTGAGAACTTTCCGTCGATGTCGGTAACGGTGCCGTTGGTGGTGCCCACCACTTTTACCGAGGCTCCCACCACGGGTTCGTTGTCTGGCAGAGCCACGACTACTCCCCCCACGCGCGTTTGCGCCAGTGCCATTCCTGCCGTGAGGAATAGGCATGTCAGGAATAAGATTAGCCTTTTGATCATAATACTTACGTTTTAAATTACTACTATTTTGTTTCAAATCAGGTTCTTCCTACCGCCTATACCAATGTTTATAGGCATGCGAAATAGTCTTAATTCAAGCGTTTCGGGGTGTTCTTCTCCGTATTTCACGCATGGGTTTGCATCTAGCAATTGGATTTGACCTGTTGCCGTTCATCCGAGTCTTGGTGCAGAGGGCGTGGTCTTCTATACTTTTAAATAGAGTTTGTCTAGCTTTGCCGCCTTTTGGGTGACACTATGCAAGGTTTCGCAAATTTATGAAAACATCTTTTAAACGCCAAACTTTTTGAAAAGAAAATGCGTGAATGGGGCGATATTTTTACATTTGGGTTGTTTTTTAGTGCTTAAAGGCGCCCATTTAATGCTTTTCGGAGCGTTTTGTCTGTTCATTATATATGTAAGTTGCGCGATAACGAACATTTTGCAAAAGCCCTTGCGGCATGTTCTTTGTCTCCGTGTTGCTTAACACACCACGTGTGATGGCTTAAATTCATAAGTTAACAAGTTAACGAGTTAACAAGTTGACGCGTTGACAAGTTCACAATTTAGTAAGTTGACAGGTTGACGAATTGCCGAGTAGACAAGTTGACGAATTGACAAGTTGACAAGTTGACGAGTTGGCAAGTTCATAAGTTCATAAGTTCACAAGTTACAAGTTGACGAGTTGATAAGCTCATAAGTTCATAAGTTCACAGGTTTGCAAGGGCATAAGGTCATAAGCTCATAAGTTCACAAGCTCATCAACTCATCAACTAAAAACTCTCAAACTCACAAACTCAAAACACTTACCAACTCACAACCCCATCAACTCAAAAACTTAAATTGTTGTCTTTTATTTTACAATACGGCTTTAGTTTTCATTCCGTTCTAGCGAAAAAACAGGTCATAAAATGGGTAAATCGCCACTATTTCTTGTTTTTCATGTCTCCCGATATGTCTGCTTTTGAGAAAAGACCCTGCATTTTGCACCCTTTTGCCTTTCTATTTTGGTTGCCGGCTCGTATTTTTTAAGCCCCAATTACCTACATTTAACCCCTAAAACTCCACTTTTTAACGGCTATTTTGTTCATTTTGGCCGTGTTTTTCATGGTTCGGATGGGTTTTGTTTATACCGTTACAGTGTATTTTTATGCTTTTCGTTTCACGTTTTGCACCATTTTACGCTGCATTTAGCACCATTTTACCATGCTTTTAGCATCAAAACGCACTGTATTTTGCACCAAAACGCATTGTGTTTTGCACCAAAACGCACTGCATTTAGCGGCATATTGCACCATATTTTGCCAAAAATAGCCCCAAATCTGGTGCTAATGGCTGTTGTTTGCAATAAATATTCATTTTGTTGCATTCGTGGTTTAACTCGTTTTTGCCCCAAGATAAACTCTCGCGAGAATCGATTTTTTGCGGCGAGGTTGGAGATTGGTGACGAAAATGGCACTCATAATGTTAAAATTTATGCTGATAAATTGACAAAAGCCTCACCCCCAATCCCTCTCCAAGAGAGAGGAAGGCCTCACCCCCGACCCCTCTCCAAGGGGAGAGGGGAGTGATATGCGTTGTTGGTTGACAAGGCCTCACCCCTAAGCCCACTCCAAATGGTGAAAGCCTCACCCCTAAGCCCTCCCCAAAAGGTGAAAGCCTCACCCCCAACCCCTCTCCAAGGGGAGAGGGGAGGGATATGCGTTGTTGGTTGGCAAGGCCTCACCCCAGGTGATGCCAAGCGTGTGGCGGTTTGTTTGAAATGGGCATTAGTGCGGTGGCCGACCATATATATTATGGTAAGCGCGATGCACTTTGCAGTTACGGATAACATGTGTCTATTCGGTTTGGTTTGCCGTTCCTAAGCATTTCTTGGCTTTCTTCTGTCTGCTTAGTTCGCGCGTGGGTGAGTTAGTGGAGGGGGAGGGTGGGGTAGGGCAAGGCACACGCGGTGCGAAAACGTACGCGGGGCAACTCCTTATATTATGCAGACGAGTGGGGCTGTTGCTATGCAGGGGCATTAAGCACCAATCGGTTCATTATACCGTCTATCGGAAGTTTGGCGTTGTTTCCATCGTTTCCTGATTATCTTTCGTTTGTTTGTGGGCATCTTGTCTGCCCTGTTCTCTCTATGTAGTCCGCTGCGCCTTCAAGAATAAGACAGTCATTTGCTCGACAAAACCCAAAATATGCACAGGCGTTAACGAACGTTTGGGGTTGAAGTGGCAAGGCCGAAAGTTGTGGCCACTACGAAATGCGTGACTTATAGTCACACAGAATTGCATTTGGAAAATAGTTGTTAGAAGAATGCAAGACGTGCGTTGCATGGCATCAATAAACCCTAACGCAGAGGAAAAGGAGTACTTTTGTTTGCTTACGATGCAGCTATGGCTTTCCAAATCCAATTTTGTTTGACTATAATTCCATAACACCTTAACCCCCTTCGGCATCTTCCTCCATACCTTTAAATGCTGCACTTAAAGTTGTTGGCATACAGCATAAAAGCCTATCAAACATGGATTTCGGGATGCGTGAGCGCAAAAAATGGCATAAAAACTTGGTCGTTAGGAAAATATGGTGTAATTTTGCACCGCAATTTGTAGACATTGCACCCAAACGAAGAATAAGTTAAACATTAAAAATAGAAAACAAGACATGATTATTGTACCCGTAAAAGATGGTGAAAACATCGAAAGAGCGCTTAAGAAGTTCAAGAGAAAATTCGAAAAGACTGGCGTAGTTAAAGAACTCCGCGCTCGTCAACAATACGACAAACCCTCTGTGCTGAAGCGTCTCAAGATGGAGCATGCCGTTTACGTGCAGAAGCTTCGCACGATGGAAGAATAATTTGTCGGTGAAAAATTTGGTGGTTTGAAGTTTAATGCGTAAATTCGTTGCCAGATACCTTTATCGGTCTGCAATGAGTATGACGACAGAACAATTTTTGAACTACCTGCAGTATGAGCTTAACCGCTCGGAGTTGACCATAGCCAGCTATGGCGACGACCTGCGCGCTTTCGAGGCGTTTTTCAAAAACAAGGATACTCAGCTCTCTTGGGAGGCGGTGGATGCCGACCTTATCCGCGACTGGATGGAGAGCATGATGGATAAAGGATGCAGTGCCACTACAATCCAAAGGCGGTTGAGTGCATTGCGTTCTTTTTTTCGTTTCGGCCTAACTCGCGGCTATGTGGAGAAAAATCCCGCTCGCGGAATTGTTGGCCCGAAACGTAGCAGGCCGCTGCCGCAGTTTTTGCGCGAAGGGGAGATGAACCGATTATTGGACGATGTGCCCGTGGGCGACAGCTACCGCGACTTGCTGGGCTATACCATCGTGCTGACGTTCTACTCTACGGGTATGCGCCTGGCCGAACTGGTGAGGCTAGATGATGACAGCATCGACTTCGAAACGCGCGTCATCAAGGTGACGGGTAAGGGCAGCAAACAGCGGCTTATACCCTTCGCCGACGAGTTGGAGGCGGGACTGAAAGCCTACATCGCACGGCGAGATGCCGAAGTGGCGCGTTGCGACAAGGCGTTCTTCGTTGACCAGCGGGGCGAACGCGTAAAGCGTGGCGCGGTGCAAAACAGCGTTCGCGCCAGCCTGGCCAAGGTTACTTCGATGAAAAAGCGTTCGCCGCACGTGTTGCGGCATAGCTTTGCCACGGCGATGCTGAACAATGATGCAGGATTGGAGAGCGTAAAGAAGCTGCTTGGGCACGAAAGCCTTTCGACAACCGAGATATATACGCACACCACATTCGAACAACTGAGAAAGATATACGACAAAGCCCATCCACGGGCCTAACCTTTTTAAATGATAGGAGATATATTATGGAGATCAAAATTCAAGCGATTCATTTCGACGCGACTGAACAGTTGCATGCGTTTATCGAGAAGAAAGTGTCTAAGCTGGAAAAGACTTACGAGCAGGTGCAGAAAGCCGACGTGTCGCTGAAGGTGGTGAAACCCGCCACGGCCATGAACAAGCAAGCCAGCATAACGGTGACGTTCCCCGGAAATACCGCTTTTGCCGAAAAAACTTGCGACACATTTGAGGAAAGTGTTGACCAATGCGTAGACTCTTTAAAGGTTCAACTAACGAAAATTAAGGAAAAACAACGCGAACGCTAAAAAAAACGCGGAAATATTTTGGTGAATAAAAAATAATATCTACCTTTGCAGCCGTCTTAGAACACGTGCTACATGCTTTGAAAGACGGCTGCAAGGTTTTTGCCTCTTAGGCAGGAACGGGCAGAAGGGCTTTAACAGGCTAACGCGAAACGAGATTTAAAAGACAAGTTCGCCTATTATATATAAGGTGTGCGAACGACAAGGGTGGTTACCAGAGTGGCCAAATGGGGCAGACTGTAAATCTGCTGTCTTTCGACTTCGGTGGTTCGAATCCATCACCACCCACTTCAGTAGAAGTTTAGCGTTCTCGCAATGAACAATGCAAACGTTGTTTATGTGATAGAGTGAAGCGAGAATGCAAGCATGCGGAAATAGCTCAGTTGATAGAGCACTAGCCTTCCAAGCTGGGGGTCGCGGGTTTGAGCCCCGTTTTCCGCTCTAACCAATGCTGTAATAGCTCAGTGGTAGAGCACTTCCTTGGTAAGGAAGAGGTCCTGAGTTCAACTCTCAGTTACAGCTCTATCACGGTTCTTTTTTGCATTGGAAAACCATTTGATAAATCAATTAATAAATAAAAAGCAAAGCTATGGCTAAAGAAACATTTGTGCGCACCAAGCCGCATGTTAACATTGGTACTATTGGTCACGTAGACCATGGTAAGACCACCTTGACCGCTGCCATTTCTAAGGTTCTCCATGAGAAGGGTTTCGGTTCTGAAGAGATTAAGTCTTTTGACCAGATTGACAACGCTCCCGAAGAAAAAGAGCGTGGTATCACCATCAACACCGCTCACATCGAGTACGAAACGGCTAACCGTCACTATGCTCACGTTGACTGTCCGGGTCACGCCGACTACGTGAAGAACATGGTAACTGGTGCTGCTCAGATGGACGGTGCTATCATCGTAGTAGCTGCTACCGATGGTCCTATGCCCCAAACCCGTGAGCACGTGCTTCTCGCTCGTCAGGTAAACGTTCCTAAGCTGGTTGTGTTCCTGAACAAGTGCGACATGGTTGAAGACGAAGAAATGCTTGAGCTCGTTGAAATGGAAATGCGCGAGCTTCTCGATCAATATGAATACGACGGCGACAACACGCCTATCATCCGCGGTTCTGCCCTTGGTGCATTGAACGGCGTTGACAAGTGGGTTGATTCGGTTATGCAACTGATGGACGCTGTTGACACTTGGATTCCTCTGCCTCCTCGTGAAGTAGACAAACCTTTCTTGATGCCTGTTGAGGACGTGTTCTCGATTACTGGTCGTGGTACTGTTGCTACGGGTCGTATCGAAACCGGTAAGGTTAAGGTAGGCGACGAAGTTGAGTTGCTCGGTCTTGGTGAAGACAAGAAGTGCGTAGTTACTGGTGTGGAAATGTTCCGAAAGCTGCTCGAAGAGGGTGAAGCTGGTGACAACGTAGGTTTGTTGCTCCGTGGTATCGACAAGAACGAAATCAAGCGCGGTATGGTGCTTTGCCACCCCGGCCAGATTAAGCCTCACAAGAAGTTCAAGGCTTCTGTATACGTTCTGAAGAAGGAAGAAGGTGGCCGTCACACGCCATTCGGTAACAAGTATCGTCCTCAGTTCTACCTGCGTACGATGGACTGTACTGGTGAAATCACTCTTCCCGAAGGCGTAGAGATGGTAATGCCTGGCGATAACGTGGAAATCACTGTTGACCTTATCTACGCTGTTGCTCTGAACGTAGGTCTTCGTTTCGCTATCCGCGAAGGTGGCCGTACGGTAGGTGCTGGTCAGATTACCGAAATCATTGAATAATACATTTAGCTACGGCTAAGTATTAAACATACCAGGGGTTTCCGCAGCAAGCGGTTGCGGAAGCCCTTACTTACGGGAATAGCTCAGTTGGTAGAGCATCGGTCTCCAAAACCGAGGGTCGTGGGTTCGAGTCCTCCTTCCCGTGCTAATAAGAAGATAATATGTTTAAGAAGATAGTAAACTACTGCAAGGCTTGTTACAACGAGCTGGCGCATAATACTACTTGGCCTACGCGTGCCGAACTTACACACAGTGCAATGGTTGTATTATCTGCTTCCCTAGTCATTGCACTCGTGGTGTTCGCCATGGACAGCGCGTTTAAGTTCATCATGAGTGGGATATATCCGCATTAATTTGTTAAGGAACAATGGCAGAAACACAGAAAAATTGGTATGTGCTTCGTGCTGTTAGTGGCAAGGAGGCTAAGGTGAAAGAATACATCGAGGCCGAATTGAAACACAACACGATGCTTCAGTCGCATGTTTTTCAGGTATTGATACCGATGGAAAAACAGGCGTCTTTGCGTAATGGCAAGCGCGTGGAAAAGGAGAAGATTAGTCTTCCCGGCTACGTGTTCGTCGAGGCGGACCTTAAAGGGGACGTTGCGCACACACTGAGGTTCATGCCTAATGTCTTAGGTTTTCTTGGCGGATTGGATAATCCCTCACCTGTACCCCAGTCGGACATCAATCGTATGCTCGGCGCCGCAGAGAACACGGAGTTGGAGAACGACATCGACATCCCCTATTCTGTAGACGAGACGGTGAAGGTTACGGATGGGCCTTTCAGCGGTTTCACTGGTGTTATCGAAGAGGTGAACACCGAGAAACACAAGCTGAAGGTGATGGTCAAGATCTTTGGGCGCAAAACGCCTTTGGAGTTAGGTTTTATGCAAGTAGAAAAGGAAGGCTGATGCGCAGTTACGGGCGTATGGCTTTCAACAAAAATCAATTTTTAATATTAACAACAAATGGCTAAAGAAGTTGCTGGATTAATCAAGTTACAGATTAAAGGTGGCGCTGCTAACCCCTCTCCTCCCGTAGGCCCTGCATTGGGTTCGAAGGGTATCAACATCATGGGGTTCTGCAAAGAGTTCAATGCGAGAACTCAGGACAAGGCCGGTAAGGTAATTCCGGTTGTCATCACCTACTATACTGACAAGTCATTCAGCTTTGAGCTCAAGACGCCTCCCGCAGCTGTACAACTTAAAGAGGTTGCCAAGGTTAAGAGCGGCTCTGCTCAGCCAAACCGACAGAAGGTAGCTTCTGTCACCTGGGAGCAGATCAAAGTGATAGCTGAAGATAAGATGAAAGACTTGAACTGTTTTACGGTTGAGTCTGCCATGAAGCTTATCGCAGGTACGGCAAGAAGTATGGGTATCACTGTAAATGGGGAGTTCCCTGGTAAATAATTAAAACTTCAATTAAGAAAATGAGTAAACTGACAAAAAAGCAAAAATCAGTAGCTGATAAGATTGAAGCAGGGAAAGCCTATACACTTAAAGAGGCTGCTGAGTTGGTGAAGGAAATCACCACTACTCAGTTTGACGCTTCTCTCGACATCGACGTGCGTTTGGGCGTAGACCCCCGCAAGGCCAACCAGATGGTTCGTGGCGTTTGTACGCTGCCTAACGGAACTGGTAAGACCGTGCGCGTTCTCGTTCTTTGTACGCCCGATGCTGAAGCTGCTGCCAAAGAGGCTGGCGCCGACTATGTTGGTCTTGACGAGTACATCGAGAAGATCAAAGGTGGTTGGACGGACATCGATGTTATCATCACCATGCCTTCGGTGATGGGTAAGGTAGGTAGCGTAGGCCGTATCCTCGGCCCTCGCGGACTGATGCCTAACCCCAAGAGCGGTACGGTAACGATGGACGTGGCCAAGGCAGTGAAAGACATCAAGTCGGGTAAAATAGATTTCAAGGTAGACAAGGCTGGTATTATCCATACCTCAATCGGAAAGGTTTCTTTCACTCCTGAGCAGATTTACCAAAACGCCAAGGAATTCGTGGCTACTGTAATCAAGCTCAAACCTGCCGCTGCTAAAGGTACGTATATCAAGAGTATCTTTATTTCAAGCACAATGAGTAAGGGTATCAAGATTGATCCGAAATCAGTTGAATAACTCTAAAAGTTTTGTAAAATGAAGAAAGAAGTAAAAGATACTATCATCGTAGAACTCGGTAAGAAGCTGAAGGAGTATCCTCATTTCTATCTTGTAGACCTCGCCGGGCTTAACGCCGAAGCGACGACCAAGTTGCGCGCAACTTGTTTCAAGAAGGAAATTAAGCTTTCTGTTGTGAAGAATACACTTCTGCACAAAGCTTTCGAGGCATCCGACATCGATTTCGAACCCCTTTACGGCACATTGAAAGGTACCACCGCAATCATGTTCACCACGGTTGCGAACGAACCTGCAAAATTGCTGAAAGACTATAAGAAGGAAGGAATTCCTGCTCTGAAGGCTGCTTATGCCGAGGAAAGCTTCTACGTAGGAGCTGACAAACTGGACGAGCTGGTAGCTCTTAAGAGCAAGAACGAGGTTATCGCCGACATTGTGGCCTTGCTGCAATCACCCGCGAAGAACGTTATTTCCGCTCTTCAATCAGGCGCAGGCACCATTCATGGTGTGCTCAAAACTTTGGGCGAGCGTGCTGAATAATTCGTTGAGTCTTCCTCTCGTGGCATAAAATAGATTGATGTTCGTGAGGGAGTTCAATTAAAAGTCAATCAACAACACTTATATTAAAAACAATTAAAAATTAGAATAAAATGGCAGATATCAAAGCTATCGCTGAAGAATTAGTAAATTTGACAGTAAAAGAAGTAAACGAGTTGGCAAATGTCCTCAAAGAGGAATATGGCATTGAACCCGCTGCTGCAGCTGTTGCTGTTGCTGCCGCTCCCGGTGCTGGTGCTGCTGCTGGTGGTGCTGAAGAGAAGTCGTCGTTCGACGTGGTTCTCGTTGAGGCAGGTGCAGCTAAGCTTCAAGTAGTTAAGGCTGTTAAGGAAGCTTGCGGTCTTGGCTTGAAGGAGGCTAAGGACCTTGTAGACGGTGTTCCCTCTACCTTGAAGGAAGGCATGTCTAAGGACGAAGCTGAGAACCTGAAGAAGGCTATCGAAGAGGCCGGCGCTAAGGTTGAGCTGAAGTAAGACAACCCCAACTCCGAAATACGGTTAGGATTTGCCCAGTAGGTGAGTCCTAACCTTTTTGTGTCTTATCACATTTAAGGACACATCCCTTTTCCCACACAATATCTCATAGGCAGGCTATAAACCCTCTTCGCGGAAGAGAAAAGAACAAGCAAAGCCCCCTCGCACCGATACGGATAACATATAGAATACGCCTATATCCATTATATAACATAATATTGAATGGCTTCAAAAATTGTTGATAACAGAGTAAATTTCGCCAGCGTTCACAATCCGATGCCCTATCCGGATTTCCTCGATGTGCAGTTAAAGTCTTTCAAAGACTTCTTACAGTTAGACACGCCCCCCGAGGAACGCAAGAACGACGGTTTGTATAAGGTATTCGCTGAGAATTTCCCCATAACCGACACACGGAACAATTTCGTTCTTGAGTTCCTTGACTACTATATCGACCCGCCGCGTTACACCATCGACGAGTGTCTTGAACGCGGACTTACGTATAGCGTGCCTTTGAAGGCTAAGATGAAGCTATACTGCACCGACCCCGACCACGAGGACTTCGGCACCTTTATCCAAGACGTTTTCTTGGGTACAATTCCCTATATGACCTCTAATGGCACCTTTGTTATCAACGGTGCCGAGCGCGTTGTGGTGTCGCAGCTGCACCGCTCACCCGGTGTTTTCTTCGGTCAAGGCGTGCACGCCAACGGAACGATGCTCTATTCGGCGCGTATCATCCCCTTCAAAGGTTCGTGGATTGAGTTCGCTACCGACATCAACAATGTGATGTATGCCTACATCGACCGTAAGAAAAAGTTGCCCGTAACCACGCTGTTGCGTGCCATCGGCTACGAAAACGACCGCGACATCCTGCAAATCTTCGATCTTGCCGAAGAGGTTAAGGTGAACAAAAAGAACATGAAGGAGGCTCTTGGCAAACGCCTGGCTGCTCGTGTGCTGAAAAGTTGGAACGAAGACTTCGTTGACGAAGATACGGGCGAAGTTGTATCTATCGAGCGCAACGAGGTGATTATGGAGCGCGAAACGGAGATTACAGAAGAAAACGTTGGCGAAATTCTCGACAGCGGCGTGTCTACCGTGTTGCTACACAAGGATGCAGATGCTGCAAACAAGTTCTCCATCATCTTCAACACGTTGGCCAAAGACCCTAGCAACTCTGAAAAAGAGGCTGTGCTCTACATCTATCGTCAGCTCCGCAACGCCGACCCTGCCGATGATGCTAGCGCAAGAGAAGTGTTCCAAAACCTGTTCTTCTCGGACAAGCGTTACGACTTGGGCGAGGTAGGACGCTATCGCATCAACAAAAAGCTGGGCTTGGACACGGATATGGATACGCGCGTGCTAACCAAAGACGATATTATCGAGATTATCAAGTATCTCATTCAGCTGGTTAACTCGAACGCTACCGTTGACGACATCGACCACTTGAGCAACCGCCGCGTGCGCACCGTGGGCGAACAGCTGGCCAACCAGTTCTCTATCGGATTGGCCCGTATGAGCCGCACCATTCGCGAACGTATGAACGTACGCGACAACGAGGTGTTCACACCCACCGACTTGATTAACGCCAAAACCATTTCTAGCGTTATCAACTCGTTCTTCGGCACCAACCCCCTCTCGCAATTCATGGACCAAACCAACCCCCTTGCGGAGGTAACGCACAAGCGCCGCCTTTCGGCTCTCGGTCCTGGTGGTCTTTCTCGTGAGCGTGCTGGTTTCGAGGTGCGCGACGTTCACTACACGCACTATGGTCGTCTTTGCCCCATCGAGAGCCCCGAAGGTCCTAACATCGGACTTATCTCCTCGCTCTGCGTTTACGCCAACATCAACGAACTAGGCTTTATCGAAACCCCATATCGCAAGGTTACTAACGGTGTGGTAGACCTCGACAACAAGAACTTGGTGTATCTTACTGCCGAAGAGGAAGAAGACCACATCATCGGACAGGGCAACGCGCCGCTGAACGAAGACGGAACATTTATCCGCGAAGTGGTAAAATGTCGGCAAGATGCCGACTTCCCCGTGGTAGAGCCCACCGAGGTAGACCTCATGGACGTGTCGCCCCAGCAGATTGCATCGGTATCGGCAGGTCTTATTCCCTTCTTGGAGCACGACGACGGTCACCGCGCGCTGATGGGATGTAACATGATGCGCCAGGCAGTGCCCTTGCTCCACAACGATGCACCCATTGTAGGTACGGGCTTGGAGAAACAAGTTTGCGAAGACTCGCGTACCATGATTACGGCCGAAGGCGATGGTGTTATCGACTATGTAGACGCCACCACCATCCGTATTCTATACGATCGTACAGAAGACGAAGAGTATGTAAGTTTCGAACCCGCACTGAAAGAATACCGCGTGCCCAAGTTCCGCCGTACAAACCAAAACATGACCATCGACCTTCGCCCCACTTGTGTGAAGGGACAACGTGTTAAGGCAGGCGATATCCTTACCGAAGGTTATGCTACCGAGAATGGCGAATTGGCCTTGGGCCGTAACCTCCTTGTGGCTTACATGCCGTGGAAGGGTTACAACTACGAAGATGCCATCGTGCTTTCCGAGCGTTTGGTGCGCGACGACGTGCTCACTTCGGTTCACGTAGACGAGTATTCGCTCGACGTTCGCGAAACCAAACGTGGTGTGGAAGAGTTTACCAGCGACATTCCCAACGTGAGCGAAGAGGCAACCAAAGACCTCGACGACAACGGCGTGGTGCGTATTGGTGCACGTATCGAACCAGGCGACATCCTCATCGGTAAGATTTCGCCTAAGGGAGAGAGCGACCCCTCGCCCGAAGAAAAACTCCTTCGTGCCATCTTCGGCGACAAGGCCGGCGACGTTAAAGACTCATCGCTCAAAGCCAACCCTTCGCTCAGTGGCGTTGTTATCGACAAGAAATTGTTCTCGCGTGCCATTAAGACCCGCGACTCGAAGAAACAAGACAAGGTTATACTTGCCAAGATAGACGAAGAATACGAGGCTAAGAACGAAGACCTCAAAGACATCCTGGTAGACAAACTCCTCGAACTCACCGAAGACAAGGTGTCGCAAGGCGTTAAAGACTACACGGGTGCAGAAATTATCAATAAGGGTAGCAAGTTCACGGCGGCCGCGCTTAAGAACTTGGAATACGATGGCATTCAGTCTAACGACTGGACCGACGATGCCCATACGAACGACTTGATACAAAAGCTCATCATGAACTACATCCGCAAGTACAAACTGCTGGATGCCGAGCTTAAGCGTCGCAAGTTCGCCATCACCATCGGCGACGAGCTGCCTTCGGGCATTCTCCAAATGGCCAAGGTGTATGTTGCCAAGAAACGTAAGATTGGCGTGGGCGACAAGTTGGCCGGACGACATGGTAACAAGGGTATCGTGTCGAAGGTGGTGCGCATGGAAGACATGCCGTTCCTCGAAGACGGACGTCCTGTCGACCTCGTGCTAAACCCCTTGGGTGTGCCTTCGCGTATGAACTTGGGACAGATTTTCGAGGCCATCCTCGGTGCTGCCGGTAAGAAGTTGGGCTTGAAATTCGCAACACCTATCTTCGACGGAGCCCACCTTGAAGACCTTTCCGAGTGGACAGACAAGGCCGAACTGCCCCGTCTCTGCTCTACTTACCTCTACGATGGCGAAACGGGCGAGAAGTTCGACCAGCCTGCTACCGTGGGCGTAACTTACTTCTTGAAGCTTGGCCACATGGTTGAAGACAAGATGCACGCCCGCTCCATCGGTCCATACTCGCTCATCACGCAGCAACCGCTTGGTGGTAAGGCGCAGTTTGGTGGACAGCGTTTCGGAGAAATGGAGGTTTGGGCCATCGAGGCCTTCGGTGCAAGTCACATCCTTCAAGAAATCCTCACCATCAAGTCCGACGACGTTGTTGGCCGTTCCAAGGCTTACGAGGCAATCGTCAAAGGCGAGCCGATGCCCACACCAGGCATCCCCGAGTCGCTCAACGTGCTGCTGCACGAGCTTCGCGGTCTGGGATTGAGCATCAAGATGGATTAATTCACACCCTTAATTGAAAAAGTAAAATGGCTTTTAAGAAAGATACAAAGGTAAAGAACAATTTCACGAAGATTACCATCGGATTGGCTTCGCCCGAAGAAATCTTGGAAAATTCGTATGGTGAGGTTACCAAACCCGAAACCATTAACTACCGTACATACAAGCCCGAGCGCGATGGTCTTTTCTGCGAACGCATCTTCGGTCCTACAAAGGATTACGAATGTGCCTGCGGAAAGTACAAGCGCATTCGCTATAAGGGCATCGTTTGCGATCGTTGCGGCGTTGAAGTAACCGAGAAAAAGGTGCGCCGCGAACGTTCGGGACACATCGAACTCGTGGTACCAGTGGCTCACATCTGGTACTTCCGTTCGCTTCCCAACAAAATTGGCTACCTCTTGGGCTTGCCCACGAAGAAGCTCGATACCGTGGTGTACTACGAAAAGTACATCGTTATCAAGCCTGGTGTGCTAGAAGGCCGCAAGGATAGCGAGGGCGAAGACCTTAACGGCTCGCACCAAATGGACTTGCTTTCAGAAGACGAGTATCTCAACATTCTAGAAACGCAGGTAGACCCCAACAACGAGTTCCTCGACGACTCCGACCCCAACAAGTTCATTGCTAAGATGGGTGCCGAGGCCGTGTACGACCTCTTGGCAGGCCTAGACCTCGACGCATTGTCTTACGAACTGCGCGACCGCGCCAATAACGACTCCAGCCAACAACGTAAAACCGAGGCTCTGAAACGCTTGCAGGTGGTAGAAGCTTTCCGTTCTAGCACCGAAATCAACCGTCCAGAGTGGATGATTCTCAAGATTATCCCCGTTATTCCGCCCGAATTGCGCCCGCTCGTGCCGCTGGATGGTGGCCGTTTCGCCACCTCCGACCTCAATGACCTCTATCGCCGCGTTATCATTCGTAACAACCGTCTGAAACGTTTGGTCGAGATTAAGGCTCCCGAGGTTATCCTCCGCAACGAGAAACGTATGTTGCAAGAGGCCGTCGACAGCCTTTTCGACAACTCGCGTAAGAGTTCGGCCGTGAAAAGCGAAAGCAACAGGCCGCTCAAATCGCTTTCCGATTCGCTCAAAGGTAAGGCTGGACGTTTCCGCCAAAACCTCTTGGGTAAGCGTGTAGACTATTCGGCACGTTCGGTTATCGTCGTTGGTCCCGAATTGAAGATGGGCGAATGCGGTTTGCCCAAGCTCATGGCAGCCGAACTTTACAAACCGTTCATCATCCGCAAGCTCATCGAGCGCGGCATCGTTAAGACGGTAAAGAGCGCCAAGAAGATTGTAGACCGCCGCGAACCCGTTATCTGGGACATCCTAGAAAACGTGATGAAGGGCCACCCCGTGCTGCTCAACCGTGCTCCTACACTCCACCGTTTGGGTATTCAGGCCTTCCAACCCAAGCTTATCGAGGGTAAGGCCATTCAGCTACACCCCTTGGCTTGTACTGCGTTCAACGCCGACTTCGACGGCGACCAGATGGCCGTTCACCTGCCATTGAGCAACGAGGCCATTCTCGAAGCACAAGTGCTGATGCTGCAAAGCCACAACATCCTTAACCCTGCCAATGGCGCGCCTATCACCGTGCCTTCGCAAGACATGGTGCTTGGACTATACTACATCACCAAGATACGCCCAGGTGCAAAGGGTTCTGGACTTACTTTCTACGGACCCGAAGAGGCAATCATCGCCCATAACGAAGGCCGCTGCGACTTGCACGCGCCCGTTAAGGTAGTTGTAACCGACCTCGTTGACGGTAAACTGCAACCCCGAATGGTAGAAACCTCTGTGGGTCGCGTCATCGTAAACGGCATCATCCCCGACGAGGTGGGCTATTTCAACGAAATTATCTCGAAGAAAACCCTGCGTGGCATCATCGCCGACGTTATTAAGAGTGTGGGTATGGCCCGCGCTTGCGAATTTCTCGATGGTATCAAGAACTTGGGTTACCGCATGGCATACGTTGCCGGACTTTCGTTTAACCTCGACGACATCATCATCCCGAACGAGAAAGAAGAGATTGTTGAGCGCGGTCACGAGGAAGTACGCCAGATTACCGAAAACTATAACATGGGTTTCATTACCGATACCGAACGTTATAACCAGGTAATCGACACGTGGACACACGTAAACAACGACTTGGGTAATGTGTTGATGAAACAGATGACCGAGGCCGACCAAGGCTTTAACGCCGTGTTCATGATGCTCGACTCGGGTGCCCGTGGTTCGAAAGACCAGATTAAGCAGCTCTCGGGTATGCGTGGATTGATGGCTAAGCCGCAAAAGGCAGGTGCCGAAGGACAACAGATTATCGAAAACCCCATCCTCTCTAACTTCAAAGAGGGTATGTCGGTGCTAGAATACTTTATTTCTTCGCACGGTGCGCGTAAGGGTCTTGCCGACACGGCCATGAAGACGGCCGATGCCGGATACCTCACCCGCCGTTTGGTTGACGTGTCGCACGATGTGATTATCAACGAGGAAGACTGCGGAACGTTGCGCGGACTGGTTTGCACCGCCCTTAAAAACGGTGACGAGATTATATCTACGCTCTACGAACGCATCCTCGGCCGTGTTTCTGTACACGACATCATCCATCCCACAACGGGCGAACTGATTATCTCGGCTGGCGAAGAAATTACCGAACCCATTGCACGCATCATCGACGACTCGCCCATCGAGAGTGTTGAAATACGCTCGGTGCTCACTTGCGAAAGCAAGCATGGCGTCTGCATGAAGTGTTATGGCCGCAACTTGGCCACAAGCCGAATGGTACAAATGGGCGAGGCCGTGGGCGTTATTGCTGCCCAAGCCATTGGCGAGCCTGGTACGCAGCTTACCCTTCGTACGTTCCACGCCGGTGGTGTGGCTGGTAACGCAGCCGCCAACGCCGCTATCGTGGCTAAGAACGACTCGCGTATCGAGTTCGACGAGTTGCGCACCGTGCCTTTCGTAGAAGATGGCGAAGACGGCGAACGCAACTGCGAGATGGTGGTTAGCCGTTTGGCAGAAATCCGTTTCGTCGACCCCAACACCTCTATCGTCCTCTCTACGCTTAACGTTCCTTATGGTGCATCGCTCTACAACAAGCATGGCGATGTGGTTAAGAAAGGCGCGCTCATTGCCAAGTGGGACCCCTTCAACGCCGTTATCGTTTCCGAGTACGCTGGTACGTTGAAGTTCCACGATGTGGTGGAAGGCATTACCTTCCGTGCAGAGACCGACGAAACCACTGGTCTTACCGAAAAGATTATCACCGATGCCAAAGACCGTACCAAGATGCCTACCTGCGACATCGTGGCAGCCAATGGCGAAGTGCTGGGTACGTACAACTTCCCCGTGGGTGGCCACGTGGTAGTTGAAGATGGGGCAAAGGTTAAAACGGGTACAACCCTCGTTAAGATTCCTCGTGCCGTGGGTGGTGCAGGCGACATTACGGGTGGTTTGCCACGTGTAACCGAACTCTTCGAGGCACGTAACCCCTCAAACCCTGCCGTTGTTTCCGAAATCGATGGCGAGGTTACCATGGGTAAGGTTAAGCGTGGTAATCGTGAAATCATCGTTACTTCCAAGACGGGCGACCAAAAGAAGTATCTCGTCAGCCTTTCTAAGCAAATCCTAGTGCAAGAACACGATGCCGTTCGTGCTGGTACGCCGCTTTCCGATGGTGTTATTACGCCCAACGACATCCTTGCCATCAAGGGTCCCACGGCTGTACAAGAGTATATCGTTAACGAGGTGCAAGACGTTTACCGCCTGCAAGGTGTGAAAATCAACGACAAGCACTTCGAGATTATCGTGCGCCAGATGATGCGCAAGGTGCAAATCAACGACCCAGGCGACACCACTTTCCTAGAACAAGAATTGGTAGACAAGCTCGACTTCTCGGAAGAGAACGACCGCATCTGGGGCAAGAAGGTGGTAACCGATGCTGGCGACAGCGAAACCATGCGCGCCGGTCAAATCGTTACGGCTCGCCGTCTGCGCGACGAGAACTCTTCGCTCAAGCGTCGCGACCTCCGTCCCGTACAAGTTCGCGATGCCGTGCCTGCCACTTCAACGCAGATATTGCAAGGTATCACCCGTGCAGCTCTGCAAACGAAGAGTTTCATGAGTGCCGCATCGTTCCAGGAAACCACCAAGGTGCTGAACGAAGCTGCCATCCGTGGAAAGGTAGACCGCTTGGAAGGTATGAAAGAAAACGTTATCTGCGGACACCTTGTACCTGCCGGAACGGGTCTTCGCCAATGGGAACGCATCATCGTCGGCTCAAAAGAAGAGTACGACCGCATGCAGGCCAACCGCAAGAACGTTATCGACTATTCTGAAAAAGAAGCGGCAACGCAAGAGTAAGCGAGCGAACATCGCCGCCCAATCTCCGCCTTTCAAGGCGAATACATAATTAAAGGCCATTGGCAGCTATGCCGATGGCCTTTTTTGTTTTGTGTACAACTTGCTGTGTACCTTACCCTATAAACCCCAGTCGGTCGTTAGAGACTGTGCAGATTTTGTGTATTGTTGAGCATATTGTCTGCCTTATTCTGGCTCAGCGGAAGATTAGTGGGGACTACGCATAAATCTTTGAAAGTCTAAACATG
>CALIZL010000049.1 GCA_938028745.1 uncultured Prevotella sp.
GAAAGAAGCTGTAAGGCTTGAAGGAAAGCAGTAGTACTGCAAAAAGGAAAGAAGCAGTGCGGCATAAAAAAACGAACACCAACACTTGTGTTTCACGTGGAACAGCAAAACACGGAAACACTAGTGTACAAAGGGATTTCGAACTATGACAAAAGAAGAAAATGAAAGACGCTTGGCGCATCTGAGGAGCATCGTGATGAGCCTGCCAGAAAAACCTGGCAGCTATCAGTTCTACGACGAACAACACATTATTATATATGTGGGCAAGGCCAAGAACTTAAAAAGCAGGGTGTCTTCTTACTTTCATAAGGAGGTAGATAGATTTAAAACGAAGGTTTTGGTAAGCAAAATCTTCGACATCTCGTACACAGTTGTCAACACGGAAGAGGATGCCTTACTGCTCGAAAACAGCCTTATTAAGAAATATAATCCACGCTATAACGTATTACTTAAAGACGGAAAGACCTATCCCAGCATCTGTATAACCAACGAATTGTACCCACGCATCTTCAAAACGCGTACAATTAACAAGCGGCTTGGCACCTATTACGGACCTTATAGCCACGTTCCTACAATGGTGGCACTACTCGAACTGATTGGAAAGTTATACAAACCACGCACGTGCCACTTCCCTATTACACGCGAAGGCATAGAGATGGGCAAGTATAAAGCATGCCTTGAATACCATATACACAACTGCGACGCGCCTTGCGTAGGCAAACAATCGTGGGAAGACTACCAAGAAAACATCCGTCAAGCGCGCGAAATATTGAAAGGAAACACGCGCGAAGTACGCAAAATGCTGTACGAGGAGATGCTAAAAAAGGCAGAAGAGCTGAAATTTGAAGAGGCAGAGGCACTAAAAAAGCGGTATATTCTGCTTGACAACTATTGCGCAAAGAGCGAAGTTGTTAGTTTTAGCATCGCCGATGTGGACGTTTTCAGCATCACAGACGACGAATTTAACCGCACGGCCTTTATCAATTATCTGCACGTAAAGAACGGAACGGTGAACCAAAGCTTTACTTTCGAGTATAAAAGAAAGCTAGACGAGAGCAACCAAGACATCCTAGCATCTGCCATTCCTGAAATACGCGAGCGTTTTGGCAGTAAAGCCAAAGAGATTATCGTGCCTTTCGAGATGGAATGGGCCATGCGCGAGGCCACTTTTATTGTGCCACAACGGGGCGACAAACGCCGTTTGCTTGAGCTTTCTGAAATGAACGGCAAGCAATATAAGTTCGACAGACTGAAACAAAGCGAGAAACTAAACCCCGAACAAAAGGCTGTTAGACTGATGAAGGAATTGCAAACCAAGCTGCAAATGCCACGTTTGCCCTACCAAATAGAGTGTTTCGACAACTCAAATATATCCGGAACAGATGCCGTTGCGGGCTGTGTAGTGTTCAAAGGAATGAAACCCAGCAAGAAGGATTATCGCAAATACAACATCAAAACCGTGGAAGGACCCGACGATTACGCCTCGATGAAAGAGGTTGTAAGACGTAGATACACGCGCATGATAGAAGAAGAAACACCCCTACCCGACCTCATTATCACCGATGGAGGTAAAGGACAGATGGGCGTTGTGCGCGAAGTGGTGGTAGAAGAACTACATCTAGACATCCCCATTGCAGGTTTGGCCAAAGACGATAGGCACAGAACCAACGAACTGCTCTATGGATGGCCACCGCAAGTAGTGGGTTTGGACGTGAAAAGTGAGCTTTTCCACGTGCTCACACGCATACAAGACGAGGTGCACCGTTACGCCATTAGCTTTCACAGAGACAAGCGAAGCAAGCACGCCTTGCACTCTGAACTAGACGATATAAAAGGTATTGGCCCCAAGACAAAGGCCACCTTGTTGAAAGAATTGAAGTCGGTTAAGCAGATAAAAGAGGCAAAGCTCGACGTTCTTGCCCAGCATATAGGCAACGCCAAGGCACAGATTGTATATAAACATTGGCACAACGAAACGCCCAAAGAAACGTCATAGCCCAGCCAACAGAAAGCAATTGCAGCCCATCAGCATTTGCAAGCGGCTTGGTTTTCCACTAGACATTTCTACAAACACCACTTATGCCAATGCGCTTACCTTGCTATAAAGTAAGGAAGAAACAAGAACCAACCTGCTTATAGCTGTTCGCAAGCAAAGAACACATTGCCGGTTGGCAACAAGCAAGGACAAATAGCGCACCCATTGAAAGCTTGTAGCACACCAAAGAAGTAGCAAGATAGGCACATTTACCATACAACTACCTGATTACCAGCTTATTATGGTTTTCATAAATACACAAATAAGCCTTGTACAAGCAGCATATAATACGTTTAGTTTGAGGAAAGCTAATCGTGCAAACGAAGTTAACAAGATGGATATCAATATTTTACACAATCAACAAGGCAACAAAAAGCACTTAAAAAGCTAAAGGACACACCCCCAAGATGCAACAAAATGGGGATGGCTAGCCTTAGTAGAAAGGCTTAAAACGAGAACGTTTACCATTGTTAATTTAGCCATAATAATCACAACATATTAGGTAATAGTGTTCCATCGCTTTCAAAGCAAAACTCAGGAACATATATTTTTGGGTGTGGTCAAGCAAAAAATTGAAGGTCAAAACCTCATTTTTTGATGCCAAAAACGTGGCAAAACCATATCAAATGCGGGTAAAATGGAAATCTTAAATTGTCTACTAAAACGTAATTACCTAGTTTTCAAGTAATTATAAACTACTAAAATACGACGAAATTTGCGGCCTAACGGGCAGATGGGCGCAAAAAATCGATTCTCCGAGTTAATGGACGTTAACTGAAATAAAGACAATGTGAATTTATGTATAATAAAAGAAGGTGCAACTACTTGAAAAATTTCATTGAGGAAAAAACAGAAGGAAGAAAATTAAATTTGGAAGAAAGAAAACAGGAAATAAAAAAAGATGGTAGACATAGCTGAAGAATAAAGTGCAAGAAAATTTGAGGTGCATCGCAGAAAAGGAAGAAACAAAAACGGTGCAGACAAAATTCAATATGATGATTGAAAAAAGTGTGTCCCCTACTCCATCCATTGAAAATCCTGGAAATAGTAAAATACCACGTCAACTTACAAAATGTACAAAGACTGAATATAGGTGGTGAAGAACATCAAAAATATAAAAAGGCAACTTACCTGCTTGATGGTGGCGCGAGGAGAAAATTAATAAAAAGGCCATCAACAATGTAAGCCCTTGTGGTTGGTGCATAAAGGTTGGCTTTACTTTGACCTAAACAATTCACTATCAGTTTTAAAAAACAATGTGTTTAGAAAGTTTGAAATACACTTAATAACTTAACAAGCCGATGAAAATAGGTCCAAACATCGTCAACTTTTGAGTATATATTTTAACATTATAGCTCGAATATTTACGAGCAAAAATCCTCGCGGCCGCAAAAAAGCGATTCTCGTGAAAGATATTCCCAATAAAAAGGAGGGATGGACATAGCCACAATTGTTCGATATAACTTTGTATGAAAATACAATCCTTACGAATCTGCGTGCGTTTTGATGCTAAATAGACTGCAATTAGCATCAAAACGCACTGCAAAGTCTATCAAAACGCAGGACAATTTGCACCAAAACGCAAGGCATTTAGCACCAAAACGCAAGGCAATTTGCACCAAAACGCAAGGTATTTAGCACCAAAACGCAAGGTAAACTGCAATGAACTGCATAAATATAACCAGCAAAAGGGAGCAATATGTATATTCATAACTATCGATATAGATAGAGAACAGAGGTTACTCAGGTACAGAAATGGTGAAAAAAGCGGCTATTTGGGTGCTAAAAGCAGAAATTTGGGGCTTTTAAAAATGCGAGTTTGCATCAAACTAGAAAGGCAAAGTGGTACAAAACGCATGAGATGACAACCAAATCAAGATAAAATAGAGAAAGGTAAGGCGAAAAATTCGGGCAAATAGCTAGTTTTTGGGCAGTAAAATTCGCTAAAATTGGCGAAACAAAACACACGTGTTGTAAAGTTTAAACAATATATTTAACTAAAATGTTAAAGGAGAAAAATAGAATACACGAACAATTATAAAGTTAGATTATAGTCAAACAGAATGGCATTTGGAAAATTGTTTTTAGCTGCCTGCAAGACGTGCGTTGCACAGGGTGAATTAACCCTTACGCGGAGGAAAAGGAGATTTCTTGTCTGCTTACGATGCAGCAATGTCTTTTCAAATCCAATTCTGTTTGACTATTAAAACGAATAACCCCAGAAAAGGGGCGTTGCAATGTAGTTGAAGATAATAATTAAACCCCAATCGGTCGTTAGACCGCTTACCTGTTATTTTAGGTTGTTACCATCACCTCCTGTTCATCTTTCGTTTGCTTGTAGACATCTCGCCTGTCTCATTTTTTCGACGTATCCCGCTACGCCTTCAAGAATAAGACAGCCAATATGCTCAACAATACACAAAATCTGCACAGGCACTAACAACCGATCTGGGTTAAATTTGAAACTGATGTTACAAAACAACAAGATAAACAATGCAGCGAAGCACAAAATTCGAGGGTTTGGCCGCGAATAACATCACATCAAACCATTGAACACCATATACACTGAGAACACCAAAGTAAAACAATATAAACGAAATGGTTGCCAAACAGCAAACAATGCCTGTACGAAGACAAGGCGAAAAGAAAACAAGAAGATGCACAAAAACAAACAAAGCATAATAAAAAAGGCAAAATAAAACAATAGATACAACATACTTACGTTAGTAGTTTAAGGTGTATTATGTAAACATCCCAGCAAGCGCGATTAGGCATAGCGACAAGCCCAGTTGTACTACGCAGCAAAGAGATTATGCAGAAATATAGCCCCACAGAGAGAGTTGACAACGAACAAAGCAGAAACAGAACAACAATAACATGATTGTAAGCTTATGAAAACAAAACTGTACGCCATACTCACCGCAACCAGCTGCCTGTTAATCGGCATTACAAATGCAAATGCCAGAGAAAAAACATTCGGGTATAGGTGGAACATGCACACAACAGAAACTTTTGCAAACGCAGTGATAGACTCAACTGAAAACGATACGTCGGTAATATTCGGTGTAAGGTTCGAAGAAAAAGGAAAGATAGGCACATTAGTACCTGTATATCAGCTTGATAAGCACGGAGCAGAAGTTACGGCGAGCATCAGATATAAAACCCTAAACTGCGAAAGGGCATACATAACGCTTAACAGCATTGGTGCTGGCGAACAAATACTGAAGAGCGACACCATAGAACTACCGTTGACGGAAGAGTGGAAAGAGGTTAGCAAAAAGATAAAAATAAAAGACGCCTACTTGCTCAACGTCTTCATAGAGGCTATTGGCAGCGAACTGGCATTTAACAACATACGGGTAAGTGCCTTTAAATTGGAGGCCAACGGAGCGCAATTAAAAAACGAAACGGCACCCAAAAGCGACAACACTACGCTGAAAAAAAGCGATGCGATAACACTAAATGGGGTGGATTTCGGCAAGATACCCAGCATGCAAAGTCGCATTATGGGCATCGGCGAGACTGTTCATGGCAGCAAAACATTGGGTCGCATGGCGTTCGACATCATTAAAGAGCGTATCATCAAGCAGGGCTGCAACCTGGTTTTGCACGAATATCCCCTGGAATACTCGTTCTACATAAACAGATACGTTAAGAACGACCCGCGCTTTAAGCTGCAAGACATCGAGCGATATATGGAAGGCAACCTATCTTCGGAACACACAATCGACTTCATCAAGTGGCTCAGAGCCTACAATTCTGCGCACAACAATCGCGTATCGTTCTGGGGAATAGACATCGAAAGTTTAGACATAGCAAGCAGTGTAGACCTATCCGAGTTTGTTAAAACCCTCTGTTCGAAGAGAGAAACGCCCGAAACCGACTCGATTGTTAAACGTCTGTTGAACTGGGAAACCAACGAAGACGACAGCTTACAATTAACAAAGGCAGACGGCGCAGTGGGCAAATGGCTCACCGCAGACGAGCGACAAATATTGAAGTTGTGCCTACAACTAAATAAGGAAAGCAGTGAAACCTACGAACGCCTGACAAATAGGGACGAAACAATGGCGAAAACTGCCTTCGCGTTGATAGACATCCTTGCGAGTAATGGGGCAAAGGCAACGATTTATGGGCACTTCATGCACCTGAACTACCTTGTGGGTGGCGACATGAAAGAGCTTAACAATTACTCTGCGGGGCATCATATGAAAGCCAAATACAAAGACGATTATCAGGCCATTGCCCTTTGTACGTACGAAGGAAAGACACTTAACTGCTTAACCGACAAGAGTATTGGCGCTGCACAACTAGTAAAAGCTCCCGAAGGCAGTGTAGAACACGCCCTGCAAAGCATGGGGCATAACATGGCCTACCTACCCGCAGAGAGGCTAAACAACACAGACGTGCTTACTATGAGGGTGTTGGGCAACACCAACGACAACTACCAGTTCTTCTATTTCGTACCCAAAGCGCGCGTTGATGGCATATTGTTCGTGTCGCGTTCGCAGCCCGTGGAGAAAAGTCAAGAGGTACTTAACCGCTATCTTAACTATGTAGATGCCACAGTAAGGCGTTATTTGGAGAATGCGAAAGAGAAAATAAGAAAGCTGAGAGAAAATGGTTTGAACGAATAAAAGCGGAAAAAACGTTTCACGTGAAAACAATACAGCGCGTGAAAAAGTGGGGGCTACGGCGTTTAACGGCACCGATAGAGCCGATGAACAGGCAAGCAAGTAAAGGCATACGGCCATTAACGTCGGTGCCATCTGTGGCATGTAGGTACGTGTGTACTTGTCGATGCACGCCGATTTGTCGCCCCCTTTCCACCCCATTAACCTACACAGCACCAACAAACTAATATCAATCGCAACCCTAATTATTTTGCTGTTTGCGCGATTTTGGCTAATTTTGCACTACTCCAAATAAAACAACGAACAATGCGGATAGTAATCCAGCGCGTAACACGTGCCTCCGTTAGCATCGAAGGCCGCGTAGAAAGCGCCATTGAAAAAGGAATGATGGTGTTGTTGGGCGTGGGATACGCCGACACCGACGATGATATTGACTGGCTTGTGAAGAAAACCATAAACCTACGCATCTTTGACGACAGCGAGGGAGTTATGAATCTCTCGGTTAAAGACGTGGAGGGAAGCATTCTTGTAGTTAGTCAATTTACGCTAATGGCCTCGTGCAAAAAGGGCAATCGCCCCTCTTACATCCACGCGGCAAGCCCAGATGTGTCTGTTCCCCTTTACGAACGGTTCTGCCAACGCCTTTCAGAGTCGCTTGGCAAACCCGTTTCCACAGGCGTTTTCGGTGCAGACATGCAGGTTGAATTGGTAAACGATGGGCCTGTTACCATCGTGATAGACAGCAAAGACAAATAGTTTGCGCCTACAACAAAGGTGCGCTGCCGCCAAATGTGGCTTTCAAAACAGAGATTAAAAACAAAAACAAGCTATTTGTGCCTAATCCAACTAACAGCGAAAGCCTATGGGCAAACAAGTCTGCAAACCACAAGTAAACACCTCACCACAACATGCAACAACAAAACAACAACGATAAAACACCAACAAACGAGCCGCTAACACTAGGCGGAGCGCAACAGCTGGTGGACCAATGGGTTAAACAATACGGCGTGCGCTACTTCTCGGAACTAACCAACATGGCGGTTCTTACTGAAGAAGTGGGCGAACTGGCACGCCAAATGGCACGCATATACGGCGACCAAAGCTTTAAACAGGGAGAAGAACCAAACCTGGGCGACGAGATGGCCGACGTGTTATGGGTGCTGCTTTGCTTGGCCAACCAAACAGGAGTGAACCTCGAAGAAGAGCTAAGGCGCAACATCGAGAAGAAAACAAGGCGCGACAGAACACGCCACATCAACAACAAGAAACTAAAAAAATAAGGAAATATGAGCGAACATAACCATCAACACGAACACCATCACCACGAAGAAGAGGTGAGCAAGTACGAGAAAACCCTGCAACAATACACCACCGAGCTAGACGATGCGCAGGTGCAGCAGGCCGTTAAAACCATTATCGCCGAGAAAACACTGGCTAACGACACGCCCGAAGTGAAGAAATTCCTCTTCGGCAGCATCGAACTAACCACGCTCAGCACCACCGATTCGGACACCAGCGTAATGGCTTTCGTAGACCGCGTTAACCAATTTGAAAGCGCTTACCCGCAACTTCCCCACGTGGCAGCCGTGTGTGTGTACCCCTGCTTTGCCGAAGTGGCCAGCGAAACGCTTGAAGTGGAAGGCGTAGAAGTAACCTGCGTATCGGGTAGTTTCCCCTCTTCGCAAGCCGTTATCGAGGTAAAAGTGGCCGAAACAGCACTTGCCGTACGCGATGGCGCAACCGAAATAGACATCGTTATGCCCGTAGGCAAGTTCCTTTCTGGCAACTATGAAGAGCTGTGCGACGACATAGCCGAGCTGAAACAAGCCTGCGGCGACAAGCCAATGAAGGTTATTCTCGAAACAGGCGACCTCAAAACGGCATCCAACATCAAGAAAGCTTCCCTGCTATCCATGTATGCCGGAGCCGACTACATCAAGACTTCTACGGGCAAAGAGAAGGTTTCGGCAACGCCAGAGGCCGCTTATGTGATGTGTCAGGCCATCAAAGAGTATTACGAAAAAACAGGCATACAGATTGGCTTTAAGCCCGCTGGCGGCATCAACACCGTGATGGACGCCATCATCTACTACACCATCGTGAAAGAAGTGTTGGGCGAAAAGTGGCTAACCAACAAGTGGTTCCGCCTTGGCACCAGCCGATTGGCCAACCTACTGCTAAGCGAAATAAACGGCGAAGAAACAAAATTCTTCTAAAAAAGAACGCCCCCTAACAACAGTAACAGCAAATGAACCCACCCGCAAGAACCTTCATCCTCGTAGCCATAACCGTGGCCGCGCTCTTGCTTATGCACCAACTGCCCACGCTTTCGATAGGCGGTACGCAGCTGCGCGAAGTAAACATACTGAGTCAAGTGGTGCCCGAAAACGATGGCAAGCAAGTAGACGTGCTGCCAACAACCCCTCCCCACCCCATCATGGTGCAGACCAAGAAGGGTGCCGCCCTGCATTTTAAGGAAGTGTGGACAAAGGGTGTGGAGCCCATCTTCGACTATTCGAGCGGAGCGGCTGGCGGAATGGACCACTTTTACAGTCAGCTAACCAAGGTTAAGCAGCTCGACAGGCCCGTGCGCATTGCCTATTTCGGCGACTCGTACATCGAAGGCGACATCCTAACGGCCGACTTACGCGAGCTGTTCCAACGCACATGGGGCGGATGTGGCGTGGGATGGGTAGACACGGGGTCGCGAATGCAGCAAAACCGCATATCCATCAGGCAGCAATATAGTGGCATTACCGAGTATGCCGTGGCCAAAAAGCCCTTCGACATCTCAAAACAAGGCATCAACGAACGCTATTTCGCACCACGCGAAGGCTCGTGGATAAAGGTGAGCGGCACCAAAAACTACGCCCATACCCAAAATTGGACCATATCTACGCTATACTTTCACACCCCCACTAGCGTAACCATCAAGAGCAACGACGGCAAAGGGCACATCAGCGAACATAAGTTTACCGGCTCCACCGCCGTGCAAAAGCTAGAAGTTAAAGACTCGCTCAACAGCATTGGCTTTGCCTTTAAGGGCGTGGGAAGTGGCACTTTCCTGTACGGACTAACGCTAGACGGCGACAAAGGCGTAACGCTCGACAACTTCTCCATGCGCGGTTCGCCCGGATTAACGCTGGCCAAGATACCCACACACCGCCTGCAAGATTTCAGCAGACTGCGCCCTTACGACCTTATCGTGCTGCATTTCGGCCTGAACGTGGCCGTTCCCGGCAACCCTTTGAGTGTGATGAAGGGCTATACAACGAAGATGAAGAAGGTGATTGAGCTGATGCGGCAAACCTTTCCACAAGCATCGATATTAGTAGTAAGCGTTCCCGACCGCGACCAACGCTCGCCCAACGGCATACAAACGATGAAAGAAGTAAAGCAACTGGTGGCCCTGCAACAGCAAATGGCGGCCGACATGAAGGTGGCTTTCCTCAACTTCTTCGAGGCTATGGGTGGAGAAAGCAGCGTAAAAACGCTGGTTGAACGCAGTTATGCCAACAAAGACTACACCCACCTCAACTACAAGGGCGGTAAAGAACTGGCCAGGAAGATGTTCCCTTCGTTTAAAGAGGGGTACAAAAACTATGTTAGACGCAAAGCAATAGAAAAGAAATGATTAAACAACTGTCCGAATTCGTCGAGAAAGTGTCGTACTATGCCGACCAAATTGCCGAATTCACCAAGCAACACGCCGCAGAGATACACCGTGTTACCGACCTTCTCACCTACAATTCCGACGAGCCGCTCATCTTCTCGACGGGTCTTTTCCTCATGCTTTTCTTGGGGTTCGCCTTCGTCTACATGTGCTTGCAACGCCGTCTTACGGCACGTTTGCTCTTCGTAACCGCCTTTTCGTACTACTTTTACTACAAAAGCAGCGGTTTATATTTCTTCTTGCTCGCGCTAGTTACCATCAGCGACTTCTTCTTAGCCAACCTCATACACCGTTATCGCGAACGTCGGGGGCTGGGAAAGCTGTTTGTTACGTTGAGTTTGGTTATCGACCTAGGTTTATTAGGCTACTTCAAGTACACCAATTTCTTCGTTGGGATGGTGGCGCGCATGCTAGAACACAACTTCCAACCGTGGGATATATTCTTGCCCGTAGGCATTAGTTTCTTCACGTTTCAAAGTCTTAGCTACACCATCGACGTGTATCGCGGCCACTTAAAGCCCCTACCCTCCTTGCTCGACTATGCTTTTTACGTGTCGTTCTTCCCCCAATTGGTGGCCGGTCCCATCGTTCGTGCCAGCGATTTTGCGCCACAGATACGCCAACCGCTAACCATTACGCGTGACATGTTCGCCCGTGGACTGTTCTTTATCCTCATCGGACTGTTTAAAAAAGCCGTAATAAGCGATTATATCAGCCTCAACTTCGTAGACCGCATCTTCGACAATCCAGGCCTTTACAGCGGTTTAGAAAACCTCTTGGGCATCTATGGCTATGCCATGCAGATATATTGCGACTTCTCTGGCTATTCGGATATGGCCATTGGCATTGCCTTATTGCTGGGTTTCCACTTCCCTTTAAACTTCAACGCGCCCTATGCCGCCACCAACATCAGCGACTTTTGGCGGCGTTGGCACATATCGCTCTCTACATGGATACGCGATTACATCTACATTTCATTGGGTGGAAACCGCAAAGGAAAGATAAGGCAGTACTTCAATCTCATCCTTACCATGCTGCTTGGCGGCCTTTGGCATGGTGCAAGCCTCAACTTCATCATCTGGGGCGGCATGCACGGCGTGGCCTTAGCGGTGCATAAGCTGTTCTCGCAAGGGCTGTTAAAGCATCCGCGCGGCTATGTTAGCCGTGGCATTCGCCGTCCTTTGGCCATCTTTGTCACCTTCCATTTCGTGTGTTTCACATGGTTGTTCTTCCGCAACTTGTCTTTCGAAACCAGCAAGATGATGCTTAACCGCATCTTTACCGACTTCCGCGCCGACCTCTTTGTTCCTGTATTGCACGGCTACAAGTACGTATTGGCCCTGATGCTCTTCGGTTTCGTCACCCATTACATACCCAATCGCTGGCAAGAGGGCATCATAGCCGGCCTGCGTCGCTGCAATGTGGTGGTGTGCGCCCTATTCCTGGTTATCGTTATTTATATCGTTATACAGGTAAAAAGCAGCGCCATACAGCCCTTTATCTACTTCCAGTTCTAAGCTACGGCGGCTTACAGCCAACCATCGCTGCACAATAAAAAGCTAAAAACAAGCAAAGCTGGTTTTAATTCCACCATATAAGGCTGAACTCCAATCATGGAATTCAGCCTTTTTCTATGCCCATACGTTGCCCTATAACCGATATAACGAACGTTTTAAGTGATTAATTGCCGCTAAAAAGAGCCATAAATTGAACAGTAAAACAAAGAAATATTAGTTTACTATTCAATTTTTAGCTATCTTTGCAGTATGATTAATGGTTTAGAGCACATTGGTAACATCCCCATAAGCACATCTGCCCTCTCCTCGTTATACCCCGAAATGAAGGCAGGCAACCAAAAGGTGCGCAACCTTGAACTAGGTGGAAAGCTCATCCGATTAAAGAGGGGGCTATACGTTGTCCATCCAAATGTATCGCGCGTAGCACTATCCACAGAGCTAATTGCCAACCATATCTATGCTCCATCGTATGTATCCATGTCTTCGGCACTAAGATATTATGGACTGGTACCCGAAACGGTATATGCCATTCAGTCGATGACGATAAAGCATTCGCGCAGTTTCAACACGCCCATTGGCCTATTCGACTACACATCCATCAATCGCGACGTCTTTCATATAGGCGTAACCAGCGTCAATAAGCAAAGCTATTCATTCCTCATAGCAACGCCAGAAAAGGCGTTATGCGACCTCATTGCCAACTCGCCGTTGGTAAATCTGCGATATTTAAAGGATGTTGAGGTGTATCTAGAACAAGATATACGCATGAACATCGACGAACTGCGTAAGATGAACCTCACCATCTTTGAGCAATACGCCAAGGTTGGCAAGAAGGGTAAGTCTATACAAACGCTCATTAATTACTTAAACCGATGAACGATATATACAACCTCATGCTATCGCCTTACGAACAGACAACCGAACAGACAACCGAACAGGAATGAACCTAGGCAGCCATAATGTTTAAAAACGTGGTGAAAAGATTATATCCTTACACAGAGGCAGTCTTCACTTTTAATATTTCTATAAATTGAGAGAAGTGTATTGCCTATATGATGCAAAACTAAGATAAAGGTCTCCGCTCATGTACGAAGTACTAGACAAATCACCTTACTGGCTTATAAATTCACGAAAAACCAACAACTCCCGAACACATCAACTCATCAACTTACTAACTCAAAAACTTAAATGGTTACCTTTTATTTTACAATACCGTTCTAATTTTCTCTCCGTTTTAGAGAAAATACAGGTCAAAAAGTAGGTAAAAAGCCACTTTTTCTACCCTTTCATGTCTTGGTATTTGTCAATTTTTAAGCCTACGACCTGCATTTTGCACCATTTTGCCTTTCTAGTTTGATCGCCAGCTCGTAATTTTTAAAGTCCAATTACCTGCTTTTTGCCCCTAAAACCCCACTTTTTAATGACTATTTTGCCCATTTTAGCCATGTGTTTCATGGCTCGCAAAGGTTTTGTTTATACAATTGCAGTGAATGTTTATGCTTTTCGTCTCGCATTTAGCAGCAAATCGCACTGCATTTAGCACCAAAATGCCTTGCGTTTAGCAGCAAAATGCACTGCATTTAGCGGCATTTTAGCTTGCGTTTAGCACCAAAATGCACTGCGTTTAGCAGCATATTGCACTCCATTTAGCACCCAATAGCCTAAAAACTGGTGCAAATGGCGGTTGCTTTAAATAAAAATTCATTTTGCAAACATTCACATGCAACCCCTATTTGCATCAAAACAAACCTTCGCGAGAATCGTTTTTTTGCGACAAGGTGAGCAATTGGTGGACGAAAAGGGTACTCATAATGTTAAAATTCCTACTAAAAACTAGACAAAACAAATTTGCAGTAAATACGCGAGAGTGGGCAACGGCACGGAAAACTCGTACGCTTTCGATGCCAGTGCGAGCGGTTGTGGGGCATCATGGCCAATGGAGACCACAGCATGGAAACGAAGAAGTAATCTATCATTGACAGCCGATTTTCTGCTTGTAGAGAATACATTGAATTATTTCCACCAGGCCACTTTGTAAAACATAACTATGTTTTGCCACAGACAAATGGGGCGAAATTTCAGATTTCATTGCATCTTTGTCGAGTACTTCGTACACGAAGGGGAGTGTTCGTCTTGGTTTTATTTCACAAAGACTATAAACTCCTCTCAATTTATAGAAGTATTAAAAGTCAAGACGACTTCGGTATATAATTTGGACACATGAACTTTAAATTACTCTGCGCCAACAATCACATTGGGGTTGTTAGCATGTTGCAAACAATCAACATGTCAACCTGAACGACGGATAATAGCCCGTTTGCTCTATTGTTTACCCATAGCAAACTACCAACACGTCAATCATTAACGCTTTACTTGCACTGCATATTTCAATTGGATGATACAAATGGCATCCATTGCCATCTCTAACTGGCATATATCTACAAGGTCGCACATAGGTAAAAGCTAAGAAATGGCATAAAGAGACTTTAAAGGCTGCACACAAAGCTACATCACCGCGGGTTAATTTACATGCGTTAGGTACATTTAAGGACGATACGCGAAGAATAAAGAGCAAAATAACCCCATTAATAAATTAAGAAAGAGGTGAAAACGGCTTTCGCAAGCGTCTTCACCTCTTTCTTTAATTTCATTCTACAATATGAAATCGCCCTTATCGTCTTTCTGCAAGGTGAGCAAGAACTGTGGGTATGAAGTTTTCCTGGGTTTAATCTCCACCCCATTGTAATATATTCGTTCAATCGCGATGCTACTGTCGGCCAACATATCTTTATCTTCTGCCGCGTAATAAACAAAATCAATGCGGAGGTCGATGGTTTTGCCCTCGATGTTCAATTGCGTTGTAGCATAGCCTTCGCCATGCGAGCGGTTGGCGTTATAGGTCATGTCTTTTTCGTCGGGCAGTTCAGCAATAAACTCCAAACGTTTCTCTCCCAAGCTATTGTCTGCGTTGATGCGCACGGAGAAGCCTTGCTTGCTTTGCAAGCCATAGACAGAGAAGTTTTTTTTCTGCATCAACAACTCATAATCGTAAGCTTGCCCCTTGGCGTCTAGCAGCGAAAGCAAAATCGTGTTCCGCCGATGAGCAGCCATCGCTGGCTGATAGTCATATTCATTGCGGGTGGTGCACGATGAAAAGATTAGGCAACCGAACAAGAATGCCATCGAAATGCGTAGTTTAGCGATATTCATAATGAATGGATTGTTAATTGTTGATAATGGTTAGGGGGAAGGGGGGGAGGATGGAAACGTCTATTGTTTCACCACATCGAAACCTCCTTCTACGTTTTTACGCAAGGTGAGAAAAACAAAATTAGAAGTTCTCTTCACCAAAAAGGTAGTGTTGTTATAACTAACGCTATCGGCAAGGAATGGATAAACTCTATCATCATATCGGTTAGGAAAGCTGAAATGAAAACCAATCTGTACAGACTTTCCGTCAATGCAAAGTTTCATTGCTGCGTTGCCAACATAAAACTGATTATCTTGGCTTAGGCGAACATTCTTCTTATCTGGCAATTCTGCATTGAAACGCAAACATATCTCTGCCTTATCTTTGTTGGGCTTAAAAGCGTTGACAGAAATAAACTTGCGACTCTGACAACCATATACAGAGAAAGCGTTCTGGCTTAACAGTCGATTACAGTCTATTGTTCGCCCCTCTTCGTCTTGCAAGGTCAACAAAACCACATTGGCTTTGTTGTCGGAGAAAAATGGTTCGTACTGAATATCATCACTAGATCCACAACCCAAAAACAACAAAACAAAAAATAAGGAAAAGACACCGATAATAAATCTATTGATACACATAATCAGCTAAATTGACATACATTGAAATCTGATACCAAAAACCTTGATAAGGGGCATCAAAAGAAGACCAAAAATTATCGTTGGCACAAAACCAACCATTACCACGACCAAAGCCCCAATTCATATAAATACGATCATCGTATTCTGTCCATGTCTTAATTGTCTTACCCAAAAACTTTTTTCGTACGGTATAGGATTGTTCATAATATCCATCACAAAACCAAATGTGTCCCCCACGTCTTGGATCTATAGCACCCAATAGAATACCACGATAACATGTTATGTTGTCCCCGAAGTAGCTAGTTCTCGTGTAACACATGTTTTTATACAAAAGATCAAAATCATATGGAACACGTATAGCATTTTTATACCCTAGTTTGCGTAAACCAATAGATATGCTATCAGGATGTGCTCCACTAGCATCTATTCCATACGAATACCCAGGGATACTATCGGCAATTTGTCTCAGTCGACGTGCCAAGTCCGCACCATCTATTTTAGTTATATCATACTTATCTGAATAAAGAAATTGTGGTTTTGTAGTAGTCATACTCCCATTAGGGCGTTGTGACGTATCGTACATCAACATACCAATGGCTATTGCTGGACATCCAATAGGACAACCTTTTTCAGCATAATAATTATATCCTCCACCTTGATGCCATACATCCAAATCCTTACCAGTATAAGGATATATTGATTTCTTTCCCGATGAATACCTTCTCCTACCTCGTGTTTCTTTTGGTTCGGTATTCGTTAATACAACTTCATAAGAATATCCATCCTTTCCTAAATCTTTCCATTCATCAAAATATTTTTGTTTAGTTAAAGATTGATCATGCAATTCACCTTTAACACGCAACTTATAACTATTGATTAGTGAATATAAAGGATTGTCGGGATTAACATCATTGAAACTAAATGTTCCTGTACCAGAATGAGCTACAATGGGAAAAGAAGTATTGCTCCCAGAAAGTATAACATAACCATTACCCCCTGAGTAGTTAACAGCATAAAGCAATGTATCGTTTCCCTCAACCAAATAGTCAATCTTTCCTATTTTACTATCAGAAACAGCCCTGGTAGGGACATAAGAGCTATCATTTCGTGATAATCCCTCGTAAAAAAGATTAGCATAGGCTGTTGCCTGTTTCAAACTTAATTGCAACTCACTCCTTGAATGGTCATTTTTAATAGGTTCGTATGCCATCGGGCTATCCGAACAAGAATAGAAACATGCAGCTAAGGCTGCAAAAAATAATTGTTTTTTCATAAATTGTGGTTTAGTGTTAGAATGTTGATTACCTACTGGACGATGAGTACTTAGAATAAAGTAATTCTAACCAGCGTGTTGCAAATATAGGAATTAAAATCCAATATACATAAATATTCCCCCTATTTTAACACCAACGGAATTAAAAATAAAACCAAACGCCAACCAACGCCCGAAAAACCTATCAGCCCTCAACAACAATCGTGTGGTAAGATGCCCCATAGCCACACCAATAGCCCAAACCGCCGTGAATATTGGTGCGAATGTTCTGCATCGAGTTAAATAGTGGGTTTCGCCCTTCGCCATGATAGTCGTCCATACTCTTCCAAAACTCGTACGAAACAGAGTCGATATGGCAGAATTTAATCGTTACAAACTCGTACCGCTTAAAGAAAGTGGCGTTGGGATTGGCCACGTTTTGCCGCGAATTGTTAACCAAAATAGAGGCCTGCGTGGGCAAAAGACGATCGTTATAGGTGCCGAGATAAGTGGAATGAAAGTCTTTACTATGGTCATATTGCCGCACAAATACCTTGTAATAGTCGGTTGTGGCAGGATTATCCGTAAACCCTACGCGCAGTTTAAACCAGCCTGGAAACTGCGAAAGCTCTTCTGCCTTGATGCTTGTAAGGGCAACTGGCTTGGGAATGGTGGTTACGGCATAGGCATGAAAGTTCTGAAAGTCCACGCGCAACGTATAAGTCTTGCCCACTTCGCCGCGCATGTCGGAGGTGGTATAGATGTAAGGCGGAAAGTAATCCCTATGGGGCATGCCCGTAAGCACCACTTCGCGCGTGCCGTCGCTCACCGTTACTTTGGCCCAACGCAACAAAAAGCGGTCGAGCGAATCGGTTGATTGCAACCGCTTTGATATGGGAACAGTGGTGGTTAACTTCACAATGGGAAAGCCGCCACTATCTATCCAGCCCTCAACCACCAGCTGCGCGGGGGCTTGTTTCACCTCCGTTTCTTCGCAACCAAGGCAAAAAAACACCAACAATAATGGGAATAATAACCTATACATGGGCTAAAACTTAAAAAAATAACTGATGGATGGGAGAAAAGGCATTTGCTGGGGCAAAAACGATAGCGGCCTATACGAATAGCCATCGGCGTCTATACGTATGCGCCAAAACAAGTCGTTGCGCCGCATGTTGGCGTTATATACCGAGAGGTTAAGGCCATGTTCGCGGCCATTGCGACTATATAGCAGGTAGTTGGCCGAGAGGTCGAGCCGAACATAGGTGCTAAGCCTGGCCCCATTGTGCGGTCCGAACTGCGAAACAAGGTTGCCATCGAGTATGTAGAAATTCTCTGGTGCTGTGAATGGCGTACCACTGGCCCACACCAACGTTGCAGCAAGGCGCCAACGAGGGCTTAATTGGTATGCGGCTACGGCGTTAAGTTCGTGCACACGCTCATGACTGGCGGGATATTCGCCAAGCAAAGCTGTGCCGGGATAATGCCGTTTCGCCCTACCCCACGCGTAACTAACCCATCCCGTTAGGCAGCCCGAACGCTTTTCGAGCATCACATGCGCGCCATAATTGCGACCTTGGCCCTCAACAAGGTGTTTACTTACGTTGTCAGAAGGGTTGAAAATAACCTCGAACGGCGTGCTAACATATTCTTGTTGATGGTAAAGCCACTTATGATAAACGCCTGCCGTAAGCAGAAATGCTCCTTTAAACAAGGCGGTGCGATAGTTGGCCGAGAGGTTGATGGTGCGTTGCGGACGATGAACGGCCGACGATGAGAGCCAAAACTCACTGGGAAGATTGAGCGAAGAGAACCCCGTACGAAAGAGGTACTGACGCTTGATGGCCCCACTAACGAGGACTGTACCTACGGGCGACTGCCAAACAAGATGCAAAAGGGGGTCTAGGCCGTAGAAAGTGGCGTCGGGCGAGCGATAAATTGTGGCTCGTAGGCCGCCTGTTAGTTTCAGTTGTTCGGCCAATGGTAGGGCCATGTCGGCACCGAAAGATGTTTCCAACGTGCGTTGCCGTTGCGGTGCGGGGTTGATGTACTGCCTATCGCCGCTCACTTCGGGCGATTGAAGTTGCAAACGATGGTAAACCACTGCGGCATGTAGGCTTAATGGCGCAAAAGACAAGCGTGCCTTATAGCCCCAATCGGTGATAGAAGAGGGCAAACGCAAGTGTGTGTTCTCAAATCCAGTATAGAAATCATTGCCATAGGCAGAGAGGTAGGCCGTTTGTTGCAGCGTTGTTCGGCCCATGCGCCTTGTCCAATGCAGTGCGCCCAAATAGTTGGCCCACTTCATTTTGCCTTTATATACAGATACTTTTTCGTTTAGTTCGCCATCGTCTTGTCCACTGTAATAGTCTATTCGCAGCATGTTGTTATCGTCGGGACGGTAAGTCCACGTTACGTTTGCATCGTAAAAGCCATATTTTAAGGCCATGTCGCTCATGTTCAGCAAACGATGATAAAGCAGATTTATGTAGGCCGAACGACCCGAAAGCGTTAGTTCCATCTTGCCATTGATGGGTACGCGCAGGGTGGCTTGCGAGGAAATAAGCCCGATACTGCCCTCACCGCCAAGCTTATGGGCAATGGTATCGGGCGAACAAAGGTCTACAAAGCCGCCTAATCTGTTGGCATGACCTGCCGAAACTGCTGTGGGCGAAAAGCGCATTTGTGCATAATGGCTGGCGTTGAAAACGGAAAAGATGCCCAACAGATGGGCTGCGTTGTGCACAGGCACACCATTAAGGCTCATTTCGTTGTGTGCATTGTCGCACCCCTCGATGTGTAAGCCGGCATCTAGCTCGCCATTAGTCTGCACATTGGGCAGCGATTGGGCATAGCGCAGCGGGTCGGCATTGCCAAATAGCTTAGGCATGTCGTTCAGAAAGTCGAGGTTCAGCGTTATTTGCCCTAAGGCATTGGCACGCAACTTGCCCCGTAAGCGCGGCGCAACGATGTCCACGTTACGTAAGTTTGCGGCTTTCAGCGTGTCGGCTGTTTGCCCTTCGGCCGGCAAAAGGGCTGTGGCGAAGAGCAAGGCAAACCATGTTCGGGGCTTTATGTGGTGGACTAAGTGGCGAATAATGATGGAGGGTTAAGGGTAAAAAGTTGTTGTTGGCTTGGCGTTTGGTGGGTTCTGGCTATGCAATAAGCAAGAAAAGCCCACACACGCGGCAGTAAAACAAAATAGAAATGGTGAGGAAACGCGCCTTTGTACAGCTGTACAACAAGGCAATGTGGTTTCAAAACAAAATAGAAATGGTATGGAAACGTGCCTTTGTACAGCCGTGCTAACAAGGCAATGGGGTTTCGATACCATTTCTATCACTCAACAATTTGGCATCGCCCAAGACTAACTAAGAGCCTTGGACGATGGAAATGAGGTTACTTATTGAACATTCTTTCAAACGATTTAATCAAGTCGCTAGCCTGTTTGTACACATCGGGGAAGTTCTTCTTGGTGAAGTAGTCGTTAAAGCCGTAGCTGGTTTTATCGTCAAATTTCAACAAAACGTAGGGTTTCCACATCACTTTATACTCCTGTGTGAGGTTGTCGTGTACTTGTTCTGCAAATACACCTAAATCGATATTGGCGCTACGCTTGTCTAAACCCTTCAAGAACAGACCTGCATTGAGGTGATTATTGGCCTGCTCTACGAAACCTTTGGATTCTTTTTCGGTGTAACGAACAAAGTTGTTGTTCTTATACGTGCCGCCTTCTTCAAGCTTTCTGTACCAACTGTTAAACGTGCTGCCATCGTCTATCTTACCTTTGAACTGCACTTCACCCAGAATGTCGAATGCCATGCTTACCTCTCCCACGCCCTGAATGCGGTCGTTGGTGGCCTTACCATTAGCAGAAATCATCATGTTGAACAGCTTTTGGTTGCCAATTGTTGCAGTGGCCTCAATCTTTGCACCCTTACCTGCCTCGAACAATGCACGCTTAACCTCCAACACATAGTTGTTGATGGTTAGCTTGCAGTTGGCCTCGATATTGTCTTTTGCCACGTCGAGCGTGCCGTTTGTAGATACCTTGGTGTTCAATTCGCCCGTCATCAAGGTGTTTCCGCCCTGCGTAAGCGTAAGTGTTGCATGTTCGGGGATGTTTAATTTGGTTTCAATCTTGGTGCGATCGTAATGTCCATTGCCTTTATATTCCCTTTCTTCATCGTCCAAGAAAGGCACGTACATATTGGCTTGCTTACCCTCAAGCACAAGTTTAAGCACACATTCCTTGCCGTTATTGTCGTTAAAGGCGAACTGCAAGTCGTTGGCATCCTCCCTAACCCATTGTCCGTTTACTACTTTAAAGTGGCCTTTAATCTGCGAAAGGTCGATCATGCGCTGCATAACCTTCATGTCGTTCTCGCGTTTGCCAAGGTCGGTCCAAAAGCTTTTCAGCTTATCCTTCCACCACTTGTTAATCTTGGCCGTGGCATGTTCGCCCGAAAGGTTGTCGTGTACATAGTTGGCAATGTTCTCAATGTTGGTAAAGTCGGTTGATTTAACCAGTGCCAAGGCGCGTTTAGCGGTTTTGTCCAACTCAAGCTTTTTCTGTTCGGGGGTCAGTTCGGTGTTAATCTCGGTTTTGTCTCCTGGGTCTGTTCCGCCTGGAATAGTGGGTTTGTCGTCGTTCGACGAGCCACAAGCGGCCACACCGAACACCAAAGAGGCACCTAACATTAGGTACCCAAAGCGTCTAAATTCTCTCATGCTATCTAATTTAATTGTTAATTAATGGCCTTATGGCCGTGTTTGGTTATGTTAAGTTATTGAAGTCTGTAATTTGTAAGCTGTTGATTTGGCGTGTTTTCCTTAGTCATAGTGTGCTCATACACAAGGAAAACTTTTATCAATTGTTTCTATCTATTATAAAGCTTACGTATGCTTTCAAAGCGTCTTGCAGTTGTGGCTGAGCAATGTATTGGTTGATAAACCCATCAGTAAGTGCCTGACATTCGGCCATCTTTTGTTCGGCATAGGCTATTCCGCCGTTGTTCTTGGTAAACTCAACCAACTGAGCAATCTCTTCGGCCGACACGTTTCGTGCTTTTACTTTGCGTGCCAAGGCCGCCATTTGGCTGTCGCCAGTGTTGTTAAGCGCATAAAGCACGGGCAAAGTTAGCTTACCTTCGGCCATATCGTTACCAGTTGGCTTGCCTAAGTCGGCCGATTGATAATAATCAAAGATGTCGTCGCGAATCTGAAAGATAACGCCCACGTTGCGTCCAAAGGCGCGAGCCGCCTCAACAGCTTGCTTGTCGGCTCCTCCGGCCTTTGCTCCAATCACGGCACAAGCCTCAAACAAGGCGGCCGTCTTTTGTTTTATCACCTCGAAATACACCTCTTCCGAGAAGTTGGTGTTGGCAATGTTGGTTAGTTGCAGTATCTCGCCGTTCGATAACGTGCGACCCAGTTCGGCCAAGTCGCAAACAATGTCGCAATCGTTTGTGCGCGCAATGTTAAGCAAGGCCGTAGAGAGAATATAATCGCCAACCAGCACCGCCACCTTATTGTTATACGAAGCGTTAACCGATGCTTGCCCCCGGCGTTCGCCACTTTCGTCTACCACATCGTCGTGCACAAGGCTTGCCGTGTGCAATAATTCAAGTCCAACAGCGGCATATTGCGCCACAGGTGTAACCTTGCCAAAGCTTTTGGCCATCAGCAAGATAAGTATGGGGCGCATGCGCTTGCCGCCTTTGGCGCGAACATGCTCTAATGCCTGACCCAACAGTCCGTCTTTGTGGGTCAACGACTCGTCGAACAGCGCGATAAAGTCTTTTAATTCGGTATGTATAGGTGTCCGTATGGTCGACAAATAATTCATGTATTCTCAAATTTGACACAAATTTACACAATAAATCGTTACTAACCCCATTTTATTTCGTAATTTTACACGATATAACAATAAAACTTATGGATAAACTATTCCTCATAGATGCTTACGCTTTGATATATCGCTCGTATTATGCCTTTATCAATAACCCACGCATCAACTCGAAAGGACTTAACACTTCGGCCGTAATGGGCTTTTGTAACACCCTTAACGAGGTGCTTAACAAGGAGCAACCCTCGCACATTGGCGTGGCTTTCGACCACGGACTGACTTTTAGAAACGAAGCTTTTCCGCAATATAAGGCACAACGCGAGGCAACACCCGAAGATATCAAGCTATCTGTGCCCATTATCAAAGACATCCTTACAGCCTACCACATCCCAGTGTTGCAAGTAGACGGCTTTGAGGCCGACGACGTTATCGGTACGCTTGCACTGAAAGCTGGCGAACAAGGCGTTGACACTTACATGCTAACGCCCGATAAAGACTATGCACAACTGGTGCGCCCCAACGTTTATATGTATCGTCCACGACATGGCGGCGGGTACGAAACGATGGGTCCCGACGAGGTGAACCAAAAGTACAACATATCTTCGCCTTTGCAGGTTATCGACCTATTGGCTCTAATGGGCGACTCGGCCGACAACTTTCCAGGCTGTCCGGGCGTAGGCGAAAAGACGGCATCTAAACTTATCAACGAGTTTGGAACGGTGGAAAAGCTGCTCGAAAACACTGCGCAACTGAAAGGAAAGATGCGCGAAAAGGTGGAAGGAGCCGTTGAAGACATCAAAATGTCGAAGTTTTTGGCCACCATACGAACGGACGTGCCACTGGAATTAGACCTCGAACAGCTACGACTGAAAGAGCCCGACACGGCCAAACTGCAAGAGATATTTACCGAATTAGAGTTTAAGAGCTTTGCCAACCGCTTGCTAAACAAGGCCGAAAAGCCTAAAAAGGCGGACAACAGGCAGCTTTCGCTGTTCGACGAACCTGCAAGGGCAGAGGCCGACAACAGCTTATCCGAACCCCTGTCGGCACCCGTTGCCAATCGACAAACGATTGAAACCACACCCCACGAGTATCATTTGGTGCAGACAGAGGCCGACATACAAGCCCTCGTTAACCTGCTTTCGGCTGCCGATATAATCAGTCTGGACACCGAAACAACCTCTACCAACGCCATTGATGCCCAATTGGTGGGGCTTAGTTTTGCCGTAGAAGAGAAGAAAGCCTACTATGTACCAGTGCCCGAACAGGCTAACGAGGCGCAAAACATCGTGGATAAGTTTAAGGCTATATACGAAAATCCAAACACTTTAAAGGTAGGACAGAATATAAAATACGACCTTGAAGTTCTTCGCAACTATGGAATAATGCTGCAAGGGCCTCTATTCGATACCATGATTGCCCATTATCTGCTGCAACCCGAACTGCGCCATAACATGGATTTCATGGCCGAAGTGTACCTGAACTACGAAACAGTGCACATCGATGCCCTTATCGGAGCGAAGGGAAAAACGCAGAAAAACATGCGCGAACTGGCTCCTAGCGAGGTGTATGCCTACGCTTGCGAAGATGCCGACATAACGCTGCAACTTAAAAACGTGCTTCAACCCAAGCTTGTTGAGGCTGGTGTGGAACGTCTTTTCAACGAAGTGGAGATGCCGTTGATACCGGTTTTGGCCGAAATGGAGTGTAATGGCGTGCGCATTGACACGGCTGCACTGAAAGAAACATCGCAAGTTTTCACCGAACGCATGCTGCAATTGGAGCAAGAAATCTACCAAGCGGCTGGCAAAACGTTCAACGTGGCATCGCCAAAACAAGTGGGCGACATCCTTTTTGGCGAGATGAAAATCATTGATAAGCCCAAGAAAACCAAGACAGGACAATATGTTACCAGCGAAGAGGTGTTGCAAACACTTCGCTCTAAGCACCCCATCGTGGCGCATATTCTAGATTATCGCGCGCTGAAAAAGCTGCTCGGCACATACGTAGACGCGCTGCCCAAACTGATAAACCCACGCACGGGCCACATCCACACGTCGTTTAACCAAGCAGTTACGGCCACTGGTCGACTTTCTTCGAGCGACCCTAACCTGCAAAACATCCCTGTTCGCGGCGAAGATGGCAAAGAAATACGCAAGTGTTTCATTCCCGAAGAGGGCTGCGAGTTCTTCTCGGCAGATTATAGTCAGATTGAATTGCGCGTTATGGCTCATCTTAGTCAGGATGCCAACATGCTAGATGCCTTCCGCGAAGGCTACGATATCCATGCTGCAACGGCCGCAAAGATTTACGATAAGCCCGTTTCGGAGGTTACACGCGACGAACGAACGAAGGCTAAACGCGCCAACTTCGGCATTATCTACGGCATAACGGTGTTTGGTTTGGCCGATAGGCTCAACATCGAGCGTGCAGAGGCTAAGCAACTTATCGACGGATATTTCAAGATGTTTCCGCAAGTGCGCGACTATATGGAGCAAGCCAAGGAGACGGCAAAGGCCAATGGCTACGTGGAAACGTTCTTCCATCGCCGCCGTTACTTGCCAGACATCAACAGTAGCAATGCAACGGTGCGCGGAATTGCCGAACGCAACGCCATCAATGCTCCCATACAAGGGTCGGCAGCCGACATCATTAAGGTGGCTATGGTGCGCATTTTCCAACGTTTCCAGCGAGAAAACATCCGCTCGAAGATGATTTTACAGGTGCACGACGAACTTAATTTCAGCGTTCTTCCAACTGAGAAAGAACAGGTTGAACGCATTGTTATGGAAGAAATGCAAGCTGCCTACCCGCTAGATGTGCCCTTGGTGGCCGATGGCGGTTGGGGAAACAATTGGTTGGAGGCACATTAGAAAGGTGAAAAGGTGAAAGGGTGAAAAGATGGCTAACGCCGTGAAAGGTGAAAGAGTGAAAGGGTGAAAAGGTGAAAAATGGCTGCGCCTACCACGCTTGTTCACTATAAAAGTGAAATAAAAGCGTAATTTCACCTTATGTTCCTTATGTTCTTCTGTCAAAATAGAAAGGGTGAAAAGGTGAAAGGGTGAAAAATGGCTGCACACCATAGGCATTTGGCTTAACTCATTAACTCATTAAAAAGATGGCTGCGCCTGCTAATTAACGAGCTGGGCTTTTTTGGGTTAGTACATCTACAAGAACTATGTAGTGCAAGTACAAGACACTTGTAGCGTGAGTACAGGATGCTTGTAGTGCTAGTACAAGATACCTTGTAGTGCCAGTACAAGACGCTTGTAGTGCTAGTACAAGATGCTTATAGCGTGAGTACAAGACGCTTGTAGCGTCAGTACAAGGTGCTTTGTACTGATGCTTACGCCCGATATGTGCTAACTATCCCATAGCACAATTAATGCCAATACTAATTCGTTTCGATTATAACTGAACCACTCGTCAACTTGTTAACCCGTTAACTAGGCCACTTGTCTTCTCGTTAACTTGTTAATTTGTCAACTCATCAACCAAGACTACACGTCAATTAAGCCCATAATAAAAGCGTTCGAGTTAAGTTCTCGAACGCTTTTTATTATAAACCAACAAATGTTTCCGCTTATTTTTTAAGCTGTTTGAGCAGCTTTCCAGCCGTGTCCGATAGCAGTGTTATTGCCCCAGCCAGTATTACAGTGTCTTTAATCACCAATCGGCCCGCACCCGAAAGCAAGGGGAAACCATGCTCACCACTACCCAAATCGGGTACCCAACATTCGGGCGTTGTTATAAGGAACGATAGTGTTCCTATGGTCATGATGATACAAAGCAGTTCGCCGAAAATGCCGATCTTTGGCGAGAACATACCCAAGAACACCAAGATACCGATGCTCATGATAAGGCAACCAAGTCCGTAAGAAAACACATAGGTGCGGTTTTCTTCGTGCCACTGGCGGTTTTTCAACACCAATTCGCCCTCTTTGTTTTTATATTGCTTGTATTCTGGTGCCTCTTTTGCATAAAAGAAACTCATAAACGGACTGTTTGCAACGAAAGGAACGATGCCGTCGGCCTCGTAATGGGTAAACTTCAAACCGCCAATCCACACAAACACAATAAGAATGGCCACACGGATGAGGTTCAAACCTGTTTGGCGCAAGTTAGACGCCAATTCTAGAAATGCAATTACTTTACTTTTCATACTTACTTTATCGATTAAAAACGCACGCCCAAATAGACGGGCTAATGAATGAATATTTACTTACTAAGGCCGCTACATAAGTGCACTTACACACCTTGCAGTGTATTACATATTGTAACATACAAGGCCTTTTAACCATGCAAAAATAATTGATTTAGCACGAAAAACAATGCAAAATAACATTGCTAATATCTATAAAGGCATTGAAAAAAGCTATCAGTTAACCACTGCCACCTTGCAAGACACGCCGCTTTTACCCTCTTCGGTGGCCTCTAACACCACGTAAACGCCGCTTACAACACGCTGGCCGCGTAGGTCGGTGGCATCCCAAGTAAACATTCCGCCGTTGCTACGCCCTTCTTTTACCAGCGTTCCGTTGGGCGAAACAATTTTTACATAGGCGTTTGGCGACAGGTTTACTATCCTAATAAGCCCCTTATAGCCGGGTTCAATGGGGTTGGGATAGGCGTATGCCTGCCTATCGTCGCCCGTTTGCGGTTCGGTTGCATCGCCTTGATAAGAGCAAAGGCCATTGTCGGTGGCGAAAAACACCTCGCCTGTTGTGGGATTTATGGCGATGCAATTAAGCACATTAGAACTTAACGCACTGTTGGCACTGGTGAAATGCTGCACTTGTTGCAGGTTATCGGCCGATATAAGGTAAGCACCATCGTTTAAAGTACCCATCCATTTGCGGTTTGCCCCATCGATAGCGATGTGTGTTATGTGCACTTCATTAAGCAGATAATCGGCACTATTGGTGCCATCGTTACGCGGAATTTTAAACTGAACGAAATGTTTTTCGGCCTGATTGTTGCGTATTTGCAAGTAAAGTGGTGCCGCATTGGTGCCCACCCAGAGGTTTCCTTCGCGGTCTTCGGCAACACAAGTAACTGCATTTACGTGTATGGCCACGCCGTCTTGGTTGGTAAAAGTGTCGTAAACAGTGCATTCGCCCGTGGCTGGCTTATAGCAAGTAAGACTCGGAACGGTCCAATGGTCGTTGCAAAACCACACCCATCCACGACTATCCACCAGCATTTTCGTCATGTTTCGCAAGCTAAGTCCATCGGCCATCAGGCGTTCTTGATGCCTACTTTCCATCTGCTTGCCGCGCGGAATGGTAAGCAACGACTGGCGTTTAGTTTGACTATTCACAAGCCAAAGGTTGCCTTGTGCATCAAAATCAACACCATTTACTATTACATAATTGTTGTCTAGCTCCACTACCCCATCCACAGCAGGCAGCAAAGGACTGTTATCGCGATTGAAATAAGCCTTTAAACGTCCGTCTTGAAACTCGTATAAGCCCGGTCGTCCACCCACAAACACGTGGTTAGGGTCTAGTGGGTCTACGGCTAAACAGTTAATATCGTTAAACGCGATGCCCGTAGTGGCGGCCACATCGTCTTGAAAGAAAGTCCACGAACCATTGCTTTCCAGCACTTGCACCAAGCCTGGGTAACCCTTTTGCGTACCTCCCGATGCGTATTGTCCACCAACAGTAAACAATTTACCAGCAGTAAACTTCATGAAATAGAAGTTGTTGTATCTCGGCCCGCCCACGTTAGCCTTCTTAGCCGTTTCAAGTAGTTTGGCATCAGGCTGTGCTTGCGGGTTGGGTTGGTACTCCCCCACCCTCGTCCAGCTGTTTTTGTCGTTCAGATTTGCCGTTAACGAGGCTGCATAACACCCCACAGCATCCGAGTAAGCCCATATTCGGTTGCCCTCAATGCGCGTCCAATTCACCTTAAATCCAAGGTTATACGTGTCGTTAACCTGCATCTTTCGGGCATCGAGCTTAACAATTCCAAAGCCCGTTGCCAGGTAAGTGTTTGCGCCATAAGTGTTAATGCCAAACACAGTCTTATCCACCATCATGTTTTTATGGTACAAATCAGACAGGTTCTGCACCTCTCCATTGGGCATAACGAAGTCGATATTCTGGTTATCGTACACCACTACAAGTCGTTTAGCCACGTTGTTCCATGCAATAAAGGCAATGGGCGTGTCGCTAAGTCCGTTTATTCGGTCAAATGTTTGTATGCTTTCGTCGGCCGTGTTATAGGCAAACAGGCGTTTAGAGGCCAGCACGTAAAGCGTATTTCCTGCTTTTTGCACCTGCGTTATGTCGCTGTATGCCGTGTAACTGCGCCATAAAGTGGCACGAACAGGCAAACAAAGACATAATAATAGGGCGAGAAATAAACGAATAATAGTGGGTTTGCGCATATTAGGACTATGATTTATAAGCGTTATAATTTTATCTGTTGATAAGATTATAACGCAAAAACGGCTGATATATTGTTTAAAGGTGAAGGGGTGAAAAGGCTTTTAAAGGTGAAAAGGTGAAAGAGTGAAAAGGTGAAAAGATACTTACCCCCTCACTACCTTTACTACTTAACTATTTACTACCTTTACTACTTTACTACCTTTACTACTTACCTCCTACCCCTTAAGAAACTGAACCAGCTTGCCAACAGCCCTTGCCCGATGCGAAATTTGGTTCTTAATGTCGGTTCCAAGTTCGGCAAACGTCTTGTCGTAACCATTGGGAAAAAACAGCGGGTCGTAGCCAAAGCCCGCTGTTCCGTGGCGTTCCGTGGCGATATGCCCTTCTACAATGCCTTCAAAAAACAAGGGTTGGTTTACGCCCAACGTGTTATTACGTGGAGCAACAAGGGCAATGACCGTGCGAAAACGCGCATCGCGATGGTTGTTATCGGCCAAACGACAAAGCAATTTTCGCATGTTAGCCTCGCTATCGTGCCCATCGCCACCTGCATAGCGTGCCGAATACACGCCAGGTTCGTTGTTTAGGGCGTACACTTCCAGTCCTGTGTCGTCGGCAAAGCATGCCATGCCATAGTGTTCAAGCACGTATTGCGCCTTGATAAGGGCGTTTTCTTGCAGTGTAGTGCCCGTTTCGGGTATGTCTACATCGCAACCGATGTCCTTTAATGATAGCACTTGCAGGTTGGAAGGCATTATTTGGCGTATCTCTTCCAGCTTATGCGCGTTGTTGGTAGCAAAAACGATGGTTGTATTCATATCATTTCATTTATTTCTCAGACTGGTCGGACCGGTCTGACTGGTCAGACTTGTCCGACCAGTCCGATTAATCCGATTAATCCGATTAATCCGACAATAGCTAAAAAGCATTTGGCTTAACTCCATAACTCCTTAACTTCTCCCTTTACTACTTACTACTTTACTCCTTACTACTCCCTCCTTGATAAATCAGCGTAGTTAGTTTATCCTCGGCAAACACCTCACGAGCCACGCTTTGCAGCTCTTCGGCCGTGATGTCGTCTATCTGTTGCAGCAAGTTATCAATGTGTTTCTCCTTATTAAAATGAAGAAAACTCTTGCCAAAGTCCAGCGCGAAACTCTCCCTATTGTCGCAAGCCACGCATATCTGACCCTTAATTTGCCTTTTGGCAGCCGCCAGTTGTCGTGCCGAAAGCGGCTTTTCGATAAGCCTGTTCAGTTCTTTCTTTACCAAACGCAGACAGCGACGCAGGTCTTTTTGGTCGCAACCAAAGTAAACGCACCACACACCTGTGTCTGCATAACTCACCATATTGCTCTCTACATTGTACACCAAGCCATTGCATTCTCGCAAAACGATGTTCAAACGAGCATTCATACCCGGACCGCCAAGCAAGTTATTGGCCAAATAAAGGGGCAAACGGCGCTTATCGTAAGTGCTGAAAGCACGATTGCCCAGCATAACATGTGCCTGATGCGTGTCCATCTGGCGTGTTATTTTTTTCGGTAGATAGGGTGGGAGAGGCTCTCCCTCGTGCGTATCGATATGCGGAAGGGCGTTAGGGAAATGCCGAGTGGCATGCCTTAACGACTTAACAAGCCAATGAAAATCCAGTTCGCCGTATGCAAAGAACACCATATTGTTGGGTCGATACATCCTACGGGTAAAGTTTTTGGCATGTTCGGATGTGTAAGTACGCAGCAAAGAGGCCTTTCCAAGAATGTTGTTACCCAGCGGATGACCCGAAAAAACAGCGTTTTCGAAATCATCGTATATCAGTTCGGCAGGCGAATCGTTGTAGCTTTCAATCTCATCGCATATCACCTCAATTTCTTTTCGCAACTCGGCGGCGGGATATTGGCTATCAAACACCATGTCGGTTAACAGCTTTACCGCCCTTGGAGCATGCTCCTTTGGGATGGCAGCATGATAAACCGTTTCCTCCTTGTTGGTGAATGCGTTGATGTCGCCGCCAACACTCTCCAAACAATTCAATATACTAAGGGCACTTCGTTTGCTGGTACCCTTAAACGAGGCATGTTCACAAAAGTGTGCCATGCCCATTTCGGCCTCCGATTCGTTGCGCGTGCCTGCATTAATTCGATAACCGCAATAAACCACGGGCGACGAAGAATTGCGGTGAATGATACGAAGACCATTGGGAAGCGTGGCCGTATTATACTTGTTATCCATACGAATGGCAGATTTGCTCGATGTGGTCATTATTCAATGTTAAAAGCAAAAAAGGCGACGCGCGCTCGTCTCAAGCACACATCGCCGAATAAACCAAAATAAATATTACATGAAAAAAAACTGTATATTACAATAGCGCCTGTATCTCGGCATCTAAGTCTTTTATCTGCGCATCACGCTTTTGCAGCGTGTTGTTTCGGTCGATGAGGAAGAAGGTAGGCAACGTTTGCACATTGTATTGCGCCAAAACGGCACTGCGCGTTCCGTTTTCGTCCCACACACTTACCCAAGGCAGCGCGGCTGTCTTAGTCTTCCAAAAGTGTTCTTCGGGGTCGAACGACACCTGATAGATTTCAAAACCGCGGTCGTGATACTTGTTATATATCTCACGCATCATCATTATGCGTTTCAAACTGCCCTCGGCAGCAAAAGCCTGGAAGTCTAACAAAACCACCTTTCCTTTCAAGTCGGTAAGCTTTCTCACACGTCCGTGGTTGTCGGTAAGGGCAATATCTATCACGCCGGCCACCTTAACCTTGTCGGCACTGATGGTTTGGCGGGCGTTATTTTCTGCAATACGCACGTTTTTCATCCCTTCGATGGCGATGTTGTGCAAGTTAAGTCCGCGTTCGGCCTTCGGAAAATAAGTGTCCCAACTTGTTGCCACGGCAGCGAACACCTTCACATCGTCTTTGCTGCTGCGTGGGTTGAAGATAAGGATATTGGCATTTCCCAACACGATGGTTTGGAAAAGGGCGTAATAGGCGTAAGCCTTCATGGGCTCTTTAAATATATAATTGAGCTTTACCTTATTCTTATACACCTCTAAAACCTTGGTAACACTATCTTCTACTGCCTCTACGCCCAGCGCAGGACTGTTTGCAATGGCCGTAACCTGCCTTTGCAGGGCTAGCTGCATATAGGCCAAATCGCGTATCTTGGTGCATTCTTCGGACCCGCTAACCTCGTAATTGGCCGACATGGTGGGGTAGGTGGCCTTCACGGTGATGCTTTCCGTAGAGTCGACGGCAAGGTTCACCATTTGGTTGGCAATGCGCAGGCGATAAAATTCGGGTGCATCGGGCGCCTTCTGCTTAAACTCGAAGTTGCCATTCTCGTCTAGCTTAACGCTATCCACCGCCTTAGGACCGTTAAGACTCATGTTTTCGAGATAGAGAACAGAGTCTTTTGCCTGGGTAATTGTTCCGTTAATATTGAACTTTTTCTCGGTACACGAGCCCAAACTCAAAACGGCTACACCCAAAACAGCGGTATAGAATAATCCCGATAGTTTTTTATTGTTCATTTTTAGCAAGTTGATTAACTTGTTTGCAAAGTTAAAATAAACCTATCAAAATACAAAACGGTAAAGCGGATATTTTTAAAGTGTTTGAGTTTATAAGTTTTTGAGCAGCTTAGTTTTTCGGTTTACTAAGGTTTAAGTTTGCAGTGCAAGCGAAATTTTGAATGGAATATTGAATGGGGTAAGATTTGAAAGGTTAATCTTTTGACCTAAGTTTCTGCATCATTTCCTTAGAATATGCCTGCCCACGAGAAACAAGAAACTCGAACTTAACCACTCCGTTAACTACCTGGATGTGGTAAGTGAAAATACTCTACCTTCATACACCGAGCCAGCTTTCAAACGACTTCTTTTCTTCTTCTCCAACCATTTCCTTGCCTTCAGAGATATTTTCAGATAGCCAAGCATATTGTTTATTCTCATCATACTCTTCGGCAGCCTTTTCCAAAAGACCCTCAATAAGGTTCTTTAAGTTCGTACCCTTGTTTGCAGCCATGATGGAAAGCGAGCGAAATGTGTCTTCGCTAAGGTCTATTATTTTTCTCTTTGATTGTAATGCTGTTGTTGCCATAAGTCTAAACTTTAACTCATTGCAAATATATATAATATATATCATATACACAATAAAAAGTGGATGAAAATCAATAAAATAGATATAAAAACACGCTTACTAGCCAAACCTCCTTCTATGTATGGTTATCTCAAACTCATTAACTCGAAACCCCATTCCTGTACAAACCCAAAATAATTCATCAACTAATGCCCTTACCAACTTAAAAACTCAAAAACTCACCTCATTTATCCACACGCACACAAATATTATCTTATATTTTTCTTTTAAAAGAGAAAGAAAATGATGGTGATGATATGGCGTGGATAAGTTGATAACTTTTCTCTTTACGCAACGTGTTTTTGGTTATCAACATTAGAAAAAAGTTATTCACAAGTTATTAGGCGTGCTTTCTAAATGAGAGATAACGTTTTATATATGTTTTCCACATAGCAAAGTGGGGTAGGGCATTGTGCAAATGTTCATAACTTTTGTTGCTCTGAAAGTGTTGATAACGCTTGCATTTCGCCAGAATAACTTCTTAGTTATCCACCAATTCTAAGGGATAAGTGTGTGGTTGTGGATAAGTGAGAGGTTGTTCAAGCGTTTTCCACGGGTTGTCAACAGGGTTTTCCACAGGTTATGGGGGATAAAGTAGATGTTATCAACAAGTGTAATAGACAAACAATGCTGTTTTTTCATACGTTCTATAATGTTGCCTTGTCCGCGTGTAGAAAGGTATTAAAAAGGAAAACCCCTTGTGGCATCCATTGATTTAGATTAGTCATTTAATTTACATTTTACTTTTAAATGTGTTATAAATGTGCTATCTTTGTATTATCACCAATAAACAATAGTGTTATGCGTATAATAACCGCGCGCGAATTTAGGGCAAATCAGAAGAAGTATCTAGATTTAGCCGCAACAGAGAAAGTAGTTATTCTAAGAAACAACTCACCATCTATCCAGTTGGTGCCTATGTTGGATGATGGAACTACTATGAATGCTGATTTGTTAGCCAAGATAAAGAAATCTAGAAAAGACATTAAGGCAGGAAAAGGTAAGACGGTACGGTCTGTTGACGAACTAAACATGTATTTAGAAAACCTATGATCTATGGGCTATGTTTTACGCTTTTCGCCCGATGCTGAGAAAGAGCTAAAAAAGTGGAAGAAGTCTGCACCAAAGCTGTTTAAAAAGCTTTCGGAAGTTCTTAGCGAACTAATAACACATCCAAAGCAAGGTATTGGGCATCCAGAAGCCTTAAAAGGCGGTGACGGTATTACTTATTCGCGACGTATTAGTGGCAAGCATCGTGTTGTTTATGATGTTTACGAACAAATTGTTGAAGTGCATGTTTTGTCTATTGGTGGGCATTATGATGATAAGTAAAACAAAGTTCATTTTAATGAAAACACCTAATACCGATCTTTTTGACGAAAAACAGGAGCTAACATTCGTACATGGGGTAGGGAATACTCTTAAAAACGCCGCGCATTTGCTTGCTTTATACAGGGCACGAAGATGTAGGATGCATTGCGTAAAGCAAGTAAATGCGCGGCGATTTTTAATATAGAATAGTACGAGGATGGTGAGAAGTGTGCATTACGACATGCACTTTCAGCAGCCGTCTTTGCCTATGCCGCCTTCTCTTCCACGTTCGTTTTATTGCGGTTAAGCTTGTCTACAACCAGTGCTATGGCTCCGTCGCCCGTTACGTTACAAGCAGTTCCAAAGCTATCCATTGCAATGTAGAGGGCAATCATCAGTGCTTGTTCGTTCTCACCAAAGCCAAGGATGCTGCCCAAAGGGGCAAGCGAGGCCATTATAGCACCACCCGGCACGCCAGGAGCGGCTACCATGAAGATGGCCAGCACCATAATAAAGTGCAAAAATAGGGGGAAATCGGTGGGCAAACCTTCGAGTAGGGCGATGGTAAAGGCGCAAGCGGTTATTTTCATGGCCGAACCTGAGAGGTGAACCGTGGCACAAAGGGGGATAACAAAGCCTGCAACGCCTTCGGAAACACCGTTTTTCAGTGTCTGCTTTAAGGCCACGGGGATGGTGGCAGCCGAAGAAGAGGTGCCCAGGGCCGTGAGATAGGCCGGAAACATGTTGGCCAATAGACGGAAAGGGTTTTTACGAACGATGGCTCCGGCAATGAGATACTGATAGATCAGCACGAAAATGTGTAGCGCAAAGATAACAACTATAATCTTTGCAAACACGGTCATCATGCGCATTACGTCGCCGCTGAAAGTCATGTTGAGGAAAATGCCGAAGATATACAGGGGCAAGAGGGGGATAATAACGCGCTCGATAACGCCCACGATGATGGCCTTCATCTCGTTGATGGCATCGCGCAGCACCGTATGACCGCCGTAGGCAACGCCCAAACCCACGATGAACGACAGCACAAGCGCGCTCATTACGTCTATCGGGGCGGGGATATTCACGGTGAAGTAGGGCAAAATCTCGGCCGATTTCTCCACGTTTTGCAATGTCTGTGAGCCGTTTCCTATGAGCGATGGAAAGAAAGTAGAACCCGTTGTATAGCTCAATATGGCGGCAACAACGGTGTCGGCATAGGCAATGCCCACGGTTATAAGCAGCAATTTGCCTGCTCCCTTGCCAATTTCGGCAATGGCTGGCGTAACCAATCCCACGATAATGAGGGGGATAATAAAGCCTAAGAATTGTCCGAAAATGCTGTTGAAGGTGATAAATATGCGTACCCACGGCAGCGTTAGTATGTTTCCTAGCAATACGCCGAGGGCAATGGCGATGAGAATGCGCCCAAGTAAACCGATTTTCATAGGTAATGTTATATTTTAAGTTGGGCAGTCCGGTTGGTATTTGGGCTGCATGTGAAACAAATTGTCAAAAGGATGGTCGCTCTGTAAGAAAGATAAAGCAAGGGGAGAATTTCAAATGAAGAGGCTCACGCCTCCAAACCAAGATATTCAGCTTATAGGCTCACGCCTATGTTCTAGCTAAGTGGGCTAAGACATCATGGTCTTTCGCCTCCATCTTTGCATTTTAATTGACCACAACTTAAATGCTCACGCATTCTTTATGTGTGGCAATTTACAACAAAAAAGTTAGTTATCTCCCCCTGCTGTTATCTTCTACGCGGCCGATGGGTTTGGCTTGTTATGGCCAAATCCACCTTGGCTAGCGTAGTTTGTTGTAGAACTTAACCTTGCGCCAAACGCTCTGCCATTGCCCTACCCAGTGCGCGACACTGCTCGGCCACATCGGTAGATAGCGCCTGTTTCATTTCAACGGGCGTGCCAACAGGTTCGAAATGCAGGCCGTTTTCGTTCCATTCGCCAATCTTCTGCACGGCTTTGCTGGCCCATCCGTAGCTACCAAACCAGCCGATAAGGTGGTTTTTAATGTCGCGGTTAGCCAGTTCGCTCAGCAAAACGTCCATTTCGTGGTACAGTCCGGTGTTGTATGTGGGTGCTCCCACGATGAGTCCGCGATAGCGGAACACGTCGCGAATGATGTACGAATGATGTGTTTTCGACACGTTATACACCACAATGTTCTTAACACCGGCCTGACTGGCTGCCCTAGCAATAACTTCGGCCATGCGTTCTGTATTGCCATACATCGTTCCGTAGCAGATAACAAGTCCGTCTTCGGCCTCGTATTTGCTCATGCGGTCGTACATTTCCACCACCTTTTGCAGCTGTTCGTGCCACACGGGTCCGTGTGTAGAGCAGATATAGTCTATCTTTTCGTTGGCTAGTTTTTTAAGGGCGTTCTGCACGGGCGTGCCATATTTGCCCACAATGTTCGAATAATAGCGCACCATCTCCAACCAGAAGGGTTCGCAATTAATCTCGCTGTCGAGCAATCCGCCGTTAAGTGCGCCGAAACAACCGAAGGCGTCGCCAGAGAAAAGCATGTTATTGGAAGTGTCTAGCGTCATCATCGTCTCTGGCCAGTGCACCATTGGCGTTAAGAAGAACTTCAACGTGTGCTTACCCAGTGATAGTTCGTCGCCGTGTTTCACTTCGTGCTCGCAGCCTTCCATACCATAGAAGCCTTTAAGTAAGTCGAACGACTTTTTGTTTCCCACCACTTTCACATTGGGATAATATTGTCGCATCAGTCCGAACGATCCGCTATGGTCGGGTTCCATGTGGTTTGTAACGATATAGTCGATGGGACGGTCGCCAATTACTTCGCGGATGTTCTCGATAAACTGCGTAAAGAAGTCGGCTTCCACCGTGTCGATGAGGCACACTTTTTCGTCTACGATGAGGTACGAGTTGTACGAAACGCCGTTGGGAAGTGGCCATAGGCCTTCAAACTTTTCTTTCTTTCGGTCGTTCACACCCACGTAGTAGATGTCTTTTACTATTTCTATCATATTCTGAGTTTGTAAGTTTATGAGTATATATGTGTATTTAGTTGACGAGTAAGCAAGTTAACAAGTTAACGAGTTCGTTGGTTGACGAGTTAACGAGTTACCGATACATTTGTCTTATTATATGGTTGATGAGGCAAAGTAGCAATGCTAATCACGCCCCTCTCCCCTTGGAGAGTGGTTGTTGGTGAGGCTTTTTCACTCCCCCAGAGTGGTTGTTGGTGAGGCTTTTTACTCCCCCAGAGTGGTTGTTGGTGAGGCTTTTTTTATTCTGGTTTCCAACCTTTCGGCACATAGTTATCCGTTCCCTTGCAGCTTTCGGCCGAGAAAGCCAGGGCGTAACTCATTATCTTGTTCCATTGTTCTTTGGTCAATCCCTCGATAAGGCGTTGCCTTGTAACGCCCAATTTCAGCATGCCGAAGATAAATCCGGCGTTGAAATTGTCGCCTGCCCCAATGGTACTAACGGGCTGTGTGTCGCTAACGGCATAGCTTTCGCAAAAGCCGCCGTCGGCACGTAGCTGCACGGGGTTGGCCCCATCGGTGTAAACAAAGCGCTTGCAATAGAAAGAAACCTCGGCAGCGTACACCTTAGCGGGGTCGGTTAGGCGATAAAGCACCTCAAAGTCTTCCCTGCTTCCGCGCACCACGTCGGCATACTCGTAGTTTTCCAGCAAGTTGGGCGTTATGCGCATCACATCGGTTCTATGTCCCGAACGAAAGTTCACGTCGTAGTAGATAATAGCACCGCGATTGTGCGCATATTCTAAGAAAGAAACCACTTGTGGCCGCGTAGCCGGACTAACGGCGTAGTAAGACCCGAACACAACGATGTCGTCGGCCTGCACATCGGGGTAAGCAAATTCGGGACTATGCTGTTTGTTGTCGCGATAGAACAGATATTCGGCATCGTTTCGCTCGTTCAGGAAGGCCAACGAGATGGGTGTTTGCCCCTCAACATACTTCGTTACGTAATTGGCATGCACGCCATTGTCTTCTAGAAAGCTGATAACGTTGGCTCCTACGCGGTCGTTTCCTACGGCCGAGATGAATGTTGCATCGGCTCCTACGCGCCCTAGCGATACGATAGTGTTGAAAACCGAACCCCCAGGCAATGCACCTATGGGCTGTTCGTGCTTAAAAACGATGTCTAACACCGTTTCACCTACTCCAATTACTTTCCGCATAACGCTTAATAAATGTTCTTTATTGGGTTGATATTTAAACAATATGCAAATATCCGAATTTTTAAGCAGATAGCAAAACAATTGAATAAGTTTTTAATGACGTGCTATGAATGGCAGAATGGAAAGCAAAGGGATGGGGTAGGGGGTGGTAAGGGCTGGCTTGAATGGGCGGTATGACTTTCTGTTTGGGTCAAACTATCTTGTTTTTAGGCGATTTATGAGGTCTTAATACTATAAAAATGGGTTGGGTTTAGATACTCGTCTGCTAACAAATGGCTAGCAATATAATCGTACAAAGCCCTTTGTACTGATGCTACAAGCTGCTTGTAGTGCTGGTACAAGCCGCTTGTAGTGCTAGTACAAGGTGCTTGTAGTGCCAGTACAAGATGCTTTGTACTGCGCGCTTACTTACGTTTGGTTCGTTGGTTTAAGGCTGTTACATACCGAAACGCCATGTTTTTACCATCATTCCAGAACCATTTGTTTAGGCTTTAAGCTGCCTTAAATGCGCATATTTTCGTACCTTTGCATCAGCAACAGGTACGCCGAGCATGGCGTTTAAAAGGGAAACGGGTGAAAAACCCGTACAGTCCGGCTGCTGTGAGTTGCCCTTGACGGCGTAAACAAAGGTCACTGAACGCGGTGTTTGGGAAGACGTTTACTGCCTGGCAACAAGTCAGAATACCTGCCGTTGCATGCGTTTATGTGGCCTCTTGGGTTAGGTTCGGCGCATTTGGCACGCTTTCTCTGGCGAGCTTTGTAGCATTTCGTTTCGTTAAATCATGTCTTTTCACTTCGTATCAGGATTAAATAACCTGTGCTTTCGCTGTGTGTGCAGCGCAAACAACATGTAAATCAACATTAACATCACAATAAATTATGAAGCAAAACCAACTTTTCATGGTTCTTTGCACCCTCTTACTTCATGCCTTGTCGCCCCTTGTGGCTACGGCACAAAACAGAGAAGTGCGCATGGAACTTACGCCCAAATCCATTGATGTGGATGAAACGCCAATAGACTTTTACGACGACGGCGGACCCAATGGGCAGACTTCGCCCGAATTTCAGGACGGAAAAACAAGCAGCGTAACCTTTATTCCCAAGGTGGCTGGTAAAAAAGTACAGGTAGACTTTAAGCTGGTAGACATCTTCGAAGGCAGCATCTACAAGCAGTTTATCCGCGTTTACGATGGCACAGAGGTACGCGACGACCAACTTTTGGCCACCATAGCCAAAGGCACTACGCCCATTGTGAAAGCCACCAACCCGCAAGGCGCACTCACCGTTGTGTTTGGTAGCACCACGGCCATCCGCTCCAACGGGTTTAAAGCCCTGGTAAGTCTTTTCACTCCCCAGGCAATGCGCTTTCGCGATGTAACCATTTCGCCCATGAAAGATGCCTCGCTGACCGCTGGCGACAAGGCTCAACCGCTGTTGGCCTTTAATGTACGCACAGAAAACACCGAACCTGCACTCACCCTTAACGGCTTAACGCTCAAAGCTAGCGGACCGATAACCGCCGTTCAGCTATATCAAAGCACATCGGCCACCGACTTTTCAACCGCCCATCGCATAGCCGATGGCACCGTACAAAACGGCGAAGTGGTGCTAAACATAGCCGCCAAGCCTGCACTTCGTTCGGGCGACAACTTCTTTTGGCTGGGTTGCGACGTGGCAGACGAGGCCGAAAACCACAACACCCTCGCCATTTCGATTGCTCATCTTGCACTTTCCGATGGCCAACATACCCTTTCCGCGCCACTGCCAACAGGCGAACGCGTGGTAGAAAACATGGTTTACGCACTCGAAGGAACGCATCAAAAGCGCGTAAATGGCGAGTTGACGTTTCGGTCTAAAACCAATTCGTACGACGATAACTACGAAGGGGGAAAGGTAGCCCGCATTACTACCTTCACTCCGCTGCACGCAGGGCACGTGGTTCAGATAGATTTCTCCAAGTTCGACCTCATGTATTCGTCACGTACCGACTTCGGTGTGCGCGCCAAATTCATTGTGTACGAAGGCATAGGAACCACAGGGCGCAAGCTTTGGGAGCTTACTTCGCCCGACGACAAACAGCGCGGACCCGGCCAAACGCTGCGTTCGCAATCGGCCGATGGGGCGTTAACCATCGAATTTAACCCCAACGACTCCCACCATACGGCCAAAGGTTTCGTGACCAAGGTAAGCGAATACATCCCCAAAGCCATGTCGTTGGCTAGCGTAGACGTGCGCCAAGCATCTGCGGCAGCTGTTTCGCCGGGTGCTGCACGCCAGCCCTTGCTGCTCATTAACCTGCATACCGAGGGCAACTTGCAGCCCATAACGCTGAAAAGTCTGCAACTAAACCTCAAACAATCGTTGCCTGCAATGGCTGGTTTGCAGCTTTTTGCACAACCTGCAAACACGCCCGATGCCGCTCCTAGCGGCAATCCGCTGGCTACTATCGCACAATCCGCCCTTAGTCAGCAACAAACCATGTCCCTATCTACTCCCCTTGCCCTAACCGAAGGCGACAATTGGCTGCTGCTTTGCGCAGATGTGGCCAACGATGCACCAGCAGGAAAGCTACTGGATGCAGCCTTGATGCAGGTTGAAACCTCGCTAGGCCAAACCGCCGTGCAACAAGGCGACCCCGACGGAGCGCGCCGTGTGGAATACGAACGCGCCCTAGTAAAGGGCGATAACGGACGTGTTGAGGTGGCCGACAACACCACATTGACACTATACGACGACGGCGGAAAAGACAAAAGTGAAAGTAAAGCCTTCGACGGACATATTACTTTCGTACCTAAAACCGCAGGCAGGCTCATCGCCATTAAGCCGACAACATGGAAATTAGCTGCTGCCGACAAGCTAGAAGTGTACTTCGGAACGGAGAAAAAAGACAAACCCGACCTCTCGTTCAGCCGCAACGACCATTTCGACAAGTTGCTTTCCACCTCTGCCGATGGTGCCATTACCCTGCGTTATACCACGGGCAAGTACGTTGCAGCCGAGGGTTTCGCCCTCGAAGTGAAGGCCATTACGCCGCAAAAGCTTACCGTTAGCGAGGTGATGACCCACGCTATTGCCCCCGAAAAGGTGTTTAAGGGACAAACAGACGTGCCTCTGCTGCACGTTGTTGTAGGCGTTAAGGGCGAAAAAGGCCAGCTAGACATCACCCAAATGCAGGTCCACTTGCAAGGCGATGCCCCCACACATATATATAAGGTGTATGCAACTGGGCAAGACAATGCCTTTGCCACCACGCAAACATTCGCCACCAACACCCACAACAACGGCATCTTCGACGGCACTTACACCATCGAGAAAGAGGGCGAATACCATTTTTGGCTTGCGGCCGATGTGGAAAGCGCGGCGCAAGTAGGGCAAACGCTCATCGCATCGCTCACCCATATAACCGCCGCCAATGCCCAAGTTGCACCCCAAACAGCTGAAATGGCTGCCGCCATCATTGCACAAGGCATCAGCGGAATGCTTAACGTAGGCCCTAACGCCACCTACAAAACCATCCAAGCGGCCGTAGATGCGCTGAAAGATGGGGTAGACGGACCTGTTACCATCAGCATCGAGAGCGGCAAGTATAAGGAAAACGTCATCATTCCGCACATACCTGGTCTGTCGCCTGTCAATACACTCACCATCAAACCAGCCTCTGGCAAGCGCGGCGACGTGCATATCTTCCACGATAGGTTTGCAAAGAACGGTTACGACCCCGACCAAATGGCCAACGATTACGGCGTGGTAACCTTCGATGGAGCCGACTATACCACCTTGCAAGCCCTTGAAATAAGCACCGAAGACCTTACTTATCCTGGCGTGATACACCTGCGCAACGAAAGCCGACACGTAACAATAGACAGCTGTTACGTGCATGCGCCCAAATCATCCAACATACAACAGAAGGTAACGCTGCTCAACATGTACGCCAAAAGCAAGGCCAACGCCAACAACGACCACCTAACGCTGCGGCGTTCGCTGCTCGAAGGCGGTTATATAGGCGTGCGTTTGGGTGGCACAGGCACAGTGGCACTGCCCAAAGAAGTGGGTGGGCGCATCCTCAACAACGTGTTCCGCAACCAAGGAACGAAGGCCATATACGTGGCACGCGAGGCAGATGCACACATCGAAGGCAACATTGTTGAGAACGAAACCTCTACCCACAACGACTTTAACGCCGTAGACATCGATGCTACGGGCGATGTTCGCCTTGCTCGTAACCGCATCAACCTGTCCACCAAGGGCTATTGCACGGCCATTTACGTGCGCAACATGTCGGGTTTGCCCACTGCGCAGGCGCAGATAGTAAACAATGTGGTGATGGTTAGCCACGGCACAACGCCCACAAGGCGATATGCCTCTAAGGCATTAGGCATAAAAGGCGACGTGGCCAACTTGCTGATAGCCCACAATAGCCTTTGTGTTGAAGGTAACGAGAAAGACATTGCGGTGGGCATACTCGGCAAAATGGCCGACAACGTGCGCCTGGTGAACAACCTTTTTGCCAACATGGGTAAGGGTGTTGTTTACCAATGCACGCGCAAAGAAAACTTGGCCAGCCTGCGTTTAGAGCACAACAACCTTTACACCAACGGCACATCGCTAGCCGATGTGGGTACACCCGTTGCCACACTTTCGGCTTGGATGGCTCTTTCGGGCGAGCGATACGCCTATAATAATAAGGTGGAATTTGCATCCGACATGTTGTTGCAACCCCTTTCCGAAACCGAATTGCGCCACGCCACGCCCCTTGCCGTGGTGCCTACCGACATACTTGGGCAGCCGCGCAACACGTTAACGCCCCTCATTGGTGCTTACGAACGTGCTTGGCAATCGCCTTCTACGGCCATCGTTGCCCCTTCGGCATCGGCCAATGGCATCCAACTAAGTGCATACAAGGGCGTGTTAAGCCTTTCTTCGCTGCCCGCCAATGCCGTTGTCGAGGTGTTCTCAACGAGCGGCCTGTTGCTCTCTCGCCACGCTTTGCCAGCCAACACCGACAGTTTGCAAGTAACGGACTTGCCCCAAGGCGTGTTGGTGGTTCGCGTAACGTGGAACAACGGCAAGTGGAGCAAGGCCATAAGGCTGTAAAGATGTGCGATGAGGGAACTGAACTGAACGGTTAACACCGCCAAAAGATTTCAATATTAGGGCAGGGTAGGGGACTTAGGTCGCCTGCCCTGCTTGCGTTATACAGGGATTTAACCCAAGTTTGGGGTTTAGGCATCCGTTAAAAACAACCTAAGTGCTGCCAATATTCAGGATATAATCTTTACCTTTGCAACCAACATACATACAAATTAAGGATAACAAAGACAAGAATATGATTAGAGAAACGTGGAAGGGGCATCGGCTCTGCAATGAAATAATAGGTAAAATGCTATTCAATCTATTTGCATCATTCATTCATCCAAGCCCTGAAAATGGGGCATACGTAAGGCTGTTTGCTTATGTGCTTTTTGGTTTCATCGTCTCAATTCCTGTACAAGCGCAGATGCTTTTCACGGAAAACCTAACGATGAACATCGACAGTGCAAAGACTATACAAGGTTCGTTGCAGCCCGTTCTAGACTTCAAGACAGAGAAAGAGAACGTGCTTACCTTTAAGAACACGGCCAACCTTAACTTACTTATTGGCAAAAACCGCGTGGTGAACCTCATCAACAAGCTGGAATTTTCTGCTTATGGAAAGAAAGTTACCGTGAGTGGAGGTCATGTACATGCAGAGTTTCGTTACTTGCTTGCCCATGCCTTTGAGGTTTACCCTTACACCGAGTCGCAATGGGCAGGCAGTAGAGGTATGAATTTTAAGGTTTCTGCTGGCTTGCAGACGCGCTACCGACTGGTAAATACCGACCATTTCCTTATGTTTGCCACAGCAGGATTTTTCTATGAGTTCGAAAAATGGGAATATCCCGACCCGCCAGTTGGCACACCGCTCCATGCTTATAGTCGCTGTATAAAAAGTCATTTGTCGCTTAGTTTCAAGCATACGATAGGAGAACATTGGGAGTTTATCGCCACGGGCATTCACCAAGCCCGACCGGACAGCTACCATAAGAGTGCTCGATTTGGCGGTGCAGTAGACCTTGCCTACCATGTAACGCCCAGTGTAGGCTTTCGTGGCACTTATCGCATAATCTACGATACGGCGCCCATTGTGCCTATTCGCAAAGATTACAACGTTGTTGAGGCCGGTATCGACATTTCTTTCTAAGGGAACGATTGTTGCTGGTACAGTAAATGGAGCAGGGTAGAGCCTTAGGTGCCCTGCCCTGCTTGCGCTATTTAAGGGTTTGAGTTTTTAGGTTTATGAGTTGGTGAGTTGTTTATGAGTTGGTGAGTTAAAATCTTTTTTTGTCCACTTTTCAGTAGATATTTTAACACTAAGAGTGCCATTTTTATCCACCAATCGCTCACCTTGCCGCAAAAAATCGATTCTCGCGAAGGTTAGTTTTGATGCAAAAAGGGGCTAGTTTGTGATTACGGCAAAATGAATTTTTATTTAAAGCAACCGCCATTTGCACCAGTTTCGGGGCTATTTGCTGCTAAATGTAGTGCGTTTTGGTGCTAAACGGAGTGCGTTTTAGTGCTAAATGCAAGGCGTTTTGGTGCAAAATGCAAGGCAATTTGGTGCAAAACGCAAGGTAAAATGCTGCTAAATGCAGTGCGATTTACCGCTAAATGCGAGACGAAAAGCATAAACATTCACAGTAATTGTATAAACAAAACCTTTTAGATCCATGAAACTCATGGCCAGAAAGGGCAAAATAGTCGTTAAAAAGTAGATTTTTAGGGGCTAAAAGTGGGAAATTGGAGTTGAGAAAATATGAGTTGGCAACCAAACTAGAAAGGTAAAATGGTGCAAAATGCAGGTTCTTGGCCTAAAAATTGACAAGCACCAAGACATGAAAGGGTAGAAATAATGGTTTTTTACCTACTTTTTAACCCATTTTTTCGCTAGAACGGAGCGAAAATTTGTGCGATATTGTAAAATAAAAGATAGGGATTTAAGTTTTTAAGTTGATGAGTTTTAGGGTTGAAGAGTTTTTGAGTTGATGATTTTTTAAGTTGATTGTTTTTTTAAGTTGATGAATTTTAGGGTTGATTGGCTTTTAAGTGGTTGATTTGATGAGGCTTGCTAGTTAGTGAGTAGGCGAGTTGATGTCTTCGAGAGTTGTTGGGTTTTGGTGAGTTTATAAGCTCGTAAGTTGACTTGTTCTGCACGCCTCTCAGTTTGTAGAAAGATAAAACGTCAAGACGATTTTATTGTTTGAGTTATTTATTTTTTAGTAGGCGATTTTTTGTTTTAGTTGGTGAGTTATTAAGTTTTTAGTTTGTGAGATTTAATTGCTGTATCTATTTTGTGCTATCGTTGCATGGTTTGCTGCGCAAGCTTATGGCCAAGGAATAGGTGGCTTTTGCTGCGTGTTCTTCGTTAGCGTGCAATACAGGGGCCTTGTCTATTCGTGTAAAAAACTTAAAGCCGTTGTAGCGATGCTAGCTAGATGCTTTATCTACGTCTGTGAACAACAAGGATAAAATGGATAAGTGGCTAATTAAAAGATGGTTTGGTATAGGGTTATGTTTATTATAGGTTGTAAATAAATTTTAATTTCGCCAATTTAGTAAACGAAATAAGTTAAATTTTATTACCATATCAATTCTACGTTAGGATATATAACCACAAATAAGCATATTTTCGCTATATTTGCGACATATCTAATAGTGAATGACAAGGAAGAATTATACGGAAGTTGCAATCTATTCATCAATCATTTTAATAAATAACTATGACCCAAAAAGCAAGAAAACTAAGTAAAGCCACGCGTGTACCCCTATATGGTGTGCTGGCGTGTGCACTTGCCTATGGTATGCCAACGTATGCCGAAGGCAACGCTGCTGCAATGCCTTACGCATCGCAGGCTGGGCAACGAGCAGGCACAGTGTTGGTAACGGTTGTAGACCAAAACAACGAGCCCGTTGTGGGAGCTAGCGTTGTGGTGATGTCTACTAAGGCCGGGGCAGCAACAGATGTTAACGGCAGATGCTCGGTAGATGCCAAACCGGGCGACAAACTGCAAGTGTCGTACATCGGGTTCGACACGCAAACACTCACTGTGGGCAACAACAACAACGTGTTGGTGACCTTGGGAGAGAACAAAGCCATGCTCGACGAGATTGTTGTTGTGGGCTATGGCACGATGCGTAAGAGCGACGTAACGGGCTCTATCGCCGTGGCTAAGGGCGCAGACATGATTAAGGCGCAAAGCTTTGGCGCGCTGGATAACCTTCGCGGTAAGGTGTCGGGCGTTAATATCTTCTCCAATTCGGAGCAAGGAACCACCTCGCCGCGTGTAATTATTCGCGGTATGGCCACCATCAACGCTTCTACCGACCCGCTTTACGTGGTAGATGGTGTGGTGATGAACGACTTTGCGATGATGAACCCCAACGACATTGAGAGCATTGAGGTGCTGAAAGATGCTTCGGCAACGGCTATCTATGGTGCTCGCGGTGCCAACGGCGTTATCATGGTAACAACCAAACGCGGACTTTCGGGCACAGAAGGCACACAGATGAGCTACCAAGGGTCGGTGAGCATACGCCACATGGCACGCAAAATGGAAGTGATGAACGCCCAAGAATGGTGCGATGCCTTTATGAAAGGTCTTGAAAACGAAAACAAATACCAAGGAACCAGCTGGAAATTGGAACGTCCTTACTGGTTTAGCGACCGCAGATACTTCGATGCCAACGGCAATCCGCTGTACGATACCGACTGGCAAAAGGAGGCAACACGCACCGCCATTGGGCATAACCACCAGCTGAACATTCAGCAAGGAACGAAAACTTCGTCGATAGGTGCTTTCCTTAATTACAGCGACTACCAAGGAATTATGAAGAATACGTGGACAAAGCGTATCAGCGGAAAGCTGGCTTACGATGCCAAGCCCACCAAATGGCTGACCACGGGCATTAATTTGATGGTGAACCATACGTGGGACAGGCATACCGATGAGGGCGGAGGCGGACAAGAAGCCCGCCGAACAATGATTGAGATGCTGCCGTGGCTACCCGTAAGAACGCCCGATGGTAGTTATACCACCTCTAATTCGCCCTCCGAAATGGTGGGTAAGTTTGGTTTCGAGGGCATGTCGAACCCTGTAATGATACTCGACATGCAGAAACGTCTGTATTATAACACACAGGTGTTTGGTAACGCTGCATTTACATTCCACATTCTGCCAGGGCTCGATTTGAAAACGCAGCTGGGCCTTGACTGGCACGCAGAAGAGGGAAGAAGATACGCATCGCGCGAACTGAACAACATTTCGCAAACCGAACAGGGTGTGGCAACCAACGGCCGACACAACAACTTGTATTGGCAAGAAGAAACATATCTTACCTATAACCGCACGCTTAAAGGCTTACATCGCGTGAATGCTATGCTGGGTATGTCGTGGCAAGCGTATGCTTCGAGGTACAACTACTCGGAGGCACAAAGCTTTGAGAGCGACTTCTTTGAAGACTTGAACATGGGAACGGGTAAAAATCCACGCCCGCCAGGCTCTAACTACGACGAGTGGAAAATGAATTCGTACTTCTTACGCTTGGCCTACACCTACAACGACCGCTATTCGGCTACGTTTACTGCACGCTCCGACGGTTCTTCCAAGTTTGGAAAGAACAACAAGTACGCCTTCTTCCCCTCGGCTGGTTTGGCTTGGATTGTATCTGAAGAGAGCTGGCTGAAAGACAATTCGTGGCTGAGCAACCTCAAATTGCACACCAGTTACGGATTAACGGGCAACTCGGAAATCGCAACTTATCGTTCGTTGGCCCGCGTTGGTTCGGGAACGGTGCTGCTCGATGGCAAGCGAGCCGGCGCGGCTTACATCAGTTCGTTGGCCAATCCCGACCTGAAATGGGAAAAGACGGCACAGTTTGACGTGGGTTTCGACCTCGGATTGTTCAACAATGCCGTTAACCTAGACTTCTCCTATTATTATAAACGCACCACCGATTTGTTGCTCGATACGCCCATTCCGCATTCTAGCGGCTTTGGAAGTGTGTATAAGAACATCGGCGAAGTGAAGAACTCGGGTATCGACTTTATGCTTACGGCCTATCCCGTTCGCACAAAAGATTTTACCTGGACATCCATTCTTAACTTGAACTATAACAAAAACAAGATACTGAAACTGGGCAAGAACAACGAAGACATCGAAATATTGCACTGGGTTGGCGGCTCGGAGGGTATCTTACGCGTGGGCGAAAGCATGGGAAGCTTCTACGGATACAAGCGACTGGGCGTGTGGACGGATGAAGATGAAGCGGCAGGACGCTGCACAAAGAAGATGGTTGGAAGAGCCAAACGCGAAGAGCAGAAGTCTATTTTGGGTAAGGGAATACCCGATTGGACGGGTAGCTGGACCAACACCCTTAACTATAAGAACTGGGATTTGACGGTTGAAATGCAATTTGTTACGGGCGTTGAGACCATGCAACAATTCTATCACTCGGTGTACGACCGCTTTGGAATAACCAACGGACTGAAAAGCATTCTCTATGATGCTTACAATGGCAGCAATCCACATACCATGCAGCAGATGCTTTATTTGACCAATAGCCCATACGACTCGCAAAGTCATGCCGGACAAGACACAACGGTGGATTCTAGTTGGGTGGTAGACGGCTCATACCTGCGCTGCAACATGGTTCAACTGGGTTATACCTTTGCGCCCACAACATTGAAAACCCTGGGGCTTAGCGCACTGCGCGTGTACCTAAGTGCCAATAACCTCTTCTTACTTTGCTCGAAAGACTTCAAGGGTTACGACCCCGAAATGACTTCGCAAGGCAGTAAGTTCGGTCAAAACATGGCTTTCTTCTCTCTTCCCCGTTCAAGAGTATTCACTCTGGGTCTTAATGTAACGTTTTAATTTAATAAACTAAACACAGACACGAAATGAACAAAATAATGATATTTGCGGCCTGCACCTGCTTGGTATTAGCTTCGTGTAACGACTTCTTGGAGGAAAGACCCAAGTCGCTCCTTAGCTCGCGCGACTTCTATAAGACCGAAGATCAAATTCGTTCTAACATCAACGGACTATATAGAAGGGCGGCAGTAACTGCCCATTCGTCGGCCGGTAGCGCATATATCGGTTCGGCCATGACTATTCCTGGTATGCTTACGGGCTATTTTAGTAACTCGTACGAAGGTCAAGAGCGCGTATGCGCGTATGCAAGAACGCTTACGAGGCAGGAACAAACCAACAATGTGTCGGGTTTTGTAGACGGCATCTGGGGTAGTTGTTATGCAGCTATCAACATTTCCAACGCCGCATTGAAGTCTATGCCCGAAGTATCTATGAGCGATGAGGCACGAAAAGTGTTGTCGGGCGAGGCTAAATTCTTCCGCGCCTTCAACTATTTTATGCTGGTAAAGTGGTTTGGAGACGTGCCAATGCCCACTCAACCCTCTGAGAGCGTTAACGATTTGGAGAAGCCACGCACGCCTGTGGCCGACGTTTACACGCTTATCGAACAGGATTTGACCGAGGCCGTGGCCGCACTTCCCGACCAAACATGGCAGAAAAATGGTCATCGTATAAGCAAATACGTAGCTTTGCAGGCGCTTACTGCGGTTTATATGCAGCAAGGTAAGTATCAACAGGCAAGCGAAACGGCTAAGCAGATTATCAATTCGGGTAAGTATTCGCTTACAGAAAACGAGGATAAGGCACTGAAAAGTGCTTATAACAAGCTTAGAACCTTAGACGACTTGCCCGAAGTGCTTTACGCAGTGGAGTACGATGCTGACATATCGACCAGCGGTTGGCGGCCAACCTACGCCTTTTCTTCGTCGGCAACGAACGCATTTAAGAGTTATAACATCTTCGAACGCGTGTATGGACCCAACGCTCGCTATTTGAACATCTACACGGCAGACGACTTGCGCGGACAAGAACAGCAGTTTTTCGCCACAAAGTATAAGAACCCGAACAACGATTCGGTATGGACTGCACCCAGCGCAGACGCTCGTGGTTGCTGGTATTACTTTGACGAGGAGGCCGTTCTTAAAACAGGGCGCGGCACGAAGGACTGGAACATCTATCGTTATGCCGAAACGCTGCTCGATGCAGCCGAGAGTCTGGTGCAGAGCGGCGGGGCTGTTACAGCTGAGGCTGCTGGATATTTGGCGATGGTTCAGGCTAGGGCGCTGGGTAAGACGCAGGCAGAACTCACCACAGAACTGTCGGCACTGTCGAAAGAAGCGTTTATTGAGGCTTGTTGGACGGAGCGTTTGCGCGAGTTCCCGTTGGAATATAAAATCTGGGATGATTGTTTGCGCACGAAGAAATTCCCCGATGTGTCGGCCACCGAGCTAGGAAAGGTAACCTATGTGGACCTCGTTGGAGCCACAAATGGTTCGGGTGCGGTGATTAAATCGTCAGATTTGCTGTGGCCGCTATCGCTTAACGAGATGCAACGCAACCCGCAATTGCGTCCGCAAAACGAGGGTTATGCCGGCAAATAGGGTCTAAATAGAGCCTAGTTTAATCGTATAACCTCATCGTATTTTATTGGTATCGCCACATTATCAGCGGCTGGGAGTGGGCACATCACCCACAAGTATTATTACGCCAAGGATGTTGTAACGTTTGTACATCATTCTGGTACGCACTCTCCCTGCCGCAGGTAATGTGGCGATGTGTTTGTGCCTTGCTTGTATTTACTAGCCAGATTAATGAGAAATGGCTGAACAACTGCTACTTATTCTTATTGGGTTTGTCTGTCAAACGAAAAGGCTGCGTGTTCGATAAGCCAAGCAACTCCACCCAATCTTATTTGGTTTGTCTGTCAAACGAAAGGGCTGCGTGCTCGATAAGCCAGGCAACTCCACCCAATCTTATTTGGTTTTGTCTGTCAAACGAAAGAACTACGTGCTCGATAAGCCAAGCAACTCCACCCAATCTTATTTGGATTTGCCATTATCCCTGCCTTCCTTTGTCAATGTTTTCCCATATATATTCCACAATTATGCAACACCCAGCACCTTACATATTGGCATTAAAACAATATCATAAAGGGATTATAGGGGGTTAAAGGCTTACCATCTGCAACGTTAGTGTGGCACATTGCTTAATATCTGCAACGCAACGGATGGCATAGCTTACTTTCTAACATCACGAAACGCACAGCCAACGAAATCTTTTAATAAAATTCATGCTCAAAAATTTGTAACTATCTTTTATTTGTTTTACTTTTGCCATAGATCTAATTATAAACAATCTATAAGTGCTAATATTATGTCCGAAGAATTGGAAGTGAAAGAATTGGACCAAGTTGTGGTTCGTTTCTCAGGGGACTCGGGTGACGGAATGCAGTTAGCGGGAAACATTTTCTCGACCATTTCTGCAACAGTTGGTAATGACATCTCAACCTTTCCGGATTACCCGGCAGACATTCGTGCACCGCAAGGCTCGCTAAATGGCGTGTCGGGTTATCAGGTACACATCGGAGAAGACAAGGTGCTTACGCCCGGAGACTTCTGTGATGTGCTTGTTGCGATGAACGCTGCGGCCCTGAAAACGCAGTACAGATACGCCCGCCCGCAGGCAACGATTATCATTGATACCGACAGTTTCGGCCCAAAAGACCTTAAAAAGGCTGAGTTTAAAACCGAAGACTACCTCGCAGAGCTAGGTATTGACGCCGATTGCGTGGTGGCATGCCCCATCACTACGATGGTTAAAGAATGTCTGAAAGACACAGGCATGGACAATAAGTCGATGTTGAAGTGCCGAAACATGTTTGCACTGGGCATCGTATGCTGGCTTTTCAACCGCGATATGGAGCTGGCTTTCGACTTCTTGCGTAAGAAATTCCACAAGAAACCGCAGATAGCCGAAAGCAATATCAAGGTGGTGATGGCCGGATACGACTACGGACACAACACGCACGCATCGGTTCCGGCTACCTATCGCATCGAGTCGAAGGTGAAAACCAAGGGTCGTTACATGGACATAACAGGCAATAAGGCCACGGCTTACGGACTTATCGCCGCCGCAGAAAAAGCCGGATTGCAACTTTTCTTGGGCTCTTACCCCATCACTCCCGCAACAGACATCCTACACGAACTAGCCAAACACAAGAGCTTGGGCGTGAAAACAGTGCAATGCGAAGACGAAATTGCAGGCTGCGCAAGTGCCATCGGCGCATCGTTTGCTGGTGCGCTGGCCGCCACTTCTACCTCAGGGCCTGGCATCTGCCTTAAAAGCGAGGCCATAAACTTGGCTGTTATCGACGAAATTCCACTTGTAGTAATAGACGTACAGCGCGGCGGACCATCTACTGGACTGCCAACGAAGAGCGAACAAACCGACCTTTTGCAGGCTTTGTACGGCAGAAACGGCGAATCGCCCATGCCCGTTATCGCTGCAACAAGCCCTACCGACTGTTTCGATTCGGCTTACATGGCAGCCAAAATAGCTTTGGAATATCTCACACCCGTAATACTTCTCACCGACGGATTTCTCGGTAACGGGTCGGCTGCATGGCAATTGCCCGACATCAACAAGCTACCCGACATCCATCCGCACTTCGCAACCGAAGAAATGCGCGGCAACTACACGCCTTATCGCCGCGATGAGGAGACAAAAGCACGCTATTGGGCCATACCCGGAACGCCTGGGTACGAACATATTTTGGGCGGTTTGGAGAAAGACGGACAGACGGGCAACATCTCTACCGAACCCGAAAACCACAACCTCATGGTGCATTTGCGCGCACAAAAGGTGGCCGGCATCAAGGTTCCCGATGTGCAAGTGCAGGGTGATGAGGATGCCGACTTGCTTATCGTTGGTTTCGGTAGCACCTACGGACACCTGTTTTCGGCAATGAAAGCTTTGCGCAAGCAGGGCAAAAAGGTGGCTTTGGCGCAGTTCAAGTACATCAACCCCTTGCCCGCCAACACCGAAGAGGTGCTGCGTAAATACAAAAAGGTGGTTGTGGCCGAACAAAACATGGGCCAATTTGCCATGTATCTGCGCGGAAAGATAGACGGATTTGTGCCTTATCAATATAATGAGGTGAAGGGACAGCCGCTTGTTGTCACCGAATTGGTTGAAGCGTTCAAGAAGATTATAGAGGAATAAAGGCACGAAGCCTCACCCCCGACCCCTCTCCAAGGGGAGAGGGGAGTGATTACTCTCGTAATTAAGGAGATTGTTAGCTCGTCTGACAGGTCAGACTTGTCGGACAAGTCCAAACATCAAGGCTATCTCAACCTTTACTTCCATTCATTAACCAACCAACTCGTTTACTTGTCAACTAACAAAACAACTGTTATGACTTATACAGCACAAGATTATAAACAAGGCACCCCGAGATGGTGTCCTGGTTGCGGCGATCATTTCTTTTTAGCATCGTTGCAGAAGGCGATGGCCGACTTAGGCATCGCTCCATACGAAACAGCAGTGATTTCTGGCATCGGTTGTTCGAGCCGTTTGCCTTATTATATGAAGACTTATGCCATGCAGACCATACACGGGCGCGCGGCTGCAATCGCTACGGGGGCGAAGGTTGCTAACCCTTACCTCACCATTTGGCAGGTTAGCGGCGACGGCGACGGACTGGCCATCGGCGGAAACCATTTTATTCACTGCCTGCGCAGAAACGTAGACATTAACATTATCTTACTAAATAACCGCATCTACGGACTAACTAAGGGTCAATACTCGCCCACTTCGCCACGCGGATTCGTGTCGAAGTCGTCGCCTTACGGAACTGTTGAAGACCCATTCCGCCCTGCCGAACTGGCATTTGGCGCACGCGGCAACTTCTTCGGACGTGCCGTGGCAACCGACAACCAAGGCGTAATGGAACTGATGAAGGCGGGACAACGCCATAAAGGAACCTCTGTTTGCGAGATTTTGCAGCACTGCGTTATCTTCAACGACGGCATCTACGACCCCGTTTACTCGTCGCCTGGCCGCAAAAGCAACGCCATTTACCTGAAACATGGCGAGAAAATGCTCTTCGGAGAGAACAACGAGTATGGCTTGGCACAAGAAGGATTTGGGCTGAAAGTGGTGAAAGTGGGTGAAAACGGCGCAACATTAGACGATGTTTTGGTGCACGACGCACACGCCGAAGACCACACGCTGCAAATGAAACTGGCGCTAATGAACAACGAACAGGGGTTCCCTGTGGCACTAGGCATCATCCGCGACGTTGAATCGCCCACTTACGAGGCATGTGTTGAACAGCAAATCGAGGATGTGAAAGGCCGTGCTGCCTATCATAACTTCACCGAATTGCTGGAAACGAACGACATTTGGGAGGTGAAGTAACAGCCTACTGCCTCAGAATAGAAGTTCACCCCCAACCCCTCTCCACGGGAAGAAGGGAGTAGTATGCTTTGTTTGCGCATGGCATACCTGCTCCCCACTCGCCTTGGAGAGGGGCTTTGTGTTTACCCCCGATAGGTTGTTATACCGCTTATTATAGTGAAACAGAATTGCTTTTGGAAAGTAGTTGTTAGAAGAATGCAAGGCGTGCGTAGCATAGCATCAATACATCCTTGCGCAGAAGAGAAGCGGCACTTTTTGTTTGCTTACGATGCACCTATGACTTTCCAAACCCATTTCTGTTTCACTATAATTATTTTAGGTTATTCTCATCACTTCCTGTTCATCTTTCGTTTGCTTGTTAGCACCTTGCCTGTCTTATTTTCTTGGCGTAGTCCGCTACGCCTTCAAGAATAAGGCAGGCAATATGCTCAACAATCAAGCGAAATCTGCGCAAGCTCAACTACCGATTTGGGTTTATCTAAACCCTTTTTGCCGTGTGCTTACACGGGTAAACAGTCTTATAAAATCGGGTTCAGATACCCCCAAACTCATGCACTTACAAGCCTCATGGCCTTACAAAGCTCACAAACACAAGACCTACGTCAGTTGGGTATTAACAACCTTCTCCCTTCCCCTTCTTATGGGGAGCGTTGTGCAGCATAGCCACTCAAAAGTTAATATAGTTGTTTTTATTTTACAACTTCGCTCAAATTTTCACGCCGTTCTAGCGAAAATATCGGTTAAAAAGTAGGTAAATAGCCCCTATTTCTTGCCTGCCACGTCTTCCAACTTGTCTGTTTTTAAGAAGAAGACCTGCATTTTGCACCATTTAGCCTTTCTATTTTGGTTGCCAACTCATTTTTTTCTACGCCCAATAACTCGCTTTTAGCCCCTAAGATGCCATTTTTTAATGGTCATTTTGCCCTTTCTAGCCATGAATTTAGTGGTTAGAAAGGGTTTTATTTATACCATTGCAGCGTATATTTATGCTTATCGTCTCGCATTTTGCAGCATTTTGCCTTGCGTTTTGCACCAAAATACCTTGCATTTTGCACCAAAACGTACTGCATTTAGCACCAAAACGCCATGCGTTTAGCACCAAAACACCTTGCATTTAGCACCAAAACGCACTACATTTTGCAGCAAATAGCCCTAAAACTGGTGAAAATGGCGGTTGCTTTAAATATATATTCATTTTGCCGTATTCACAAACTAGCCCCTTTTTGCATCAAAACTAACCTTCGCGAGAATCGATTTTTTGCGGCCATTTGGGCGGTTGGTGAATAAAAACGCACTCATAATGTTAAATTTCTTGCTGAAAAACAGACACAACTGGAGTTGAGTAGTTAGGGAGTTATGGAGTTAAGGAGTTAAGCCAAATGCCTAGGTGGCGTAGACATTTTCACTCTTTCACTCTTTCACCTTTAAAAGGGCATAGCCATTTTTTCACCTTTTCACCCTTTCACCTTTAAAAGGGCGCAGCCATTTTTTCACCTTTTCACCCTTTCACCTTTTCTTATCCGCCCACAATCTTCTTTATGTCGTTCAGCTTATTAAGCGCTTCCATAGGCGTGAGGTTGTTGATGTCGAGACCTAGAATCTCGTCGCGAATTTGAGAAAGTACGGGGTCGTCTAGTTGGAAAAAGCTTAGTTGCATGCCCTCGCGACTTTCGTCTAAGTGCTTAACACTGGGCTTGCTCACGGTTCCGCCCACCTGTGCGTTGTCGTTTTCAAGCTGTTTAAGCACGGTGTTAGCCCTTTTCACAATGCTTTTGGGCATTCCTGCGATGTCGGCCACGTGTATACCAAACGAATGTTCGCTGCCTCCGCGTTCTAATCGGCGCATAAAGATAACCTTTCCGTTAAGCTCTTTCACGCTGACGTTGAAATTCTTAATGCGCTTAAAGTTCTTTTCCATCTCATTTAGTTCGTGATAATGGGTGGCAAAGAGCGTACGGGCGCGTGCTTTGGGTTGCTCGTGCAGGTATTCCACGATGGCCCAAGCAATGCTGATGCCGTCGTACGTGGACGTTCCGCGCCCCAACTCGTCGAAAAGAACCAGCGAACGGGGCGAAACATTGTTGAGAATGTTCGATGCTTCGGTCATTTCTACCATGAAAGTAGACTCGCCTTGCGCGATATTGTCGCTCGCCCCCACGCGCGTAAAGATTTTATCTACCAGTCCAACGCGCGCACTTTCGGCAGGAACAAAGCTTCCTATCTGCGCAAGTAGCACGATAAGGGCCGTTTGTCTGAGCAAAGCAGACTTACCAGCCATGTTCGGACCGGTGATAATGATTATCTGTTGGCGCTCGGTGTCGAGTTGAATGTCGTTGGGCACGTAGTGTTCGCCCAGTGGTAGTTGCGTTTCGATAACGGGATGTCGGCCTTGGCGTATATCCAATGCGTCGCTATCTTCTATCACGGGGCGTACATAGCGGTTCTCTTCGGCGGTCTTGGCGAAACTAAGCAGGCAGTCGAGCCGTGCCACCACGTTGGCATTGATTTGTATTTGGGGGATAAACTCTTGCGTAGCCGTAACCAATTCGTTGAAAAGACGTTCTTCCAGCGACTGAATTTTCTCGTCGGCACCCAATATTCGCTCCTCATATTCCTTCAATTCTTGCGTGATGTAGCGTTCGGCTTGGGCCAAAGTTTGCTTTCTAACCCACTCTTCGGGCACCTTATCCTTATACGTGTTGCGCACTTCGAGGTAGTAACCAAACACGTTGTTGTAGCCAATTTTAAGGCTACTGATGCCTGTTGCCTCGGCTTCGCGTTGCTGAATGTCGATGAGGAAATCGCGTCCGCCACGCGATATGTTGCGTAGTTCGTCTAGTTCAGGACTAAACCCCTCGGCAATAACGTTGCCGCGATTCACAACCAGTGGCGGGTCGGGTTGTATTTCGTTTTCAATTCTGTCGCGCAAACTTTCGCAAAGGTTCATTTGTTCGCCTATCTGGCGTATCGTTTCATTGTCGGCCTCCAAGCAAGCAATCTTCAATGGCTGTATGGCTAGCAGCGCATTCTTAAGCTGAACCATCTCGCGGGGCGACACACGGCCAACGGCAACCTTCGAAATGATGCGTTCAAGGTCGCCAATGCGGTGCAGTTGCTCATCGAGTAGGGTGCGAAATTCGGGGTAACGGAAGATATAGTCCACCACATCGAGTCGTTGTTCGATGGGCTTAACCTCTTTCAGTGGGAACACCAGCCATCGTCTTAGCAAGCGGCCGCCCATTGCCGTTACGGTTCGGTCCACCACATCGAGCAGCGATGCACCGTCTTCTTGCATGGGTTGTATCAGTTCGAGCGACCGAATGGTGAACTTATCTAGTCGTACATAGCGGTCTTCTTCTATGAGTGCCAGCGAGGTTACGTGTCCGATATTGGTGTGTTGCGTAATCTCTAAGTACTGCATGATGGCGCCAGCGGCCACCACTCCGCTTTGAACATGCTCAACTCCAAAGCCTTTTAGGTTCTTCGTTCCAAAGTGTTTAAGCAGTTTTTGGCGCGCCGTTTGTTCGGTAAACACCCAATCATCTAGTTCGAATACAATGTGTTTGTTGCCAAAATAGCGTTCAAAGTCCTTCTTGTGGTTGCGTTCGTACAGCACTTCCTTGGGTGCAAAGCTGCCCAGAAGCTTTTCTACATAGTCGAACGAGCCTTGTCCGGTGATAAATTCGCCCGTAGAAATGTCGAGAAAAGCCACGCCGCAAGCCGTTTTCCCAAAGTGAACGGCTGCCAAGAAGTTGTTTTCCTTATAGTTAAGTACGGTGTCGCCCATTGCCACTCCTGGCGTAACCAGTTCGGTTATGCCGCGTTTCACGAGCGTTTTCGTTAGTTTGGGGTCTTCCAGTTGGTCGCATATAGCCACGCGTTTGCCCGCCCTGATGAGCTTAGGCAGATAGGTGTCGAGCGCATGATGGGGAAAACCGGCCATCTCTGTGGCATCTGTATTGCCTTTGTTGTTGCGTTTGGTGAGGGTAATTCCCAGCACGCGCGATGCCTCTACGGCATCTTCGCTGTATGTTTCGTAGAAGTCGCCGCAACGGAAAAGCAACAAGGCATCGGGATGTTTGGCCTTGAAAGAGTAGAATTGCTTCATCATGGGGGTTAATCCCTGATCGTTTTGCGCCATTGTATGGGTGGTTTTTTATTTGTTGTATTGCTTTTCTGGGGTTCAGTTTGTTCTGACAAACCCTTGTTGTCCTCCTGTTTGTAGGTCTTTTTGCGGCCTAGTTGTTCCTTGTTTATGGCCCAGCATTCTTTATTTCTCGGTCGAAGAAACGGCACTTCGCAGCCCTTTCATGCCCACAACAAAAGCCTTGGCACTGCCGAATTTAAGGTTCATGTCTATGCGAACAGGAACGTGGTTGCTGTCGTCGGTAACGAAGAAACGGGCAATTTCCTTGGGCTTTCTATTGGGTTTGCGCTCGATGTAGGCCAGTTCCAGGCAACGATACTTCACGCCATCGTCTCCTTTAACCACCGTTTTGCCGTTATATCTAAGCGTTGCAGGAATAAAACCATCGCCTTCGGCCACGGTAAAAGGTATTTCGTTGCCGCTTTTCCAGCCTTCGGGGTTGAACGAACGCGCCCTAAGAAAGATGTTCATCATGTCGAAAACGCATTCGTCTAGCGTGCGATTGTCCCACAGATGGTTTCCATCGTGGGTTAAGCAGTGCTGTTTAATGTGGCACTTGCTGCCGTCGGGATAGCTGTAAAACACCTCGTCTACGGTGTACCGGCTGCCTTCGCGTGCGCCTTTTCGGTAGTAAAGCGGTGCCATATCGAGCGACGAATAACACATAAGTGTGTCGCGGAGTACGAAGAAATGGTCTACTTTGCTGTTTCCACGCGTGATGAGGCTGCCCCGATAGGCAGGCTTGCCGCCGTAAACGCTTTGTACTACCGACATAGAAGCCGTGCCAGCCTTCACCCAAACAAACTTCCAGTTGTAGTAAAGATTGTATGTGAGAAACTCGCCCGACTTAAAAGCGGTGTTCCGAAATGTGCATTGTGCCTGCATTTGTGCGGTCATCAGTAGCGCAACCAGCACTAGTGCCAACTTTATCTTCTTCATCTCGTTAGGTCTTTTATGTGCGATGTGCTGCCCTTTGGCTTTGCATCGCGGGTTATTTATATGGTGAAAGGGCTCTTGACGCTTCCCCTTTTTCTTGTTTCATTATGTGTTTACGCCCCGTTTTCTGCATGCGCTGTGTAGCCATTTGCAGTTCGGGGCGCTATATCCTTAGCCTTTTGGCTACGACACTTATTTCAAATCGGGCGGTAGGGGTATGCCCAATTCCAGTGCACGTTCCCTGTTTCGGCGTTTGATGCTCTTGCCTTTATCGGGCTTTTGCTTGGTAATCTTGCCAGGCTTTTGCTCGTTCAGCGGTTTGGCTGTGGGGTTCCAGGTGCGTGTGGCATCCCAATTGGCCTTGCATTCTATTTCTTCGGGGAAGTAATACACCGTTTCGGGTTCTTCTCCGCGATAGAAATCGCCCGTGTCCCATCGTCCGTTTCCGTTTCGGTCTACGAACAAACGCAGGTAATAGGTTGCGGGTTGCAGGTAGTAGAAGTTGGCCGTACCAGCTAAGGCGCGTGTTTGTTTCACCACACCATCTTGCTCGTTGAGCAGCTGAACCACCACATTAGAGTCGGTAAGCGCAGTAAGCGATACGGCGAGTGTGGCAAACTCCTTGTCTTCTCTTACCTTAAAGCCTTGCTTTATCTTGCCCGACGTGGTTCCGTAGATGTCGGTGAGTGCCAACGAGTCGAGTTCAAAGCTGTATTCCACGCCTGGTTTCCACTCGGCTTGCAGCTCCAACCACCGTTTGTGCAAGAGATTGGTTCCTACGGGTGCCAAACTGTCGCCCCCCTCGCGCACCCTAATCCTGTAACGGGCCTCATACCACAGCGTGTCGCGCTTGCTGTAAAGGTGTATTTTTGTCGAATCAAGACTTTGCAAAGGCGTTGGCAACTCTATTCGCACGTTCTCGTCGGGAGCGATGCTGTTGTTCACCTTCACTTCCACCTTCAACGCCTCGGGGCGCATTATCGTTTCAAACGGTTCTCCTTTCTTTTGCGCCTTGTCTTGTGCCTTCTTCCATTCCTCCGCTTTCTTTTGCTTTTCTTTCAGCCTTTTGGCGTAAGGCGTTTTCGCAAGAACCTCTATCGTATCCTGTTTCATGCGCAGTTGCCCCGTGGTGTCTGTGCTCCAATATTGCATCTGCATGCGCAGCGTGTCTTGGTTAATCAGCGCAGAGTCTTTAATCCAATAGGTTATGGTGTCTTTCTTAGCCGTGGGCATTACGATGAACGCGCGCTCGGCATTGTTGAAGTTCAGTCCGCGCAGAATAGGAAGTTCGTTGTTGCCAGCCGTAAACACCAGCGAGAAACACTCGGGCAGTGTTCGTTCGGCCTTAGTGAAAAAGCGGTCGGTTTGTACATGTGTAAACGCGCGCAGCATGATATTGTCGGGTAAGAAGTGCGTGTAGCTAACACGCGAGATGGAATCGATGCGCAACGAGTCGCGCCAAAGCGTGTCTTGCCGCACATCGGGTTTCGACGAAGGTACGATAATCTCGCGGTTAAAGGCCATTTCTTCGCCTTTCTGCGTGAGGTGGTAGTCGCCGTCTACATCTTGCAGCGCATAAACGCGATACTTTCCGGGTGCGATGCCGCGTATAACGAAGCGTCCGCGCCCGTCGGTTTTGGCCACGCGCTGCATGGGTTGGGTACGAAACGCACTATCGGCAAGGTTAGCGTACAGTCCCACCAGTATTCCTTTCACCGGTTCTAGGTTTTCGGCGGCAAGAACCCACCCGCTCACCTCCATCGTGTCGATATGTTCGCCCGTAGAGAAACTATATGTATAGTTTCCCAAGGGGTTGCCTTCGTTGTTGTCGGTTATGGCGTCAGAAAAGTCCACTGTGTACGTGGTGTTAGCTTTGAGCGAGTCTTTCAGTTCGATGTCGATGCTTTTTCCGCCTGCCTTTATGTCGGGCGATTCCAGCTGTGGAGGTGAAACCACTACGTTTTCCGTGGCGTTTTCTATCTTGATAAATTCGTTAAAGCGTATGTGTAGCTTTCTAGTCTTCACGCCAGTGGCCTTTTCTGTGGGCGATGCACCCACCACTCGGGGCGGTGTTTCGTCGTACCAGCCCCCATCGGGGTTGCCCATTCGGGCGCAAGCGGCCACTAATGCAAGTGTAAATAGCAACAGGGCGAAACGGCACAATTGCCAGTTAAGTCTGCTTGTGCGTTGCGTGGTGTGCGCCTTGTCCATATTGTAGCGTTCCTTCATATTTCCTTTTTACCTGCTGTTGCTTATTTGCACATTACTTTATTGTGGTGTTCGCACCTTTAATATATGGCTTTGCCTCGTTGCATGCAAGGGCTAAACCTTGGTTATATGTAGGCGTGCGGCCAACGTGTGCATTGTTGTCGTTACTGTTATGCGTAGGTGTATACGGCTCGCAGCGTGCAAGCAAGCCTGCACCGTTGCGAGTAACGGTTGCCCATAACGCCGCTTATGCCAGCATTTAGCCTGTATTCCTTGTGTAAACGGCATAATTGGGCCGTTGGCAAAGTTAGTAATAAAAAATGGAATATGGCTTTGTTGTTAGGGAATATTTGGATTTTAAACAGGCTATGCCCCACGGCTAGGGCTTAAGGAGTTAAGGAGTTATGGAGTTAAGGAGTTAAGCCAAATGCCTAGGTGGCATTACATTTAAGGAGTTAAGGAGTTAAGGAGTTACGGAGTTATGGAGTTACGGAGTTATGGAGTTACGGAGTTAAGCCAAATGCCTAGGTGGCGTTACATTTAGGGGGTTAAGTAGTTGTGGAGTTATGGAGTTAAGCCAAATGCCTAGGTGGAGCAACCATCTTTTCATTCTTTCACCTTTTCACCTTTAAGAGGGCGTTAGCCATCTTTTCACCTTTTCACCCTTTCCCCCTTTCACCTTTAAAAGTGCGCAGCCATCTTTTCACCTTTTCACCCTTTCACCTTTAAAAGTGCGCAGCCATCTTTTCACCTTTTCACTTTTTCACCCTTTCACCTTTATGGGTGATTTAACACACCATGATATTGCGGTGTCAACGAAATTTATTACATTTGCAATGTATTGTTTCATCTGTATTTAAGTTGAACGGCAATGAAAGAAAAAGTGACAATAAAGCTTTGCAATAACTTTTATGAGGCGTGGGAGATAAGCCAATGGCTTGCCGAGCATCATATCATGGTGTTGCCCAACGCCGCCAACAAGGAACAACCAGGGCAAGGAATAGCCATAACGGTTTACGAAACGGATGTGGAACGAGCCTTGAAACTGATTGCGCAATTAGAGAATAAGCCAGTGGAAGAGCGTTTGCCGCATGGGGTTGGTGACAACGAGGGACAGGCGTTAAAGCGGTGTACTGTGCGTTTAGAATGGCGCATTAAGCCCCTTTCGCTAGTCTTTGCCATAGTGCTAACCACGATATTTGCCATTGTTTTCAGCCTGCTTTGCAACGAAGAGTTCTTACCCCTTTTGGGAAAACTGATGTTGGGTGGTGCAGTTGGCTTGTTGGTTGGGAGCGTGAGGAGGAATTAAATGGCCCAACCCCCCGCCCCTTTCCATTGGAAAGGGTAGTGATTAGCTGGCTCGCCCACCAACTCAAAAACTTAAATTGTTATCTTTTGTTTTACAATGTCGCTCTATTTTTCGTTCCGTTCTAGCGAAAATATTGGTTAAAAAGTAGGTAAAAAGCCGTTTTTTTCTACCCTTTCGCACCTTGGCTTTTGTCTATTTTTAAGCCAAGAACCTGCATTTTGCACCATTTTGCCTTTCTAGTTTGGTTGCCAACTCGTATTTTTTCAACTCCAATTACCCACTTTTTCCCCCTAAAACCCCACTTTTTAATGCCTATTTTGCCCTTTTTGGCCATGTGTTTCGTGGTTCTAAAAGGTTTTGTTTATACAATTGTTGTGGATGTTTATGCTTTTTGTCTCTCATTTAGTAGCATTTTTCCATGCGTTTAGCACCAAAACGTACTGCATTTAGCACCAAAACACACTGCATTTAGCATCAAAACGCACTGCATTTAGCACCAAAACGCACTGCATTTAGCACCAAAATGCAGTGTATTTAGCGGCAAAACGCACAAAAGTAGGTGCAAATGGCGGTTTGTTTAAATAAATATTCATTTTGCCAACATTCACATGCAACCCCTTTTTGCACCGAAACAAACCTTCGCGAGAATCGATTTTTTGCGGCAAGGTGGGCAGTTGGTGGATAAAAATGGCACTTTTAGTGTTAAAAATCTTGCTGAAAAGCGGACAAATTCAAGCTGGCGAGTTAACAAGTTAACAAAAGGATAATTCACAAGGCATATCACTCCATAGTTGCCCAAAGGCCGCATGCACTCTTGGTTAACAAAAGGATAATTCACAAGGCATGTCATTCCCCTCTCCCTTTGGAGAGGGGCAGTGGGTGAGGCCCTGCTCTTCTTTAATTCATCTTCAACAGCTCCTCAATATTCTTACGGCTGTTTCCTAGTCGCGGCACCTTATGTTGTCCGCCCAGTTTGCCTTTGCTTTTCAGCCAATCGTTAAACAGGCCTTGTCGTGCCTCAACCACTTCCAGCTGTTGCAGCGTGATGTTCTTGTGTCGTTTAGCCTCGTAGTCGCTGTTAAGTTGTTGCAAACGGAGGTCGAGTGCTTGGGCAAAGGCATCGAGAGAAGTAGGCTTGTGCGCAAATTCCACAAGCCATTGGTGCCTGCATTTGGCCTCGGCATCCATAAATACAGGTGCCGCCGTGTACTCCAACACCTCTGCACCCGTTTGTTTGCAGGCGTAAGCCAAGCCCTGTTCGGCGTTGTCCATAATCAGTTCTTCGCCAAAGGCATTGATAAAGTATTTTGTTCGCCCCGTAATCTTAAACTTATAAGGCTGCGTGGAGGTGAAACAAACCGTGTCGCCAATAACATAACGCCACAAACCACACGTTGTGCTAATCACCATCGCATAGTTACGGCCAGGCACAACGCCCCAAAGCGGAACCACCGAGGCATTGTCTGTTCCAAATTCGTCCATCGGAATAAACTCGTAGAACACGCCGTAATCTATCATGAGCAGCATAGCCTCGTCGTCGGGAGCGTCTTGTAGACCGAAAAAGCCTTCGCTGGCGTTGTAGGTTTCCATGTATCGCATCTGCGACGAGCCAACAAGTTTGCGGTATTGTTCGCGATAAGGGCCGAAAGCAATGCCGCCGTGGAAAAACACTTCGAGGTTGGGCCACACCTCGGCGAGCGTATCTTTGCCCGAAAGTTCGAGCACGCGCACCAGCACAGAGAGCATCCACGAGGGCACACCCGATATGTTGGTGACGTTGGTGTGCAAAGTTTGTTGGGCAATGGCCTCGCGTTTCGCCTCGAAGTCGGGCATTAGCGCGATGCTTTTCTTGGGAACGCGCACGATATTGGCCAAGGGATTGATGTTTTCGATGAGTATCGCGCTGAGGTCGCCCACTAGGCTATGCGCCACGTTGTAGTTGGCCGCATGACTTCCACCCAATATCAGACTGCGCCCATCGAATAGCCGGCTCTTGGGATTGTTGCGCAGATAAAGTGCCACGGCATCTTTTCCGCCTTTGTAATGAATGTTTTTCAAGCCTTCGGCAGATACGGGGATGAATTTGCTTTTGTCGTTGGTTGTTCCCGACGATTTGGCGTACCACTTCACCACGCCAGGCCACAACACGTCGGCCTCGCCGTGGCGCATGCGGTCGATAGGCTCTTTCAGTTCCTCGTAAGAGGTTACGGGTAGCTGCTTGGCAAAGTGTTCGTAGGTTTGTATGTTGTTCATTCCCCACGTATTGCCATATTGCGTGCGTTGTCCTTGCTGCACAAGGTGGGCCAAAACACGCCTTTGTATCTCTTCGCTATTGTGGGCGTACGCTCCGATGTCGGCCTGTCGGCCTTTGAAAGCTCCGCTCACTAAGGATGTAATGCTCATTGTAAGTTTGTTTGAAAGGGCAAAATTACGTCAAAAACATGAAAAAACACTATGTTTGGAGAAGAAATGGTGAATGTGGAGGGCAAGCGATGAGAAATATAGGGGGTGGGGGATAGCTTGCTTATAACATGGAATGCCATTAGCTAATCAAACTATATTAGCTGCTGCAACGCCTGCATTTATTGGCTTGTAGCCAACACAAACAAAAGCGTGGCGGTGCATCATCGCACCACCACGCCGCCACTTTAATCTTTTCGCTAAATGCAGACATGCTTTTGCTAGTCTGTTTTTATAACTCTCTGCACTAATCTCTTGTGCTTAAAGCTATGCTAAGTTTAAGTTGATGAGCTTTTTTAAGTTAATGCTTTTGTGTGGGTGTAAGTTTCTAATTTAATGAGTTTTATCGCGCACATCCTTGTACAAAACGTTTGCGAGTGTACAATTGCGAAAGCGTTTGGGGGTAAAATAGCTAACGTTCTAACGAACTCACTACGTTCTAAACTCCCAATCTCACAGTCTTACAGCCTTAATCCTACATCTTGTTTGGCCTTTGCCATTGTGTGCAGTGGCTTGCAGTAAGGTTTAAAAAGGCGGCGACCTCATGGCGAAGTCGCCGCCAATCGTTTTTAACCAGATAATACGCACGGTGGCTAACCACACAGCGGCGTATGCGTTGGGCTATTTGCAGATGGCCGTTTTACTTTTTGTAGCTCTTATCCAAGAAAGCCACAAACATCCATACGTTCTTTTCTTGACCAGCGAGGAAACCATCCATCAAGCCCACCGTTGCATCGTCGTCGGCATCGGCAGCAAGCTTAGCGATGGCGCGCTCTTGCTTGATAAGGTTGCCCAAGTTGTCTAGCACGGTCTCAATACCTTCTTTTCCTTCGGGCTCGTTGCCGCTTTCTTTTATCGTAGATACTTTAAGATACTCGCTGAAGCGGTTTTCGGGAGTTGCGCCCAGTTGCAAAAGGCGTTCTGCAATCTCGTCTACTTTCTCGGCGGCATCGTTATAAAGCTCTTCGTATTTGGCGTGCAAAGAGAAGAATCGCTTACCTTTTACGTTCCAATGCAAGCCGCGCAGGTTGGCATAAAACACTTGGAAGTCGGCCAACAGTTGGGTCAAGCCTTTAACAATGGGTTGAACTTTGTTCTCGTCTAGTCCTAAATACATCATTGTTTTCATTTCTTATTTCCTTTCTATATTTATAATTGTGAGTAAATTCTTTATTTCTTTTCGATTGCAAAGTTAGGTATTTATGGCGCTGAGCCCAAACTTTTCCTTCTATTTCGATATAGAATTAATCTATAAGTGTTTGAGTTGGTAAGGGCATAAGTTGCTAAGTTCATGAGTTTATGATGGGAGCGCGTTTTTAAGTTCATGAGTTGGTAAGGGCATAAGCCGCTAAGTTCGTGAGTTTGTGAGGGACGAAGTCTTTTAATCTACCAGTTTTCGCAGGCCTTTTCAAACTTCTTTCCACACCACTCCTTATGTTAAATAGCACATTTCACTACCTTCTTTCCGATTATTTTGCTTATCTTTGCCCCATAGTTATTGTGCGCCGCAATTGCTCAACGCCTCTGCACCATTGTTGCAAAGGCCTATTAGGAGGGCTGAAAGGCGCGCCAGTTTTAGTATTAGAGACAGGATTAACAATGAAGAAATTTATTTTAGCAGCAGCGATATGCGTCTTTTTTGCTGCCTGTGGAGGAGACGACGGACTTACACCCACTCCACAAAAGCCACCAACACAAGAGGAAACAACCGAGGTTAAAGCCGCGGACATCGTGAAATACTTCAATCTCGACAAGCAACTTAACGTGTATCAAGCCATAGAAAAGGCAAAAGCCGACCTCGGAAAGAAAACGATAGACGGCAAGGAAATTGAAGTTAAGGCCGTGAACGTGGTGAAACGCGACGACCAAAAGGGTACTTTCACGCTTAAAGTGACGGGCGTTGTGGGTAATAAGCCTTTCGGAATGGAGGTCGATTTCTCTGGATTTGCACAAAAACCAGCAGACCAAGACATGGCCATGCGTGCTGTGGCCAAATGGAAAGACGGCGTGGATTACCTGTCGGAGTTCGATTTCGACACACTGTTCCGCTTGAAAAAGACCGATAAGTTCACTGTGGACTATCTCTCAAAGCTGGTAGACCTTACGTCTTCTGCCGCAGATGGAAGTAGCCACTATACCTTTACGCCCGACGATTGGGCCAAAACCGCCATTAGCGATGTGCGTTATGTGCCCAGTAACAGCCATTCGGGTCATGTTATGTTTACCATTACCTACAACGGAATAAAAGGTAAAACAGGCAACAATGGCTCTCCAAGCCTTGCCATTGATAAGAACGCGTATTACGCCAAGCAGTTTACCGTTGACACCCAGGTCGCAAGTAAGTTCTATATGCGTGGCGTTTACCGTCAGCTTGCTGCGTTCTATGGCTCCCTGATTAAGTACGACGAAACTAAGTTTGCCCCACTTCTGGCCAGTAAACAGAAGAACGACGGCGACAACTCCATCGCGCTGACAATTAAACTCACGCCTAGGGATGGCTCGGAAACCGAATTGGCACAGTTTACCTTAACGCTGAAAGGCTTTAAACCGCTGTCCGACCTCAACAACGAGTGGAACATCGCCGGTAAAACAGAGGTAAACGAGTTCTTCGGTAAGCGGTTTAGGAACTCTGCCGACGGCGATAAGACGGCACAAGTAAAAGCCATCGACACGAGAGTGTGGCTTAAACTGGTGCAGATGACAGTTAAGCGAGGGGGCAATTTTGTTAGCTTGTATCCCAACGAGGTGGCAAGCGAGAACGGAAACTATAAAGTAACCGCATGGTTCCCATCGAGTAGCGATGCCGAATACAAGGACATTTATCTTGAAGAACCCCGAATTGAGGTTACAGCTGCCGAGAAAAAGGGTAACTTCCTCTATATAAAGTATAGGCTGACATCGGTTAACGAGACGGCCGTTGCCGGCGTTGAGAAGAGGATTGAGGTGCATCTGATTATGCCCTAACACGCAAAAAAGCCCAAGCATCGCATGCTGTGTGGCTCACTTAAACGCCCGTTGCGCTAGCCATTGCGCAACGGGCGTACTTGTATATGGGCTGCACAGGCGCGCCAGATGCCATTCGTGGCCCATCGTTTTAAAACCCATTGGGCTTTTAGGCTAAGTTTGTAAGATAGTCTTCGGCGGCCGATTTGGGTTACACCCAAAACAAAGAACAGCTTAATTGCATCGCTTTTCATGATTATTTACTAACTTTGTCACGATATTTCAAAACACAAGTTCATCCACATCACACCTTATATATATGGAGAATGTTTGCAGAGCAAGAGGAGAGTTCGACGATATACGACCCTATAACGATGACGAAGTGGCACTGGCCATGCGCCGAATAGCCCAAAGTAAGTGGCTGCCGCAGTTGGCTAACTTCGTGTTTCCCGAACAAAACGTGCAAGAGGTGGCACGCATGCTGGAAGAAATAAGTTCGGCACGCGAGTTTCAGCTCCGCGTGATGTATCATTTCAACCGAGAGGTGATGCGAAGAAGCACCACGCAATTTGTTTGCGAAGGGCTTGAACTGCTGCAACCTGCCGTGCCTTACCTCTTTGTAAGCAACCACCGCGACATCGTTTTAGATGCCTCGCTGCTGCAAAACGCACTGGTGGATGCAGGGCACGATACCTGCGAAATAACCTTTGGAGCCAACCTGATGACCCATCCTACTGTGGTAGACATCGGCAAAAGCAACAAGATGTTTCGCGTGGAGCGCGGCGGAAACAAACGCCAGTTCTACGAAAGCGAGCTGCACCTGTCGCGATACATCAGGCATGCCATCGTAGATAGGGGCTCGTCGGTATGGATTGCACAGCGCAACGGCCGCACAAAAGACGGACTAGACCGAACCGAACCTGCACTTATAAAGATGTTTACGCTTTCTGGAATGGGCAATAAGCTCGTTTCGTTGGCCCAACTGAACATCGTACCCGTGGCTGTGAGCTACGAATACGAGTCGTGCGACTTGCTTAAAGCGCGCGAAATGGCGCAGACCGCGCACAAACCCTACGTAAAACAGCCGGGCGAAGACATCAACAGCATCATTACGGGCATCAGTCAGCCCAAGGGTCGGGTGCATTTCCGCGTAACAAAACCCATTGGCGCGGCCCAACTTGAACCCCTTGCGCACCTGCCCCTTAACGATGCCGTGCGCCAAGTGGCACAGATGATAGACCATGTCATTATTGATGCCTACCAACTGATGCCCACCAACATGGCCGCCTATGCCATGTTGCACCCCGAAGAACCGCAGAATGCCCAGTGGGATGAGGCGAAAGCGTGGCTAAGCCAGCGTTTGCAACAGCTAACCACCGACGAAGAACGCCGCCACCTGCTGCACATATACGCCAATCCTGTTGCGGCCAAACAACAAATAAAGCAAAGTTGACATGATTGCACAATGGCTTATAAGGCTGTACGACTGGTTTGCGCAACATCGTCTGCTGCGCCTTGCCCTGCCCATTGCCCTGGCTTTGGGCGCGTTGGCGGGTGCATCGCAACTGCGTTTCAAAGAAGACATCACCGACTTTCTGCCCAACGACCACAACTATCGTCGCTCGATGGAGATTTACAGGCAGACAAACGCTGCCGACCGCATCTTTATCGTGGCCTCGCCCACCGATACCACGCAGCTTAACACGCCCCTCTTGGTGTGCGCCATGCAGCTATTTCAACGCGAAAGCAAGGCTCGCGGATGGCAACTAACGGCACAAGCCGACTTCGAGAGCGTGATGCGCATTCCCGATTTCGCCTATCAAAACGCGCCTTTGCTGCTGGGCGATGCCGATTTTGCCCGCATACGCCGCATAACCCGCACCGACAGCATGGCCGCCGCACTGCAACGCAATCGCGAAATGCTGCTTTTCCCCACGGGCGGAATGGTTACACAGAACATCGAACGCGACCCCTTGGGCCTTTTTACGCCCTTACTGGCCCGATTGCAGGCCAGTGGTAACGCCCTGCATTACGAGCTACACGACGGCTATATCTTTACACCCGACGACCGCCACGCCGTGGCTATGCTCACATCGCCATACGGAGCAAGCGAAACAAACGGCAATGCGCTGCTCGTTAACCAAATAGACAGCGTGGCACGAAGTGTAGAAATGCGCGTGCCTGGCGTACAAATCGCTGCCACGGGCGCACCTGTTATAGCTGTAGACAATGCCACGCAGATAAAGATAGATAGCATTTGGGCTATCTCCATTGCCGCAACACTCATCGTTGCGTTGTTGGTGTGGGCCTTGCGGCGCGTTCGTCACCTGTTTCTCATCGTCGTTTCGCTGGGCTTTGGCTGGCTCATGGCTATGGGCGGAATGGCTTTGGTAAGTAGCGAAGTGTCTATCATTGTGTTGGGTATAGCCTCGGTAATCATCGGTATCGCCGTAAACTATCCCTTACACTTCGTTACGCATCTGGCTCATTGCAGCTCGCCGCGGCAGACACTCGAAGAGATTGCCTCGCCCCTTGTGGTGGGCAACGTCACAACAGTGGGGGCTTTTGCCGCCTTAATACCCCTCGATGCCACCGCATTGAGCCATTTGGGCATCTTCGCAGCCCTGATGTTGGTTAGCACCATCTTGTTTGTTGTGGTGTTCTTGCCCCATTTTGTGGGCAGGAAAAACGTTTCTGTCAAACCTTCGACCGCAAACGAGCAAGACGAAACGCCCGATGCCACACCCTTGTCGGCTACATCTGGGCCTGTTGCCACTGCTCATTCGCCCCATCATCGCAGGCGAACGACCATCGTTAGTGCGGCTTTGGTGGTGGTGACGCTTGTGTTGGGCTATTTCAGTTTGGGCACACAGTTCGACACCGACTTACGAAACATCAACTACTTAACGCCGCAACAGCAAACGCTTTTGATGCAATTGGCGCAGATGCGCGGCGAAGAACATGGCACAACGCAAGTGTATTTCGTGGCCGAAGGTAAGAACGTAGAACGGGCTTTGCAGGCTGCCGAACAGCCACAATACCCGCTTTTGGTGGCTAGTAAGGCCGAACAAGAACGCCGTTTGGCGCAATGGCGCAGTATATTGAAAGAACGTGCACCGCAATTAGACAGCTTGGGACTTTTGGCAGCGAAGGAAGGCTTTGCTGCCGATGCCTTCGCGCCCTTCCAAGAGATGCTCGCCACACGCTTTACACCGCAACCGCCCAGCCATTTCGCGCCCTTTTTGCAAGCCTCTTTGGGCAATCGCATCATCGGAAACGCGGTGGTTAACATCGTTAATGTGCCTTCGGCGCAGGCCGATAGCGTGGTGGCGGCCTTTACATCCACGCCTAATGGCGAGCGTTGGGCGTTCACCTTGCCTAGTCTTAACGCCACGATAGCCAACTCGCTGTCGCAGCATTTCAACTATATCGGTTGGGTTTGCGGTACCATTGTTTTCGCTTTTCTCTGGCTTTCGTTCCGCAAGTTTAAGCTTGCACTCATCGCCTTCATGCCTATGGTGGTGTCGTGGCTGTGGATTTTGGGCGTGATGCACCTTTTAGATATGCGTTTCAACCTGGTAAACATCATCTTGGCCACCTTTATTTTCGGTCAAGGCGACGATTATAGCATTTTTGTTACCGAAGGATTGATATACGAACGACGCCACGGCCGCCCCATGTTGGCGGCCTATCGCAAGGGCATTTTGCTCTCGGCGGCCATCATGTTCATCGGCATGGGCTCGTTGGTTGTGGCTCGTCACCCCGCTTTGCATTCGCTGGGGGCAATTACCATCGTGGGCATGGGCGCGGTTGTGGCCCTCACCTATGTTGTTCCGCCATTGTTGTTTAGGTGGTGGGTGAAGTAGGTGCGGCCTTATTCAATCCTTAAGATACACCTCGTTTTGTCAACTTTTCGGCGTATTTTTTAACATGATGAGTGCAATTTTTGCTCGCAATCGTCCGCCTTGCCGCAAAAAATCGATTCTCGCGAGGGTTTGTTTTGATGCAAAAGGAGAGTAGTTGTGAATGTCGGCAAAATGTATTTTTATTTAATAAAACCGCCATTTGCACCAGATTTTGGGCTGTTTGAAGCAAAAAACAGTGCATTTAGCACCAAAACGCACTGCAATTTGGTGCAAAACGCAGTGCGTTTTGGTGCTAAATGCAGTGCGTTTTGGTGCAAAACGCAAGGTAAAATGGTGCTAAATGCAGTGTTTTTTGATGCTAAACGCGAGACAAGGAGTATAAATATCCACAGCAATTGTATAAATAAAACCTCTTAGAACCATGAATAACATGACTAAAAAGGGCAAAATAGTGGTTAAAAAGTGGGGTTTTAGGGTCTAAAAGGGGGTAATTGGGAACAAAAAAAATGCGAGTTGGCGGCCAACTAGAAAGGCAAAATGGTGCAAAATGCAGGTTGTGTTCTTAAAAATGGACTAAAACAGGAACCCATAAGGCAGAAATCCGCGGCCAATTGCTTGCTTTTTAGCCCTTTTTCTCGCTAGAATGGTTGGTCGATAGAATGTGTTTTGTAAAGTCTATCGCAAAAAAATTAAGGTTCTGAGTTGATGAGTTTGTGAGTTAGTAAGTTAATAAGTGGGTAGACTTGTGGGCTGATAAGTTTGTGAGATGGTAGGTATATTGGTGGCTAAGTGTTTGAGTTTGTGATTTAGTAAGTTTATGGGTGGGTAGGCTTGTGGGCTGGTAGGTTTGTAAGATGGTAGGTATGTCAGTGGGTAAGTGTTTGAGTTTGTAAGTTCATGAGTTTATGAGTGGGTAAGTTTAAGGGTTGGTGAGTTTGTGAGATGCTAAGTATATTAGTGGGTAAATGTTTGAGTTTGTGAGTTAGTAAGTTTATGAGTGGGTAGGTTTGTGGGCTGATGAGTTTGTGGGTCGGTAGCTATATGGGTTGGTAAGTTTATGGATTTATGTTACTTTTAGCGGGATAACCTCGTTTTGCCACTGATAAATGGGACAATATTTCAAATTATATCGTAACTTTGTCTAGTACTTCGTGCAGGAGAAGTGTGCTTATCTTGGTTTGTTTTTCGCAACACAAAGATAATAAGCCCCACTCAATTGATGGAAGTTTTAAAAGTAAAGGCGACTTCAACGCTCGAACTGAACAACTCACAAACAAAAAACATTATTGAGCTTTGCGTAAATTAAAAACCATAGAAATGCACCGCTTGACGGTGGACGAATTTAAGGCAGCCAGCAAGTTGCCGCTAGTGGTGGTGTTAGATAACGTGCGTTCGTTGCACAATGTTGGTTCGGTGTTGCGTTCGTGCGATGCCTTTCGTGTTGAGGCAGTCTATCTTTGTGGCATCACGGCAACACCGCCAAGTGCCGAAATTCATAAGACGGCGTTGGGCGCGGAGGATAGTGTGACGTGGAAATACTTCGCAGAAACCACCGATGCCGTTGACGAATTGCACGCCCATGCAACCAAAGTGCTTGCCGTGGAGCAAGTGGCAGGCTCTACCATGCTGCAAAATCTGCAAACCACCGAGGGCCAACGTTATGCCGTTGTGCTGGGAAACGAGGTGAAAGGCGTGCAACAAGCAGTGGTAGACCGCTGCGACGGCTGTCTGGAAATACCCCAGTTTGGCACCAAACACTCGCTCAACGTGTCGGTTGCGGCTGGAATTGTGGTGTGGGAGTTTGCTAAGAAGATTGGCAATAAGTGAGTTGGCAGGTAGGCAAACTTACGAGTTGACGAGCGTTTGGCTGCCAAGTAGGCGGCAATGGTATTTCGTTGGCTGGCTCATGTGGGGCTGTTTAGCTTGTTTTTGTATCGTATTTCTTAACAAGAAACTTGCTTGTTAGCCCGTTAACGCTGTTTCTTGTCACCATCATCTTCTCTACTCATCAACTAAATTTTGTCTACTTGTTAAGTCGTCAACGGGTTAACTCGTCAACTACTAAACAGGTAAATTGTTCCATTTGTCCACTCTTCTACTTGCCTATTCGCCAACTTCTTAGCCTGTTAACTCGTCAACAAGACATTTCTTACAAACCGAACACTAGTTGTTACAATCCGAATAATCTATAAGACACTTTTTATCCAATGTGGAATTTTAACATAAGGAGCAACAGAAAAAGTGCTTCTTTTCTTTTTTGGTTACACAAAATGTCGTAACTTTGCAAGCGATAAAAGTATTTATTAAACATATCAATCATGAAAAAAACAACATTTGACAAGGCCCTGTTGGGCTTTCTAGCCCTAGTGGCCATCCTTTTTATGGGAGTTACCTTCTCGTCATGTTCAAGCGACGACGACGAAGTGCCAGTTAAGAAAAAGAAAGAAGTTAGTGCCATCGTAGGAACTTGGCAACAAGACATCGTACAGAAAGTTGGCGAAGAGAATGGTGAGGTAGTACCAGAGAAACCCGTTCCCGTTTACGAAGTCTACAAAGAAGACGGAACTTATTTAAAGACCAACGACCTCAACAATAAAGAGGCAAAAGTGGAGGAAGGAAAGTTTACCGTTAAGAACGACTCACTGTTTGTTGAAGTGAAAGAAGAAAAGGCTGTGCGCAAAGACGCCTTCAAGTTCACTATTAAAGAAAATAAACTGTCTAAACAGAAGAATAACGAGGAGATAGCAACTTACACCAGGTTTAAAGTGACCCCCTGACCAGGGTAAATACAAGAAAAGCATGATACGCCGACTGATGCCGGCGGACATTGGCAGTGCAGACATCGAGAGATGTCTGCCTGTTTGCCATGATAAGCGTTGAACATCTGCAACCAATGGCATCATCATGCGTTGAAGGAACTGCATAAAAGCTGGCCTAACCCCACGCTGTAGCCGCACAAAACACCTTTGAATATGAAGAACGGGGCTGCATAAGGCAAGCGCGACCCTAAGCAAGAGCAGCCCCAAAACACCTTTGAATATGAAGAACAGGGCTGCATAAAGCAAGGGCAACCCTACGCGAGAGCAGCCCAAAAACACCTTTGAATATGAAGAACAGGGCTGCATAAAGCAAGGACAATCCACGCAAGAGCAACCCAAAAACACCTTTGAATATGAAGAACAGCCACTTATCATAGACTCTTTGCCGCAAACCATACCGCTTTTATTCGTGTTTCTCGAATTTCTGCACTAACTTTGCACATTATATATATAATTGTAAACAACAAGACATGTCATTAAAATGTGGTATAGTAGGGCTGCCCAACGTGGGCAAGTCCACCCTCTTCAATTGCCTTTCAAGTGCTAAGGCACAGGCAGCTAACTTCCCTTTCTGCACCATCGAGCCCAATGTGGGCGTTATCACCGTGCCCGACGAACGCCTAACACGCCTCGCCGAGATTGTTCATCCTGGCCGAATTGTGCCAGCAACGTGCGAAATAGTAGACATCGCAGGCCTTGTTAAGGGCGCATCAAAAGGCGAAGGACTGGGCAATAAGTTCTTGGGAAACATCCGCGAAACCGATGCCGTGATACATGTACTGCGTTGTTTCGACGACGAAAACATCACACACGTAGACGGAACCATCGATCCTATACGCGATAAAGAAATAATCGACACCGAATTGCAGCTGAAAGACCTCGAAACCATCGAGGCTCGACTGGCCAAAGACCAAAAGGCAGCGGCCGCAGGAAACAAGGATGCCAAGCTGAATGTTGCCGTACTGACGGCCTACAAGGAGGTGTTGGAGAAGGGAATGAACGCCCGCAACGTGACATTCGAAAGCAAAGAGGAGCAGCAAGCCGCACACGACCTCTTCCTACTTACCGCAAAACCCGTGCTGTACGTCTGCAATGTAGACGAGGCCGCGGCCAAAACAGGCAACGATTACAGCCGAAAGGTGGAAGAAGTGGCTAAGGCCGAGGGGGCCGAAGTGCTGGTTATTGCGGGCAAAACAGAAGAAGACATCGCCTCGCTAGAAAGCTATGAGGACAAGCAAATGTTCCTCGACGAACTGGGTTTGGAAGAAAGTGGCGTTAACCGACTTATCAAAAAGGCCTACGCCTTGCTCAATTTGCAAACCTTTATCACGGCCGGCGAGATGGAAGTAAAGGCTTGGACCTACCACCGAGGTTGGAAAGCGCCCCAATGTGCAGGCGTTATTCACACCGATTTCGAAAAGGGATTTATCCGCGCAGAGGTTATTAAGTACGACGATTACATCGAATATGGTTCGGAATCGGCTGTGCGCGAAGCCGGAAAGCTAGGCATCGAGGGTAAAGACTATGTGGTGCAAGATGGCGACATCATGCATTTTAGGTTCAATGTATAGTTCTTTTGCTGGGCGAAATGGGCTGCAATCATACCCGATGTGCGCCTATCTCTCGCCCCGCATCATTGTATATGGCCCGCAAAAATCCGTTTCGCAGTACGCCGAACGGTGCTTTGTGGGTGGCGATGTGGCGCGAACCCATTTGCACCAACAAGGAGTTATTCGTCTAAAATGGCAGCATACAGCCGCTAAAATGGAAGAAGATAACCGCTAAAATGGCACAGAACGCGTTGCGCAAACCCCCATTGCGCACGCCTAAAATCTAAATAAAGACAAATGTTATCACACCTTAACTACATCCTTTGGAACCCCGATGTTGAGGCTTTTCACCTCTTTGGGTTCTCCGTTCGCTGGTACTCCTTGTGCTGGCTCATTGGTCTTGTGTTGGCCTACTTCATCGTGCAGCGCCTTTACAAGCAGCAAAAGATAAAAGACGAGCTCTTCGATCCGCTCTTCCTTTATTGCTTTTTCGGCATACTTTTGGGCGCGCGACTAGGTCATTGCTTGTTCTACCAGCCCGAATACTACCTAACCAGCTGGCAACACTTCATCGAAATGATTGTGCCCATCCACTTTTTGCCCGCTGGAGGATGGAAATTCGTGGGCTACGAAGGGCTGGCATCGCACGGCGGAACCATCGGACTCATCGTTGCCCTTTACCTTTACTACCGCCGAACGCGGCTAAACCTGTGGCAAGTGCTCGATAATATCGCCATTGCCACCCCCATAACGGCCTGCTTTATCCGCTTAGGCAACCTGATGAACTCGGAAATCATCGGCAAAGTAACCGATGTGCCTTGGGCGTTTATCTTCGAAAGGGTGGATAAGATGCCGCGCCATCCGGGTCAGTTGTATGAGGCCATCGCCTATTTCGTGTTCTTCTTCGTGGGTCTTTGGCTCTATCGCAAGCACCCGCAGCGTGTGGGTACGGGTTTCTTCTTCGGACTTTGTCTCACGCTCATCTTCACATTCCGATTCTTTATCGAATATACCAAGGACATACAAGTAGACTTTGAAAGCGGTATGCCCCTCAATATGGGTCAGATTCTCTCGCTCCCCTTCATCGCCATTGGTATCTATTGCATGCGCAGAAAAGGCAAGGGGCAAGCTGCAAAATAACGAAACCACAGGGCAGAACATGCCCAAACTACGGCAACGGCCAAGGAAAAGACCGCCGTAGCTCACTCCATAAACCTCAAAAACAACAATGAAACAAACGCTTATCTTAGCTTTTCTTGCCCTCGCATCGGTTGCGCAGGCGCAAATCAGACAGGAACGAAACCTCGACAAGTGGCAATTCTCGCGCGACGGAAAGGATTGGCAGCAGGTAGATGTGCCACATGATTGGGCAATAACCGGGCCTTTCGACCGAAAATGGGACATTCAACACCTAGCTATCGAGCAAGACGGACAAACCGAAGCCATAGACCATACGGGTCGTTCGGGTGCTTTGCCGTGGATTGGTAAGGGAGAGTACCGTACCACTTTCAGGCTACCCGCCGGCACAAAGCATACCACGCTCTATTTCGATGGGGCCATGAGCGAACCCGTTGTCTATGTCAACGGCAGCGAGGCGGGTCGTTGGATGTATGGCTACAACGCGTTCCGACTAGACATTTCACCCTACGTGAAGAGTGGCGTAAACGAAGTTCGCGTGCTGCTGAACAACCAGGAGGAGAGCAGCCGTTGGTATCCAGGCGCAGGTCTTTATCGTCCTGTAACGCTCATCACGGCAGGCGATGCCCGAATAGACCCCTGGGCAACCATCTTTAAGACGGTAAATCTTGCAGGAAGTAAGGCACAGGTATATGTAGAAACGCAGGCCACAACGCCCAAAGGCAAGGCTGGTGCACGCCTTGCAGTGAGATTGCTCGATGCAAACGGCCGTGCTGTGGCGCAGAAAAACCTCACGGCCAACGCCCAAGGCACGGCTGCTGTACAGCTGAATGTGGCCAATGCCAAGGCATGGAGCCCCGAACAACCCTATCTCTACACGCTCGAAGTAAGTCTATATCAAGGCAACAAACTGGCCGACCGCCTGCGCCAACGCGTGGGAATACGCACTGTGGCCGTTAGTAAAGAGCATGGTTTCCAGCTAAACGGCCAGTCGCGCAAGTTTAAGGGCGTGTGTTTGCACCACGATTTAGGTCCTTTGGGTGCAGCCGTTAACAAGGCAGCCATCATTCGTCAGATACGTTTGATGAAGGATATGGGTGTGGATGCCATTCGTACCTCCCACAACATGCCGTCGCAAATGCAAATGCAAGTGTGCGACTCGATGGGTATGATGGTGATGGCCGAGAGTTTCGACGCATGGAAAGAACCCAAAGTGAAAAACGGCTACAACCTGTTTTACGACCAATGGTGGCGTAAAGACCTCGAAAACCTGATACGCGGACATCGCAACCACCCCTCTATCGTGATGTGGAGCATTGGTAACGAAATTCCCGAACAATGGAACAAAGAGGGCGCACAAAGAGCGAAAGACATGACCGACTATTGTCATCAGCTAGACAATACACGCCCCGTAACCTGCGGTGGCGACAATCCTAAGGCCAATACCGAGTGTGGATTTTACGCCGCACTAGACGTTCCGGGCTTTAATTATCGCGTAAACCTTTACGATGAACTTATCTCCAAGCAGCCTCAGGGCTTTATCCTCGGCTCCGAAACCACCTCAACGGTGAGCAGTCGTGGCGTGTATAAGTTCCCCGTCGATGAAAAGAAGATGGCTACTTATAAGGATGGTCAATGCTCTTCGTACGATGTGGAATGCTGCGGATGGAGCAATTTGCCCGACGACGACATGATAGCGCAAGACGATCGCAGCTTTACCATCGGCCAATTTATATGGACGGGCATCGACTACTTGGGCGAACCCACTCCCTATTACTCGTATTGGCCCTCGCGAAGCAGCTATTTTGGCGCTGTAGATTTGGCCGGATTGCCCAAGGATAGGTTCTATTTGTACCGCTCGGTATGGAACGAAAAGCAACCCACCTTGCACCTTTTGCCCCATTGGACGTGGCCAGGACGAGAAGGACAGCAAACACCCGTGTATTGCTACACCAGCTATCCAGAGGCCGAACTCTTTGTAAACGGACAGAGCCAAGGCCGCATCAAGAAAGACAAGGCATCGCGACTAGACCGCTACCGCCTGCGTTGGAACAACGTGGTGTACCAACCTGGCGAACTAAAAGTAATTGCTTACGATGCCAATGGTAAGCCTGCGGCCGAACAAGTGGTGCGCACGGCTGGCGAACCGCATCATTTGGTGGTGCAGGCCGATAAGTCTTCGCTTGCCGCCGATGGGCAAGACCTGCTTTATCTCACAGTGTCGATGGTGGATAAGGACGGCAACCTGTGTCCCGATGCCGACGACGAACTAACGTTCGACGTTAGCGGAGCAGCCAAATTTAAGGCTGTTTGCAACGGCGATGCCACTTCGCTCGAAATGTTCCACTTGCCCCACATGCGCCTTTTCCATGGTCAGTTGGTTGTTACCGTGCAAAGCAACAAGGCCAAAGGCAAGGTTAAGCTGGGTGTTAAGGCGCCTGCACGCAACATTTCTACCCTGTGGCAGAACTAAGAAAAGGGCCGAATATAGCCCGCTTATGGGCGGCAATGCACGCGGGTTAGCCCTGTTGGGCGTATCGGCGCTTATGGGTTTTCCTAGCGTTCCTAGGTTTATTCATAAGCCCATTATTCCCCTTCTCTTAGATAGGCTAACCATCTAACAAATAAAACGGCAAGCTACTGGCGGATGTTCGCCAATCGCTTGCCGTTTTGTTTATACCTTGTTAGGCAGGTTCTAAGCATTACCTTTATTGTATTTTAGCTTTTAGCTGAGCAGATTTTGCTTTCTTCTATGCGACTGAAAGAGAAAGCAAAAGATACCAAATAAAAGCAGAAAGACAATGAAGAGCGAATTTAAAGGAGGAGAAAAGGCATAAGCGTGGAATTTTTAGAACATGCTTTAAGGCTGCTAAACCCTGCTTGCCAACCACGTTCCGCAATGAAGAGCCACGAAACCAAGGGCAACACTCGCGCCCAAATAGCCTGCTGCCATAAGGGTTTGGTTGGTATGCGCCATCCCCGACGTTTCGTTTACCAGCGAACTAAGCGTTGTCAGTCCGCCGCAAAAGCCCACGCACACCAGCAGTCTAAACCATTCGCCACCGCCAAACGAGCGTTGCAGCAGCGTTCCTGCAAAGCCAATAACAAGGCATCCCAATACGTTCGCTGCCAAAGTGCCGAGGGGTAACCCGCCATTTTGTGTTGCTGACCACAGCCACGACAGCGCGTAACGAAGTGCGCTACCCACTGCGCCGCCCAATGCCACCAATATCATGTTGCGTATCATAAGCCTTATTGTTTAATGTTTTCCGAGTTTTTGGGTTGTTTATTTTATGTCTTTAACATCCTGCAAGCCTTTCCTAGCAATAAGTTTCTGCCCAATAGGCCCGATGCTTTGTGCGACAAGCCCATCAATTCAGTGGCTAGCCAACCCAACAATTCTGATTTTATTTTTATATTCAACGTCTCCTTTTTTGCCTCCTTATTATATATAGCGAATTTATCCACAAGGGTCTGTTTAATATTCAACATTTCTTTATTCGCCTCCTTATTATATATAGAGCTTCTATTCGCAAGGCTCTGTTTAATATTCAACATCTCTTTACTTGCCTCCTTATTATATATAGCGCATTTGTTCACAAGGGTCTGTTTAATATTCAACATCTCCTTACCTATCTCCTTATTATATATAGCGCATTTGTTCGCAAGGCATCAAGTTGCAAACCTTTGCGCCGTTAGCAACTTTTGTTGCCGTGCAAGGCCCTGTCCACGTGCCTATTTCTGTCAACATCGCATAAGCATTCCCCGTGTATTACGTTCAATGGGTAGTTTCCTCATTTCATTATGCCGTCACAAAGTTAAGCATTTATTGTTTTCAACGCCCACATTCGATATAGAAAACTTGGTGAAAAACAGGTATAGAAACCGCTTGACTTCTTCTTAAATCCATCATACAATGACATCTAAGATACAATCATTTGCCATAACGCCCCTCTTGCCCCCTTCTTAAACCCAAACAGTTCATTAGAGATTTTTAAAATCAAAGTGCTAAGTAAATCACCCCCTGTTGCCTGAAACACGAACAGCGACTAACCATTTGCGCATATTCAGCATTATCTTGGGCAAAACAAATGCAATTTCCCTAATGCCCAATAGGGGTTAAATTCATCTTTTACGGACAAGCAAGGCTGCGAAACCAGTTTCCATTTGCCACTAAAACAGCAAGTCATATCACTCCCCTCTCCCCTTGGAGAGGGGTTGGGGGTGAGGCCTTTAAAAAAAAGAGTGCCACAAAGCGTGACACTCTTTTTTCCACTTAATTCGAAAACGAGCTGATGAGTGGGCTTTTGTTTAGCCCCTCATACTATTGTTGCGACTTAAATGCCGCATATATCTTATCAGCGATACTTTGCATTTGCTCGGCTGGAAGTTTCAGTTTCTCTCGTTTAAAGTCGGCATCGGCCTCCGATTTTAGGGGAAGCAGGTGGATATGTGCGTGTGGAACCTCCAAGCCCAGAACCACTTGTGCCACCTTGATGCAAGGGCAAGCCGCTTTCACGGCACGTGCAACGCGTTTGGCAAACAGCTGGAAGTCGGCCAATTCGTCGTCATTCATGTCGAATATATAATCAACTTCTCGACGAGGAATAACCAACGTGTGACCCTCCATCAGCGGGTTGATGTCGAGAAAAGCATAGAATTGTTCGTTTTCTGCACACTTATAGCTAGGAATTTCGCCTGCTGCGATTTTGCTGAATATATCCATAATGTTAGCTGTGTTTAGGTTGTTTGCATTTGCGCACGGCCAAAAGGCGGCGACTTTAAATCGTAATCTTGTCTATTCTTAATTTGATGGTGCCGCGCGGGATGGTAATTTCCACCTCGTCGCCCTCTTTTTTGTTGAGCAAACCCTGTGCAATGGGCGTAGTGATGGCTATTTTTCCCTCTTTCAGGTTCGCCTCGCTTTCGCTCACAATGGTGTACACCATCTTAGCTTTCGTGGTGAGATTGGTCATCTGCACCTTCGAAAGGATTTGCACGGCATCAGCACTCAATCTGGAAGTGTCAACGATTTTAGCCTCGTTAATAGCCACCTTCAGTTTGTTAATCTTGTCTTCGAGGTGAGCCTGAGCCTCCTTAGCCGCATCGTACTCCGAGTTTTCACTCAAGTCGCCCTTGTCTCTGGCCTCGGCAATAGCAGCCGATGCCTTGGGGCGTTCAATAGATTCGAGCCGTTTAAGCTCTGCCACGAGTTTCTCGTAGCCTTCTTGTGACATGTAAGCCATATTCTTTTAACCTTAAATTATGTTTGGTGTTAGTTTTTCCGATGACAAATAACAACAAATTCCGACAGCCTCTTGTTGTCGGAATTATTGATGTTCGTGTTCAACACACCTTTCCCGCCAAGCAACGTTTAGGCATGCCTTGCGCTGCGTTTACGGCTTGAAGAAAAAGTTTCAATATTTCTTTGTGTGGATATAGATGCTGCAAAGTTAGCCAATTTTAAGCAAAGGGACAAGCCTTGTGTGTAAAAAATGCTTAAAATCAACGTGTTTCACGTTACATTTAACCCAAATCGGTTCATCTGGGCCTGTGCAGATTTTTGTTGATTGTTTAGTATTTTGTCTGTCTTGTTCTTAAAGGCATAGTGGGCTACGTCAAAAGAATAAGGCAGGCAAGATGTCGGCAAGCGAACGAAAGGTGAACAAGAAACGATGTAAGCGACTTAAAATAATTGGCAAGCAAACTAATGGTAGATTGTAATTTAGCCCTTAGAAAGCTGTTTGAATGCTTAGAAGTTTCATGTTTTTCGCTCTCGTTAGGAGCTGCCGATAAAGTTTGTTGGATGAAATGTTTTGCCCTTAGCATTGGTATGATATGGAGCAACAGCAACATTACGCCCCAAATGGGAGGTAACAACCCACCTTGTTCGGTTTTTTCGAGCGACAGACTTCTGTTAAATTTGCCGCTTTTATTTTACAAAACGCATTCTGTCGGCCAACCATTCTAGCGAAAAATATGGCTCAAAAGTAGGCAATTGGCCGCCGTTTCCTGTCTTACGGCCTCCTGTTTTAGCCCATTTTTAAGAGCACAACCTGCATTTTGCACCATTTTGCCTTTCTATTTGGTCGCCAACTCGCAAATTTTTCGCGCCCAATAAAGCCCTTTTAGACCCTAAAACCACACTTTTTAACCACTATTTTGCCCTTTTTGGCCTTGTGTTTCATGGTTCTAAAAGGTTATATTCATACAATTGCGGTGTATTTTTATGCTTATCGCCCTACATCTAGCGGAAAAAAGCACTGCATTTAGCACCATTTTACCTTGCATTTAGCACCATTTTACCTTGTATTTAGCACCAAAACGCACTGCATTTAGCACCAAAACGCAGGCCATTTTGCACCAAAACGCACCATATTTAGCGGCAAACTACCCCAAAAGTGGTGTAAACGATGCTTTGTTGAAATAAATATTCATTTTGCCAGCATTAACAACTAACCCCTTTTACCCTTAAAACAAACCTCCGCGAGAATCGAATTTTTGCGGCTAGGTGAGCAGTTGGTGGATAAAAATGGCACTCTTCGTGTTAAATTTCTTACTGAAAAGTGGACAAATGGACGGTTGGCGAGAAGACGAGTCGAGGAATGAACGAGTTGACAGGTTAACAAGATGCCGAGGTGATAATAGGACAAATTAACAAGAAAACAAGGTGAGAAGTTAACGAGTTGACGAGTAAACAAGTTAACAAGAGGGCGTTATTTCAAGTCAATAAGTTAACGAGTTATAGTCAAACAGAATTGGGTTTGGAAAGTCACAGCTGCATCGTAAGCAAACAAAAGTCCTCCTTTTCCTCTGCGTAAAGGTTTATTGATGCCATGCTACGCACGCCTTACGTTCTTCTAACAACCATTTTCCAAAAGCAATATTGTTTGACTATAATAAAAACAAGGTGGAAAGTTAACGAATTGACGAGTAAACAAGTTAGCAAGAGGGCGTTATTTCAAGTTAATAAGTTAACGAGTTATAGTCAAACAGAATTGGGTTCGGAAAGTCACAGCTGCATCGTAAGCAAACAAAAATCCTCCTTTTCCTCAGCGTAAAGGTTTATTGATGCCATGCTACGCACGCCTTGCATTCATCTAACAACTATTTTCCAAAAACAATTTTGTTTGACTATAACCAGTAACAAGCGTTCAATGCACAAGGCATTTCACTCCCCTCTCCCCTTGGAGAGGGGTTGGGGGTGAGGCCAGTAGGGGTTGTGGGTGTGGCCGGTAGGGGCTGGGGGTGAGGACGGTATAGGTTGTAAGTTGACAAGTTGCTAGGCGAAACAATCACCATCCGCACATTAAACAGCGAGATACTACTGGCTGATTTGGGTTAAATCCGCCCCAAAAAGGGTGTTAAACTCCAATTATTAGCATCTAAACAAATAATCTTTATAATTTTCTTTACAATTTAATTGTTTTTGCGTATCTTTGTGCACCTATTCAGAATACCACATGAAGAAGCTTTATTTACTTATTGCCGCCATGATGGTGGCCACGTTCGCATGCGCACAAACGCGCTTACCGAACATCACATTAAAAGACGTATCGGGTAACGACGTGCGACTTGACACGCTCAGTAACAACGGAAAGCCCATTGTGGTGGCCTTCTTCGCAACTTGGTGCAAGCCATGTAACCGCGAACTGAAAGCCATCGACGAGGTGTATAGCGACTGGCAACAGGAAACGGGCGTGAAAATTGTGGCCGTAAGCATCGACCAAGCGCAGAACATCAATAAGGTGAAACCGCTTGTTGACGAAAACGGGTGGACGTATCAAGTGCTGCTCGACCCTAACGGCGAACTGAAACGCGCTATGGGCGTGCAGATGATACCCTATACGCTGCTGCTAGACGGCAAGGGAAACATCGTTTATAAGCATAACGGATATGCCGATGGGGCAGAAACAGAGCTGTTCCAAAAGGTGAAAGACTGCTTGTAAGGCAGGCTTTAAGTTCTTGCCCTTGGGTGCCCAACCGCGTGGTTGCTGTAACCAAGGGCCAAATGCGCTACCCCAACTGCGGTGTGGGGGAGCCGTGGGGTTTGTGTATTCACCCCAATGGCTAACAACATCAAAGGATAAAGACGCGGTGAGAGGAGCCTTTCGGCTGTGCCTACACACCGCAAAAAGCCATATTCATTGGCCCACTATGAATGAACATTTACACCAAAAGATAACTGCGAACAACCATTTTAAATACGCATACACCAACACATGATGCTTTTGAATAACATGTTGAGAACCAATTCGCCTAACAAGCAGCTGCTGTTGCAACCCCGACAAGCTAGGTGGATGGGGCTGCCGCTGCAACAAATGCTGGGCATAAAGAAGAAATTTTCGGAACCAAACGCGGTTGCGAAGCCCCACAGGGCCAACTGGAAACCCTGGGGAACAGCACTTGCCGTTGCCTTATGTTGCGCAATGGCACTGCCCGCTGTGGCGCAAGACCAACCGAAAAAGGGCTTAACCCTGCGCGGCTCGATACAAACAGACATGCTTGTGCCTGAAAACGACAAGCAAGCTGGGATAACAAAGGATAACGGAGACTTCTTGAACAACACTTATGTGGAGCTAGACGCATCGCTAAGAAACTTCGATGCGGGTGTCCGTTTCGAGTATATGCAATATCCCCTGCCTGGTTTCGAACCCGATTTTAAGGGTTGGGGCGTGCCGTATTATTACTTAAAGTGGCAAACACAGCACGTGGAATTAACGGCAGGAACGTTTTATGAGCAGTTCGGGTCGGGCTTTGTGCTGCGCAATTACGAAGAAAGGAGTCTGGGAGTAGACAACTCTTTGCTTGGCGGACGGTTGAAAGCCAACCCGCTACCGGGCGTTTACGTTAAGGCTTTGGCCGGAAAACAACGCCGATATTGGGAACATAACCCTGGCTGGGTGGGCGGCGCAGACCTGGAATTGCACATCGAACAGTGGCTGCCAGGCATGCAAGCGCACGACCATCACTTGATGCTGGGCGCATCGGTGGTGAATAAAAACGAACCCGACGAGGTGATTATGGCCGATGCCACCCATCGTTTGCGCCTTCCATGCAACGTGTTGGCCTACGATGTTCGCGCCCAATGGCAACATGGAGCCTACAACGTGCTGGCCGAATATGCACAAAAGGGACAAGACCCAACGGCAGATAACGGCTACATCTATCGTCATGGATATGTGGCCATGCTGTCGGGGTCGTACTCAAAGCGCGGACTCAGTATGCTGTTGCAGGCCAAACGCAGTGTAAACATGGGCTTTCGCTCGCGCCGAAGTATGGTGGGCATATCGTCGTATGTAAACCATCTGCCTGCTTTCACCCTCGAACACACCTACGCTTTGCCTGCCTTGCGGCCCTATGCCACGCAACCTGAGGGCGAATGGGCCTATCAAGCATCGTTGGGTTACAAGCTAAAAAAAGGCACGGCACTTGGTGGACGTTACGGCACGGCCCTGAAATTGAACTTTTCGCACGTGCATGGCATTGCCAAAAACCATCATGGCGGTAAGGGAACAGACGGCTATGGGTCGGCTTTTTGGGCGTGGGGAGATGCCACTTACTACCAAGACTTGAACCTGCTGGTGGAGAAACGATGGAACCCGGCATTGAAAACCACGCTGATGTACATGAACCAACGCTACAACAAAACGGTTGTTGAAGGCGAGGGGGGTATGATTAACGCCAATATCTTTGTGGCAGACGTGAAGTGGAAGCTATCGCCACGCACCACATTGCGCACCGAGGCGCAGTACATGCAGTCGAAAGACGGCGACGGCGACTGGCTTTTCGGCTTGGCAGAGCTGTCGTTGGCACCCTCGTGGATGTTTACCGTGAGCGACCAATATAACGCTGGCTCAACGCATATCCACTATTATCAGGCGCTAGTTACGTTTGTTCATGGTGCACATAGGTTGCAAGTGGGCTACGGACGCACCCACGATGGGTATAATTGCAGTGGCGGCGTGTGCCGTTACATGCCTCCAACCAAGGGCGCAACGCTGTCTTACAGCTATAATTTTTAGGGGTGTGAGAGAATTGGAGTTGCCTTTTTGAAATTCATATAGACTTATACGAGAGGGTAAACAGGTTATCTTGTCGTCCCTGATAAACCCTTCTAACGAAATAAATATGGCCATCTACTCCCCTCTCCCCTCGGAGAGGGGCTGGGGGTGAGGCCGATAACAATAATCAATATGCACATCAAACCATTACACATACTGCTTGCCGCCCTGCTCTTAGGTGCGTGCAACGACATCGCGCCAAGCGAAAGGCTTATCGAAGTGCCTGCTACAACGGCCAAACGCAAGGTGCTTGTAGAGGAATTTACGGGACAGCGTTGTCTTAACTGTCCTGCCGCGGCCGAAGAACTGTCGCGGTTGCAAGCCCAATATGGTGCAGACACGCTCGTCGTCGTTGCCATTCACGGCGGCAGGTTGGCCATTTTGCCTAAGGAAGGGCTAGTAGGTTTGGCCACACCGCTAGGTAAAACCTATGCCGAACATTGGGGATATGCCAACTCTGTGCCAAAGGTGCTGGTGAATAGGCAACGTGCCGGTTCGGTAAAAGAGGCGTGGGCGGCTAAGATTAGTGCGGCTTTTCAAGCCGAATCGCAGTTAAACCTGAAACTCACCACCACATATAATGCCGCAAATCGCGAACTGAAAGTAAGCACTACGGCGCAAACCTTGGCAGAAGGAGTGGAAGGAAAGCTGCAATTGTGGTTGATTGAAGATGGAATTGTGGCCTTGCAGCAGCTACCCGACAATGTGGTAAAGCGCGATTATGTGCATAATCACGTGTTGCGCGCTGCGATTAACGGCGATTGGGGCGAGCCAATCAGCTTGCCGGCCAATGCAGAAAATACGTTTACGCATAAGCTAAGCCTGCCAGAAGGCATCAAAGCAGACAATGCTTGGGTGGTTGCTTTCGTGTATAACGATAGTGGAGTGGTGCAGGTGGAAAGGAGAAAGGTTGGTATTTAAGGCTTTGAGTTGTTAAAGACATCAGTTTATGGGCTGATAAGTTGGTTGGTTAATAAGTCTACTTGTTTAATGAACCCCTGCTTGTGAGGCTTGGTTTGTCCCTGCTTATATCAGCAAACAACCTGTTAACTTACAGACTTGTAAACTTACAAACTCACAAATTCACGAACGCATTATCTTATATACGCATCAACTTACAAGCTTACAAGTTCCCTCCAACTCATCAACTCGCGAACTCATAAACTTATAAGCTCGCGAGCTCACGAACTTACAAGCTCCCCAACTCATTAACTTACATACTCATCAGCTTACAAACTTATAAACTCATAAACATATATAATCACAAATAAATCTATTTAACATGAAGAGATTATTACTTCTTAGCGTATTATTTTGCCTTGCATCAGTAATGACGTTGCAAGCTGCAAATCGTGAAATGGTATTTGTAGATGCCAAAGGAAAAGTAGTGGCAGATAAGGCCACATTATCGTTAACCAAGGTAGAAAATGCTGGATTGGGACCGCAAATTAAGTCGGATTTGTCCATTCGTAACATCTCGGGAAAGGAGTTTAACGTTATGCTTGTCTGTGAAATTGTTCAAATCAGTGGGCAAGACACCAAATTGGAGGTGTGTTTACCGGGAAATTGCAACATGTGGGACAGGAAAGGGAAGTATTACATGTCCTCACGGAAAATCAGTTCCAAATCGAAAGACATTTCTATTGATACGAAATTTTTTCTTGCAGGTAAAGCAAACTGCACCGCCATATTGAAACTTTACACCACAAAAAGCACCGAAGATGTAGAAAATGCCGTACCCGAACAGCTGCTAGCTACGGTTACATTGAAGTTTAATGGCAATGCAACGGGCATAGAAAGCGTGCAACGCACGGCACAGAATGCAGACAACGAAGTGTGGACTGTTAATGGCGTGTTCGTTGGTCGCAACATTTCCGATGTTAATAGCTTACCAAAAGGACTGTACTTAGTGCGTGAAAACGGTAAGACAACAAAGGTTGTGGTAGGAAAATAGGCCAAAGTAAATGTCATTTTCATCCCCTCCTAGGGAGAAAAGCTCCGACTTCTGCCCACTATGAGGGCACTAGGTGAGTGCAATGAAGGGGGTGAAGTGAGCCATTAGCCCCATTGCTTTGTGGCAACTTTAATGGAATGGAACATCATAAACAAGGCATCCCATTCCCCCAACCCCTTTGGAAAGGGGGCAGGGGAAAGCCAAATAAAAACAAATAGTAAATGAAAAAACCACTACTTTCGCGCCTTTGCGCACTCGCATTCATGTTCTGCGCCTGTGCAACAGCCTTTGCAGGGTTTGGCGAGAACAACTTAGCGCCCATTGCTGCACCGCGCTTATTCGTTGCAAAGGGTGCAACTGATGCCAAGGGAACATTCTCTTGCGTTAACTATGGCACCAACCCCGTCACCTCTTACCGCTACACCGCCACCGTGAATGGTCAGGTTGTGGAAGAAAAAGAGGTGAAATTAACCGAACCAATCAACGTAAACGACTTCGGAAAACTCTTGGTTAAGGTGCCAACATTCAACCAGTTGGGCGACCATCAGTTGGTTTGTAACATCACGCATGTTAATGGTAAGCCCAACACAACGACCTTTTCGTCGTCTACACTCGACATAACGGTGGTCACCAAGGTGCCAACATGCCGCGTAGTGTTCGAAGATTACACCGCCATGTGGTGCCAACATTGCCCCCGCGCAACGGCCATTATGGAATATCTAACAAAGAAACACCCCGACGACTTTATCGGAATTGCCGTTCATCAAGGCGACAAAATAGCCATCGGCGGTTATAAAAGCCCTGTTGCAGGTAGGCCTGGCCTTCCTTATGTGTGGGCCTCGCGCAGAGCCAAAGTGTCTGGTTATACCGGCGAAGACCTTTATCGGGAGGCCAAAGCGCGCGGAGCGGTGATGGATATCGACGTAAAAGCAGAATGGAATGCAAGCGGTAACGCCATCAACGTGCAGTCTACCACTACCTTCCGCACCAATATGCCCAACGCCAACTATGCACTGGCCTACGTGGTTGTAGAAGATGGCATGCACAATGCAAGCTGGTCTCAAGCAAATTCTTACGATGGGCTTACCGATTTGTTGAAAGAAAACGAAGAAATGGCCGTTTTTGTTAAAGGAGGTAGAGTTGTTTATGGCCTTAAATACAACCATGTGGCTCGCGCTTTCTTAGGTATTGACAGCGGAATGGAGGGCTCGTTGCCCAACAATGTGGTGGCCGATAGGGACATTAAGCACAAGGCAACGTTCGATGGCGTGGGCAGTAATTGGAAACCACAAAACAAAAAGAACCTGCGCGTGGTGGTGATGGTTATCGATAATACCACACATAACGTTGTTAACGGTGCCCATTGCCCAATCAAACCATACAACACAACAGGCATCGCAACCGCCAATGCCACGGCAGAACGTGTGGAAGTGGCGCGCTTTAACCTCAAAGGCCAACGCCTTTCTGCACCCGAAAGGGGAATAAACATCGTGAAGTATAGCGATGGAACGGTTGAGAAGGTGAATGAAAGGTGAAAAAGTGAAAGGGTGAAAAGGCGTTTAAAGGTGAAAAATTGAAAGGGTGAAAAGGTGAAAAAATGGCTCACGCCCTTCAAACTTGTTGACGAGTTTACCAGTTGACAAGTTAACAGGTGGACAAGTTAATGCAAACTAGTGGAGTTGGATTATCTAGTTCCACTAGTCCTTCTAGCAAAACTAGGTTATCTAGAAGTACTAGGCTATCTAGTTCTCCTAGCCACTACTAGCCTTACTTGGTCATCAGTAGGCGCAGCCATTTTTTCACCTTATCTAGTTAATAAACTAACACGTTAGTAGGGCGTGAGCCATCTTTTCACCTTTTCACCTTTTCGCCCTTTCACCTTTAAAGGCGTGAGCCATTTTTTCACTCTTTCAACTTTTCACCTTTTCACTTTTAAGCCCCTCTATCGTATTCATTTTTAAACTGAAATAACATGAAAAAACAACACTTTTTGCGCCTTTGTGCGCTCATCACCCTGCTTTGCATGCAGGTCTATACCCTTTTTGCAGGCGATGTATATAGTCTGTCTGTGGCCAAACCCGCGCGGATGTTCGTAAAGACCGGAGCTTCGGGGCATAAGAACACCTTTATTATGCACAATTACGGCAACATCGAACAAAAGAACTTCCACTACAAGGCCACCATAAACGGCAAGGTTGTGGAAGAAAAAACCGTGACATTTGCTACACCTTTGGGGGCCAGCCAAATGGCAAGTCTAACCATCAGCATCCCGCCACAAAGCAAAGCGGGCGATTACGAGTTGGTTTTAGACGTTACACAGATTAATGGTAAGCCCAATGGAAGTCCTGGAAAGATAGCCAAGCTACCCATCACTGCCATGAATAAGCTGCCCACATGTCGCGTGGTATTCGAAGACTACACCGCCAATTGGTGCCCCTGGTGTCCTTCTGGCATTGCCATCATGAGACAAATGGCCAAAAAACACCCCAACGACTTCTTCGGGATAGTGGTACATGATGGTGATGTGATGGGCATAAAAAGTTATAACGTGCCCGCAACTCCCCACCGTGGACTGCCCACCGTATGGGCATCGCGTGCAAATAAGGTAGAGGGCTTTACCGGCGAGCTATATTATCAGATGGCCAAACAGCGCGGAGCGATGATGGATATCGACGTGAAGGCGCAGTGGAATAGGGAAGGTAAGGGCATCGATGCGCAGTCTACCACCACATTTCGCGCCACAACCAACAACGCCCGCTATGCGTTGGCCTACGTGTTGATAGAAAACCGAATACAAAGAAACGACTGGGCGCAAAGAAATGGATATAGTGGAAGTACCAAATATCTAGGTCTTAACCCCGAATTGGATTACTTTATCAAGTCATCGGACCCCATTAAGAACTTTGTTTTCGAAGATGTGGCCCGCTCTCAGGTAGGCATAGCCAACGGGTTAGACGGCTCTTTGCCCCAAAGCGTTGTGGCCGATAGGCCCATTGTTCATAAAACGGCGTTGAACGGCATTGGTGATTGGGTGACGGTAATTAACAAAAACAACCTGAGCGTAGTGGTTTTGGTTATCGACAACACCACCAATAGCATCGTTAACGCCGCCCGTTGCGTGGTGAAACCATACACTGCCACAGCCATCGAAACCCCCAAAGCCTCAGCAGAACGTGTGGAAGTGGCGCGCTTTAACCTCACTGGCCGCCGCCTTTCTGCACCCGAACCGGGCGTAAACATTATTAAGTACAGCGACGGAACTGTCCAGAAGGTGTTCGTTAGGTAGTAACACTGCGTTAAGGCCGAAGGGCAATAACACCATGCGTGTAAAGCCCACTGCTCCATTTTTAGGCGCAGAAGGCTGGGCCATCTGGCGGCTTTGTGCCGTTGGCAGGAAACAAATACGCCCTTCTACCCTTTCTCCTAGTGGGGAGGGGTAGGGGTGTTTTGTAAGTTTTTTAGCATAGATTTTAACACTAAGAGTGCCCTTTTTATCCACCAACTGCCCGCCTTGCCGCAAAAAATCGATTCTCGCGAAGGTTTGTTTCGATGCAAAAAGGGGTGCTAAGTGGACGTTGGCAAAATGAATATTTATTTGAAGAAGCCGCCATTTGCACCACTTTTGGGGTAGTTTGCCGCTAAATGTTGTGCGTTTTGGTGCAAAATAGCCTGCGTTTTGGCGCTAAATGCAGTGCGTTTTGCTGCTAAATGCAGTGCGTTTTGCTGCAAAACGCAAGGTAAAATGGTGCTAAATGCAGTGTTTTTTGCCGCTAAATGTAGGGCGATAAGCATAAAAATACAACGCAATGGTATGAATATAACCTTTCAAAACCACCAAATATGTGACCAAAAGTGGCAAAACACCCATCAAAAAGTGGGTTTTTAGGGGCTAAAAGTGGGTATTTGGGCTTGAAAAATTACGAGCCTTCGGCCAAACTAGAAAGGCAAAATGGTGCAAAATGCAGGCAATATGCTCGAAACTTGACAAAGACAGCGGCAGCAAAAGTGGTAAAAAGGCTGCAAAATACCGAATTTTATGCCTGATTTTCGCTAGAATGGGGTTGCGAATGGGGTATGTTTTGTAAAGTATAAAAAATATTTTTAACTTTATGGGCGCATGTATTGTTAGATTGTTCAGTACAAGGGTACGTCAGCTTGTTAATTGTTGGGTTTCTATGTTCGTGGGTTATGGTTGTCCGTGCATGGGTAAATAACTTTCAGTTACAGCAACAACAAACAACTACCCAATAGCTCTTTCACCACAAAAATATGCCCATAGCCCTGCTGCTTAAATCCATTAGAGGGGCTTTTGCTGCTAAACAGCAGGCGAGAATGGGCTACTTGTTGTTGCGAAGTTATGCCATTCGCAGCATGATTGCAGCCTTTTCTCTGTTCCAAACAGGCAGTAAGCGTGTGGGCAGCGGGCACACTTAGATTGTCTTTGCCAGTAAGCGGCGTTGCGTTTCGCTTGAAAATTAAACATCATTTTTTACAATTTTCTACACCAACCTATCAATATTTTGTATAACTTTGCTACGTATTACACCTTATTAAATAACTAAACCCACTTTATATTTATGTACGACGGAATAGAAATGTTCATTTTTTCGCTGGCATTATCCTTTGTTGCTATGATAATTGCCGTGCGGTTGAGTCTGGGTGGCAAATTCGGGGAGCTATTCTTTCAGTTGAAGACGATGCAAAAGCGGCTTGAAAGCACAACCGAATCGTTGAACCAACTTAGGGAAGAGATTGCGAAACGATTGCAACAAGGTGTTGCAACCCGTGCAGCCGATGATGCCGAGGAACACAAGGACAGGATGGAAACGCCATCGCAAGCAGAAGGTAGCAGCCCTTTGACTACGCATACCCACCAACCAACAGGCGAAGACACCCAGATGGAAGACGTGGAGGGTGCTGTCGCAGAGGTTACAATGGTGAGCGAACAGCAACGAGTGGCCACACCTGTTGCCACAATAGAGGTGCCTATTGGGGGCAAAGATACGCCAACGAACACGCCAGAGGGCGAGCCACAACAGGCAGAAGACGAACTGCAAAGCACAGGCAACAGCCTGCACCAGGCAGAAACCCCGGCTATTGGCCAAGTTGAGGCATCGAAAGCAGATGCCGTTGTGCAAGATAACGATGCCGAACAGCAAGACAACAACAACGAACAGCAAGACAACAACAACGAACAGCAAGACAACAACAACGAACCGCAAGCCAACGACACCGAAGAGGAGGTTGACAACCTGCCCCAAGAGCAGCCGCAGCTGCATGTGCCAGTGGCCGCCTTTGCGCAAGACGAAACCGCGCAAGCGCAAAACGCGGTGGAACAAGTGCAAGAACAGCCCGTGCAAGAGCCTGTTTTGGCCGGTAACGCGTATTTGGAGTCTAAGCATACGCATGCTGCAACCAATGGAAACGGAACAAATGACCCCGCAAAGGGTACAGACGACGAAGAAGACGAAGGCTTTAACTACGAGAAGTTTATCGGCGAAAACCTCTTCGGCAAGATAGGTATCTTGGTTTTTGTGCTGGGTATTGCTTTCTTCGTTAAGTATGCCATCGACCAGAATTGGATAGGCCACACCATGCGCACAGCCCTTGGTTTTGGCGTTGGTACATTGCTTTTGGGCATTGCTTGGCGGTTGGGCGAGCGTTATCGTGCGTTCAGTTCGCTGTTGGCTGGTGGCGGATGCGCCGTTTATTACGTCACTACGGCCATCGCTTTCCACTATTATCAGCTCTTCTCGCAGTCGGTTGCCTTCGGCATCATGGTGGTTGTAACGCTGTTTATGGCTTGGACGGCTCGGCATTATGAACGTCGCGAATTGGCCGTAACGGCCATAGTGGGCGGTTTTCTCGCACCATTCCTCACCGCAACGGGTACGCCCAACTTCCTTTTCTTATACGTATATATGGTTATTTTAGGTCTGGGCAGCCTCTACCTTTCGTGGGGAACGCGTTGGAACGAGTTGCCTTTGATAAGCGCTGCCGCCACATATTTGGCCTTATTCTTAATCGGTAAAGACCTTGTTGAGTTGCCTTATGGCGTTCATCTCTTGTTCTATGGCCTGTTCTGGCTTATCTCTACGGCAAGCTGCTTTACACTTTTGCGGCGCGGAATGGTACCAATATTTACGGGTTTCCACATTGCAACGATGGTTTTTAGCAGCATGTTCACCATCTTGTTGGTTGCCATGCTGGGCGACGACGAATATTATGAGAATGGTTTTACGGCCCTTACGATGGGTGCAACCTACGTGGGCTTGCATCTATGGCTAAGATATAAGGAGCAGAGCAACGACTTAACACAGGCCATAATGCTGGGCTTGGGCTTGGCTTACCTCTCGGTTTCGCTGCCTTTGTTCTTCTCTGGCGCGGTGCTCACCGTCTGTCTGTCGGCCGAAATGGTGCTGTTGCTTTGGCTCTATTGCCGACTCGACATGGGTGTTTACGGCGTTGCGGCCATCGTTGTGTTGTTCGTCACCATACTAGGCGAAGGGCATGAATTGCTCTTTGCTGGTACGCCAAAGGTTTCCACACTCGTGTTCAACTCCCATTTCATGTCTACAATCTTCCGTGGTCTTTGTTTCTTGGCCTTCGCGCGCATAATGGACCGCAACAAAGAGAAACTCTATGACCTTTACGTGCCTTGGAATCACATCGTGTATGGGGTAGGCATTATAACCATCTACGCCTGTCTCAGCACCGAAATGGATTTGTTTATCCCTTCGCCCACCTACAATGCCGCAGTTACTTGGTTGCGTATAGCCACGCTATTTGCCATTGCCGTGGGTTTCGGTCGCCGTTATCCGGCCAGCAAGTATGGTTGGTTGTACGCCATTTACATGTTCTTGGCAATGTTCCTTATTGCAGGCGACGTGTTCTACTACGGCGAATATACCAAGCCCATGCCCGCCATTGGCATGCAATGGTTGGGCATTGCTTGCGCCATAGGGCTTTATGTGCATTCGAGTAGAAGCTATTACAAGCATGCCGAACGCCCCCACACGCGCTTTACCGTGTTTCTTAACCTGTCGGCTACCTTGCTTTGGGTGAGCATGGTGCGCGCCTTGCTGATGCAGATGGGGGTAGAACAGTTCAGTGCAGCCTTCTCTTTGTCGCTGGCTGCTGTGGGAACGTTGCAAATGTCCTTAGGCATGCGCCTGCCAAACAAAACCATGCGCTGGTTAAGCATCTGCACTTTTGGCGTAATTATTGCCAAGTTGGCCCTCTACGATGTATGGCGCATGCCTGCCGTTGGCCGCATCGTGGTGTTCATTATCCTTGGCGTACTGCTGCTAACGCTATCGTTCATGTATCAGAAACTAAAAGATACGCTGAACCTTGGCGGTAAAGACGAGGATCCGAATGCCCTTGAAACACGGCTGCATGAAGCATCCGACGATGCAGAAGACAGCAACGAATAGAGTGAACCTATTGCACGATAGATATTATCTGTTTGTGACAGCCAATATTGTTAATAACTTTGCAGTCGTAATAAAATAACGAACAAATGTTTTTAACCAACTTATTTTTAGCAATTATGAATATAACAATGCCAACTCTTCCATACGCAGCCAATGCGTTGGAGCCTGTTATCAGCGAACAAACGATAAATTTCCATTACGGAAAGCACCTTCAGAACTACGTTAACACCCTGAATACGCTTATCCAAGGCACTGAGTTCGAGGGCAAGAGCGTTGAAGAAATCGTGAAGACTGCTCCCGACGGGCCTATCTTCAACAATGCAGGACAGACGCTTAACCACACCTATTACTTCTTGCAGTTTAAGTCGCCTGTTAAGGGTAACGAGCCTACTGGCAAGATTGCAGAGGCTTTGGTGCGCGACTTCGGTAGCGTTGAGAACTTTAAGAAGGAGTTCACGCAAGCAGCTGCAACGCTCTTCGGTTCGGGTTGGGCATGGCTATCGCAAGATAAAGACGGCAAATTGGTTATCACCAAGGAGGCTAACGCAGGCAATCCCCTACGCCAAGGCAACAACCCATTGTTGGGCATAGACGTTTGGGAGCACGCTTACTACTTGGATTACCAAAACCGCCGTGTGGACCACTTGGCCGCTTTGTGGGACATCATCGACTGGAAAGTTGTTGAAGGTCTTTTGAAGTAAGGCTTACATTCCACGCAATGATCGTGAAATAGATTTCCAAAACAACAGTTAAAACAAAATCATAGAACGCTTGTCGGACGTCGTTGGGGCGCGGCTTTTAACAAGAACGCGCCAACAACGGCACCGACGACAAAAATAATTAAAACACATTATGCAATCAATCATCAATTCATTGCTGCCCGAATTTAAGGTGCAAGCTTATCAAAATGGCGAGTTCAAAACCGTATCTAGCGAAGACGTAAAGGGCAAATGGGCCATTTTCTTCTTCTATCCAGCAGACTTTACCTTCGTTTGCCCCACCGAGTTGGTTGACTTGGCAGAGAAGTACGAAGAGCTGAAGAAGATGGGTGTTGAGGTTTACTCGGTTAGCTGCGACACGCACTTTGTTCACAAGGCTTGGCACGACGCTTCTGACAGCATCAAGAAGATTAACTACACGATGTTGGCCGACCCACTCGGCGTGCTGGCTAAGGGCTTTGGCGTATTCATCGAAGAAGAGGGCATGGCTTATCGCGGCACGTTCGTTGTTGACCCCGAAGGCAAAATCAAGATTGCCGAAATTCAAGACAACAGCGTAGGTCGTAACGCCGAAGAGCTTGTTCGCAAGGTTGCTGCTGCTCAGTTCGTGGCATCTCACCCTGGCGAAGTTTGCCCCGCAAAGTGGAAACAAGGCGCAGAAACGCTGAAACCCAGCATCGACCTCGTTGGCAAAATCTAATTTAGAGCCACGCATTTAGGCATTTGGCGATTGCAGTCAAATCCTTACAGGCAGGTTATAAAAACAAGGAACAATGATTGAACCTTAGCGTGGAAGTTTTAGAACATGCCTATATATTTCCCAGTTGCCCCATCTCTCCCAGTTAGGTGGGGAATGGGGCAACTTATTAGAATAACAGACCCAGCACAATTTATCATTTTAGTAGAGTTATAAAAAATATCAACGCATTAGGAACGCCCTAGAAATTGCTAGAAATCGATTTGATATCTGGGATAACTAGAAGTCTAGATGATGGAAATAAGGGGATTAAAAGCACTTATTCCCCCTCTTCTAGTGCGCCTGTTCCAAGTGTTTTAAGCATATAAATACTCCTTAAAGAAACCAACACTATGCTCGATACCTCGATACTCAAACAAGTTAGCGACGTGTTCGCTGACTTAGAAAACGACTATGTTCTTGATGTTCGCACCGACGTTTCGCGCGCCGAATCGGCCGAACTGAAAGCATTCGTAAACGATTTTGTGTCTACTTCGGCACACTTGTCGGCCAATTTCACCGACACCAACGACGCCCAACTGTCGTTCTCGCTGCTTAAAGGCGGCCAACCAGTGGGCATAACCTTCCGCGGTATTCCCAACGGACACGAGTTTACATCGCTACTCTTGGCCGTTCTCAATGCCGATGGTAAAGGAAAAAACCTGCCCGACGAGGCTATCAGCAGAAGAATTGCAAACCTCAAAGGGGGAGAGATTAAGCTACAAACATACGTGTCGTTGACGTGTACAAACTGTCCCGACGTGGTGCAAGCACTCAACATCGTGGCATTGGCCAACAGCAGGATAAGCAGCGAAATGATTGACGGAGCCCTCTTCCAAGATGAAGTTGCACGATTAAACATACAGGCTGTACCTGCTGTTTATGCCAATGGCGAGCTTTTGCACATCGGTCGCGGTGACCTAGGCGAACTTCTTGGCAAGCTTGAAGACATGTTTGGCAGCGAAGACGACAGCAATGCCGAACCCGTTGAACGCCAATTCGACCTCGTTGTTATAGGCGGAGGACCTGCTGGTTCCGCTGCCGCCATCTATTCGGCACGCAAAGGATTGAAGGTTGCCGTGGTAGCTGGTCGCATAGGTGGTCAGGTTAAAGACACTGTTGGCATCGAAAACTTGGTGTCGGTGCCCCAAACTACGGGTGCACAGCTTGCAGACGACTTGCGTTCGCACATCGGACACTACCCCATAGAGATATTCGAGAACCGCAAATTGGAACGTGTAGACTTCTCGCAATCGCCCAAACGCGTGTATGCTAAGGGTGGAGAAGTGTTTGTTGCACCTGCCGTTGTTGTTGCTACCGGCGCAAGCTGGCGACGTCTTAACGTAGACGATGAGGCTAAATACATGGGTAAGGGCGTCCACTTCTGCCCTCACTGCGATGGGCCTTTCTACAAAGGTAAGAACGTGGCCGTAGTTGGTGGTGGTAATTCGGGCATTGAAGCAGCTATCGACCTTGCAGGAATCTGTAACCACGTAACGGTACTTGAATTTGCCGATACCTTGCGCGCCGACACGGTTCTGCAAGACAAAGCGGCCTCTATGAGCAACATCGAGATATTCAAATCGTCGCAAACAACGCGCGTCATAGGCGATGGTAACCACGTTACTGCCATTCGTGTGAAGGACCGTACCAACGAAGAGGAACGCGAAATAGCCCTCGATGGGGTGTTTGTACAGATTGGTTTGGCTGCCAACACCGAGCATTTCCGCGATGCGCTGCCGCTAAACGAAAGGCGCGAGATTGTGGTTGATGCCACTTGCCGCACCAATATTCCTGGCGTTTACGCTGCTGGAGACTGCACCAACGTGCCTTATAAGCAGATTGTTATTGCTATGGGCGAAGGTGCAAAGGCCGCTCTTTCGGCGTTTGATGATAGGATTAGGGGCATTATCTAAGCTTGTTTCCCATGCACGAGCGTAGCTTGTTGCACTTATAAGACAAGGACTAAAACATCCCCACTCAAGATTTTTTATCTATATTTTTGTGAATGGAGCGCTCTCGCCTTCGGGTGGGGGCGCTCTTTTTATATGCTGAAAAGACGTTTAAAGGTGAAAAGGTGAGAGGGTGAAAAGGTGAAAAATTGAAAGGGTGAAAGGGTGAAAAGATGGCTTACGCCCTTTAAAAGTGAAAGGGTGAAAAGGTGAAAAGATGGCTCGCGCCCTTTAAAGGTGAAAGGGTGAAAAAGTGAAAAATGGCTGCACCTACTGATGAACAAGCAAGGCTAGTAGTGGCTAGGAGAACTAGATAACCTAGTACTTCTAGATAGGCTAGTACGGCAAGATAACCTAGTATTTCTAGATAACCTAGTACTGGCTCAGCGGAAAATTAGTGGGGACAAATTATTTTTATTACTTTTGCATCATGGA